>JAGXFV010000019.1 GCA_024637095.1 Actinomycetes bacterium
CGCGGCGTGGCCGCGGTGTGGCAAGGGTTGCTGGCGGTGAAGCTAACCCCGAACGTGACAGATGCGGTACCTGTGGCTCAGGCTGCGGTCGAGGCCGGAGCCACCGCTATCTCCTTGGTGAACACCTTCAAAGGGCTGGTGCTCGATCGGCTGACCTTGAATCCATACTTGGGCGGAACCACGGGAGGCCTCTCCGGGCCTGCCATCAAGCCGCTCGCCCTCCGGTTCTGCTGGGAAGTGGCGGCCGCGGTCGAGGTGCCGATTATCGGCATGGGCGGAGTCGCTTCGGTCGAGGACGTCATCGATTACCTGGCCGTGGGCGCGAGCGCGGTGGCCGTGGGCGCTTCGGCCTTTCGCGACCCCTGGTTGTATGCCCGGCTTGCGCGGGAACTGGGGAGTGAGCTCGCTCACCGGGGATTGACTCTCGACGAGCTCACCGGTTGCGCTCACCGGGGCGGCGCTCTGGGTCTCTAGCCGCTCCCGCCCCCAAGCAGTTCTCGGATGTCGCGGGCGTCCTCGGGAACCTCGGGTAGTTCTACCGAATCTCCGGCTTCTTCCAGGCGGGAGAAGCGATAGGAGAAGTCCTCTCCGTAAATCGGCCGGAACTCGGCGCCCAGGGGAGCTCCGGTTTCCTTGTCGACGTCGAGGGCCATCTTGATGTCCCCGGGGTAAAGCGGGTTCTCGGCCACGGCGTCCATGATCACCTGGTCAAGGCCTTCTGCAGCGACGCTGCGAGCGCTGATGTCTCCGGTCAACCGCCACGCGTCCTCGAACTCGGCGCTTTCTTCGACCGCGATTCCCTCCGGCTCCACGAGCTCGATCAGGCGCAGGGGGTTCACCAGGCGAACGGCGACCAGGAGAGTGGCGACCCCCTCTTTGGTCTCCTGGTTGAATTCGTCCGCGGTCCAGATTTCGTTGACGTCCCCGGGACGCACCTCGTACCAGGGCTCATCCTCCGCGAGGGCAATGAAATAAGTGTCTCCGTCGGCGATGACGGGGCCGAAGGCGGCGGCTCCCGGAGAGTCTCCCTGCCTATGTCGGGCGGGAGAGCCTCCCTGCGCGAAGGTCCAGACATGCTCATCGCCTTCGGCCACGGTGGGAGCGTCGCTTATCCAGGTGGCGGCCTGGGAGAGGGCGTCTTGCGCGGAAGGCTCGCTGTCTGCGCACCCCAACGCCGAAAGACTCAAGGCAAGCGCCACCGGTAAAGCCAGCAGCCAAGCCTGGTTAAGTCGGCCCTTCATGTAACCTCCTCGGAAGTACTTCTCGAAAACCGGATACCCCGCACCAATCGCAAGAGCAGTTGCGCAGGATACGCCTGTAAGTATAATGGGCGCGTGGTCGACCACACCGTGACAGCACAACCTCAAGCGCAGACTCCAGAGCGAAGCCATCAGCAGCGCATGGAAGCGCTCGAGCGCGCCAACGGTATCCGATCGGAACGTGCCCGTCTTAAGCAACAACTCAAGGTGGGCGAGGTCCACATCACCGACGTCCTTTCGGACCCTCCGGAATACGTCCACACCGCCAAGGTCTTCGACCTCATCATGGCCGTTCCCAAGTTCGGAAGGGTCAAGGCCTCCAAGGTTCTGGAGAAGTGCCGGGTGAGTTCTTCGAAGACCATCATTGGTCTGACTCCGCGTCAGCGGCGCGAGCTGATCGAGTTCCTCGAGTCTTCCTCGTAACTTCAGAGCCATAGCCAGGCTCATCGTCATTTCGGGACCGTCCGGCGCGGGGAAGGGCACTTTGATCGCCAAGATCCGGCCCCGCTTTCGCGACCTGCGGTTATCCGTCTCGGCCACCACTCGGAAGAGGCGGCGTGGGGAGGAGGAGGGACGCGACTACTTCTTTCTCGTGCGCGAGGATTTCAAGAAACGCATGGACCGGGGCGACTTCTTGGAGCACGCGGAGTACGGCGGCAATCTCTACGGCACGCCGCGCCAAGCGGTTGAGGACAGCTTGCGCCGTGGCTGCGACGTGCTCCTGGAGATCGAGTTGCAGGGCGCCATGCAGGTGCACGACGCCGTAGAGGATGCGGTCATGGTCTTCGTGGCCCCGCCCGATCTGGGAGAGCTCGAGACCCGGTTGCGCAGACGAGACACCGAGAGCGAAGGCCAGATCCAGCGGCGCATGGATCACGCCCGCGAGGAACTCGCTGGTCGCGACGAGCACGGAAAACCCCCGGAATTCGACTATGCTATAGTCAATGTGGACGTCTGCGAGGCGGCGGATTCGCTTGCCCGCATAATCGAGGACATTCGCGTCCACGATTCTGCCCGACACCAGCACTGATACCGAATCCCCCACACTGCGACGAGGTGACTAGCGGATGAATAAGCCGACCGTGGACGACATTCTGGCTGGACTTAGCAAGAACGCCCCTGAGGGCGAGGTTCCCAACCGCTATTCCGCTGTGATGGTGACCGCCCGCCGGGCGCGCCAGATCAACAGCTACTATCGCAGCCTGGGCGAAGGCGGCGGGCTCGAGGACTTCGCGCCGCCCCTTGTTACCGGTCCCACCCGTAATTACCTGACCATCGCCATGGAAGAAGTGGCGGAGGGCGAGATTGGATATCGCCTGGCCGGCTAACGCCGAGCCGCCTTTCTTCCGGTTATGATCACTAGTGGCCAGCCCAAGGTCCTGCTGGGGGTCACCGGCGGTATCGCCGCCTACAAATCCGTTGAAATCCTGCGGGGACTGCAACGCAACGGCGTCGACGTAACCGTGGTGATGACTCCGGCCGCCACTCAGTTCGTGGGGCCCCTCACCTTCGAGACGCTTTCCGGCCACCCCGTGCACTTAGACGCGCAGTGGCTCCGTAGCGACTCGGGCATCGCGCACGTCGAGGAGGGCCGCGACGCCGACCTTCTCCTGATCGCCCCGGCCACGGCCAATACCCTGGCCAAGATGGCCCAGGGTGTCGCCGACAACCTGCTGACGACCACCTATCTGGCCTTTTCCGGCACCGTGCTGGTGGCTCCCGCCATGAACGCCAACATGTGGTCTCATCCCGCCACTCAGCAGAATCTCGCCCTGCTCGAACAGCGGGGGGTCGTGGTCGTGCAGCCCGACGAAGGCGAGCTCGCCTGCGGGGTCTACGGCGCCGGACGGATGGCCGAGCCCGACGGCATCGTCGCCGAGGTCAAGCTTCGTCTGCAGGTAGAGAGGAAGAGCGATTTGCGGGGACTCAGGGTATTGGTCACCGCCGGGGGCACCCAGGAACCGATCGACGCGGTGCGCTACATCGGCAACCGCAGCTCGGGGAAGATGGGCTTCTCTCTGGCCCGTGCTGCCCATGACCGGGGGGCCGAGGTCGATTTGGTGCACTCCAATGTCAAGTTGCCCAAAGTGCCCGGGGTCAACCAGGTGGAAGCTTCCACCGCGGACGACGTCTATCGCGAGGTCATGGCCCGCCTGCCCGAGGTCGACGTGCTCATCATGGCGGCGGCGGTGGCGGACTATCGGGTCGGCAGGAACGTGGACGGCAAGATGGAAAAGAGGCGGGAGCACCTCACCATCCAACTGGAGCCCACCGCCGATGTTCTCTGCGAGGTAGCGGCACTGGAGGGCGGCCGCTTTGTCGTTGGGTTTGCCGCCGAATTCGGGATGGAGGGTCTGGAGCGCGCTCGGGGAAAGCTGGAGCACAAGAACCTGGACATGATCGTCTTCAACGACATCTCGCGCAGCGATATCGGCTTCAATGTGGATGAGAACGAAGTGGTCATCCTAACGCCGGAGGGCGACGTCGAAGTGGCCCGGACGGGCAAAGAGGTGGTCGCCGAACGAATTCTGGACGAGGTGGCCCGGGCCTTACGCCGCCAACGGAAGGCCGGCGTGTCGGTCTGACGGCCGGCGTGTCGGTCTAGAGCATGGGAGAGGGCGCCCGAAGGCGCCCTCTGAGGCTCATCCTCGGTCTCTCGGATCTCCTCAAGCCGACTCGCGCATCGCCTGGATTTCGGACGATGCCTTGATCTGCTCGAGGGCCTTGGCTTCGATCTGCCGGATGCGCTCGCGGCTGACGTTGAAGCGGGAGCTCACCTCGGCCAGAGTGCGCGGGTGCTCACCCTTCAGCCCGAAGCGAAGCTCGACCACTTTTCGTTCACGTTCGTCCATGCTCTTGAGCACTCGATCGAGACTCTCCCGGGCGATGATGCTGGAGACTGCCTCCGCGGGGTCAGGTGTGCTGGTGTTTTCGATGAAATCGCCCAGTTCTGCATCTTCCTCGTCGCCGATCGGCGTCTCCAGGGAGGTGGTGCGCTGCGCGATCTTGCGCATCTCCCGCACTTCCTCGGGCTCGATGGCCAGTTCCGTCGCGAGATCCTCGTCTGTGGGTTCCCGTCCGGACTCCTGGAGCATCTTCCGCTCAGTGCGCATCATTTTGTTGATCTTCTCGATCATGTGCACCGGGATGCGGATGTTGCGATCCTGGTTGGCGATGGCACGGGTTATCGCCTGGCGAATCCACCAGGTGGCGTAGGTCGAAAACTTGAAGCCCTTGCGGTAGTCGAATTTCTCCACCGCACGAATCAGCCCGGTATTGCCTTCCTGAATCAGGTCGAGCAGGTCCATATCCTGGGTGTAGTAGTTCTTCGCGATCGAGATCACGAGGCGCAGGTTGGAGCTGATCATCTTGTCCTTGGCCATCATGTCGCCGGCTTCGATCCGCTTTGCCAGCTGAACTTCTTCGTCTTTTGTAAGCAGTGGGACTTCCCCGGCTTCCTTGAGGTAGAGCCGGAGCGGATCGTTGGTGACGGTCTCCACGGAAAGATCCAGAGTGGGGGCGGTCTTCTCCAAACCGCCTGCATCCACCGGGGCCTCCTCGTAGACCTCGACGTTGAGGTCGAAAAGCTGCGAGTAGAGGTCCTCGATATCGTCGGTGGTCATGTCGAAATCCTCGACCAGTGCCATCACCTCGTCGGTGACGACGTAGCCACGCTCCTGGCCGGCCTGAAGCAGTCCCGGGATGTCTACGATGGTCCGACCCTCGCCCATCGCTGCATCGCTGTTGGTTCTCATCGCCATCGTTGGCACGTATCCCTCTTTGTCGTCTTGCTGAGTAAAAACATCCTGAGGCTTAGACCCCTTTGGAGAAGGTCCCCTGGGGGACCCTCCTGAGGCAAACCCGCACATTGTATCTCCCACAAGTACTATTGTCTATAGGACTTGGGACGAAACGTCGGTTCCAAACACCAGCGTATCGAACAAACGTTCTGCACACAATGGCATTCTACCCGCAAAATGCGAGTGAATTGCTAAGGAATGGTGAAGAATTGATTACGAGCGGGGAATTCGGAGACCAAGCACCAGAAAGCTAGACGCCTTCGACCGCTCCGGTCCAGCCGTCGAAGCCGAGAGCGGCGTCGTGGCCGTGGGAAGCGGCAAGCAACTGGCTTCGGTAAAGGGCGGCATAGGAGCCGGTCAGGTCCAGCAGTTCTTGGTGGGACCCGTCCTCGACGATACGCCCGTCGGCCACCACCAGGATCCGGTCTGAGCGCTCCACCGTGGAGAGCCGGTGGGCGATGATCAAAGAGGTGCGCTCGGCCAACAGACGGCCCAGGGCGAGCTCCACCCGCCGCTCGGTGCCTGGGTCTACGCTGGAGGTCGCCTCGTCCAGGATCAGGATGGACGGCTGGGCGAAGAACGCTCGGGCGAAGGCCACCAGCTGACGTTCTCCCGCCGAGAGCCGGCTGCCCCGTTCCTGCACCTCGGTGTCGTAGCCGTCGGGCAGATTGGCGATCAGGTCGTCAACCCCCAACCGGCGCGCCGCCTGTCTGACCTCGTCCAAAGTCGCCTCCGGCCTGGGCAGGCGGATGTTGTCGAGCACGGTGCCTGAGAACAGATAGGGCTCCTGCGGCACGTAACCCACCTGGCGGCGGAAAGCCCTGATGTCGTAGTCCTGCAGCTCGACTCCGTCCACCAGTATCCGGCCGGCATCGGGCCGGTAGAAACGCAGGAGCAGGCGCGCGATGGTCGTCTTGCCCGCCCCGGTGGGGCCCACCAGGGCCACGCGCTGTCCCGCCGGGATGTGAATGGAGACGTCGTGAAGGACGTCCCCGCCGTTGTCGTAGGAGAAAGTGACGTTCTCGAACCTCAGCTCGCCCTGGAGGCGTCCGGGAATGGTTTCACCCTGCCACTCGGTGGCGTCCGGTTCCGTCTCCAATACTGTGTAGATCTTCTCCAGGGCCGCGCCCGCCGACTGGAAGGTGTTGTAGAGCTCGGAAAGAGACTGCACGGGATCGAAGAAGCTCGAGAGGTAGGCGATGAAGGCAGCGAGCATCCCTACGGTCAGATTGCCCTGCGTGACCTGCCAGCCGCCGTAGAGCAGGATGATGGCTGTGGCGATGGCCGAGAGGAACTCCACGGAGGGGAAGTAGAGCCCGGAGATGTAGACGGTGGATACGTTGGCGCGGCGGTAGGTGTCGTTGACCTCGTGGAATTTTTCCCGGTTGCGGTCTTCCCGCACGAACGCCTGGACCACCCGCACCCCGCTGACCGACTCCTGCAGAGTCGCCGTCAGGTCGGCCACGGTCTCTCTGACTTCCCGGTAGGCCTTGACCGCTCGGGTGCGGAACACGGCGGTGGCCACGAGCAGCAACGGCAGGACGGAAAGAGTCACCAGGGCGAGCTCGAAGTCCATGGTCATGATGATGATGGCCGCCCCGGTGAGGGTGAGCACGCTGGTAACCAACTGGGTCATGCCCTCGGTCAGCAGCTGCTCGAGCGCTTCGATGTCGTTGGTCAGTCGGGAGATTACCCAGCCGGCGCGTTGGCGGGTGTGGTAGCCGACGTCCAGTGAGGTCAGGTGGCCGAAGAGCTCGTCGCGCAGGTCGCGGATGATGCGCTCTCCTACCCAGTTGACTCCGTAGGTCTGCAACCCGTTGAGCACCGCTCCCAGGACTCCGGCTCCCAGATAGAGCAGGCCGATCACCAAGAGGTAGTCCAGGTTCTGCTCGCGAATGCCCCCGTCGATGGCCAGGCGGAGCAGGTAGGGACCGGCCAGCCCGGTCGCGGTGAAAAGGAGCATGACCAGCAAAGTGGCCGCCGCCTGCCAGCGGTAGTTCCGGGCAAAGGCGCCCAAGCGGACCAGCGCCTGCCGGTCGAGCCACACCCGCAGTGCAGCGCGGCCCTCGTCCGGCGCGTAGTGGCGCCCGTGGGAGCTCAAAGAGTTTCCTCCCGCGCTGCCGCCACCAGTTCCCGCTGCACGTCCTCCTCGGCCTCCCGAATCAGGATCTCCTGCCAGGGCACTTCCTCGGGCGGCCCCACCTGGACGATGCGGCCCCGTTCCATGAGCACCACGCGGTCGGCCAGCCGCACGGTCGAGGGGCGATGGGCGATGACGACCGTGGTTCGGGTGCCGTGAATGCCTTCGAGCGCGGCCATTATGTGGGCCTCGGTCTCAGCGTCCACACTCGAGGTGGCGTCGTCCAGGATCAGGATCCGGGGGTCGACCAGTAGGGCCCGCGCCAGGGCGAGCCGCTGGCGCTGTCCGCCGCTCAGCGTGAGCCCGCGCTCTCCGATCACGGTGTCGTAGCCTTGCGGCAAGCGTTCGATGAACTCATCGGCGGCGGCGGCCTGCGCCGCCGCCCGCACTTCCACCTCACCCGCGTCGGGCCGGCCGTAGCGGATGTTGTCGCGAACGCTCAAGGAGAACAGGAAGGGATCCTGTTCCACGAGCCCCAGTTGCTCACGCAGACCGTGCAGGGTGACGTCGCGCAGATCCGTCCCATCGACCAGGATCTTGCCGGAACTGGGATCGGCAAAGCGGGGGATCAGGCGGGCGAGCGTGGTCTTGCCTGAACCGGTGGGGCCGACCAGAGCTACGGTTTCGCCGGGCTCTATATCGAGGGAGACCTGACGCACCACGGGGTGGCCGTCGTAGCCGAAGTCCACGTCGCGGAATTCGATCCGGCCCTCGATGCGCCCGAGCGGAACAGCGTTAGCCGCCTCATACACCTCGGGTTCTTCATCCAGGATCTCGAGCACGCGTTCACCCGAGGCAGCCGCCCGCTCCGCCCAGCTGACCAGCATGCCCAGCATGCGGAGCGGCCAGACGAGGAGCAGGGTGTAACCGTAGAAGGCCAGCAGGCTGCCCAGCGTCATCTCGTCGGCGATGACGAGGCGGCCCCCGTAATAGAGGATGATGAGCAGGCTCAGGCTGGGAAGCAGGCCGAGAAGGGGCACGTAACGGCCCCTGATCGCCGCCGCCTCTAGGTTCTGCCGGTAGATGCGGTCGGAGGCCTCGGCAAAGCGCTCCTGCTGAAGGTCTTCGACGGCGAAGGCTTTGATCACGCGGATGCCCAGGATTCTCTCCTCGGCCACGGCCGTGAGTTCCGCCACACGTTGCTGGATGGCGTAAAGCGAGGGATGCAGGCGCGAACTGAACCGCCGCGCGACCACCAATAGCAGCGGCGCGGGCAGGAGGGCCGCCACCGCGAGCCGGGGCTCCAGAACGAACAGCAAGATGGTCACCCCGATCAAAGTCAGGGTGTGCGTGACGATGAAGATCAGTCCGTAGCTGAGAAAGAGCCTGACCCCACGCACGTCGGCCATCGCCCGGCTGATCAGCTGCCCGGTCTGCGAGCGCAGGTAGAAACGCAGCCCCAGGTGCTGCATGTGATCGAACAAACGATTGCGCACGTCGGTTTCCACCGCCAGACTCATCTTGCCGGAGACGGTCCGGCGCAGGAAAGCGGTGATGAAGCGGGCCACGCCGACCGCGACCATGGCCAGCGACAGGGGAAGCAGCAGGTCGTCCCGCCCGCCTATCAAAGCGAGATCGACCACAGACTTGGTGAGCCAGGGTATGACCAACCCGAGCCCGGTGGTGGCGAGGGCTAGGAACAGGGACGCGTAGAGGGCCAACCAGTGGCCCTCGAGAAAAGTCAGGATCATGCGGCGAAAGGTGTGCATCGGCCTAAGTGTACCCGCGCAATCGAATCTGATTGTCAAAGGCGTGAATTGCGGCCGCTGCTCCCGTGCGCCAAGCGGCTCGTCGAGACCCGGTCATTCTGGTCTCTGATGGTGATTACCATGGGTCCGGGACGGCTGCTATCGTGTAGTGGTCGCCGGACCGCGCGCGGAGCGCGCCACCGGGGAGGCCTCATGGTGTCCTCCCGGCTCCGGCCGTCGCACTCGCTTGGAGTTCGGGAGGACGCCGCACTTTATGAAAGAAACGAACCCGCCATCCTCGACCGCTCCGCCAATGGAAGGATCGCCCCTGGTCCGTCAGGTCACAATCGCCCTGGACGCCGAGGGAGGAGACCACGCTCCCCGCGAGGTCGTGCTGGGTGCATTGGCCGCCGCCGGGCCCGATCTGCGGGTGCTGCTCGTTGGGCGGCCCGAAGTGGTTCGGGCCGAGCTCGAAAGGGCCAATGCCGAGTTCTCAGGCGACGGCGCCAAATACATCGAGATGGTGCCTTCCGCTTCGGTCATCAGTTCCAGCGAGGAGCCCGCCCGGGCGGTGCGGAATCAGCCCGAAGCGTCCATCTCGGTGGGCGCGCGCCTCGTCGCGGATGGGGAAGCGCAGGCCTTCATCTCCGCGGGCAGCACGGGCGCCATGTTGGCCGCCGGTCTGTTGTTGGTCAAGCGGGTGCGCGGCATCAAAAGGCCGGCCATACTCACCCTGCTCCCCGGCGAGAAAGGACCGGTGGTGTTCCTGGACGCTGGAGCGAATGCCGATTGCCGGCCCGAGCACCTGCTGGAGTTCGGCACCCTGGGCGCGGTCTTCGGTCACCGGGTTCTCGGTCTGGAGAACCCGCGGGTGGGATTGCTGAACATCGGTGAGGAAGCGGGCAAAGGCAATGAACTGGCGGTGGCGGCCCACGAACTGCTCGCCGGGAGCGGCCTCAACTTTGTCGGTAACCTCGAAGGCCGCGACCTGCTGGCCAACGCGGCCGATGTGGTGGTGACCGACGGCTTCACCGGCAACGTGGCCCTCAAGCTCTTGGAGGGGACAGCCCGCTCACTCATGCTGAGAATCCGCTCCGCGGCAGAGACCGACATCCGCTCCAAGCTCGGCGGAGTCCTGCTCCGGCCGGCGCTGCGCAGTCTGCGCGAAGAACTCGACCCGGAGCAGTATGGCGGGACCTACCTGCTGGGCCTTCGCGGGCTACTGGTGATCGCCCACGGCAACTCCTCTCGGACGGCAATTGAGAACGGCCTCCGGTTCGCCGCCGAAGCGGTGCGCAGCGATGTGGTGGCTGCGGTAAGGGACGAACTCGAGGCCCGGCGGTAAGGCGCGCTTGTGTCCGGAACTGCCGTTGCTACAATGGGTTCTTCGATCGAGGCCGGGATGGTGCCAGGGGCACCGCCGGCGCAATGAAATTTCGCGCAAGGAGAATCGATGGGCAGGGAAGAGATCTTCGCTAAGGTTCAGGCCATTCTCGTGGACCAACTCGAGGTCAGTGCTGAAGACGTCACTATGGAAGCCAACTTCCAGGAGGACCTGGACGCCGACAGCTTGGATCTGGTGGAAGTCATCATGGAGCTGGAAGACCAGTTCGATCTGAAGATCTCCGACGAAGAGGCTGAACAGATCGGTACCGTCGGCGCGGCCGTCGATTTCATCGAGAAGCGCGTCTGATCCGATAACCACCGAGTGAGCGAACAACCAGAGCGCCCGGACCTGCTCACGCTGGCCGGACGGCTCTCTCCGCAGAAGCTCGACCTGGCGTTGACCCACTCCGCCTGGGTGGCCCGGCGCACCGACTCCTACGAGCGGCTGGAGTTCCTGGGGGACAGTGTGCTCGGCCTGGCCATCTCCACCCACCTCTACGCCGGGTACCCGGCCTATCCCGAGGGCCGGTTGGCCAAACTGAAGGCTTATGTGGTCAGCCGCAAGAGTTGCTCGGTGGTCGCGGCGGCGCTCGGGCTGGACGATCTGGTACGAGCGCGGGCGCCGGGCGATGAAGCGCAGAGAACTGAGTTGGCCGAGAACGCCGTTGCGCTGGGCAATATCCTGGAAGCGCTCATCGGGGCCCTTTATCTGGAGTTCGGGTACGGTGCCGTCGAACCTGCGATCGTGGAGGCCTTCAGGGAGCGGGTCCGCTATGCGACCACTCGGCATGTGGACTACAAGAGCACGCTTCAAGAGTATCTGGCTGCCCTGCGGGAGCCGGCCACAGCCCGCTATCGACTGATGCGTGAAGACGGCCCGCCACACGAACGCAGCTTCGTCTCCCAGGTCGAAGTGAGGGGCAAGGTCTACGGCATGGGCTCGGGGACCAGCATCAAAGAGAGCGAGCAAGAGGCGGCGCGCGAGGCGCTCACCAGATTTGGGGTGCTCGACGAAGAGGGCGTCGTCCGCGAAGACAGCCCAGACGGGGACGAGGCTTTCGGCCCAGACGGGGACGAGGCTCTCTAGACAAGAGGAGGGGACGGACGGCGCATGGCCTTCCTCCACACCATCAGGCTCAAGGGCTTCAAGACCTTTGCCCGCTCCACGGAACTCCTGATCGAACCGGGAGTGACCGTGATCATCGGTCCCAATGGCAGCGGCAAGAGCAATATCGCCGACGCCGTCCTCTGGGCCCTGGGCGAGCAAAGCCCCACAGCCATCCGCGGCCGCAACATGCAGGACGTTATCTTCTCCGGCAGCGAGGGGCGTAAGGGCGCGGCTACCGCCGAAGTCACCCTGGCTTTTGACAACTCCTCCGGCGCTTTTCCCACAGAGTACGAAGAGGTGGAGGTCACCCGGTCGGTGAGTCGAGACGGCTCTTCCAGCTACCGCTTGAACGGATCGGCCTGTCGTCTGGTCGACATCCAGGAACTGATCTCGGCGGTGGGCCTTGGGCGCGAGATGCACAGCGTGATCAGCCAGGGCAGGGTGGAGGAATTCCTGAGCTCGACGCCTTTGGCCCGCAGGGCCTTGGTCGAGGAGGCCGCCGGACTGGGCCGCTACAAGAAACGCCGGCAGCGCTCGCAGGCAAAGCTGGAGAAGGTGCAGACCAACCTCGACCGGGTCGAAGACATCGAAACCGAGGTGCGCAAGGCCCTGCGTCCCTTGAAGGCTCAGGTAACGGCGGCGGAACGCTACGCCGAGGTCACCGAGGAACTGGCAGCCGCACGCACCCGCCTGCTCCTGGTCGAACTGACCGCCCTAACTCGAGAGAGGAGCGAGCGCGGACAAAAGCGGGCTCAGGTGACCTCGTCGCGCGAAGGGAGCGCGAGAGAGCTCGAGGCGATCAGAGCCTCGCGGGCCCGGGAAGAGGAGGAGTTTGCGCGCACCATTAGCGAACGCGAAGCTCTGACAGCGCGGTACCACGAGGCCCGCGGGCATACCGAGCGCATCCAATCCCGTGCCGCCACGCTGGGGCAGCGGCTGTCCCGGCTGGAAGCGGACCTCGAGCGTACGCGCCGCCGCCGGGAACAGGCCGAAGGGGAGCTGGAGGCGGCCCGCTCGCGGGTGGATTCCATCGCCGCCGCCCCCGGCTACAGCGCGGCCAGATTGGAGCTGGTGCAGCGGGCGGCCGAAGAGCTCAACGGGCTGATGCTGGAGACGCGCACCGAGCTCGGAGTTAGGGAGGCCGCGCACGAAGAAGCCAAGGACCTGGTATTCGAGCTCGAGTCCAATCGCAGCCGCCTCGCGCAGGAGCGGGATCTCATTCGCCGCGAGCTGGCTGAACGTGCCGCTCGGCGGGCGCAAATCGACAGCCAGTCCCGGACCGCCGCCGACCGCATGGCGGGAATCGAAGCCGGCCTCGATAGTCTCGGCGGAGAACGGCAGTCGGCGCAGGCATTGGTCGCAGAAGCCAAGGAGGCGGCCGGCGAGGCGCGGGAGCGGGTGAGGCAGCTCGAGACCGGTCTGGCGCAGGCTCGGGCGAGGGCACGGGAGGCGGGAGAGCGACTGGCCGACCTCGACGCCCGCGAGCGGGTGGCGCAGGCCATCATTTCCCGTCGCGAAGGCGTGCCGGAACAGGCCCGCCGGCTCAGAGACGAGCGCGACGGGGCCCGGTTGGTCATCGAGTTGCTCCAGGTGGATCCCGGCTATGAGCGAGCGGTGGGGGCGGCCCTGGGTTCCCTGGCTTACGCCGTGGTCCTTCCCGGCGGGGCTGAGCTCGCGCTCCTCGGAGAAGAAGGGTCGCTGGAGATGGTGTGGCCCGAGTCCCTCGAGAACCCAAGGGCGCCGCAGGGTGAACCCCAGACCGACCTCCCGCCGGATAGCCTGTGGCGACACTTCTCCCTGCCGCAGCCGCTTGCCGTCGCTCTCGGTCGTCTATTGCCGCCGCTGTTGGTGGCCGAAGATCTGGCCTCCGCTGCTTCGCTTCTGGGTGCGCAGGTCCCGGGGAGGGCGGAACCGCTGGCGGTCACGCTCCGAGGTGAACTGGCTCGAGGTAGCTACTACGCTGCGCGGCGCCTGGAAGCCGGCACCGACGTCTTCCTGGGAGCCCGTGCGGAACTCGAAGCCGTCCAAAAAGAACGCGAGGCTTCGCTCGAAGAAAGGGAGCTTGCCGAGCGGGAGCTCGCGAGACTGGAGGCCGGCCTGGAGAAAGCCCGCCAACTCGTGCGGGAAACCGATCAAGCGGAGCGAGAGGCCGTGCGCTCGGCCGCGGGATTGGAAGACGAACTGAATCTGCACTCCCGCCGGCTGGAAGAGGCCAGGAAGGAACTCGACGAGGCCCAGGAGCGCCGGGAGCACGACGTGGAGGTGGTGGCCTCTCTGGAGGAGCAGCTGGAGGCGGCTCAGACCGCCTACGAGGAACACGGCGCTCGAGTGACCGCGGCCCGTGAAGGATTGGTGGCCGCGCGCGCGTTGGCCGAAGAAGCCCGGAATGGGCTCGGCCGGGTGGAGCAGAAGCGTTCCCAGGCCATGCTCCTTCAGGTCAAGCTGCGGGAGCGTCGCCGCGCGTACGAGGATGAGCAGGGGCGGGCCCGGGACCAGCGGGACCGCGCCGGGCGTATCGTCGGCGGACTGGCCGCGCGCGAGGAACGGCTTACTCTCGCGATCCCGGTCTTCGAGCGGCTGCGCGCCACCGTCGCCGGGCTGGGGGAGGAGCTCGAGACCCGGGTGGGCGGGCTCGCGGCTGGGGTCGAAGCCTCGCGCCGCCGCACCGATGGCTTCGCCGATGCGCTCAAGGACCACGGACGGCGGGAAGCCGAGCTTCAGCAGCGACTGGCCGAACTGAGCGAAGCGCAGGTCGAGGTCGAGGTGGCGCTTGCCCACCTGGGGGACCGGATCGGCGAACGTGAGCGCGAAATCGAAGAGCTGCGCCGGCGCCATCTGTCGCCCCGCGGGCTATCGGCCGGCGACGTTAGCGATGACGACGCCGAAACCCTGCGCTTGCTGCTCGAACGGTTGGAACGCAAGCGCGAGCGCATTGGGCCGATCAATCCGCTCGCCGAGCAGGAGTACAGGGAGACCTCGGAGCGCGCCGACTTCCTGGCGGAACAGAGGCGTGATCTGGAGTCTTCGGTTGCGGAGATTGCGCGGATCATCGGCGAGTTGGACGAGCACATCGAGACGACCTTCAACGAGGTTTTCGAGCAGACCCGGGAGCACTTCGAGGAGATGGTGGGGGTTCTCTTTCCGGGCGGACGCGGCCTGCTGAAACTCGAGGAGATCGGCGGCGAGCGGGCGGAGGACTTAAGGGGGAACGGGCGAGACGGCGACGACTCGGACGCCGTCACGGAAGCTGCGGAGGAGGCGGCCGCACTGGATGAGTCGGCGCCGGAATACGCGCGCAAGGGGGTGGTCCTCGAAATCAAGCCCCCGCGCAAGGCCCCCCGTGCGCTCAGCCTGCTTTCCGGGGGCGAGAAGGCCCTTGCCGCCATAGCCTTCCTCTTCGCGCTCTTCCTGGCGCGGCCGGCGCCTTTCTACATTCTCGACGAGGTCGAGGCGGCGTTGGACGACACCAACATCGGGCGCTTCCTGTCCCTGGTCAGGCGCTTTCAGGATCGCACCCAGTTCATCGTGATCACCCACCAGCGCCGGACGATGGAGGTGGCCGACACCCTCTACGGCGTGGCCATGGACGCGGACGGGACCTCGCGCGTGCTCTCGCGCAGGCTGACCGTCGCCAACGACGATAAACACTCCGAGAGGGAGGGCACGGTTTCGCTTTGATAGTATTCAAGCCCGCTCCGGCCGCGGAGCAGCGTCGGTCCAACCCGTGGGAGGTTTCGCTTCTTTGACTCAGAACTGGTCGGAGGTCTTTGTCGGTGTGGAGGAAGGCGCCCTGGTGGAGCTGCCTGATGAGAAGCAGCGCAAGCGCCGGGGCTGGTTTCAACAGTTACGCGAAGGCCTCAGCAAGAGCCGCCAGGCCCTGCAGCAGCAGTTCTCGGCCATCATGTTCGACCAACTCGATGACGAGTTCTGGGAGCGGATCGAGGAGACCCTGATCTATGCCGACGTCGGCGTTGAGAGCACCGTCTCCATCGTGGAGCAACTCGAGCAGGCGGCAGACGCGGGCGAGATCACCGATTCGCAGCAGCTGTTGCACCACCTGCGCACCATCACCGCCGACCACTTCTCGGGTGCGGATGCCCGCATAGACGTGAGCAAGATGCCCACCGTGATTCTGGTGGTGGGCGTGAACGGCACCGGCAAGACCACCACGATCGGCAAGATTGCCTGGCACCTCAAGCAGTTG
Source organism: Actinomycetes bacterium (assembly GCA_024637095.1). Taxonomy (GTDB): domain Bacteria; phylum Actinomycetota; class Thermoleophilia; order RBG-16-64-13; family RBG-16-64-13; genus Soudan-30. The sequence goes on from JAGXFV010000019.1 coordinate 15,586, forward strand.
GGCAAGGAACCGCTGCTGGTCGCGGGCGATACCTTCCGCGCCGCTGCCATCGAGCAACTGGTGGAGTGGGGCAAGCGGGTCGATTGCGAGGTGGTGCAGTCCGAGCGCGGCGGGGATCCGGGAGCCGTGGTTTTCGACGGCATTGCCGCCGCGAAGAGCCGGGGAGTCGACGTGGTCATCATCGACACCGCCGGCCGCCTGCATACCCAGGTCAATCTGATGAAAGAGCTGGAGAAGATCGTTCGGGTAATCCGGAAGCAGCTGCCCGACGCACCCCATGAAACCCTGCTGACCATCGACGCCACCACCGGTCAGAACGGACTGGTTCAGGCCCGCCTCTTCAAGGAGGCCGTCGACATTACCGGCGTGGTGCTCACCAAGATGGACGGTACGGCCAAAGGCGGCATCGCCGTGGCCATCTCCCACGAACTCGATCTGCCCCTAAAGCTGATCGGCACCGGCGAGAAGATGGAGCATCTACAGCCGTTCGATGCCGGGGGGTTTGCCGAGGCGCTGTTCGACGACACCCTGCTCGCCGGTTAGAGAAGCTCCCGCAGCGGGGCCTGCTGAATGGAGCCGCTTCTGCCTTCGTCGCGCGTCGTCCTCGTAGCCGCAATTGCCACCTGGGTTTCCATGCTCCTGGTCTACTTCGTCGGAGTCCTGGCTAGCGGCCCTCCCAAAGGTGGGGGCGTGCTCTACTGGCTCCTGGCGATGTCCTCGTTCGGCCCGGTCGGCGGTGCGCTGGCCGGCTTCGTGGTCATCCGCCGAGCATACGCCGATGTTCCCCCCGAAGAGGCCGCCGTTGAAGTTCTTCTGCGCCTCGCGCTCTTGGCGGTGTTCACCTCTTTGGTGGCTCTGGCGCTCTTTTGGCTCTTCTGGGTGCTCATCGGCGACACCTTCTTCTAATTTCGCCCCGTAGAGGGGATAACGGAAGATAACCGCGTCCCCCGGAAGGCAAGAGCATGCTCGGAGAACCCATCGAGATCCGCGCCTACGAGCGCTACGCCAGTTCGGTCAGGTATGCGCCGGACCCGCGCTCCCAGTTGGCGGTCAGCGCCGGTGGCACCGGGCTACTGAGGCTCTGGATGGTGCCCACTTGGCAACCCGCGAGAATGCTGACGGGACACCGTCACGCGGTGAACGGCCTCGTCATCTCGTCCGACGGCCGTCAGGTGGTGTCGGGCTCGACCGACGGCACTCTGCGGGTGTGGTCCTTGGTTCCGCCGGAACGCGAACTCGCGGTGTTCGAAGGCCATAAGAAGACCGTGGCCGGCGTCGCCCTCTCTCCGGACGATCGTTTGCTCGCCTCCGCCTCGTACGACGCAACTGTGCGCTTGTGGGACCTGGAGAGTCACGAAGAGCTCCTACGGTTCAAGCCGGGCAAACGCAATATGACCGCCGTGGCTTTCAGCCTGGACGGCAAGAAGCTGCTGGGCGGCGAACTGGGGGAGGAGCTCTACGTGTGGGACGTGGCCTCTGGGGATGAAAGCGCTCGTCTGGGTGGGCACGAGCAGGCGGTTTCCTCTCTGACCTTTACCCCGGAGTTCGGCCAGGTGCCGGGGCAGCTGCTCGTGGCCGACACCGCCTCGGTCGCGCTGCGCAGCTTCCCCGGTCTCGAGGAGCTCTGGCGGTGGCAGTCCCCGCAGAAAGGCGTCTTTTCCTACCGCTGCCTCTCCCGATGGCCGCCTGCTAGCCGTGGGTGGAGACCACCATCTCTGGCTACTCGAGGCGGAGAGCGGCGAACTGCTGCATGAAGTTAAACTCGGACCGAAGGGGGTCTACTCCGTCGACTTCGCTCCGGACATGAGCCACGTCGCCGTGGCTACGTCCGACGGCGCCCTGCGCGTGTTTCCGCTGATCTACACAGTCTTACGGGGCCTCCCGCTCTAGCTCTCTCTCCAATCGTGGACTTTCGACCGATTTCTGGAGGTGTCCTGTTGCAGTCGCGTCGCCCTGCACTGTGCTGATGTAAAGATGTTACCATCGGAGGTACGGGAAAGCCGTGACGAAAATCCGGCGTGGGGGATACGTCTTTCTCGCATGGAAGGGCGATCACTCGCCGCGCCACGTGCATGTTTATCGTGAGGGCACCTCGTTTTGAAGTGGGACTTGGAGAACGAGAGGCCAATGATCGGCACGCAGTCACCACGCGTGCTCGGACTGATCCGAGAGCTTCAGACGGAGGGACGGTTGTGAGGCTGCGATCGGTTCGCGCCAACAACCATAAACGTGAGTTCGAGGTCGAGTTGCAGCAGCGGCGGATGACCCTTTCGTTCGCGCGGGTAAGTCCGACTCCGACGCCGGCCGATCCGCTTGTGGAGTTGTTCATCGACGAGGAGTTGGGCCGAGAGGCGTTCACCTATCGCTTGGCGTCGGGTCTAGAGGGCTCGGTGCATGTAGAACAGGTGCTGGAATACAATCGTGACCCGGCCTACCTGAGAGACCAGCTGCTCTACAGGTTGACCCTCGAAGCTGATCGCGCGTTCCAAAGGAGCGGAATCTCGAAGAGGGAGATCGCCCGGCGGCTGGAAACCTCTCCCGCGCAGCTCTACCGGCTCCTGGACCCCACCAACTATCGCAAGTCGGTCGACCAACTTCTCATGCTGCTCCAGGTTCTCAATCGTGAAGTCGAGTTCACGGTGCGGCCGAGAAAGGGCGCGGCCCGGTAAAGCAAGTGACGAGAGGCCTCGGGTGCCCTGGTTTGCTGCGTTGCGGGAGTGCCTCGGGAGCCGGCACCGTTGGGTGCGGCCGCACAACGTTAGACGCGCGGGTGCGTGCGACATTTCGGTTGCGAATCGCTCAGCGGGTTCGTGGTCATCCGCCGGGCCTTCGCGGGAAGCAGCACCGAGGAGACCGAAGCCGATCTCCTGTTGCGGCTGGCGGCCCTGGCCGTCGATGCTGTGCTCGGAGCCATGACCCTGGTGCTCCTGCTGTGGGGGCTGGCCGGCGGAGCGTTTGCTTGAGTAAGGAGCGCCGACACTGCTAAGCGGACCCATGGAGATCAAGGCCTGCGACGGCTACGCGAGCGCGGTTCGCTACTCGCCCGACCCCCGCGCGCTTTCCGGGGATGCACCCCTTACGTGGCCGGCCTAGCCAAGGAGGGCGTCGGCGCCGGCGGCGCGCCGTCGGGCGGCGCGCCTCATCTCCCGGGCGGTGCAGCAGGCCCTGGACGCCCGTGATCGTCGCCATACTGCCGGCTCTCGCCGCGATAGTGATGTTGCCCATACGCCGAGGGCGCGAGCGGGTCTGCTATTTCGAGTCAGTCAAGGCCTCGAGGTCGCGGCCAAGCTCCATCACATTGCGTTTGAGATCGGGCGCCAGCACGCGGAACCAAGCCTGTCGTTCATCCGATGCCGTCTCAGGTGCTGACACTACACCTACGATCGAGCAACCGGCCGGGTACTCCGGTGAGAAGTGGAGAACCACTCGCCGCCTATCGTGCAGTTCCAGTATGGCTGAGAACTGTGGAGTTGTATCTCCCTCCCAGTCGGTTTCCGTTGCTTCAGCATAGGCTGCCAGAAAACCTGCCAGCGAGACGTCCTCGGGCAAGCGTGGGATTGCCTCGTCCGTCTCAAGGATCGCCCCCGAGGGTCCCACAAGTGCGCTGACTACGTCATCCGAGTTCAAGGAGGGAAGAGCAGAGGTGTTCTGGGAGCAGCCGGTTGCAATAACGGTACCGATCAGCACGATGAACGTGGTTCTCAGGATCGCATTCATCGGGGCCCTCCTCCGTAGCCGATTGGGTAGTCTACGATCTTCAAGTCGTCCATGGGGTACGGGTCAGGTATTTTGTCATCAGTGTCGCATACCCGAAAATCACATAGGTCCCGGCCCGCCTCCGTTTGACGCCCTCTGCCGCCCGGAGTAAACTCCCTCATTCACGCCGGGCCCCGGAGGCCGCGGCGTGCCGTCTACGATAATTTGCGGCGCAGCTTGGCGACGGCGTCGCAGTTGAACCGGTGCGATAGCGAGAAGGGTCCCTAGCACAACTTTCATGTTCGACACTCTCTCCGATAAGCTCCAGGGAGCGCTGGATTCCGTAAAGGGTCAGGGCAAGCTCACCGAGAAGGACGTGGAACGCGCCGCTCGGGAGATTCGGCTCGCCCTGCTCGAAGCCGACGTCAACTTCAAGGTTGTCAAGGACTTCGTAAAGAAGGTGAAGGATCGCGCAATGGGGGCGGAGATCCTCCAGAGCCTGACCCCCGCGCAGCAGTTCGTCAAGATCATCAACGAAGAACTGACCGAGCTGATGGGGTCGACCGCCAACAAGCTCTCATTCTCCCCCCGCCCGCCCACGGTCATCCTCATGGTCGGTTTGCAGGGCTCGGGTAAGACCACCGCCTGCGGCAAACTGGCCAATATGCTGAAGAGCCAAGGGAAGAGCCCGGCGATGGTGGCGGCCGACGTCTACCGTCCCGCCGCGGTAGATCAACTGAAGGCACTTGGCGAGCAACTGGAGGTGCCCGTCTACGATGAGGGCACCGGCGCCGATCCGGTGGATATCGCGAAGCACGGCCTGGCGTGGGCCCGGGAAGCGGGGCGGGACGTCCTCATCGTCGATACCGCGGGCCGGCTGCACATCGACGAGACCCTAATGGACGAGCTAGTGCGGATCCGCAAAGAGGTCAAGCCGCACAACATCCTGCTGGTGCTGGACGCCATGACCGGTCAGGACGCGGTCAACGTGGCTCAGCAGTTTCAGGAGCGGGTCAACTTCGACGGGGTGGTGCTCACCAAACTGGATGGCGACGCCCGCGGTGGCGCCGCCCTCTCGGTCAAGGCGGTTACCGGCAAACCGGTCAAGTTCGCTTCGACCGGCGAGAAACTGGACGCCTTCGAGCATTTTCATCCGGATCGTATGGCCGGCCGCATCCTGGGAATGGGCGACGTGCTCTCCCTCGTGGAGAAGGCCGAACAGGCGGTCGACCGCGAGAAGGCGGAGGAACTCGAGCAGCGGCTGCGCAAGTCGCAGTTCACCTTTGACGACTTTCTCGATCAAATGCAGCAGGTCAAGAACATGGGACCGCTGCAAAACCTGCTGGGAATGATCCCGGGCCTGCCCATGGGCAAGCTCAAGGACCTGCAGGTGGACGAGAAGGCACTCGGGCGGATCGAGGCCATCATCCAATCGATGACCGCCGAAGAGCGGCGCAATCCCGACCTGATCACTGGAACCCGCCGCCGCCGCATCGCCGCCGGCTCGGGTAATGACATCCAGGCGGTGAATCAGCTGCTCAAGCAGTTCAAGCAGATGCAGAAGATGATCAAGCAGCTGAGCTCGGGTAAGATGCCCAAGAACCCCTTCCAGATGTTGGGCGGGGGTGGAGGTGGACTCCCCTTCTAGAGGGGGGCTTTCCCAGATTTGAATCCGTTGGTTCTCAACCTCGAGAGAGGAGGTGATTCATGGCGACTGCAATCCGACTGACGCGTAGAGGAAGTAAGAAGAACCCGATCTACCGCATCGTGGTGGCTGACTCGCGTTCGCCCCGAGACGGGCGATTCATCGAGACGATCGGCCTGTACAACCCCCAGACCGACCCTTCCACGATCGATGTGAAGGAGGATCGTCTGCGGGAGTGGCTGGGCACCGGCGCTCAACCTTCCCACGCGGTCAAGAAACTCCTGGAGGCCAAAGGTCTCGTTTAGGAGGTCTTTCAGTTGAAAACACTGCTCGAGTATCTCGCCCGTCGGCTGGTTTCCCGGCCCGAGGATGTGCGGGTCGAGGAGGTAGAGAAGGACGGCATGACGGTCCTGCGCCTGTCCGTGGCCCAGGAGGATCTGGGCAAGGTCATCGGACGGCAGGGCCGGATCGCCCATGCCCTGAGAACTGTAGTCAAGGCCAGTGCCGCCAAAGAGGACCGGCGTGTAACCGTCGAGATCCTCGACTGAGCCGTGCCTAGGCCCGACTGGGTCGAAGTGGGGCGGATCGCCCGTCCCCACGGAGTGGGCGGCGAGGTCCGCGTTTCCCCCGATACCGACAACCCGGAGCGCTTTCGCCCGGGATCCCGCCTTCATGCGAGGTCGCAGCGAGACCCTTCCTTGCCCCGAAGGGAGTTGGAGATTGAATACGTTCGCGGCGACGAGAGTTTTCCGATCATCGCCTTCTTCGGACTTCACGACCGGGACGAGGCCGATCTGGTCAAGGGTTGGGTGCTGGAGGTACCCGCTGAGGAATTGCCGTCGCTCGAGGAGGGTGAGTTCTATCCCTGGGAGCTCGAGGGCCTCGTGGTGTTCACCGAGAGCGGCCGTCGAGTGGGCGAGGTCTTGGAGTTGATGGAATCCCCGGCCAACGACGTGCTGCGCATCAGTCTGGAATCCGGGAGCGAGGTTCTGGTGCCCTTCGTGATGGAAGTCGTGCCCGAAGTGCTTTTGGAGGAAGGCCGCCTGATCCTTTCCGAGGCGGTGCTGCCCGAGGAGGGTTGAGATGACCCGCCGGTTCGACGTCTTCACGCTGGTACCCGAGGCTTTTGGCTGGTTTCGCGCGCAACATCCCGTTCGGGACGCGCTGGAATCGGGTGCAGTCGACCTGCGCGTTCACAACATTCGCGATTACACCAGCCTGCGGCACAATGCCGTAGACGACACTCCGTATGGCGGGGGACCGGGCATGGTGATCCGGGTGGACGTCGTGGCCGAAGCGCTCGAGGGTGTCTTCGGCGTGGCCGCCGAACGGGTCAAGGAAGATCGGGAGGTCTTCGTGCTGAGCCCGGCAGGGCGGCCCTTCGACGATCGCGAAGCCACGCTTTTGGCCGAGTGCGACCGGGACCTCGTTCTCCTCAGCGGCAGATACGAAGGCTTCGACTACCGCGTGATCGAGCTCTTCGCGAGCGCCGAACTCTCCGTGGGACCCTTCGTGCTGGCGGGCGGCGAGGTGGCGACGATGGCCGTGCTCGAGGCCACGATTCGCAAGATGCCGGGGGTGCTCGGCAACGAGCAGAGCCTGCTGGAGGAGTCCTTCAGCGTCGGCCTTGCGGGCGCGGGTGAGTACCCTCAATTCACTCGGCCGCGCGAATTCCGGGGGAGCGCGGTGCCGGAAACTCTCTTGAGCGGTAACCATGGGTCGATCGCCGACTGGCGGCGGCAGCAGGCCCGCGCTTCCGGCTGGTCGGCTTGGTGCCCGGCATCTGCCGCGGCCGGGGATACTGGGAAGCGGCAGGCCGGCCTTCCCGAGGGATAGGGCTCGCTGCCGCAGACGGGCACTCTCAAAGTCTGCTATCTTTGGTCGCTGCGATTTCTGCAAGACGATTTTTCCGATGTGAGGGCAGTGCCACATGACGACTGTTATCGATACGCTCGAACAGCAGCAACTGCGTGACGACGTCCCGGTTTTCAAGGCCGGCGACACGCTCCGCGTCCACTTTCGCGTGGTGGAAGGTACCCGCGAGCGCATCCAGGTTTTCCAGGGTATTTGCATAAAGCGCCAGGGTCACGGCGTGCGTGAGACCTTCACTGTGCGAAAGCAGTCCTTCGGTGTGGGTGTGGAGCGGACGTTCCCGGTGCACTCGCCAAAGATCGACCGGATAGAAGTGATGGCGATCGGGGACGTGAGCCGCGCAAAACTCTACTACCTGCGCAAGAAGGTGGGCAAGAAAGCACGTGTTCGGGAGAAACGCACCTAGTACGCCTCCGAGTGACGACCTTCAGGTAGTGTCGGAAGCCCAAATCCGGCGTCAGGCTGAGCGGCAACGCAACCGGGCCGGCGCCGGCATCCTCGCCTCTCTGGGCGAGGTGATTCTGATCGTGGGGGCCGCGTTCATTCTGGCCCTCTTCGTTCAGCAGTTCGTGATCAAGCCGTTCTCCATTCCCTCGGCCTCGATGGTGCCGACTCTGCAGGAGGGCGACCGCGTTCTGGTAAACCGCTTTCTCTTCTACTTCCAGGAGCCCGAGAAGGGCGACGTCGTCGTCTTTCATCCGCCCATAGACCCGGAGACCGACTACATCAAGCGAGTTGTCGGGGTGGAGGGCGACGTGGTTGCCGTGGTCGACGGCCGCCTGGTGGTCAACGGCGAAGTGCAGGAGGAGCCGTATCTCAATACCCCGATCATGAACTCGGACTTCGAGGCGTTCACGGTTGGCCCCGACCAGATATTCGTGATGGGGGACAATCGCAATTCGAGCGGGGACAGCCGGATCTTCGGGCCGGTCGATGTGGACGAAGTACTGGGCGAGGCCTTCCTCGTGTACTGGCCACTCGGCCGGATAGACACACTCTGACGTGATGGCGGCGCCGCCGGGTGGTAAGCCCGAACCAGGCGAAACGGGGTCAGGTGGACGTCGCGCCGGCAAGGCGGTCGCGCGCCGTCCGGGATCTCGCCGTTCCAACCCCTTTCGCTACGACGAGAAGCGCCTGCAGGCGCTCGGGGATACGGCCTGCCGCATAGCGGGGGCGGACGAGGTCGGGCGCGGGTGCCTAGCGGGTCCGCTGGTGGTGGCCTCCGTCGTGCTCGACTACCGCAAACGGCCGGCTTCGCGCTTGAAGGGCCTCACAGATTCCAAGGCGCTTACCGCCAAACACCGGGAAGAACTCTATCCCCGGGTGTTGGCCGCGGCGGATAGGGTCTCGGTGGTCGCCGTCACTCCAGGCCGCATCGACGCTGTGGGTCTTCACCGCTGCAATTTGCTCGCGCTGATCGAGGCTTTCGAACGCCTGCAGGGCGGCTACGACCTGGGTCTCGTGGACGGCTTTGACCTGCGCCGTCCCGACCTCAAGGCGGACCGGGTGATCGGGGGAGATTGGCTAAGCGCCGCGGTGGGCGCCGCCTCGATAGTGGCCAAGGTCACCCGGGACCGTCTGATGCATCACCTGGACGAGCATCATCCCGGTTACGGATTCGCTGAGCACGTCGGCTACGGCACCAAAACCCATCAGCGGGCCCTGCGCGAGCTCGGGCCCAGCCCGATCCACCGCCGCAGCTTCTCCTTGGTCGCATCCCTTTGCGCGGGGGAGGCACTCACCCTGTTCGAAGAGGAGGGCGCGGCTACAAGCGGGGCCGGGACGGCGGACGTCCACGCCGGGACGGCGGAAGGCGGCGCGAACTAGGCCTTCCCGGGAGAGCGCCTCAAAGCGACTCACCCCGCTCGCCTCAGCTCGAAGGCGTCCCCGGCAACCGGTCCTCGGGATAGAGCCCGCGCCATTCGTGTTCGAGCATCCCCCAGATTTCCACGTCCCAGAAGCGTCCATTGAGGAAGTACGCCTCGCGCAGCACGCCTTCCCGGGTGAAGCCCAGTTTTCGGTAGAGCCCGCGTGCCGGCTGATTGTAGGCGCGGACCCTCAGTCTTATGCGGTGGAGATTTCGCACCTGAAATCCCCAGAGGAGCAGACGGCGTATGGCGGACTGGCCCATGCCGATTCCGCGGAACTCCGGAAAGAGGAAGATCCCCAACTCCGCGTCGCGATCCTTGGGATCGATGTTGTGAAGTCCGATGTTGCCGGCATGTCTGCCGCCGGCGGCCTCGATGATGGCGAAGACGTAGTCCCTGTCTGATTCGCGCATCTCGCGCAGCCAACGTTCCTGCGACTCGACATTGTTCAAGGGCAGGACCCACGTGAGGTTGGCGGAGACCTCCGGCTCCGCCCGGAAGAAGTCGAGGGAGGCAAGCACCTCTTCCCTTTCCAGAGGGCGCAGGTAAACAGGCTCACCGGCGAAGATCTCCATTCACCCAGGATACTGCCTAGGTCCCATGGGTCGCCAGCTTCCGGCTGGATAGTCTCCCCTCAACACGGCAAAAGGAGGGGGAGATGAGGGCTTTGTTCGACCCGGACAAGTTCGATCCGGGTAGACGGCGTCCCCGGTGGAGCGATCAGAGTGCGCGGACGCAGGGCATCACCTGCGTGGCCCGCGGGCGGCTGGCCGAGGACGCGGCGGCCGCCTTCCTCGAGCAGAATGAGGTCGCCATCCTGGACCGCAACTACCGGTCGCCGGTGGGCGAGTTGGACATCGTGGGAGTCGACGCGGATACCACCGTGGTGGTGGAGGTAAAGGCCCGTTCGAGCGCCAATTTCGGCGAGCCACTGGAGGCGGTCGGGCCGCTCAAGGAGCGGCGGCTACGGGCGGCTGCGGCGTGGTGGATGGCCGAGAACGGCATGGCCCCGGAGGGCATCCGCTTCGACGTCATCGCCGTGCAGTTGGGACCGGGAGGCGGCCTGAGGGCTCTGTTTCACTGGCGCGACGTGCTGGGCGAGTGTAGATAGTGGGCACGGCAGCGACGTGGGGTTTTGCTCTTGCGGGGATAGAGGCGGTCCCCATCAGGGTCGAAGCCCACGTCCGGCGGGGATTACCGGGTCTGACCGTCGTGGGTCTCCCGGGATCCGCCGTCAGAGAGGCCAGGGAACGCGTGCGGTCGGCCGCCGCGAGTTCTCTCTTGCCCTTACCCCTGCAGCGAATCACCGTCAATCTCTCCCCGGGGGATCTGCGCAAGGAGGGCGCGGGCCTGGATCTGTCTGTGGCGCTCGCCATTCTCGCTGCCGGAGGTCTGCTTCCGGCCGGCCTCGCCCGCGATTCGGGTGCGGTTGGGGAACTCTCTCTGGACGGCACCGTACGGCCGGTCCGGGGGATCCTGTCTCATGCTGAAGCCGCCCAGCGCGTGTCCCCGGGACTGCTACTCGTCCCCGTGGAGGGCCTTCGGGAAGCCGCGCAGGTGGAAGGCGTACGGGCCATCGGAGTGCGCTCGCTGCTCGAGGCTATCCTGGCATTACGCGACCCGAAGGCCAGAATACGCCTCGAGCAACGCGGAAACCGCTGGCTCCGGCAACGGGGCCGCTTCGACGACTCTCCGATAGACATTGCTCCTGACATGAGCGAGGTGACCGGGCAGGAGGCGGCGAAAAGGGCATTGGAGATCGCCGCGGCGGGCGGGCATCATGCCCTGCTCTACGGCCAGGCCGGGGTGGGCAAGACCATGCTCGCGCGGCGACTCCCCGGGATTCTGCCGCCTCTTCAGCCGCAGCAAGCGCTCGAGGTGACGCGTATTTGGAGCGTCGCCGGGCTGATGCCTCCAGGGGCCGCCCTCATCCGTCACGCGCCCTTCCGTGCACCTCATCACAGCGCCTCCCGGCCCGCGCTCGTCGGCGGCGGCAGCGTCCCTCGCCCCGGGGAAGTGACTCTTGCCCACCATGGGGTTCTGTTCTTGGATGAGCTTCCCGAGTTCAGCCGGGAGAGCCTCGAGTCCCTGCGCCAGCCTTTGGAGGAAGGTGAAGTAGTGGTCAGCCGAGGCAGCGGGAGTCTTCGTTTCCCCGCTCGCTGCACCCTGGTAGCCGCGATGAACCCCTGTCCTTGCGGCTTCAAAGGGAGCACCGCTCGTGATTGCACCTGCGCAGAGGCGGCCGTCCTGCGCTACCGAGATCGTCTGAGCGGAGCCCTGCTGGACCGCATCGATTTGCAGATCGAGGTGGGAGCCGTTGAACCCGGTGCGTTTATGCGGGCGGGGTCGGGTGAAAGCTCGGCGGCCATCCGTGAGCGGGTCGTCGAAGCACGGCGTTATGCTCAGGACCGCGCCCTCAACGAACTCGGAGCAGATGGCCGCCTCGAGGACTCGCGGGTGATTCTGTCTCAATTCTCATCGAGTGCACGCCGGTTGCTGCATCGTGCCCTCAGCCGAGATTTTCTGGGAGGCCGCGGTTACATGCGAGTGTTGCGCGTCGCGCGCACGATCGCCGACCTGGACCACGGCGGAGAAGTCGCAGAGCAGCACGTGTCTGAGGCCTTGCTCCTACGTCTTCCGGATCATCGCCGTGTTGCCTGATGCTATGACCGAGGACGAAGGTGGACCTGACGGGAGCCGCGCCGACCGAGAGAAGTGGGTCGCCTGGGAGGGGAGTTGGGGCGAACTCTCCCCTCCGAGGGTCAGGGCGGCGCGCGGACTTAGCCTGCTCGCGACCACCCGGTTTCGCCCGGTGCTGTCGCTCCTGCGGGAGTTTCCGCCGGAGGAGCTGTGGTCTGCACCGAGCGCGGCTCTCCGGGGTTGGGGACTCAGCCCGCATTCCGCTGAGGAATTCGTCATTCGCCGCGACCGCATCTCCTGGGGGGCTACGGCCGAGGCTTTGAGTAATTGCGAGGGCCGCTTCGTCCCCGTGGGCAGTGCGGAGTACCCGCGCGAGTTGATGCATTTGACCGTCCCTCCCGCGGGGCTGTTTGTCCGCGCCCCCCTCCCGGCCTGGGAGCGCCTCCTGGGTGTGCCTCGCGTGGGCGTGGTTGGGACCCGATCGGTAACCGTGAGTGGCTTGAGCACGGCCGGCAGTTTCTCCGCCGCCTTTGCCACAGAGGGAATCGCCGTCGTCAGCGGCCTGGCTTTGGGCGCCGATGGAGCGGCGCACCGGGGAGCGCTCGAAGTCGGGGGCCTGACCGTGGCTGTGCTTGGGTCGGGCATCGACGTTGCGTCGCCGGGGCGGCACCGGCCGCTCTATCGGGAAGTCTGCGAGCGGGGCGCGGTCATAAGCGAGTTTCCGCCGGGCTTCAAAGCGGCTCGGTGGACCTTTCCCATGCGCAACCGCATTCTGGCCGCGCTCTCCGACGCCGTGGTGGTCATCGAGGCGGGCAGCAGGAGTGGCGCCTTGATCACGGCGGGAGAGGCTGCGTCCCTTGGCCGATCGGTTTTCGCGGTTCCCGGACCCATCGGCGTTGGCTCCCACCGCGGCTGTAACGAACTTCTCTACGTGGGTGCCATTCCTGCCCTCGATTCGCAGCTCTTGGTGCAGGACTTTCTGTACCAGACGAAGAACGAGAGAGGAAACCGGAGAGGAGACCGGGAGCGAGAGGAGTGTGACGGGCGGCCGACTCCCGAGAACTGCAGCTCCAAGGGCCGCCGCGGAGCGGGCGACAGGACGGAGCATCCTCACGCTCGGCTCCTGCTGCAGGCTTTGGAGGCGGGGGCGCTCAGCCTGGATCAGCTAGCGCCAATGTCCGGCCTCAGCCCTCGTGAGGTTTCGGTGGCGATGGCAATGCTCGAGTTGGACGGGTTGGCGGCGCGGGCCGGACCGGCCACCTACTGCCTGACGGCGTAGGCAGGCAGTAGCGCGCAGACGTGCTCATCTCCAGTTCGGGCCTCAGCCAGAGAGTACGAATGCGCAGCGCGCAGGGGAGGTGGTTGTTTGCCGGCAGACGCCGAAGGAACCGCGGGCGAGGTGCGGACGGCCGCCGAGGAGCCGGACCTGCGTATGGCGATCGGCCGGTTTTTACGCGGCCTCGTCGCGGCCGCTTACAGCGATCACACGGTGGCCGCCTACCGCCGCGACCTCCAGCAACTGCTGGCCTTTCTCGAAGAAGGGGGGTCGGACTTCCCGGCTTCGGTGACGCGCGTCCATCTCCGTGGCTATGCTGCGGGGCTCGGGGACGGGAGCCTTCATCCCCATCGTCGCCCTTACGCGCCCGCCAGCGCCGCGAGGAAACTCTCGGTCGTCCGGCAGTTCTTCAGCTTCCTGGTCGACGAGCAATTGCTGGCAGCCAGCCCGGCGGTCGATCTCACAGCCCCTAAACTTCCCCGCCGTCTGCCCCAGGTGATGACCCAGCAAGAGGTGTTTCATCTGCTGGACGAGGACGCCGGCGAGGGGCCGCTCGAACTGCGGGACCTGGCTCTGATCGAATTGCTATACTCGTGCGGACTTCGGGCCCAAGAGGTGCTCGACCTTCGCATCGGTGACTTGGACCTGGCTGCGCAAGAGACTCGCGTCCGCGGTAAGCGCAGGAAGGAGCGGATGGTCCCGATCGGAGATGTGGCCCGGGACGCACTCGCGCGGTACCTGGAAGAGGGGAGGCCGGGACTGCGGAGTCACCCGGAGAGCCATGAGAACTCGGGAGAGGGAGAGTCCCCTCGGTGGGATGAGCCGGTGTTCCTGACCAAGAACGGCAACAAGTTAGCGACGTCGGACGTTCGCCGCCGGCTCCATCGGCGCCTCGAAAGGCTCGGGGCCGCGTTCGAGATATCCCCTCACACGCTTCGCCACTCCTTTGCCACTCATCTCCTCGAAGGTGGCGCCGACCTGAGGTCCATCCAGGAGCTTCTCGGCCATGCCTCACTGCGCACCACTCAGGTGTACACGCACGTATCCGCCGCCCACCTGCGCGGGGTATACCGTCGCGCCCATCCCCGCTCATAGCCGTGGCCGGAATCGACCGAACCAAGGACGGCCATGATGTCGACGACCTGTGGAGACGCTTCAAGGAGTTTGGCGATGGTGGCGCCCGGGATCAACTGATTCTGGCCTACTCGCCCCTGGTCAAATACGTTGCCGGGCGGATGGGCACGGGGCTGCCCGCCCATATCGAAGAAGGCGACCTGATCTCCTACGGCCTACTCGGCCTGATCGGCGCCATCGAGCGCTTCGATCTTGAGCGGAACATCAAGTTCGAAACCTACGCCATCTCCCGGATCAAAGGCTCCATCATCGACGAGTTGCGCGCGCTCGACTGGGTGCCCCGCTCGGTGCGCAGTTGGGCCCGCCAGGTGGAGCGAACCGTGACCACGCTGGAGAACGAACTGCGGCGGGCGCCCACCGACGGCGAGATCGCCGCCTCGCTGGAGGTATCCGTCGATGAGTTCCAGGGGATTCTGACTCAGATCAGCTCCGCTTCGATCGTCGCCCTCGACGAGTTCTGGACGCTGAGCGGGTCCGGCGGGGACAAGGTTACTCTCATGGACACGATAGAGGACGAGAGCGCCCCCGATCCCGCACGCGCCCTCGACATCCAGTCGGTCAAAGAGATGCTGGCGGAGGCCATTCGCCGACTGCCCGAGCGCGAGCGCATAGTCATAGGCCTCTATTATTACGAAGGCCTGACCCTCAAGGAGATCGGGGAAGTGCTCGGGGTCACCGAATCCCGAGTCTCGCAGCTGCACACTAAGGCCATCCTGCGGTTGAAGGGTCGGATGAAGGAACAGGTCGAGCCGGGAGAGCGTCTGCGCTAGCTCCGACGTTTCGGCATCCGTGCGCGGGTGATCCCCGCCGCTCGGGGCCGCCTTTCGCCTCCCGCTCCGCACAGAACCTTGTGCTAGACTACCTCGGTTAATCAATCGATCCTGGAGCGCGTGTGCCCCGGTGGTGCCGACGAATTCGGTTCCGGGAAAGCGCCCAGCGAAGCAGCGCCACAACCAAGAAAGGAAGCACCCATGCCGGCTGCCTCTATGAAGCAGTTGCTGGAGTCCGGAGTTCACTTCGGTCACCAGACCCGCCGTTGGAATCCCAAGATGAAGCCCTTCATCTTCAGTGAACGCGGTGGGATCCACATCATCGATCTGCAGAAGACCTCCAAGCTCTTGGACCAGGCCTACGACTTCGCGCGAAACATCGTCGACCGGGGCGGCTTGGTTCTGTTCGTGGGGACCAAGAAGCAGTGCCAAGACATCATCCGCGAAGAAGCGACCAAGGCGGGTATGCCCTTCGTCTCCCACCGTTGGCTGGGCGGGTTGCTCACCAACTACTCGACCATCCAGAGTCGGATCAAGCGGCTGCACGAACTGCGGCGACTGAAAGAAGACGGCTCGCTCGAACTGCTGCCAACTAAAGAGCGCATGAACCTCGAGCGCGAACTGGAGAAGCTCGAGATCAATCTGGGCGGCGTGGCGAACATGGATCGACTGCCCGATGCGGTCTTCATCATCGATCCGAAGAAAGAAGCCATCGCCACGCGCGAGGTGAATAAGCTGGGCCTGCCTTTGATTGGGTTGGTGGACACCAACTGCGATCCTGACGAAGTGGACTTCATCATTCCGGGCAACGACGACGCCATTCGTTCTTGCAGTCTGATCGTGCAGACCATGGCGCGGGCGGTGTCGGAATCCAAGCAGATGGTCACCGAGGAAGAGATGACGCGCGAGGCGCAACCCGCTTCCAAGCCCGAGGCGCAGTCCGCTTCCAAGCCCGAGGCGCCCACGCAAGAGGCGGTGGAAGCCCAGACTTCCGAACCGCCGGCACCAAAGATTTCCGAGGCGGCCCGCAAGGCGGCGGAGCGCAAAGCCCCGAGAGCGGCGCAGCCAAAGCCGGGCGCGAAAGCCAAGCCGGAACAGGCGGCTCCCGAGCACGGGGAGACTTCTGGGACGCCGGGGGCGCCGGGATCGGCCGAGCAGGCGGTGGCTCCGGCTCAGCAGGACGACGCCGCCGAGCGGCGCGAGACCGAAGCCGGTGAAGTTGGGGCGGCCGGGCAGGAACCCGAGAATCCGGTGGTCGACGAGGCTCAGGCCGAGGAGGCCGGAGCCGAAGCAGACGCGCAGGCCGCCGAGAGCGGCGAGTCGGAGGCGAAGGAGTAACAAGACCGCGGCGGTTGCGCCCGGTGGCTCGATAAATGAATTGACCGGCGCGGAGCGCCGGAAGACGGAGGACATCAATGGCGGTCAGCGCAAAGGTGGTAAAGGAGCTCCGCGAGAAATGCGGGGTGGGAATGATGGAGTGTAAGCGCGCCCTCGAGGAGAGCGGGGGCGACGTCGACGAGGCGATCAAGCTGCTGCGCAAGAAGGGCATGGCCGCGGCCGACAAGAAAGCCGCTCGCGCCACCAACGAAGGCCTGGTCGACACCTACATCCACGCAGGCGGAAAGCTGGGTGTGATGGTGGAGGTTAACTGCGAGACAGACTTCGTCGCGCGCAACGAGGAGTTCCAGCAGCTCGTCCACAACGTGGCGATGCATATCGCGGCCGCGAATCCCCAGTTCGTCAGTCGCGAGGAGGTCCCCGAGGAATCCCTGGCGGCCGAGCGCGAGATCTATCTGGCGCAGGCCCGGGAAACCGGCAAACCGGACAATGTTCTCGAGAAGATTGTCGAGGGCAAGCTGAACAAGTGGTTCGAGCAGGTCGTGCTGCTTGAGCAGCCCTTCGTCAAAGACCCGGACAAGACCATCGACGAGCTGCGCCGCGAGGCCATCGCCAAAATCGGCGAGAACATCGAGGTACGGCGATTCGCCCGCTTCCAGCTGGGCGAGGAGCTCTAGTACGGAGCGCATGGGGCGGCCTTCGGGCCGCCTTTTCTTTGGCCTGTATGTAAAGACTGACGGGGGAGAGGCGGTCCAAAATTGGCCGAGGGCAGGAGCACCGACGCGGGCGGAGCAATCTATCAGCGAGTGCTGCTCAAACTGAGCGGCGAGGCCCTGGTGGGTGGCGGCGGTCAGGGTATCGATACCGCGCGGATGGAAGAGGTGGCGGATGAGATTGCGCAGGCGCGCGACCTCGGCGTGCAGATAGCCATCGTCGTGGGCGCCGGCAACATCTTTCGCGGCGTGGCGGGAAGCGCGAAGGGCATGGACCGCGCCACCGCGGATTACATGGGAATGGTGGCCACCGTCATCAATTCCATGGCTTTACAGGACGCGCTGGAAGGCCGAGGCGTCATGACTCGTCTGCAGTCAGCCATCGTCATGCAGGAGATCGCGGAACCCTACATCCGCCGGCGCGCGATCCGTCACCTGGAGAAGGAGCGGATCGTGATCTTCGCGGCCGGCACCGGTAATCCCTACTTCACCACCGACACGGCGGCCGCGCTGCGTGCCCTCGAGATCAATGCCGACGCCATTCTGATGGCGAAGAAGAAGTTCGCCGGCGTATATGACTCCGATCCCGAGAAGAACCCCGACGCCAAATTCATCCCCCGGATCACCCATCGCGAGGCCCTCGAACGTGGTCTGCGGGTTATGGACATCACCGCGCTCTCCCTGTGCATGGATAACCGGCTTCCCATTAGGGTTTTCAACATGTCGGAACCCCAGAACATCGTCAAGGTGCTCAAGGGGGAGGACGTGGGGACGGTGGTATATTGTGAGCCTTCCGGGACGAGCTCTTAGCTTTCGATAGGGGAGAGGGAGAGGTTTCGATGATCAAGGAGCTGATCGACGACGGCAAACGGCGCATGGACGGGGCGGTCGAGTCCCTGCGCTCGGAATTTAACACCGTCCGGACGGGGCGAGCCTCCACCGCCCTACTCGACCGCATCCAGGTCGACTACTACGGCTCGCGAACTCCCCTCAATCAGCTGGCCAATCTCAGCACCCCGGATCCCCGTCTGATCTCGATCACCGTGTACGACAAATCGTCGGTACAGGCGGTCGTTCGGGCGATACAGGAATCCGAGCTCGCCCTGACCCCCAACGTGGACGGCAACATCGTCCGACTGAACGTCCCCCCGCTCACCGAAGAGCGGCGCAAGGACCTGGTCAAAGTGGTCCGTCACATGGCCGAGGACGGTCGGGTGGCGGTGCGGAATGTTCGCCGCGACGTCATCAGCGATCTCAAGGACCTGAAGAAGGAAGGCGAGGTCTCCGAAGACGAGGAGCGCCGCGCCGAAGACGAGGTGCAGAAGGTCACTGACGGGCACACCGAGAGGATAAACGAGCTCCTGGAGGCCAAGGAGGAGGAGATCCTCGAGGTCTGATGAGCGCCGCCGAATGGCTCAGAACCCGGTGGCGCCTGCTCCGGGCTGGATCGGGCCGGACGGCGACCGCCCCCCTCGCCGCGGTTCCTCAGCACGTGGGAATCATCATGGACGGCAACGGCCGCTGGGCAGCGCGGCGCCGGCTGCCCGTCCTGGCCGGACACCGCGAAGGAACCCGGGCGCTCAAGCGGGCCATTTACGCCGCCATCGAACTGGGCGTGGGCCAACTCACAATCTACTCGTTCTCGACCGAGAACTGGGAACGTCCCGAGGATGAGGTCCGGGGCCTGATGGGCCTGCTCGAGGAGATGATCGACGACGAGGTCCCGGAGCTTCACCGCAACGGGGTGCGGGTTGCCTTCATCGGCCGGCGGGAGGGGCTCTCCGAGAATCTGCGCGCGAAAATCGAGCGAGCTGAACGAACCACCCGCGACAACCAAAGATTGACGCTCTATGTGGCCTTCAATTACGGCGGCCGGGCGGAGATCGTCGACGCGGTGCGTTCCGCCCTCCGCGCCGGAACCCCTCCTGAAGAGCTTGACCAGGAGGTGATCGCCGCCCACCTGTATGCCCCCGACATGGCCGAGCCCGATCTCATCATCCGCACATCGGGCGAGGAAAGGCTCTCGAACTTCCTCCTGTGGGAATCGGCCTACTCGGAGCTCTACTTCTCTGAGGTGCTCTGGCCCGACTTCGACGAGGCGGCGATGCGGCGGGCGCTCGAGGACTATGCGGAGCGGGAGCGGCGGTACGGGGGGCGGATGGAGCCGGGCCGTGTCTAGGGGGGCGGGCCATGCTTAGGGCGCGCCTGCTCGTCGCGGCGGTGGGTGTCCCCCTCGGTGTGGCTCTGATGATTCTGGGCGGGTGGTACTTCCTCGGTGCCGTGCTGGCGCTCGCCCTGCTCGCCCTCCACGAGTTCTACAGTCTGGTCCGCCCTTACCGACCCAATTTGCTCGTGGGCTATATCGTCTCCATCGCCGCGATCCTGGGAGCGCAGTGGTACGGACGCTCGGGGCTCCTCGGGGGCTTCATGATCGTTCTTCTGCTGCTCTTCTTCTGGGCGATGGCGGGCAGAAGCGGAGAGCACCTGCTGGGCCGGATGTCGGTCACGGTGCTCGGCGTGGTCTGGATCGGGACGGCCTTCGGCCACCTGATCCTGCTGCGCAACCTGCAAGAAGGTTTGCCCCTGATCATTCTGGCCGTCGGCGCCACCTGGTTCGGGGACACCGCCGCCTACTTCGTGGGCCGAGCATTTGGAAGGCACCGCATGGCGCCGCGCATTTCCCCGAAGAAGACCGTCGAGGGCGCCATCGCCGGTCTCGTGGGGGCGGCGCTCTTCGGCCTCGGGGTCAAGCTCTACAACGACTGGCTGAGCACGGAGATGGCGCTCTACCTCGGGCTGATCGCCGGTTTTGCCGGGCAGTGGGGGGACCTGTTTGAGTCGGCGGCCAAGCGGGACCTGCAGGTGAAGGACTCCGGTAGGCTGCTTCCGGGACACGGCGGCATTCTCGACCGCTTCGATTCCATCCTCTTCGCCGGCGCGGCCGTCTACTGGGCCAGCGTCTTCCTGATCGGGGACCTGGCGGGCAGCGCGCTGTGAGCCGGCGGGTGATCATTTTGGGCTCTACCGGCTCGATCGGAGTTCAAGCGCTCGAGGTGATAGCGCGTTCCCCAGAGTTGAGCGTCGTGGGGCTCTCCTGTGCCTCCCAGGTGGGCCCGCTGCTGGAACAGGCCGTGGCCTACGGGGTGGACGACGTCGCCGTTGCGGACTCCGTTGCAGCCCAATCCACGAGGGCGCTCTACCCGGAGCTGGGGGTGCGCACTGGAGCCGGTGCCGCGGCGCGGCTGGTGCGCGAGGTCGAGGCCGACCTGGTGCTAAACGCAATTGTGGGCTTTGCTGGGCTCGAGGCCACCCTGGCCACTCTCGAGCGGGGGGTACCCCTGGCCCTCGCCAACAAGGAAAGCTTGGTGAGCGGGGGCGGGCTGGTGGCCGAGATCCGGCGGCGCCACAAGGTGCCCATCCTACCCGTGGATTCCGAACACTCCGCCCTTTTCCAACTGCTCGAGGGAGAAGAACCGCCGGCCGTGCGCTCCCTGGTCCTCACCGCCTCCGGCGGCCCTTTTCGCGGGCGCTCGCTCGACCAACTGAAGGATGTTTCGCCGGAAGAAGCCCTGGCCCACCCCACCTGGAACATGGGCCCCAAGATCACCATCGATTCGGCCACCCTGATGAACAAGGGGCTCGAGATAATCGAGGCGCATCACCTCTTCGGAGTCGGCTACGACGATATCGAGGTGCTCATCCACCCCGGCTCGCTGGTTCACTCGCTGGTGCGTCTGGTGGATGGAGCGCTGCTCGCGCATCTGGGCCATCCGGATATGCGGGTGCCCATCTCGCACGCGCTGCACTATCCTCGGCGCGCGGAGGTGCCGGTTCCGCGTCTGGATCTGGCTGAGGTCGGACGGCTCGAGTTCTCTCGCCCCGATGAGGAGGCGTTCCCGGCGCTTCGTTTGGCCAGGGCGGCGGGGAGGGCCGGGGAGGGGGCAACCTGTGTCTTGAATGCGGCCAACGAAGTGGCGGTGCACGCGTTCCTCGAACGGCGGCTCTCTTATCTGGGGATAGTCCGGGTGGTCGAAGAAGTACTAAACCAGGCCGACACGTCCCCTCCGCAAACTTACGAGCAGGCGGTGGATCTTGACCTCTCTGCCCGGCGTCTGGCGGACAATGCCGTATCCCGAAACGATCGGTGAGGGGCTTCGTCGGTCTTCGTCCGGCTCGACAGGTACAATGTCATTCAGGCCCCCGAAGGGTCTTGAGGGCCCCTAGAGAGGTATTGAGCTGATGCTCGGCATTCTCATATCGATATTCGGTCTGGGTTTCTTGATTCTCGCCCACGAGTTTGGCCACTTCATCGTGGCCAAGGCGACGGGCATGAGAGTCGAGGAGTTCAGCATAGGCTTTGGCCCCTACCTGGTCAGCCGACGGATGGGGGATACCATCTATGGCATCTCCGCCGTTCCTCTGGGCGGCTACGTGCGCGTCACCGGCATGCACGAAGAGGAGTTCCAGGCTCGGGTCGATGCCGTACGCGAGGAGCGGGAACATAGGGTGAGGGACCCCGAGAGCCGGCTGGCCGGATCCTCGGCCATCGCCGACGAGGAAGTCATACGCACTCCGCTCAACCGGCGCTACTACGCGCGGCCGGTGTGGCAGCGCATTCTTTTTATCGTCGCCGGCGTATCGATGAATATGGTGGTCGCCTTTCTCCTGTTGTACGTCGTGGCCTTCCAGGGCTACTTCGAGGCTTCCACCGTGATCGAGGAGGTCGTGGAGGGCAGTCCCGCCGCCGAGGCCGGCATCCGTCCCGGAGATCAGATCCTCTCGGTTGCTGGGGAGGAGGTCGACGATTGGGCCGGGGCGCAACAGACCATCAGGCTGCACGAGGGCGAGCAGGTGCCCATCACAATCGAGCGAAACGGGCAGGTTCAGGACCTTCAGACCACCTTAGAAGACCGTGACGGCGTGGGCTTCCTTGGAGTGGCCCCCGAGACCGAGCGCGTGGAACCCGGACTTCTCGGAGCGTTCAGCTTCGCGGCGTCGCGGACCTGGGACATGTTCACCGTGGTCTTCGTGCTCATCGGGGACATGTTCAGCGGCGATGTTCCGGTCACCGGAGATCAAGGGTTGGCGGGACCGGTAGGCATCGTCTCGATATCCTCGGAGGCGGTCAGCAGCGGTATCTTCTTGAGCCTGCTGGCGTTCATCAGCGTCCAACTGGCCATCTTGAACATGATTCCCCTGCTTCCTCTCGATGGGGGCCACGTGCTCTTCAGCCTGCTCGAAAAGGTGCTCGGACGGGCGGTCAGCCTGCGGACTTTCGAACGGGTATCGATGGTGGGAATCACCCTGTTCCTGCTTCTCTTCCTGGTGGCCACCACCAATGACCTGGGCCGTCTCTTTGGCGGCGGCGGGCCCAGCTTCTAGCCGGGGCGCACGACTTGTTCAGCGAACGATCCGTGAGCCTGGGCGGCGTGATGGTGGGTGGGACGGCGCCGGTCGTAATCCAATCCATGACCAATACGCCGACTGAGGACGTCGCCTCTACCCTCTCTCAAATCCGGGCCCTGGCCACCGCCGGTGCCCGGCTGGTGCGAGTGGCCGTTCCCGGCCCCGAGGCCGCGGACGCGCTGGGTGATCTGGTGGCGGATTCACCGGTACCGCTGATCGCTGATGTCCACTTCGATCACAACTTGGCCATCCGCGCCCTCGAGCAGGGGGTGGCCGGCATCCGCATCAATCCGGGTAACCTGGGGGGTTACGAGCGGGCGGGAGAAGTGGCCGACGCCGCCGCGTCCGCCGGCGCAGTAATCCGGGTCGGCGTCAACAGCGGTTCTTTGCAGCGGGACCTCCGCGAAATGGAAGAGCGCGACCCCGCTGGAGCGCTGGTGGAATCTGCCGTGCGTTACTGTGGATTCTTTGAGGAGCGCGGCTTCAGCAACCTCAAAGTCTCGGTGAAGTCCTCTTCACCCGTGGTGACTATAGACGCCAACCGCCGCCTCTCCCGTCGGATTCCTCACCCGCTGCACTTGGGGGTGACCGAAGCGGGAACCCCGGCCCGGGGGAGCATTCGCAGTGCGGTTGCGCTGGGCGCGCTGCTGGCTGAGGGCGTGGGCGATACGCTCCGGGTCTCGCTGACGGGAGACCCCGTACGTGAACTCGAAGTGGCTCTGGAAATTCTCCGCAGCCTGGAGCTGCTGCCGTCGGGCCCGCGGGTAATCTCCTGCCCCACCTGCGGACGGACCCAGGTGGCTCTCGAGAGTCTGGCCCTGGAGGTCGAGCGCCGGTTGGAGGAGTTGGGCGAAGATCTGACCGTCGCGGTCATGGGTTGTGTGGTCAACGGCCCGGGTGAGGCGCGCAAGGCCGACTTTGGGATCGCTGGAGGCCGCGGGGAAGGCGTGGTGTTCGCCGAAGGAAGGCCGGTGCGCAAGGTCTCTCAGGAGAAACTGGTTGACGAACTGTTCGCCGTAATCGCGGAACGGTTCGAGACAGACGAACTCGGTTGAGGAGATCGGAGCAATTGGGCCCGAGGTTCTCGGTGCGGCCGGGAGGCTTGTGTCTCTCGAGCGGCTACGAGAAGATGCATCCCTCGCCCCGATGGGCCGCTTCGCGGCAACCGCCAACCACTAAGGAGGCAGCATGAGGGCCTCGTCCCTATTCATGCCCACGCTCAAGCAGTCGCCCTCCGACGCCGAGGCGATTAGCCACAAGCTGTTGATTCGAGGCGGCTTCGTTCGTCAGTTCGCCGCCGGGATCTATCTCTTCCTGCCTTTGGGCTGGCGGGTTATGGAGCGGGTGAACCGGATCATTCGCGAGGAGATGGACGCCATCGGGGCCCAGGAGCTTTCCATGCCCACGCTGCATACCGCAGACGTGTGGCAACAGACCGGGCGCTACTTCGACATCGGCGACGAGATGTTTCGCCTCAAGGACAGGGGCGACCGGGACATGGTGCTCGCCATGACCCATGAGGAGATCTTCGCTTGGCTGGCGGCCCGCGAACTGCGCTCTTATCGCGAACTCCCGCAGATCTGGTATCAGATTCAGCTCAAGTTCCGCGATGAGCTCCGGCCGAAGGGCGGAGTTCTGCGGGTTCGCGAGTTCCAGATGAAAGACAGCTACAGCTTCGATATCGACGAGCCCGGCATGGAGGCCAGCTACGGCAAGCACATCGGCGCCTACGACCGCATCTTCGCGCGCGCTGGACTGCGTTCCTACCGCGTTGAGAGCGATCCCGGGATGATGGGCGGGGCCCAGGCTCACGAGTACATGGCTCCCGCCGCCGCGGGGGAGGACCGAGTCGCGCTATGCGATACCTGCGGGTACGCGGCCAATATCGAACTCGCCCGCTCACACGCGCACCCCGCGGAGGGGCAGGCAGAGGATGAGTTGCGGGAGATCGAGACTCCCGGACGGCGGACTATCGAAGAGGTGAGCGTATTCCTCGAGCTTCCTTCCTCCTCGCTGGTCAAGTCGTTGCTCTACATGGCGGACGAGGAACCGGTACTGGCCTTGGTGCGGGGAGATCAGGAACTCCACGAGGGCAAGCTGGCCAGATTTCTCGGCCGTCCCGTGCGTCCCGCGCGCCCGGAAGAGGTCGAGGAGTTCCTCGGGGTAGAGGTGGGCTTCGTGGGCCCGGTGGGTATCGCCACCGGCGCTGATCTCAGAATGGTCGCCGACGAAAGCCTGTCGCCCGAAGGGCCCAGCGGGCGCCGGGGCTACGTGGTGGGAGGCAACCGCCGCGACACCCACCTGGCGGGCGCGGTGATGGGACGCGACGTTGCGCCCGAGTACGCCGATCTGCGGGAAGCCCAGGCGGGGGAGGGTTGTCCCGATTGCCACGGCACACTGCGGATCGAGCAGGTGATCGAGGTGGGCAACATCTTCAAGCTGGGCACCAAGTACTCGAAGCCCCTGGGCGCCACCGTGCTCGACGAGGACGGCAAGGAGAAGCCCATTATGATGGGCTCCTACGGCATCGGTCCGGCCCGGATCGCCGCCTCGGCGGTGGAGCAGAACCACGACGAGAGGGGAATCCTTTGGCCCAAGAGCATTGCTCCCTTCGACGTTCATCTGGTGCAGGTCCAGTCGAAGGATGAAGCGCAATCCGCTCTTGCGGGCCGGCTCCACGAGCAGCTGCAACAGGCCGGCTGGGAAGTGCTGTGGGATGACCGTGACGAGCGTCCCGGGGTCAAGTTCAGCGACGCGGAGCTGATTGGCTGCCCGCTGCGGGTTACCGTGGGCCGCCGCGCGGCGGAGGGCGTAGTTGAATTGCAGCCCCGCGCCTCGGGCGAGCGGGTGGAAGTTCACGAGGAAGAGGTGGTCGCGCGCCTGCGGGCGCTCTGGGACGAGATCCGTTAGGGGTCCTCCCTGCCTGCGGCAGGTTTCCGCGGCACCCGGTTTTTTGGCTTCCCTGCAGGAAGTATGCTGCTTGAGGGGGCCTATTTTGCCGTGCTATAATTCCTACACTGTTAACCACAGCCCGATGAGACCTGACCAGAAGTGGGTGCGGCGCTACCCACTTTTGTATTTGTAAGGGCTTTTAAATGAAGCTGACCGAGGAGTGGGTACAAGAACAGCTGGATCGGGAGTTCGAGGATCTCGAGTTGGTTTTGCTCGAGGTGCTGGGAAACCGGAGGAACCGAGTGCTTCGGTTGTTCGTGGACCATCCTTCGGGAGTGACCCACGAACTCCTGGCCGAGGTTTCGCGGTCGCTGGGGGAGACGCTGGACGAGTCGAGGTTCTCCGACGAGCCTTACACGCTCGAGGTGAGCTCTCCCGGCATCGAGCGGCCGCTGGTCAAGAAAAGGCACTTCGAGCAGCAGGTGGGCAAGAAGATCTACGTCAAGACGTTCGCGCCGGTGGAGGGGCAGAAGGTCTGGCGGGGAGTGCTTCGCGAGGTTGGCGAAAACTCCATCACGGTGGACGAAGACAAGCGGGGGGCCACGATAGAGCTGGAAAACGTGGCCAAGGCTCACCTCGTTTTCGAATTCGAGTAGGAGAGGTGGAATGAACAGAGAGACCATCGAGGCGCTGCACGTGATCGAGAAGGAGAAGGGAATCCCCTTTGACCTCTTGATCGACGCGCTCGAAGATGCCCTCCACTCCGCCTACAACAAGACGGCCAACGCGGTTCCCTTCTCCGAAGTCAAAATCGACCAGGATACCGGCGAGATCCACGTCTTCGAGCTGATCTTCCCTCCGGGTATGGAACCAGATACGGAGGGACTCGAGGAAGGCGAGAAGCCGGACATCGACTATTCCATCGCCGAACGCCAGGAAGTGACTCCCAGCGATTTTGGCCGGATCGCCGCACAGACGGCTAAGCAGGTCATCTATCAGCGCATCCGCGATGCGGAGCAGGACATTTTCTTCCGGGAATACTCCACGCGGTTGGGCGAGATCGTCACCGGCATCGTCCAGCAATCGGACAATCGTTACACCCTGGTCGACCTCGGCAGGGTGGAGGCGCTGCTGCCCAAGAGCGAGCAGGTATACACCGAACGCTACGAGCACGGGATGCGCCTTAAAGCGGTGATCAAAGAGGTCAATCAGAACCCCAAAGGTCCGCCGATCATCCTCTCGCGGCGCAGCGAAGAACTGGTGCGCCGGTTGTTCGAGCTCGAGGTGCCGGAGATTGCCGACGAGCTGGTCGAAATCGTGGGTGTCGCCCGCGAGCCGGGTTATCGCACCAAGATCTCAGTGGTTTCACACAGCGATGGGGTCGATCCCGTGGGCGCATGTGTGGGCCCCCGGGGCTCGCGGGTCAGGATGGTGGTGTCCGAACTTCGCGGAGAGAAGATCGACATCATCCCCTTCAACGAAGAGCCGGCGCGGTTCGTGGCCAAGGCGCTCTCGCCCGCCCGGGTACGTGAGGTGCTGCTCGACGACGACGCCCTCGAGGCGACCGTGGTCGTGCCTGACGATCAACTGTCGCTTGCCATCGGCAAGGATGGGATGAACGCCCGTCTCGCCAACCGGCTGACCGGTTGGAAGATCGACATCAAGTCCGAGACGGAAATGGTGGAGGACGAGACATCCTTCAGCGTGACCGAAGAGGAGCAGCAGGTCGACGACGGCCGCTGCCACGCGGTTACCAGCGGGGGCAAGCGCTGCCCCAACGCGGCGCTGCCGGGGAGCCTCTACTGCGGTATCCCGGCGCACCAGGCGCAGGCCCTCGAAGAATCGGCCGAGGCCTCCCCAGAGGATGCCGCAGTTGCCTCCGAAGAGACGGACCTGGATGAGGAGCCGGTGAAAGAGGCGGCGAAGGAGGCTGGGGAGGCATAGTCCTCTTGCGGTCTCAAACGGGTGAGAGGAGCACGGTGGCGAGCTCCAGGTACCAGCCTGAACGTCGCTGCGTGGGCTGTGGCACCCGACGACCGCAGGCTGAGTTGATACGCTTCCACATTCGGAAGTCGGAGGACGAGGCTTTACGGGTGGTCCCGGACGCTCCTGGAGAGCGGTTGGGCCGGGGGGCCTATTTGTGTCCCCGCCTCGCCTGCTTGGAGTTGGCGTTCAGACGCCGCGGCTTCCAGCGGGCCTTCCGGGCGGCGGTCGAGTGGGACGAGAATGAGTTGCGCGGCGCGCTGAAGAATAGACCAGAAGATAACGAGCAACGGCAGGTGGACTAGTGGCAAAACGGCGGATTTATTCAATCGCGAAAGACCGGGGAATGACGACTCAGGAGCTTGCTGAGCAACTCCGTTCGGCGGGGTTGGAATTCAAGAGCAACCTTTCGAGCGTCGAAGAATCTGAGGTCGAGCGCGTTCTTTCTGCCGAGAAAGCCGCCCCGACCGACGGAGGCAAGGCGGCGGTCAAGCCAAAAGCCAAGACTTCGAAGACAAAAACGGACTCCGTCGATGCGGAACCGGCGTCGGCGGCCGAACCCAAGGCGTCGGCCGCCGAACCCAAGGCCTCGGCGGCCGAACCCAAGGCGCCGGCGGCCGAGGCGGTTGAGGCTGAAACCAAGGCAGAGCCGGCCAAGAGCGAATCCGCCAAGCCGGCGGACGCCAAGGCAGAGCCGGCCAAGACGTCGGCTAAGGCCGCTGCCAAGCCGGCCCCGTCGAGCGGTGCCCGCAAAGATGAAAACGGGGGAAGTGGGCCTCGCCGCGTGAAGAGCATCCGCAACGAGGACCGGCCCACCGTGGCCGCTCCCGACGTTCCCATGCGCAAGGGCGTGAAGGCTTCGGGCAACGTGCTGCGCAAGGGTGAAGAGCACAAAGTGATGGAGCAAAAGCGGCTGGAGCAAAAGGCGGCGCAGGCCGCGGCGGCACAGCAGCGGCAGGCAAAGACCGAGACACCGCCCGCGAAGCAGGGTCAGGGCAGCCCGCCGCCGCGCACCTCCCGTCCTACGGGCACCGCGCCCGCTCAGCAGCACACCGAGGAAGCCGAGGGACGCAAACGCCCGGCCGCCCGGACCCGTCCCACCACGACTTCTCCTGCGCCTGCCGCCGGTGGCCGCCCTCGCCGGGGCGCAGAGCGTTCGACTCGTCGGCGCGTGGTGATCGATTCTCAGGCGGGCCGCAAAGGGGGCAAACCCAGCCGAGGAGCCAAAGGTGACGCGGCTCACGCCGAGCCCCAGGCGCCGGTCAAAGTTAAGCCGGCTCCCGGGACCGAGAGCCCGGTGGAACTGGCCAGCGGTGCGACCGTCAAGGATTTGGCCGAGGCGCTTCAACTCGCTCCCTCCGAGCTGATCATGACCATGATGAAGATGGGCGAGATGGTCACCATCACCCAGTCGCTCTCAGACGAGGCGATGGAGATCCTGGCTTCGGAGTTCGAGCGTCAGGTGATCATCAAGCACGCCGAGGAGGAGACGGGCGAGCCTGTCTTCGAGGATGCGCCCGAAGATCTGAAGGACCGCGCTCCAGTGGTGACCATCATGGGTCACGTGGACCACGGTAAGACCTCGTTGCTGGACGCCATCCGGACGACGGAAGTCGCCGCGGGCGAGGCCGGAGGGATCACCCAGCATATCGGCGCCTATCAGGTTCGCCACGGCGAGCGTCCGGTGACCTTCATCGATACTCCCGGTCACGAAGCCTTCACGGCCATGAGGGCCCGGGGTGCCAAGGTTACCGACATCGCCGTGATCGTCGTCGCCGCCAACGACGGGGTCATGCCTCAGACAGTCGAGGCGATCGATCACGCGAAGGCCGCCGAGGTCCCCATGGTCGTGGCCATCAACAAGATGGACCTGGCCGACTCGAACCCAGACCGCGTGAAGCAGCAACTCTCCGATCAGGGCCTGGTGCCCGAGGACTGGGGCGGGGACACGGTGATGGTCCCGGTCTCGGCCAAGCAGGCCACCAACCTGGACGAACTGATGGACATGCTGCTGCTGGTCGCCGACGTGCAGGAACTCAAAGCCAACCCCGAGTCCGCGGCCTCGGGCGTCATCGTCGAAGCCGAACTGGACGTGGGCCGTGGGCCCGTAGCCACCATGCTGGTACAGCGGGGCACGCTGAAGGTCGGTGATGCCCTCTGGAGCGGCGAGGCGTACGGCAAGGTCAAGGCCATGTTCGACTTCAAAGGCGAGGAGATCAAGGAAGCAGGGCCGAGCGTACCTGTGCAGATCCTGGGCTTCGACACGGTCCCCGACGCCGGCGATTACGGCATGGTGGTCAAGGACGAGCGTGAGGCCCGGCACAAGGCCGAGAAGCGCACATCCCGCCTGCGCATGGAGCAGCAGGCCAAGGGCGGCGCTGGAGCGACCTCGTTGGACGATTTCTACGCCCGCCTCAAAGAAGGCGAGGTCAAGGAACTCAACTTGGTCCTCAAGGCCGACGTGGGCGGCTCCGCCGAAGCGCTGCAGGAAGCTCTGCAGAACGTCAGTCATCCCGAAGTCAAGGTGCGGGTCATCCACTCGGGTGTCGGCGGCGTGAACGAGTCCGACATCATGCTGGCCGCCGCCTCCAACGCGGTGGTGATCGGCTTCAACGTCCGGCCTTCGATCGGCGCGAAGAATCTCGCCGAGCAGGAGGGCGTGGACGTGCGCACCTACCGGGTGATCTACAAGGCGATCGAGGACGTGGAAGCGGCCCTCGTGGGTATGCTCGAGCCGGACATGGTGGAGGAGGAACTGGGCACCGTCGAGGTGCGCCAAACCTTCCGCTCGTCGAAGATCGGTACCATCGCCGGGGGCTACGTGCAGACGGGCAAGATCACCCGCAACGCGAAGGTCAGGATCGTGCGCGACGGGAGCATCGTCTACGAGGGCAGCCTCAGCTCGCTCAAGCGCTTCCAGGAAGACGCGCGTGAAGTCCTGGCCGGCTATGAATGCGGTTTGGTGATCGATGGCTACGACGACGTCAAGGAAGGCGACATGATCGAGGCCTTCGAGATCCGGGAAGTCGCCCGTACCGCGTAGTCAGGTGGCGGGCAGACCCGAGGCGGACGCCAAGGGCTTCGTGGGCATTTTGGCGGTCGAGCTCCACTTCCCGGAGCTCGGCTCGCTCAAAGCCAAGCGGATGTTCTTGCGCAAGCTAAGAGACACGGTGAGCCGGAGGTACAGTGCCAGCGTGTCCGAAGTCGCCTACCAGGATCTCTGGCAGCGCTCGCGCGTGCTTATCGCAGTTGCCGCGTCGGACACGTCCAG
Source organism: Actinomycetes bacterium (assembly GCA_024637095.1). GTDB lineage: Bacteria > Actinomycetota > Thermoleophilia > RBG-16-64-13 > RBG-16-64-13 > Soudan-30. The sequence goes on from JAGXFV010000019.1 coordinate 46,090, forward strand.
CCTCGACCGCACCCTAAACGCCATTAATGGGTATTTGTATTCGCAGGACTGGAACGTGATCGACATCCAGGAGGAGGTCGTCGAGATAGATGGCGCGTGAACCTTCGGTACGTATGAGACGAGTGAACGAGGCGATCAAGGAATTGGTCAGCGGCGCGGTCGCCAACCGCTTGAAGGATCCGAGAATCGGGTTCGTGACCATTACCGGGGCAAACGCTACCTCGGATCTGCAGTACGCCACGATCTACGTCTCGGTATTCGGCAAGGAGAGTGAGAAGGAGCAAACCCTCGAAGGATTGCGCTCGTCCGAGGGTTTCCTTCAGGAGATAATCAACCGGGAACTCCATCTGAAGCGGACGCCCAAGCTCGAGTTTGTCTACGACCAAAGTATCGACGAAGGCATGAAGATTCAGAGTCTTCTCAGGAAGGAAAGCGAGCGGCTGGGGATCTCCTTGACAGAGGAACCGGCGGGTGAGCTCGAGGAGGACTTGGATAACGATCCGGAGGAGGAGGCATGAGCGGAATGGCGGCCGACGACAGTTCGATTTCACTGGAAGAAATCGCGAGGAGGCTGCCTCAAGAGAAGCGCATCCTCATAGCCGCCCACGAGAATCCTGACGGCGATGCGCTCGGCTGCGTGGCCGCGCTCAGCCTTCTCGCCGATAGGCTGGGCATCGAGCACTCGGCCTACCTGCCGGGTGAGGGCTCCTTCCCGCCCGAGTACGAATTCCTGTCCGGTCTGCAGAACGTGCTGCGTGGGGACTTCCCGGCGCTAGAAGCCAGCATCACCGCCTACATCCTGGATTGCGCTTCGACGGGGCGCCTCTCCAAGAGCGGGCTCGAATGCGCCGGGGCCTGCATCAACATAGATCACCACCAGGACAACACCCGCTTCGGGAACCACAACCATATCGATCCCGAGGCCGCCTCCACCACCGAACTGCTCTATCGAATAATCAAAGTTGGCGGGCTGCCCCTCGACGCAGAGATCGCCACCGCCCTCTACGTCGGCCTGGTGACCGACACCGGCCGGTTCCAATACGCCAACACCTCGCCGGCCGCACACCGCATGGCCGCGGAACTCCAGGAGGCGGGGGTGGACGTGAACGCGGTCTACCGCCGGCTCTACGAGAATGTACCGCTGCCCAAGGTCATGCTGCGGGCGCGGGCGCTCGGCCGACTGCAACTTCGCTTGGGCGGCGCACTGGCCGTCTCCTGGCTCCTGTCCGAGGACTTCAAGGAGGTGGGGGCCGATGAGAGTTACGGCGAGGGGATCATCGATGGCATCCGGGCGATTCGCGGAGTCAAGATTGCCGCGCTGCTCCGGGAGCAAAACAACAACGGTACGGTGGTGCTCAAGGGCAGCCTGCGTTCGACGGACGACTCCGTGAATGTAGCCAACATCGCCCACCTTTTCGGGGGTGGAGGCCACGTTCTGGCCGCCGGCTTCAGCGCAGACACCGGCATCCCTGAGTTGCTGGACCGACTGGAGGAAGAGGTGAAGGCGCGACTATGAGCCGCCGCCGGCCGGCCTTGCCGGCAAGAGTGGTGCTCGTCGACAAGCCGGCGGGTTGGACCAGCTACGATGTCATCCGCCGGGTCAAGCAGTCGCTTCGTGGCAAGATCGGTCACGCCGGGACACTCGACCCCTTCGCCACCGGCCTGCTGCTCGTTCTACTCGGCCAGGCAACCCGCATCTCCAGTTTGATCATGGAACTGCCCAAGGAGTACCTGGCCACCGCGCGTTTTGGCGCCACCTCCACGACCGGAGATCCCACGGGCGAGGTGCGCGAGACCGGGGGAGAGGTGGAAGTCCGGGATCTGCTGGCGGCGCTCGACGGGATTCGCGGACGGGTACTTCAGCGCGTGCCCATGACCAGCGCGGTCAAGGTCGGAGGAGAACGGCTCTACGAGAAGGCCAGGCGCGGCGAGGAGATCGCAACGCCCGAGCGGGAGATCATGGTCTACGATGCGACTTTGCTCGACTTCGACCAGGAGACGCAGACGGCGAGGCTCCTTTTTCGGACGGGCAAGGGCGCCTACATCCGCAGACTGGCCGAGGATCTGGGAACCGAGTTGCAAGCCGGCGCCTACCTCACAGCGCTAAGGCGACTGCGCACCGGCGTCTTTTCGGTGGACGCGGCGTGTGCTCCCGAGGATTTCAGCGCCGAGGTTCTTCAAGGCCGGTCGGGCTCCGTTCAGCCGCTATCGGGAGCCCTCTCCTTCCTGCCCGCGCTCGAGGTGGAAGGGGCTGCCGCTGCCCGGGCCGCCAACGGCAACGAATTGCGGCCGGCCCCAGAGGGACGCTTTCGGGTGATGAACGCTGGGACTCTGCTGGGCCTCTACCAGGGAGAAGCCGGCGCGGGACGCCCGCTGATCGTTTTTCCCGAGCCGCAGGATTAGCCGTGGGAGGCCGGTAGCAGTGCGCCTGTACCGACATCTGGACGAGGTGGACCGCCGATCGGCGGTGGCCCGCGCGGTGGCCGTCGGCGTGTTCGACGGGGTTCACCTTGGTCATCGGGAGATAATTCGTCGAGCGGTCGAAGAGGCCCACTTCCTGCGGGGCCGCGCGCTGGTGCTCACCTTCGATCCACACCCCGATAGCGTGCTCGCTCCGCAGGCGGCCCCGCCCAGCCTGACCTCGCTGGAGTTCAAGCTGGAACTGATGGAGGAGGAGGGCGTGGACGAGACCGCCGCTATCCCCTTCGATCCCGAATTCGCACGGCAATCGCCGGAGACCTTCTGCCGGCAGCTACTCCGCGAGGGGCTGAACGCGTCCCACGTGGTCGTCGGAGAGAATTTTCGCTTCGGCGCCGGCGCTCAGGGCTCTCCGCAGATGCTGCGTGATCTGGGTCGAGGGTTGGGCTTTGGGGTCACGGCTGTCGGTTTGACTCACCGGAGCGGGGCCCCCGTCTCGAGCACGCGCATCCGCCGCCTGCTGCAGGAGGGGAGGACGATGGAGGCGGCTCGGCTACTCGGCCGTCCGCATCTGCTCGAGGGGTACGTGATCGCCGGGGATGGTCGAGGCCGGGCTCTGGGGGTTCCCACGGCCAACATCGAGGTCCCCGAGGAGCTGGTGATTCCCGCCCCCGGCGTCTATGTCAGCCGCAGTCTGGTCGCCGGGGAGGAGTACGGTTCGGTGACCAGCATCGGCACCAATCCCACGTTCGACGGCCCCGATTTACGGGTGGAAACCTACATTCTCGAGTTCGACCATGGCATCTATGGTCAGAAGATGCGGGTCGAGTTCCTTCAGAGGCTCCGGGGCCAGGTACGCTTCCCCGACGTTGAGGCGCTGAAGGCTCAGATGTGGGAGGACATTCGTCAGGCCGAAAGCGCTCTCGCCGCCGGTGGCTGAGCGCCCCGGCGCTGAACGAGGGTGTGTCCGATGCCTGTGGTAACCTACTTTGGTCTGGGCGCGAGCCCAAATTGCAACCTGCATCTCGGCCGGGATGAAGTCATTTCGGCTGGGGGTACGGACAAGGAGAGCACGGGATGCTGAGCAAGGAAGAAAAGACCGGGATCATCGACAAGCACAAGCAGCACGAGGGCGACACCGGTTCCCCCGAGGTGCAGGTGGCCATTCTTACGAGGCAGATCAACGTCCTCACGGAGCACCTCAAGTTTCACAAGAAGGATCACCACTCCCGCCGGGGCCTGCTGAAAATGGTCGGTAAGCGACGGCGTCTGCTCAACTACCTGCACAAGCAGGACGTTGAGCGCTACAGAAGTCTCTTGCAGGAATTAGGTCTGCGGAAGTAAGCGCGGGCTGACGAAAGTCCTCCCGCCGGGAGGCGCGCGTGATCCGGTCTTTTTTGACCCTACTCGATGATGGGAAGAAACAGGACTGATGGGTCGAGCGGAATAATGTTTGCGCGGCTCCGAGAGGGACTCGGAGAGTCGCGACAGGAAAGGCAGAGAATGGTTGAGAGTACAGGCGGCCAGGTGAGCCGCAAGGAAGTCACGATCGGCGAGCGCAAGCTCGAGTTCGAGACAGGCAAATTGGCGAAGCAGGCGAGTGGAGCGGTAGTAGTCAGGTCGGGAGATACGGTCGTTCTGGTTACGGCAGTGGTGGCGACGTCCCGCCGGGACGTCGATTTCTTTCCCCTCACGGTAGACGTAGAGGAGGGGATGTACGCGGCCGGTAAGTTTCCCGGCGGATTCATCAAGCGCGAAGGGAGACCCAGCGAGCACGCCATCATCACCGCGCGTGTAATGGATCGGCCGATCCGCCCGCTGTGGCCTAAAGGCTTCAACAAGGAAGTTCACCTCGTGGCGACCGTCATCTCGGTCGACATGGAGAACCCCCACGACGTGTTGGCCCTGGTGGGCGCCTCCGCGGCTCTCACCCTGTCTGAGGCTCCCTTCATGGGGCCGGTGGGCGGCGTTCGGGTCGGCCGGGTGGACGGCAACTGGGTGATCAACCCCACGTACGCCGAGATCGAGCAGAGCGACATCAATCTGATCGTCGCCGGCACCGCCGACGCCATCACCATGGTGGAAGCGGGGGCTCATGAGGTCTCCGAGGAAGAAGTGATCCGCGGCCTCGAGATCGCACACGAGGCCATCAAGAAGCAGGTGGAGGCGCTCAGCGAGTGGCGTGAAGAAGTCGGCGTACCCAAAATGGAGTTCGAGGAGCGCCGTCCCGATAGCCATCTGATGGACAAGATCAAGGCGCGGTTCTCCGGAGACATCCTGGACGCAATTTCGCGCGAGGAAAAGCACGATCGCTCGGTCACCGTGTCCCAGGTGAAAGAGCAGGTCAAGGAGGCCTGGGCGCCCGCCGAGGATGCGGAAGACCCCGCCCGGGAAGTCGCCGAGATCTCCCGAGCCTTCGATGCGGTCGAGAAAGAGCTCATCCGCCGCCGTATCGCTGTGGACAAGGTTCGTCCTGACGGACGTGGGGCCACGCACATCCGCGACATCTCCGCCGAGGTGGGCGTGTCGCCTCGGACGCATGGCAGCGGGCTTTTCACCCGAGGCCAGACGCAGGTACTCACCCTGCTGACGCTGGGCACCGGCCGCGACGAGCAGCGGGTCGAGGGGCTGACTGTCGCCGATTCCAAGCGCTACATGCATCACTACAAGTTCCCGCCCTTCTCCGTGGGCGAGGCCGGCTTTATGCGCGGCCCGGGCCGGCGGGAGATTGGACACGGTTTGCTTGCCGAGCGGGCGCTGCTTCCCCTGATCCCCTCCGACGAGGAGTTCCCTTACACGATCCGCCTGGTCTCCGAGGTCCTGGAGTCCAACGGCTCCAGCTCGATGGCCAGCGTATGCGGCTCTACGCTCGCCCTCCTGGACGGCGGTGTGCCGCTGAAGGCGCCGGTCGCCGGCATCGCTATGGGACTCATCAAGGAGAAGGACGACTACATCGTCCTGACCGACATCGCCGGGGTCGAAGACCACCTGGGTGACATGGACTTCAAAGTGGCGGGGACCAAAGCCGGGATCACCGCCCTGCAGATGGACATCAAGATCACCGGCGTCACTTTCGAGATCCTCCGGGACGCCTTGGCCCAGGCCAAGGACGCACGCCTGGCGATCCTGGACGAGATGAATGCAGCGATATCCGAACCCCGGAGCGTGCTCTCAGATTTCGCTCCGCGTATCCTCACCGTCAAGATCGATTCCGACAAGATCGGTGCGGTCATCGGCAAGGGCGGCGAAACCATCCGCGGCCTTGAGGACGAGTTCGACTGCACCATCGAGATCGACGACGACGGCATGGTCAAGGTCTATGCGACCGACGGCCTAAGCGGCGAAGGCTGCGCCAACCGGATCAAGAGCATCACTAAGGAGATCGAGCCCGGTGAAGTAATCGTTGGCCGGGTGGCTTCGACCACCAACTTCGGCGCCTTTGTGAGTCTCAAGCCGGGAACCGACGGCCTGGTGCACATCTCCAAGCTGGGCAAGGGCCGCGTCGAGACCGTCGAGGAGATCGTCAAGAAAGGCGATCTTGTCAAGGTCGAGGTGCTCGATGTCGCCGTGCAGAACGGCAAAGAGAAGGTGAGCCTGAGGCTCCTGGAAAAGCTGGAGGAGAATTAGTACCTCCGGCGGGCAGGAGCGCGCCATTCAAGAGTATCGCCTAGAAGAGCTGAGCAACGGGCAGCGGCTCGTAACCGAGCGGCTGGACCATGTGCGCTCGGTTACGCTCGGATTCTGGATCCCGGTTGGGTCTCGCGATGAAACGCGGGATCTGGCTGGGGTCACTCATTTCATAGAGCATCTGCTCTTCAAGGGCACCCAGAAATACACGGCCGAAGAGATTGCCCAGATCTTCGACACGCTGGGGGGCGAGCTCAACGCGGCCACTTCTCGCGAGTATGTCGTCGTGTTCGGACGGTTTATCGACGAGCAACTTCCCCGCGCCCTGGACGTCCTGGTTGACATGCTGGTGGATCCGATTTTCGCCGACCTGGACCGGGAACGAGAAGTGATCTTGGAAGAGATCGCGATGTACGAGGACTCGCCTCAGGATCTGATCCACGATCTGCTCGCCGACACCCTCTTCGACTCACATCCTCTGGGCCGCCCGGTGCTGGGAAGCCGGGAGTCGATCTCGGGCATGGCCGAGGAGACCATCCGGGAGTATCACCAGCGTCACTTCCAGTTTGGAGACATGGTGGTGGCGGCTGCCGGCAACGTCGACCACGACCAACTCAAGGAACTCTTGCTGAAGACCCACGGCGGGGTTGGCAACGGGAGCAAGACCCCACTGGAGCACAGCCGGCCACACATCGCTCAGCGCTCGGCCTTCCTCAAGAAGGAGACGGAGCAACTCCACGTGGCCCTGGGGAGCGAAGGCATTCCCCGTAACGATGAGCGTCGCTACACCCTGTCGGTGCTGGACAGCCTTTTGGGAGGTTCGCTCAGTTCGCGCCTTTTTCAGGAGGTGCGGGAGAAGCGGGGACTGGTCTACAGCATCTACTCATTCTGCAACATGTACCGGGATACCGGGCTCTGCGGAGTCTACTTCGGGACGCGTCCCGACCGGGCCGGTCAGGTGCTCGAGGTGGTCTCGCGCGAACTTGAAACTATGCGCAACGTACCGGTGGACGAGTCCGAACTCGAGCGCACCAAGGAGCACCTCAAAGGCCGCATCGTGCTCTCCATGGAGAGCACCTCGGCGCGCATGAACCGGCTGGGCAAGGGCGTCCTGACCGGGGCGGAGATCCTTTCGCTGGACGAGATTACCGAACGCATCGACGCGGTCACGGCCACGGGTGTGCGCGAAATGGTCAACCTAATTTTCGATCCCTCGCGCATGACGCTGGTGGGGATCGGCTCGGAGGAAGAAGTGTTCCGTAAGGCGGTTTCCTCTTCCGGGGACTCTTTCGGGGCGGCTTAGGACCGGCCTCGTATGAACCCGCAGAAGATCAGAGTGGTGGTGACCGGTGCCGCCGGTCAGATGGGACGCATCGTTGTCGGGGCGGTCTCCGCAGCGGACGATATGGAACTGCTCGGCGTGGTCGATCCCCTCTTCGGTTCGGCGGTGGCGCACCCCGAGGCCACCGGCGCCCTCGGCTCCGTACCTTCTTTTGAGGCACTCGAGAATGCCCTGGACGCGCTTGAGGCCGACGTCGTGGTGGACTTCTCGCTGGCTGAGGGTGCCCGGCGCAATATCACCGTCGCCTTGGAGAACGGAGTTTCTCCCGTGGTGGGGACCACCGGGCTGACCAAGGAAGATTTTGAGCGCTTTGCCGCCGAGGCCGAAGCGCTCGGGGTTCCGGCCTTCGTGGCTCCCAACTTCGCCCTGGGGGCGGTGCTGATGATGCTGCTCTCGCAACAGGCCGCTCGCCACTTCCCGGACGCCGAGATAATCGAACTGCATCACGAACACAAGAAGGACGCCCCTTCGGGCACGGCAAAGCGGACCGCCGACCTGATCGCTGAGGTCTGGCGCGAAACCGCAGTCAAGGATGCGCATGCACCGGCCGAAGCGGCGCAGGCCGCGGACGCCGTGCCCACCCACAGTGTCCGCCTTCCCGGGATCATCGCCGAGCAGCAGGTGATCTTCGGTGCGCTCGGACAGACTTTGACCATCGAACATCGTACGACTTCCCGCGAGTCCTTCATGCCGGGCGTGCTCCTGGCGGTGCGCAAAGTGCGCTCCTTGCAGGGATTCGTGGTAGGACTGGAGAACATTCTATAGATGTCAGATAAATCATTGAGAGTGATTCCTCTCGGCGGCCTGGGATCCATCGGCAAGAACATGACCGTCATCGAATACGACGGCGCGCTGCTGGTGGTGGACGCGGGACTCATGTTCCCCGACGAAGAGATGCCGGGCATCGACCTGGTCCTCCCCGACTTCACCTACGTTCTGGAAAACCGGGACAAGGCGGTCGGGGTCGTCCTCACCCACGGGCATGAGGATCACGTCGGGGCGCTGCCCTACCTCTTGCGAGAGTGCAATTTGCCGGTCTACGGCACCCGGCTCACCCTGGGACTGGTCAACGGCAAACTCGGTGAGCACGGGCTCCAGAAGAAGGCCAACCTCAACGAGATCAGTGCGGGAACCGAGCTCGAGCTGGGTCCCTTCCGCATGGAATTTCTGGAAGTCTGCCACAGCATTCCCGATGGGGTCGGTATCGCGATCCACACACCGGTAGGCACGATCGTCCATACCGGGGACTTCAAGCTCGATCACACCCCGATCGATTGCCGGGTCACGGCCATGCATCGGTTCGGGGAGTTGGGAAGTCAGGGCGTGCTCCTGCTGCTCTCGGATTCCACCAATGCCGAAACCGCCGGATTCACCAAGCCGGAACGCTCCGTGGGCGAGACCCTGGATGCGATCATGGCGAAGGCCCCCGGGCGGGTGATCGTCGCTTCGTTCGCCAGCCATATCCACCGCATCCAGCAGGTCTTCGATGTGGCCGCCAAACACCGGCGTGCCGTCGCGGTGATCGGGCGCAGCATGACCCGCAACGTGAACATCGCCCAAAACCTGGGCTATCTGAATGTGCCCAAGGACACCATGATCCCGGCCAAACAGATCCCGGACTTCCCCGATGAACACCTGGTCATTCTCAGTACCGGCAGCCAGGGAGAACCGATGGCGGCTCTCTCGCGGATGGCTTCGCACGACCACCACCTGGTGGACATCGTCCCCGGCGATACCGTGGTCATCTCGGCCAAACCCGTCCCCGGCAACGAGCGCAGCGTCTCGCGCACGATCAACCGCCTGTTCGGTGCGGGTGCCCGCGTCATATACGAGTCCAACGCTCCGGTGCACGTCTCGGGCCACGCCTCGGCCGAAGAGCTCAAGATGCTGCTCAACATGGTGCGGCCCAAATACTTCATGCCGGTGCACGGCGAGCGCAAGCACCTGCACTTTCACGCCGAACTCGCTCGTGAGTTGGGCATTACCGACGACCGCATTTTCATCATGGAGATCGGCGATGTGCTCGAGATCGACAACGGCAACGCCGCCGTCACCGAGAAGGTTCAGGGCGGAGTGATGTATGTTGACGGGCTGGGCGTGGGCCCTATCCAGGACGCCGTGCTTCGTGATCGTCACCATTTGGCCAACGACGGCATCGTCACCGTGGTAGTGGTGGTGAGTTCTCAGGACGCTTCGCTGGTGTCGGGCCCGGAGATCTCGCTCCGCGGCTTTTCGGAAGGGATGGAGACCGATCAATTGGTCGAAGGACTGCGCGAGGCCCTCTTGACCGAGCTTCGCTCCGATGCGGTCAAGCAGATCAGCGACAGCACCATTCTCAAATCTCATTTGGACGATGCGGCCAAGAGATACCTGTATCGCAAAGTGCGCAAGCGGCCCATGGTGATGCCGATCGTCGTGGAGGTCTAGACGGCAGTGGCGGTTCGTCGAGATTCGAGCGAAGTGGAGGGCGGCGGGAAGAAGGCGGGCAGGGCCGTCAAATCGAGGCCCGCGATTCCCGCCGGCCAAGGACACGCCCACGAACTGGCTGGGTTGGCTGCGTTTGGCCTCAGTCTCTTCCTCGGTTTCGTCCTCCTGTTTCAGGGCAAAGCCGGCCTCGTCGGCCGCTGGGCAGAGGACGGGCTGGCGCTGGGCCTCGGCCGCCTGGCTTTTCTCGCTCCGCTTGCCCTCTTGGCCGTCGCCGGCTTGTTGATGCTCGAGCGTCGGCCCCGTCTCGCCGGCCGGTTCTGGGGTGCGGTAATGCTGCTGCTCAGTCTCCTGCTGCTGGTTTCGGGGGGCGCGCTGCCTTTCGGTTCGGGCCACCCTGACGAGACCTTTGTCTCCCAGGTGTACAAAACGCGGGCGGGGATATTGGGTGAGGCACTCTACGCCCCGTTGGCCGCGTTGGTCGGAGACGTGGGTGTGGCCATCACCGCCTGGATCCTTTTGCTGGCCGGTCTCAGCCTGCTTACCGGTCTCACCTTGAAGAGAACCGCGAGGGAAACCGGTCGTGCCGCAACCGTGGTCCGGGAGCGCGCCAAGGAAGGGACTCGGAGAATGAGGTCCCGGCGCGGGGAGGGACCGCTCGATCCCTATCTGGAGGGCTTCGGCCCGGCGGAGAACCCGCCGCGAGGCGGCTGGGACGAGCTGGCCGGAGGCCAGGACCATGATTGGCAGGACCCCGCCTCAGCGGCCACCTACGCGCGCACCGAAGTCCGCTCCGCGGGTAGCCCGGCTTTTGACTGGCCGAGCGACTCCTCGCCCCGAGGCGACCACCCGCCCGACGAGTACCCACGGGAGGCGCATCCGCGAGACGTGCCCCTGGTCGATGGGGAGGAGGCTTTCCCCGACCTCTACCAGGGAATGCCGGTGGCGCAGCCGCACGCGCCCAAGGCACATCCCGACTCAGACGGCGCCGTTCAGCTGAAGCCTAGAACCCCGAGAGCGGAGGACGAACCCGCCTCGGAAGAGCACCGCGAGCGGGGCTCGGGACACGCCCAAACGGTTGACGAACCGCAGCCGGAACCGACCGTTGCGGCATCTGGGCCATCCGCGCCGCCGCCGCCGCGCTATGAACTGCCCGATCCCGACCTCCTGAAGCGAACCGCGCCCAATCGCTGGGACGATGCGGGCGGGGAGGAGGAGACCGCGCGTCTCTTGCTCGAAACCCTCTCTAGTTTCGGGGTCGAGGCCCGGATCATCGGCACCGTGATCGGGCCGCGGGTCACGCGCTACGAACTGCAGCTCGCTCCCGGGACCAAAGTGAGCAAGATCGCGGGTCTCAAGGACGATCTGGCCTACGGCCTGGCCAGCACCGAGATCCGCATTCTCGCGCCCATCCCGGGCAAACAGGCGGTGGGCGTGGAGATTCCCAATCGGCGCCCGTCCTTCGTCACCCTTGGGGACATCTACCGGGAATTTCCCCGTTCGGCCGGGCCGCTCATGGTCTGGTTGGGCAAGGACATCTCGGGCAAGGCCGTCTTCACCGACCTCACCAAGCTGCCCCACCTGCTGATAGCGGGAACCACCGGATCGGGAAAGAGCGGTTCGGTCAACTGCATCATCTCTTCCATCCTCCTGCGCTCGAGTCCGGCGCAGGTGCGCATGATCCTGATCGATCCCAAGAAGGTCGAGCTCAGTCCTTACGGGCGCATCCCGCATCTGCTGGTGCCGGTCGTGACCAACATGAAGAACGCGGCCGGGGTCCTGGCCAATGTGGTCAAGGAGATGGAGAACCGCTACGAGCTGATGGAGCTCGAAAAAGCGCGCCATCTGGACGAGATGAACAAGAGCCGCCGCCGCCGGGGTGAGGACCCGCTGCCCTACATCGTGGTGGTGGTGGACGAGCTGGCCGATTTGATGATGGTGGCTCCGGCAGAGGTCGAGGATTACATCATCCGCATCGCTCAGAAGGCCCGCGCCGTTGGCATCCATCTGGTAGTCGCCACCCAGCGGCCGTCCGCCGACGTGATCACGGGCTTGATCAAGGCCAACATTCCCTCGCGCATCGCTTTTGCGGTATCGAGTCAGGTGGACTCCCGCGTGATTCTGGACGCGAACGGCGCCGAGACACTTCTGGGCATGGGGGACATGCTCTTCCGCCCGCTGGGTTCCAACAAGCTGCAGCGGGTGCAGGGCGCCTACATCACCGAGGGCGAGATCTCCGGGCTGGTCCGGCATGTGCGCGGGCAGGCGGAGCCGCAGTTTCGGGAAGAACTGCTGCTGCCTCTCCCAGAGGAGCATGAAGAGGAAGAATTCGATCCCGACGAGGATGATCTCCTCGCCGACGCGGCTGAGCTAGTGCTTGATACCGGCACGGCTTCGGTCTCCATGCTGCAGCGCCGGCTGCGGGTGGGCTACACCCGCGCGGGTCGGCTGATCGACATGCTTGAGCGGCGGGGAATCGTGGGTCCCCATGAGGGCAGCAAAGCGCGGCAGATTCAGACATCGCCCGAGAGGCGGCAGGAAGTGCTGGCCTCGCTTCGCGCCGATTCGCGGGGCGAAGTGCCCGAGCCCGAGGCGGACCCGTCTCTGTTCGACGACGAGTAACCGCCCGTGGCCCATCCTCATGAGCTTGCGCTCCCGCGGATCACGGCCGAAGAGCTCTGCGAAAGAACCTGTACCGTCGTCGACGTGCGCTCCCCTGCGGAGTTCGCCGAGGGTCATCTTCCCGGCGCGCTGAACCTCCCCCTGCTCGAAGACGAGCAGCGCGCCGAGGTGGGTACCGCCTACCACCGGGACGGGTCCGACAGCGCCCGCGTGGAGGCCATGGTGCTCGTCAGCCGAACCCTTCCTGCCTACCTGGAACTGTTGCGCACTCTGTCAGCACGCTCGGAATGCCTCGCCGTCATGTGCTGGCGGGGCGGCGACCGCAGCGGCAACGTGGTGCGCCTGCTGCAACTGGTGGGTGTTCGTGCGGTTCAATTGGAGGGGGGTTACCGCGCCTACCGGCGTTGGTTACTCGATGGTCTCGCCGCCTGGCACCCGCCCGCTCCCGTGATCACGCTTTACGGCTACACCGGCTCGGGCAAGACCGCCGTCCTGCGCGAGATGCGCCGTCTGGCGCGGAAGTGGCCGGCGCCGCGCCCCGCGGTGGTCGACCTCGAAGGTCTGGCCTTGCACCGCGGCTCGCTTCTGGGAGGACTCAACCAGCCGGGGAGGCGTTCGCAAAAGGGTTTTGACGCGCTTCTCTGGGACGAGCTCAGGCATCTGCGCGGGGACTACCTGCTCCTCGAGGGGGAGAGCGCCAAGATCGGGCATATCTTTCTACCCAGCAGAGTGGCCGAGGCCATTCGCGGCGGAATCCCCGTGCAGCTGGAATCGACCCCGGACGAGCGAGCGGCGCGGATTCTGCGGGAATATGCGCCCAAAGGCTGGAGCGCCGAGGAAGAGGCCGCCTTCGCCGAGAGCCTCAAGCGGATCGCCTCCCGCGCCCCCGGAGCGGCTTCCGAGGTGAGCGCCGCCTTCGGCGAGGGACGTTACGAGCAGGCGGTTCAGGCTCTGCTTGCCTCCTACTATGACCCGCTTTACTATCGCTCATGTGTGCAGGAGAAGGCTTTCGCCTATACTCTAGAGTCGTCGGGACACCCGGTCCGCGATGCCGAGAGGTTGTTGCGCGGCCTGCCCGCATTGTTGGCTTGAGCAAGCGAGAGAAGCGATCACGTAATTCTGATAAATGGTTGAAATAGGCGAACAGTTGCGTGAGGCCCGCGCGCGGCGGGGCCTTAGTATCAAAGATGTCGAGGACGGCACCAAGATCCGTTCTAAGTACTTGCAGGCCCTGGAGGAAGACGACTTCGAGTCGATCCCGGGGCCGACCTTCGTCAAGGGATTCATGCGGACCTACGCCGAGTTCCTGGATCTGGACGCCGAATCCATGGTGTACGAGTACCGCTCTGCTTACGAGAGCCAGCCCGATCCCCATCAGATTCGCCCGCTTAACAATCGTCCGCGCTCCAACTCCGGCAGGCGATCCTCCAACCATGTGGTCGTGGGTATCGTCGCCCTGGTCATCATCGCTGTGCTGCTCTGGCTGGGCTCTTCGCTGGGGTGGGGAAGAGGTCAAGAATCCGCTGAGATTACCGCGGACACCGTGAGCGAGGAGATGGGCGACGCCGCAGGCGGAGCGATCGATACCTCTCTGGACCAAAACCAACCCGAAGAGACGGCCCCGGGGACGGAAACCTCACTCGAGCAGGGTGCGGCTACGGCTGAATCGCCCGAGGGCGAGACCACGGCGCCCGCGGAGACCACCTCCACGCTTGCCGCGACCGGGGGGGCGGTTCAGGTGGTGGCGCAGGCCGACGGCGGCCGCTGCTGGCTGCTCGCGCGCGACGGCTCGGCCGAGGGGGAGATCCTCTATTCAGGCACCCTCGAGCAGGGTGAAGAAGTCGCTTTCTCGAGCGAAGAGGCGATTTGGATGAACGTCGGCAGCCCTGCGGCGCTCTCGGTGTCGGTGAACGGCTCCGCGGTCGAGGTCCCCGAGCCTTACGGCAACTTCATCCTCACGGCCGGCGGCATAGAGCGCACCTCGTGACCCTGCGCGGCTCGGTAGGCCGGCGAGTGTACATCGAGACTCTGGGATGCCCCAAGAACGAAGCCGACTCCTCCCGGCTGGGCCGCCGGCTGCACGCCGCAGGGATCCAACTGGCCTCCAAGCCCGAGGAAGCCGAACAGATCCTGGTCAACACCTGCGGATTCGTGGAGGATGCCCGCGAGGAATCGATCGGGGCTCTTGTCGAGCTGACCGAAGCCTATCCGGATCGGCGAATTGTGGCGATGGGCTGTTTGGTCCAGCGCTATCGGGAGGAATTGCGGCAGGGTTTGCCGGAGGTAGCGGGCTGGTACGGGCTCATGGAACTGGATCTC
>JAGXFV010000020.1 GCA_024637095.1 Actinomycetes bacterium
GACATGAAGCGTCAGCAGGCCAAGATCAACGCTTGGGGGGTGGGCACGCACCTGATCACCTCTTCCAACTGGCCGGCTTTGGGCGGGGTCTATAAACTGGTGGCCATGCACGACGAGCAAGGCGACTGGCAACCCCGCATAAAGACCTCCTCCACTCCGGAGAAGACCACCGACCCGGGCCGCAAGCGGGTGGTGCGTTACCGGGACGAGGAGGGGCGGCCGCTGGGCGACCTGCTCTACCTGTACGAGGAGGACCCGGTGACCGAGGGCCTCATTCCCTATGCTCCCCGCACGGAGGTTTCCTTCATTCGGGGATTGGAGGGTGCGGTGACAGCCGAGTCTCTGCTGCACCCTATCCTGGTCGAAGGCGTTCGGGTGCACGAGCGCAAACCGTTGGCTCTCATCCGCGAACGCGCTCAGCGCGAAATTTCTTTGCTACCGGACGAGTACCGGCGGCTGCGCAATCCGGAGCGCTACACCGTGGGACTCTCTCCCAAACTGGCGCGGGTGAAGGCGGAACTGATCCGCCGCTCCCCGGGAGTGCTCGAATGAGCCGGGGAGGTCCGGCCGAGGCAGGGCGGCTCCCGCGCGGCACCGTCCTGCGAAAGTGGCTTGACCGGAACAAGCCGCGGCTCGGCCAGCGTGGTCAACTGTTCGTGGCCCAGATGATGTGGGGTCTCGTGGGGACCTCGCTGCTCACAGTCGGACTCGTCTGGGTCCTCGGGCATTGGGGCGGTGCCGGCGTGACCTACGCGCTGCTCTTCGTCTGCTTAGGCTTGGTAAAAGGGTTCTTCGTGCTCGATCGTGCCGCTCTGCGCTCCATCGAACGCATCGCCGCACGCGGCCGCAATGCCTGCGCAGGAGGCTTCTTTTCCAAGTGGTCCTGGTTCCTGGTCCTCGGCATGATGCTCTTCGGCCAGCTTGCCCGCCATAGCCCTATTCCTCGGGCGGACATCGGCCTTCTGTACGTAGCTGTCGGGACTGCACTCCTCTTCAGCAGCCGTCGCTTTTGGCGGAGGTGGTGGGCACTGCGGTTCGCCGCTAAAGGCGGATTGGAAGCCTAAAAGCGGATCCGATCCGCTATCCTTGGCTCCATGCTCTCTTCGATCACTCCACAGAACAAGCGCGTGCTCGCCTTCACCGTGGCCTACATGGTGATCTTCAGCGTACTCGCGGCGCTCCGTCAGAACGTGGAATTCCTTTACTACATGGTGCTGATGGTGGGTCTGATCATCTTCGTGATCGCCTATCATCGCGACCTTCAAATGAGCACCGCCGTATTGATTGCTCTCTCGTTCGTGGGCCTGCTGCATCTGATGGGCGGACACCTCTACCTCGACGGCACCAGACTCTACGACGTCTATCTGATAGGCAACATCATCCGCTACGACAACTTCGTTCACGCAGTCGGCATCTTTGTGATCACCCTGGTCTTGTATAGCGCTGTGGTTCCCCATGTCGACCGCTCCGTGCGCGGCAGCAGTTGGGTGCTCTCCGTGGTCTTGGTGCTGATGGCGATGGGAGTGGGCGCCTTAATCGAGATAGTCGAGTTCGGAGCAGTCCTCTTCTTAGATGCCGGCGACGCCGTCGGGGGCTATCGCAACAATTCGACGGACTTGCTGTTCAACCTGGCCGGATCCTTCGTGGGCCTGGTCGGCATCCAGTGGCACCGCCGCCGGATTCGAGCCGGCTCGGCCGCCGCCGACGAACTGGAGAGTGAGGCCATCCCACCGCGATCAGAGCCCGAAGATCGCATCCTCGTCACTGGGCGCGGAATGGAAGACCGGCCGGGCCCACAAAAAGACAGCGGAGCCGTGGGCCCCGCTGTCTCTCCCGTTCTTCCCGAGGCGCCGCCCCGAGAAGTGGGGTGATAGTGAATCGAACCAACTCGTTAACTCGTGGAGGTGGTGTCCCCCTCCGAGGTGTCGTCGTCCATTTCTGATCCGGTGGCCCCGGTGGAGCCGTCGAGGCCGTCGGTGGTCGACGTGCCCCCGAGCGACCCGATTCCCAGCATGTCCATCACGCCCTGCAGTTCGGGGAACACCACCTGGCCGCGCAAGGCCCCATCCGGATACTCCTGGGTGTGGATCTGCACGTAGGTGTTGCCCTGCGCCAGCATCGCCAGCAGCTCCTGAAGGCTCATTGGGGAATCCATTTGCTGCAGGCCGGTCTGGGTCAGTTGCCCCCTGACCAGAAAGTCACCTTCGACTGCGGCCGAACCGCCGCCGCCTACCGTAGTGGATGTGTCATCATCCGACTCATCGTCTGCGTCGTCACTCGATGCTCCCTCCGTGGAGGAGGTGCCATCGTCCGCGCCGTCATCGTCCGCGCCGTCGTCGCCTTCGCTGGTCGAAGTCGAGTCCATAGAACCGGCGCCGGGAGCGCGCTCGGGCGGGTAGAGCCAGATGATCGGGGGGCCGTTCTCGCCCATGGCGCCCACGTGGATGTGGGCCGCAGTGATCTCACCTGCGCCCTGAGTGTAGATCTCGTACTCGATTGCGGGCTCACCCTGAGGATCCACCCGGAATACAGCCGAGCCCGTCGCATTGAGATCTACCGGCGGAACTACTTCGTCGGGATTGAGCGGCACCACTAGTTCCGCCATTAGAGATTCGGTGGTCTGGGTCGATTCTGTCAGCGCCTGCTCGGTCGTGGAAGGCTCGAACGCCTCCGTATCCTCGGTCGTCGTTTCATCGTCGCCGCTGCAACCGACGAGCACGAAGATACCGATCACGATAAGCAGCACCAGAGAAATCTTCCTCATTTTGTTTCCTCCCCCTCCCGCGCCGCGGTTACCGGTCTTGGTCTGTCTCCAGGTCTCCCGTGCGGGTTGCGCTTTGTTACGGTTTCATTACTTTCCATTGTGAACCACTTCGAAACTGCGCGGAGGCTCGCATGGCGGAACGCATGCCTCCAGACGAGCCGCGGAGACCTGCCCTACGACGAGCCAAACAATCCGACGAGTTGCAGATAGGAGTCCCGAAGCCGCTGAGACTCCAACTGGGCGATGTGCTGCATGAAGTGATAGCCCAGTGAGGGGTTGGTCTCAAAGACCGTTCGCAGCTTGTCTGCCGGAAAAACCGCGACCTCGCAATCCGTCACGGCTCGGGCGCCGGTGGCAAAGCTGTGAGGCGGCACCAATCCCGAAAAGGCGAAGATCTCGCCGTGATCCACCGTCCCCACCGTCAGCAGCCTCCCGCCGCCAATCTCGAGTTGGAGCCCAACGCGGCCACTGAGCAGCATGCAGATGCCATAGGCTTCCTCGTGCTCGCCGAAGATCCGCTCTCCTTCGCGGTAGGTCTTCTCCAGCGCACAGGCCGCCAACGCCCCGGCTTCATCTGCAGTGAACTGCCGAAATAGAGCGGTGTCGGTCACGGGGGTCTTGGGCGTGTTCACGGCCGCATCTCCCGAATGTCGATCACGTGAGTAGAGCAAGAAATACAAGGGTCGTAGGCCCGGACGAGCATCTCCATAGCGCGCTCCGTCGCCTCCACCCCCTGGGGCAGGACCGTCGGCGCGAATTGGCGCATGTCCATCTCCAGGTTGGCGAGATTCTGACCGGTGGGGATAACCAGGTTGGCCGCGGTTATCCGGCCCTCCCGATCGAGAGAGTACTCGTGGTACAGCGTGCCCCGAGGTACCTCGACCGCGCCGACTCCGTGTCCTTCTTTCGGCGAGACGGGCAGCAGGTCGTCGGGGGGTCTATTGTCCAATAGTTCTCTGATGAGATTCCCCGCGTCCTCGACGCAATGGACCGTCTCGGCCACCTGAGCCAGGGTATTGGCGAAAGGATTGTGTTGGTTCTCCCTTAGCCGCAAGCGCTCCGCCGCCGCCTGGGCCGCCTCGCCCAGATTTCCCCACCCATTGTTCAGGCGGGCCAAAGCCCCGACCATGAAGGTCTCGTTGTTGCTCGCGCAGTGCTTGGCCGACGAGTGCCCCACCACGCGCTCCTTGACCTTCTCCCGATAATGCCGCACGGGGGTGATATCGCCCGCCGAGGAGAGGATCAGGTCGCCGAAGAACGCATATCGCGCGCCGCTCTTGAGAGAAAGGTACTCGGTAGGTCGGGAGAAGTCGGGCAACTCTAGTCCGGCGAACAGTTCGACGGTCGCCTCGATATCCTCACCGGAGTCATCCAGCCGACGGCTCAAATGCACTAGCTGCTCATCCGTGGGTGTCTTGGTGAAACCGCCGACCGTGGCTGCGACTTGGTGAACGGCACGCCCGCCCACGACCTCGCAGATGTCGTTGCCCAGTTTCTTCAAGCGGAGCGCGCGCTTGATCAGTTCTGGATGCGTGCCCACGAGGGGGATGACGCTATCCACCGCAAAGAAATCCGGTGCTACCAGGAAGTATGCATGCAGGATGTGGCTCTGGATGGTCTCACCATGCAAGAGCAGACGGCGGAGCAACCGGGTCTGATTCGACGGGCTGACTTCCAGCGCGTTCTCCAGGGCGGTAATCGAGGCCAGCGTGTGTCCGTTCGAGCAGATGCCGCAGATGCGAGACGTGATGAGGGGCGCCTCCGCATATGGGCGGCCTGCCAGCATCGCTTCGAAAAAGCGAGGCGGCTCCGTCACCTCGAACCGCACATTCCGAACCTGGTCGCCGTCCGCCTCCACGACGATATTGCCGTGCCCCTCGACTCGAGACACGTAATCGACTCTCACGTCGAGCGTCTTCTTTACCATGACGCCGCCTCTCCGCTTCACGCGCCGCGTTCGTAGCCGTTGTACAGGGCAAAATCAGCGGCGATCTGCTCGGGTGTCAGCCCGTGCTCCTCGAGCAGGGCCTGCATCGAGAGAACATTCGGATCGTCCGCCGGACCCCGGCAGCCGTAGCAGCGGCCGCCGTAGCTGGGGCAAAGGGCTCCGCACCCCGCCCGGGTGAAGGGTCCCAGGCAGGTTTCCCCGCGGTCGAAGGCGCAGGAGTTCTCCGCGATGCGGCACTCCACGCAAACCGGATACGTGGGACTCGGAGGTTTGCGCCCGAGCAGGAGCGCCGTCAGGGTCTCGAGAAAGTCCTTCTTGTCTATCGGGCACCCGAGCACCCGGAAGTCCACGTCGATGACGGCGTCGACCGGCAGCACCGGGTGGGAGGCAAATAGGTCCGCTTTCTCTCCATAGACGATGCCCGCGGCGGCCTCCACATCACCATGGTTCTTGAGACCGGGTATGCCCACCGGATACGCACACGACCCGAGGGTGCCCACGAGAGTGGCTCTCTCCCGCACCGTCCGGCACTTTTCCGCATCGGACTCTCGGGTGACCGAGCCTTCGATCAGAGCCAGGTCGTACTCGTCTGAGCTGTTGCTCATGGCTTCCTTGAAGTAGACGAACTCCACGAGGCCGAGGACATCCACGAGTTCGTCCTCGAGATTCAGAATCTGCAGCTGGCAGCCGGCGCAGGAGGCCAGTTCGAAGATCGCGACCCGCGGCCGCTTGTGCACCTGCAGCGCCTCGTACATCAGAGCATCGCCTCCTCGAGCCGCTTGAGTTCCGCGTACGTGAAGACCGGTCCGTCCTGGCAGACGTAAATCCCGTTGATCTGGCAATGCCCGCATTCACCGATGCCGCATTTCATGCGCCGCTCCAGAGACAGGATGATCCGGTCCTCCGGGATCCCGCAGGCCAAGACCTGTTTGACGACGTGCTTGAACATCACCGGAGGGCCGACCATGACGGGCACTGTGTTCCGCGGATCGACGGCCAGGCGGCGGAAGAGTGTGGTGACAGGGCCCACATTGCCCTTCCAGCCCGGTTCCGCGATGTCGGTGGTGATCCGAAAGTCGATGTCCTCCCGAGCCTGCCACCTGTTCAGCTCGTCCCGGAAGAGCAGCTCCTTTGGGGTCTTGCAACCGTAGAGGATGGTGACGTTGCTAAAATCCTCCCTCTCGTCGAGGATGTTGGTAATCAATGACCGCAAGGGAACGATGCCCAACCCGCCGGCGATGATCAGCACGTTGCGTCCGCGCATCTGCTCGAGTGGAAAACCCCGGCCCAGCGGTCCCCGGATGCCGATGTGCTCGCCGAGAGCGAGGCGTTCGAGGGCGCTGGTCACATCGCCGACGCGGCGGATGCAGAGCTCGAAGGCGTCGCCCCGCGTTGGGGAAGACGACACCGAGAAAGGGGCTTCGCCGATTCCGAACACGCTTACCTCGACGAACTGTCCAGGCAGTTGGCCCAATTCAGTGCCGTCGGCAAGGCGCAGCTGATACAGGGTCTCTGTGTCATTCAGCCGGTCTTTGCGGACGATCTCTGCCGGCGCCGGCAAGAACGGGGACTCCAAGTGCAGCTTGGTGTCGGCTTGGATGTTCACCACCGTCACCTACCTCTCCACCGGTTGGCCCTTGAGCTGGTTGAACACTTCGATGGGGCTGATCCCAACGAGGCAGTCCCGGGCGCAGCGCCCGCAACCCACACACCCGGGAACGCCGTAGCGTTCCATCAGGTACCGCCCTTTGTGATTGAAGCGATGTTTCACGCGCAGATTCCGCGGCTGGCGGAAGCTCTCGCCGGTGCCGACCATGGCGAACTCTTCGAGCTGGCAACTGTCCCAGTGGCGGCGGCGGCGGCCGCTCTTCAGGTCGAGGTTGACGTCGTCGTGCACGTCAAAGCAGAAACAGGTGGGGCAGACGTTGGTGCAGGCGCCGCAGGAAAGGCATTTCTCGCCCAGGACGTCCCAGAGCAGCGAATCTTCGCTATCGGCAAGAACCCGGGGAAGCTCGTCGTACGTGTCCTCCAGACGGTGTTCGAATTGGCTTTCCCGGCGAAGGCACGTCTTTCGCAACCGCTTGCGATCCTCGTAAACCGCTTCGCGGGCGTCCTGGAACGTACCGATCAGCGCGCGGCCCTTGGCCGTCCCCACCCGCACGTAGTAGCCGTCCCCCATTTCGGAAAGCAGCAGATCGAACCCCCCAGTGGCCTCCAGCGAACCCATGCTCCGGCAGAAAGAATGCTCGTCGCAGGGCTCGAGGCACTCCATGCCGATTAGAGTCAGGGCTTCCCGCCTCGCCTGATAATGCCCGTCGGAGTTTTCTTCTGAGAAGATCTGGTCCAACAGGTCGAAGGCGTGCATGTCGCAGGGCCGTACCCCAAAGATCACGATTTCTTCGGCCTCAAAGACGGGTTCGACTCGGGGACCCTCCGCCCAGGAGAAGCGCAGAAGCTCCTCGTGTGGCGGGCGTGCGTACTTAGTGGGGGGCAGCATGGTGGGCAGATAGTGGTTGGCCAATTCCGCTGCGTAGCGAACACGCCGGAACATCACCCGGCCGCCCTCCTCCACCGGCGCAGCCACGTGAAGCGTCGCTGCCAACTGCTCGAGCGATTCCGCAAGCGCAGACTTGGTCATGACCCGGTCGACCATCAAGGCACCCCCGGTTAGACGGCCTTTCTGTGAACTTCTTCACAACTACAATCACTATACACCACCCCCCGGGCCCGTGTCTCGACAGATTACGAAGACACGAGGTGCCGAGAATCGAAAAAGCCGCCCCGGGTTGCCGAGGCTATAATGGAGCGGTGCGCTCGACCGATTTCCATAGGAATATTCGGCTCGGAAGCGCTCCTCGCACCACGCGCTGCTCTATACGCGGAGGGGTGGCGGAGTCCGGTTTAACGCACCAGTCTTGAAAACTGGCGGGCCCGCGAGGGTCCCGAGGGTTCGAATCCCTCCCCCTCCGCCTACAGATGATGGTGGTTCGCCCGACGAGTACTGACCTTCGGCTAATATGCCTTTCATGATCGTCCACTTGGTCGATGGCACCTACGAGCTCTTCCGCCACTACCACGGTCTACGCCGCTGGACCAAGGACAAGATGCCCCCACTCGGTGCCGTGCTTGGCGTGACCCGCACCGTTCTGGGGATGATCGAGAGCGGCGCGACCCACCTCGGCGTTGCCACGGATCACGTGATCGAGTCCTTCCGAAACGAAGTCTGGCCCGGATACAAATCCAGCGCGGGAATGGACCCGGCCCTGCTCGCCCAGTTCGGCCCCCTGGAAGAGGTGCTCGCCGCGATGGGAGTCGTGGTTTGGCCGATGGTCGAACTCGAGGCCGACGATGCCCTCGCTTCCGCCGCCCGCATCGCAGAGCGGGATCCCCGCGTGGACATGGTCAGCATCTGGACGCCCGACAAAGACCTGGCCCAATTGGTCAGCGGCGACCGGATAGTGCAGGTCCACCGTCGAACGCGCAAGATCATGGATGCCGGCGCCGTGCGCGCGAAATACGGCGTGCCTCCTGCCCTGATCCCCGACTACCTGGCGTTGGTGGGCGACTCCGCCGACGGCTTCCCCGGAGTAAAGGGGATAGGCCCGGTGAACGCATCGAGGCTGCTCAACCGCTTCGGGCCGCTCGAGGATTTTCCCCCGGACGAGCTCGGTCAGGAGCGCGAGCGGGCGCTGCTCTTCAAGGAGCTGGCCACGCTGCGGTCCCAGGTCCCGCTCTTCGAAAATGTGGACCAGTTGCGCTGGCGAGGGCCGAATGAGGCATTCGCCGACTGGGCACGGCGTCTGGGTGACCCCGCATTAGTGGAGCGCTGTCAGTGGGCGGCCAAATCCCTCGCTGATTAGAGTTCCTCCCGGCAGGAGTATCTGCCGCAGTGTGGAAAAGCTGTCGAGAGGTCGCCAACCACCCCCGCGAAAGGACCTGTTCACCATCGCGCGAGCCCTCTACCACGAGCACGGCAAGGACTGGGCGAGGGTCATGGAGACCCCCGTGCGGAACCCTGTGCTACTGCGCAGGGTAATCGGTGAGCAGCCCAGCTTTCTGCCCCTGGCGGGCGACCCCGAACTCCGAATCACCCGTCGCGACGTCCGCACCGGGTTGGGCGCGGCCGAGGTTCGCATCGATCTCCTGGCGGAGGAGTCCGATCAGACCCAGGTGCTCATCGCCATCGAAGAGGGCCGGCGTCGGCCCGAGGTCTTGCTCACACATCTTCTGGCGGCGGCGCGCTCCTTGCAGCCCGCCGCCCGCTACCGGCTGGTCTTTGTCCTCATGGATAGCTCCCCCGTGCTGCACGAAGCCGCCGCCCAACTTGTGCACCTCTGCCCGCGAGTGAAGATCGACCTGGTGGTCGCCTCCTCCTACATGATGGCCCAGGGGGAACTGCTGTTGGCCCGACGGCTCGGTCCCGGAAGCGATGGAGACAACGGCGAACGCCACGATGGCCTGCGCGAGTGGCTTCGGTCGGTAGAGAGCAAGCCCGGTCCCTCGCTAACACGGATGCTGGCCTGGGCGGTAGAGCTGGAAAGCGAGGGTCTCTGCCGGCTGGTGAGGGAACCGGACTCGGCGGCCAACTCAACCCTGCTGCTTGCCCTGCCGGGGATGGACAAGGGGTTCGTGGCCCTAACCCACACGCCCTCACCCAATCTGGAGATCTACCCCAAGGTGTTGCTCGAACGGGCGCCCCATGTGCTGGAAACCTTGCGGATGCTGCTGTCACCGGGGAGCGGGCGGCAGGAGGGAGTCCGGGGCGACTCCCTCGATGCCACGCTGAGCATTCTCCGGCGGGCCTATGCAGAGGCCAGTTGGTAAACTCCCTCAGTCGGCACTCTTCGTATCCGGAGCTGCTGGATCCCGATCTGATTGCCCTCGGTAACGAGTGGTTTTCGTTTGGCCGGCCAGATACTCTCCACCTGGAAGATTGAATCCTGCGGGAACCTGGAAATCCACGCATCCAGTCCCGGCAGCCACACGGAGGGAAAATGAGCACAGGTCCAGAACGACAGCCCCTGCTGGTCTCTCGGCGATGGCTACAGGCGGCAGTATTCGTCTTTGTGATCGGTTTCTTCATCCTGGGGCTGCTCGGGGCGCTCAATTACCGGGACAAACCGCCCATCCCCGAAGAGGTAGTCGTCGGGAGCGAGGTCCTCTTCACCGAGGCCGACGTCATGGCAGGCCAGCAGGTCTTCCTGCGCAACGGTCTGATGGAGTACGGCAGCGTACTCGGGCACGGAGCCTATCTCGGCCCCGACTTCACCGCAGACTACCTTCATCGGGAGATCGCTTTTCTGGATGAAACCCTCGCCGGCCAGGGAGCTGCGAATCCGGAGGCGAGTCTCCGCGAGATCCTGAGGACCAACCGCTACGACCCCGATACCGGCGCGCTCGAGTTCACTCCGCTTCAGGCGGGGGCCTTCGCCGAACTGACGGATCATTACGCCGACTTCTTCGGCGCACCCTCCACCGAGTACGGCCTGCGCCGCGAAGCGATCACCGATCCTGAGGAGATCCGGCAGCTGACCGCCTTCTTCGGCTGGACCGCCTGGGCGGCCGCGGCCCAGAGGCCGGACAAGGACTACTCCTACACCAACAACTGGCCCCCCGAGCCCTCGATCGGTAACACCGCGACCGGCGACGCGCTCGTCTGGAGCGCGCTCTCCATCATCGCCCTTCTCGCGGGAACCGGCTTCCTGCTCGGTCTCTTTGGACGCTACAACTGGCTGGGATGGCACGGACGCGAGGATACGAACCTCCGGTTCCGCCGTCCTGACGAGGTGCAGCTGACCCCGGCTCAGCGGGCCACCGCCTGGTTCTTCCTGGTCATGGGCCTGCTCTTCGTGCTGCAGACTCTGGTCGGCTCGCTCACCGCCCACTACCGGGCGGATCTCTCCAGCTTCTTTGGGGTCGATCTGGCTCAACTGATCCCCTACACCATCTCGCGCACTTGGCATGTGCAGCTGTCCATCTTTTGGGTCTCCACCTCCTTCCTGGCGGCCGGGATCTTCCTGCTGCCCTTGATCTCACGGCGCGAGCCCCGCGGCCAGAACGTACTGGCCTACGTGCTGCTCGCCGCGCTTGCCATCGTGGTCTTCGGCAGCCTGGGCGGCGAGTGGCTCGGCCAGAGAGGCGCCTTCGGGGATCTGTGGGCCTGGTTGGGACATCAGGGCTTCGAGTATCTGGACCTTGGGCGGGTGTGGCAGGTGCTCCTCACCCTGGGTCTCTTCTTCTGGGTGGCCATTCTCTTCCGCGGGCTGCGCACCCGACTGCGCTCCGAGAGCTACGGCAACATGCCCTGGCTCTTCTTTTACGCAGGACTCGCCATCCCCGTCTTCTACGCGGTGGGCCTCCTGGCCACGCCTGATACCCACTTCACCATCACGGACTACTGGCGCTTCTGGGTGGTGCACCTCTGGGTCGAGGACTTCCTCGAGCTCTTCACCACGGCGATGGTGGCCTTCATTTTCGTCCTGCTGGGTGTGGTCGCCATGCGCACCGCCCTAATCGTGGTCTACCTGGATATCATCCTGTACTCGATCGGCGGGGTGGTCGGCACGATGCACCACCTCTATTTCTCCGGCACGCCGGCCGCCACGATGGCCATGGGCGCCTTCTTCAGTGCGGCGGAGGTCATCCCGCTCACCCTGCTCACGGTGGAGGCTTGGAGCTTCCTCCGGCTGGGAACCGCCCAGGGGATCGGCCGCGGCCGCTTCCCTCACTACTGGGCGGTCATGTTCCTGGTCGCCGTGGGCTTTTGGAACTTCCTGGGCGCGGGTGTCTTCGGCTTCTTGATCAACCTGCCAATCGTCAGCTACTACGAGATCGGCACCGCCCTGACGGCCAACCACGCCCACACCGCCATGATGGGCGTCTACGGCATGCTTGCCGCGGGCCTCGCGCTCTTCTGCCTGCGCTACCTTATGCCCGAGAGCCGCTGGTCCGAGCGCGCGGCGAAGACCTCGTTCTGGTCCCTCAACGTCGGCCTCGCCTGGATGAGCTTCGTCAGCCTCTTCCCGCTGGGCGTGCTCCAACTCTACGAGTCGGTCAACAAGGGATATTGGGAGGCCCGCAGCCTCCAGTATCTAACCTCGACCACGAACACATTGCTCGAGTGGCTGCGTCTGCCGGGCGACGTGCTCTTCATCGCCGGGGGGGCCCTGCCCCTGCTTTGGCTCACCTGGCGTGGGGTGCGCTACTGCCGGGCGTGCGGCGTGGACGGTGAAGCCGGGACAACCGATCTCTTCATGGAGGAGCCGGAGCCGGAAGCGGGGGCATAAGGAGGGCAGAGCGCGAGCCCGAAGCCGAGAACCAGGGTTTGGGAACCCGCGAGGCGCCACCCAAGGAGGGGGCTCCGCCGACGCAGTCCGGCGGAGCCCCGATAACCACCTAATCGATCAACTCGAGCTAAGCGATCTACTCGACCCATTCGCCCTCGGTGGCCGGTATCTCGAAGTTGTGAATGAACTCGATGACGCTCAGGTCATCGTCAGCCATCTGCGTGAAGCCCAGGATGTCGTTCGCGGCAACTTCATCGGTGGGCGCGTTGCTGTCCGGGTCGCGGTCTAGCTGGTCGAAGGCGATCGGCCCGTTCACAAGCGGAACCGACACCGAGTACCACAGCCCCGAAAGCGGCGTCTCCGGCTGGATGACCCAGGCCTCGCCCGAGTAGCCGGGAGCGGACCCATTCCCTCCTTCCACTACCACTTCACCGCGCTCCCCGAGAGTGGCGCCACGTTCGTAGCCCGCCGCACCCGCGAAGTCCAGGTACACCGGATTCTCTTCGTAGTTCACCGTGCCGTCCGCACTCGTCCCCACGACCTGGTTGAGGCCCAGGATCGAGTTCAGATAGACCACCATATCGACCCTAATGTCTCCGGTCTTGTCGGCTGCCGCGGCAAGGAAGGCGGCGGCGAAGTCGAAGTCGCTATATCTTTCCGAAGACCTTTCACCTCCCATACTGGGTTTATCTACATTGCACTATTGATTTGCTCTAAAGCGAAGATTCACAACAAGGTGTGGTCGCGTTCAGAGCCCTGAAGGGTAAGGCGAAGGCCTGGGGTAGCGGCAGAGCAGGCTGAGGTGGAACCGGTGACGAGGTGGGAAGCGAGGATCTCAAGTCCCAGCCATAGTGGTGGTCCTGGCGTCCAGCCGCATAGCTCCATTTCGCAAAATCGACGGGTAGCCTAATGGCCGCGCGGCTTAGCTATCACCTGCCGCGCTCGACGCTCAGGGGATCTATACTGCGTTCCTGGTTATATAGGGCCTGTTTCTCGACGTGCGTGGAGCCCCGGCTCCACCTGATCTCGTCCCGGAAGAAACTGATCGTTCCATCGGAAAGGCGTCAGCGTCGCAGGGAGCCATGAACCGAAACATCGTCATCATCATCACCTCCGCGCTCGCCATGGTGCCCGGACTCTGGATCCGGCTCACCCACCCGGAACTTGCGCACTGGACCGAAGCAGCCGTTTTCGGATTGGCCATCGTGGGCGGCGCCTTTCTGCTCAGTTGGGCGGCGGAGGTGGCGCAGCTGGAGATCTCGCAGGGACTGGCCCTCG
Source organism: Actinomycetes bacterium (assembly GCA_024637095.1). GTDB lineage: Bacteria > Actinomycetota > Thermoleophilia > RBG-16-64-13 > RBG-16-64-13 > Soudan-30. The sequence continues at coordinate 13,277 of JAGXFV010000020.1, forward strand.
CGCTCCTCGCACTGATAGCCGTCCTCCCCGAGTACGTGGTGGACGCCTCCTTCGCCTGGCTGGCCGCCGAAGACCCTGCCTATGCCTCTTACGCGGTGGCGAACATGACCGGGGCCAACCGGCTGCTCATCGGTATCGCCTGGCCTTTGGTGCTCGTGATCGCCTACATCCGTTTCCGCAAGACCCACATCTCGCTCGAAAAGGGACACGGTCTCGAACTCGTGATCCTGCTCGCCGCTTCTCTTTACGCCCTGGTCCTCCCCCTGAAGGGCAGCATCTCTCTGGTCGACTTCGTGGTTTTGGTAGCGCTCTTCGTCTACTACATCTACCGCATAGCCCGCCTGCCGGCCGAACCGCCTCACCTGGTCGGCCCCGCCCAAACCGTCGGCGCACTGCCCAAACGCCGGCGCCGGCTGGCGACGGCGGTGATGGCACTCGCACCCGCGGCAGTCATCCTGCTTGTGGCCGAGTCCTTCGCGGAAGCGCTGGTGGAGACCGGGATCGAATTCGGCATCGACGAATTCCTGCTGGTGCAGTGGCTGGCTCCCCTTGCCAGCGAGGCGCCCGAGTTCGTAGTGGTATCCCTATACGCTTGGAGGGGTCTGACGACTCCCGCTCTGGGGGCTCTGGTTTCCTCCAAGATCAACCAGTGGACTTTGCTGGTCGCCATGCTGCCTCTGATCTACGGCATAGCCCTCGGCGCGCCCGAGGCCCTGCAGTTGGACGACCGGCAGAAAGAGGAGGTGCTGCTGACGGCGGCGCAGAGCATCTTTGCCGTCGTTCTGTTGCTGGACCTGCGGCTCTCGCTGTACGGGGCGGCCGCGCTCTTCGGTCTATTCGTGACTCAGCTGGCCTTCCCCGACACCCGCGGGACGATCACCGTCGTCTACTTCGTGCTGTCGGTGCTGGTGCTGTTCCTCACGCGGCGGCTGGTGCTCGAAACGATTCGCAGCGTCTTCCGGCGGTGAGCCTCTCGGCTGATTGGCCTTAACCGAATCGCAAGATCCAGGAGAGTATCCTTGGCGCGCCTGGGTATCTTTGGTTCAAGCATCGCCGAGGATGTCCGAGGACGAGAACTACTGAAGGTGGATCGGGAGGATGTTCCCCCAAAACCTGACAATCGAGGAGTACGAAGCCCGCTACGAAGAATACGCCCAACTCGCGGCGAGCGGAGCGGCGCGTTGGCTATGGCTACTCGATCTCCTGCCGGCGCGGGAGGTCTTCGATTTGTTCCTGCTTCCGCACGAGGTGTTTACGGCCAAGACTACCGAGGGCGAAAAATGGTAGCCGACCTGCTGCCCAGCCTGGTACTTGTCGCCGCCGTCGGCCTGCTCCTCCTCTTGGGAGTGGACCGGGGGCGGAGCGAGAAGCGGCTGGCCGTCCGTCTTCGTCAAGACGGCCGCCGCGAGGTGGTCAGCGAGATGCGGTTTCGGGATGAGGCCGAGGCCTCGAGTGGCGATCACTGCCGCCAGGGCTCCTTCGAAGAGCCCGGCGAGCCTGATCACGAACGCGAACCCGTGCTGCTACCGCTGATGCTGCTGACTGCCCCGCCGGTATTGCTCGCGGTCGCGGTCCTCACCTAGGCCGCAGCGAAGCCCAAAGCTCAGGGCACGATAAAGCTGGTGCGGCTGCCTTCCGGGCCGCCGGTCACCTCCAGGCGCGCGTTGATCACCTGTCTGAGTTCGGGGACGTGCGAGATTACGCCGACCAGTCGGCCATCCCCCTGCAGATCCATTAAGGCATCTATGGACAACTCGAGCGCGTCCGGATCGAGGGCTCCAAAGCCCTCATCGACAAAGATGGTTTCGAGCCGAGTGGCCCCAGAACGCTCTTGGACGGTTTGCGCAAGACCGAGCGCCAGTGAGAGGGCGGCCAGGAAACTCTCCCCCCCGGACAAAGTGACGGCCGAGCGGGTACTGCCCGAGAACTCATCGAAGACGGCCAGGTCGAGACCCGAGGCCCTTCTGCCATCGTCGGCCGCCCGTTGACGCACGAGACGGTACCGCCCGCGGCTCATGCGGTAGAGTCGTCGGCTCGCCGCCACAAGGACCTCATCTAAGTAGACTCCGAGCACCCAGCGCTGAAAGGAGATCTTGTCCCCCCCCGCCTGCCCGTTGGCGACTTCGGCCAGGCGGCCGGCGGTCTGGAAGACGGCCTCTATCCTCTCAGCTGAGGCATCCAATTCCGCCAGCCGGCCCGTCGCGTCCTGCAGCTTGCCCTGCTGCGCCTTGGCTATGGAACGGACGTCGAGCAGCCTCTTGAGTTCAGCCTCCGCCTCATCGCAAGAGACCTTGGCCCCGGCGACCGCCTCGGTCAGGGGGGAATCCTGCACCGCCTTTTCCGCCTGTTGCAACCAACCCCGCGCCTGCTGGAGTTGGTCCTGGTAGTCCGACAGTTCCCGGGCGAGCGTTCTGCACAGTTCCTCCTCGAGCAGAGCCGCAGACCATTCCGCCCCGTCGGTAAAACCCAGCGCCTTCAATTTGTCGGCAAAAGCGGTTTCAGCGAGACCGAGCCGCCGAGTGGCTCCAACCCGGGCTTTCTCTGCGTCGGCGGCAGTGGTCTCCCACTTGACCAAATGCTCGCGGGAATCCCGGTGTTGGTCCGACGCCTTGGTGAAGGCCTCTGCCAATTGCACAAGACCGGTTTTCGCCTTTTCCAGATTCGCCTCGAGAGCGCCGGGAGGGCGCAGTTCGCCCGGGACCGAGCTCTCGAGGAAGCTCCGCCGGTCGTCGGCCCGCTCAAAGACCGCGGTTGATTTCTGCAGTTCCAACAAAGCCTGCGCAGCTCGATCTTCAGCCACCTGCCTGCTGCGGAGGGCCTCGGCCGCCGCCCCTTCGAGGCGCTCGAGCTCCCCGGACTCCGCCTCTTCCCGTTCGTACTCGAGCCGACAGGTCTGCTCGAACTCCCGAGCCTTCTCGGGCGACAGATCTCTGCGGTTGGCCAGCGCATGCAGCAGGCCGGCCTCACGCTCCCGCGCCAGATCGACTTCCCGCTCGACAGCATTCACCCGTTCTCGAGCCCTCCGCTCCGCCTCCCGCGCCGACTCGAGCGCCTGCCTTGCCGCCTCGAGTTCGGCGTCACCACAGCCGTCGGCCGAGGCTCTCGCCGGCGCGGGGTGCTCCTCGGACCCACAAACAGGACAGGGATCCCCTGCGGTGAGGCCTTGAGCCAGGGTCGCGGCCCGACCAAGGCGCCAGGCCGTCTCGGCCCGGTCGCAAATCCGCTTGGCCCGAGCCAGCTCTATCTCTGCCTGTTCGGTCTCGTGTTCGGTGCGCCGCAGCGTCTGCTCGGCCTGCGCTCGGGTCTTCCGAGTATCTTCGAGTTTTTGGCAAACGTCTGCCATCTGTTTGGCCTGATGTAAACGCGCCTCGGTGCCGCTGAGACGCTCGGCCGCATGGCGCGTCCGCGCGGCAGCATCGGTGGCGCCTTCGAGCTCGTCGCCGGCCAGAACGAGTGCGGAAGCCGCGGCCTCATGGTCCTCTCGCACCTCGGCCAGTCCGGTCTGCGCGGTCGCGCATGCCTCAACCGCCGCTCGCCACTGCGCGATCGTCTTCTGCAGATCCTCCAACCGTTTGACGGCATCCCGGGCTTCGCGGCGCTCTTCCTCCCGGGACTGCTCCGCGGCCAGAAAGGTGGTGGCGTCCGCTTCGGTCTTGACCGCCGCCTCCAACTTAGATGCCGCTGCCAGGCATTCCGCCTCCGCGCGTGAGACCTCGCCCCGAGCGCTATCTCGCGTTATGGCCGCGGCCTGCGCTTTCTCGGCCCTGGTCGAATCGGCCAGTCGATCCTCCCGCTCTTTCATGAGCGGAGCCCGTTCCTCGAGCTCGGCGCACACCTGCCGCGCCTGCTCCAATTTGCGCCGCGCCTCGTCGGCGGCTTCAGCTAGTTGCAGGCGGCGGCGCGCTTCTTCTGCTCGACGCTCGACCGCCTCGAGATCCCTCTGCGCGGACTCGTGTAGTCGGGCGGCCCGCTCGA
>JAGXFV010000021.1 GCA_024637095.1 Actinomycetes bacterium
TCGCGAGACCGTCCAGCCGCAACCCGAAGAACACGTCCAGATCGCCCACCGAGAACCAGAGGGCCTCCACTCGGGGCGCGGACTCGCCCGCGGAAGAGACTCCCACGAGGGCCAGCACGAAGGGAACCGCGACGCCAAAGACCGATAGGGGTCCCGTCCAGCGATCCACAAAAGCGCGGTAGTCCGGCCCCAGCCGCGTGTGCAAAGCCGCTGCCAGCAGCAGAACTACAGCCACTCCCAGAGTCGTGAAGGGCATCAGCACGAGAAGAGCGTCGCTCACGTCCTCACCCCCTCAGGAAGTCGATCCGACCGACATCGGTGGTGCCAAAACGGCGGAAGACCGCGAGGATGAGCGCGAGCCCCACGGCCGCTTCGCAGGCGGCGATGCTGATGCCGACCAGCGCGAAGACCTGCCCGGTCATGAGCTCCGGCTCCCACAGCCGCGAGAAGGCCACGAAGTTCAGGTTGGCCGCATTCATCAGGATCTCCACCGAAATCAGTAGGGTGATGGCGTTCCGGCGAGTGAGCACGCCGTAGGTGCCGATGGCGAAGAGCAGGCCGGAGAAGACCAGAACCAGAGTCACAGCCGCTCCCCTCTCACGATGACCAGCGCCGTCACCACCGCCGCCAGCAGGATTATCCCGATCACCTCGAAGGCCACCAGCTGCTGATCCAGAAAGGCCCGGCCCAGGAAGGCCACGGTTTCCCCGGGAACCTCTCCGGCCTCCGGCAGGTCCTCTCCAAAGGCCGCCCAGACCAACCAACCGCCCACCGCGTAAGCGACGACCGCGCCCAATCCGCGGTGCTCCGAAACGGCCAGGGGATGCTTCTCGCCGACCGCCGAAAGCATCAACGCGAACAGGATCAGAACCACAACGCCGCCCACGTAGACGAAGATCTGGATCAGCGCCACGAAGTCGGCCGCCAGCAGATAGAACTGCCCGGCGATGGCCGTGAGGAAGGCGCCGAAGGCCACGATGCTGCGCAGCAGAAAGCGGGTGAGCACCGCGGCGAGCGCGGCAAGCACGGCAACTCCGCCGAAGGCGGCGAACAGGGCGATCTGAACGTCGCTATCCAACAACTTAGAACACCGCCTTCATGACGAGCCCAGCGAGCAGCAGGTTGACCAGCGACAGCGGAAGGAAGTACTTCCAAGCCAGGGCCATCAGCTGATCCTGACGGAAGCGGGGTAGTGTGAAGCGGAGCACGACCGCGAAGAAGATGATGACCGCGGTCTTCAGCACGAACCATACCACCGGCGGCAGGACCGGGCCGAGCCCACCGCCAAAGAAGAGGGCGACAGCAAAGGCGCTGGCCGTGGTTAACGAAGCGTATTCACCGAGGAAGAACAACGACCAGCGAAAACCGGAGTACTCGGTGTGGAAGCCCGCCACCAGTTCGGATTCTGCCTCGGGGATGTCGAAGGGGACCCGGTTGACCTCGGCCAGCGTGGTGACCACGTAGATCACAAAGCTGAGCGGTAGCAGCAACACGAACCAGGTGGTGTCGGCCTGGGCTTCGATCAACCTCGCCGAACTCAGGCTGCCGGTCAGCATGACCACGGTGACCACGGAGAGCGTCCGCGGAATCTCGTAGCTGATGAACTGGGCGGAGGCACGCAAACCGCCCAGGAAGGAGTAGTTGTCGTAAGAAGCCCAACCGGCGAGCAGGAGACCCACGCCGGTGACGCTGGGCACCGCCAGAAAGTAGAGGATGCCCACGTTCAAGTCGCGGATGACCATGGGCACGCCGAAGGGCACCACCACGAAAGCCATGACCGCGGGCACCACGACCAAGAGCGGGGCCAGGCGGAAGGCGAGGGCGTCCGCCGCTGCCGGCCGGACGTCCTCCTTGACCGCAAGCTTGACCACGTCGACCAGGGTCTGCAGTAGCCCGTGCGGCCCGGTTTCCATGGGACCCAGCCGTCCCTGAATCCGGGCGGAGACCTTGCGCTCCACGTACACGTATACGGCGGTCAGCGCGCCCACCATGGTGAAGACCAAGACCCCCCAGAAGAAACCAAGCAGGAGCAGCCCATACCAGTAGTCGTGAAACCAGTTGGTGTCGATCCAGGGTAGCTCCAACCAGCTCAGGTCCAGCCAATCGAAGCCCAACCAATCCGGCCAGTTCACTTCCACACCAGGGCTCCCTTACGCCAAGCGTAGAAGAGCCCGTCGGCCACCAGCACTATGAAGATGCCGGCCTTGAGCAGATCCATCCAGGAGGCGTCGCGCAGCACGGGGCTGACGGCGAAAAGCAGCACGGTCTCGACCTCGAAGACGATGAACACCAGGGCGAAGTTGTAGTAAGCCATGTGAAAGGGGCGCCGGGGAGCCGTTGTCTGCACCACGCCGGACTCGTAAGGTTCCATCTTCACGGCCGACGGGTGCTGGGGGCGAATGTAGCGGAAGAGCAACAGGGGAAGCATAGGGAGCAGAAGCCCGGCAACGCCAAAACCCAGCAAGAAGAATACGTCGGCAAGGAGCTCCTCGCTCAACGCCCGCGCCACCTCCCGTATCGTTCTGGCTTTTCCTCCCTCCGCAGACGCTACCCTGTCCTTCAGAGAGCAGCGCCCGTCGACCCTGCCCCCTAGCCCTGCGGAGGCGAAGTCCGAAACCCCATACCCCGAGCTTTCTGGACGTAATCAGCGGCAAAGACGTGTTTGGGGAGCAGAGCGACCGGGCAATCTTGGCTGACGCGGAGGCCACGCCGCGCGAAGTACAACGCTCATGGAGGCAGACCAATAGAGGAGAAGGATCGGGAGCCCGAGGCGCGCGAGCACGCCGAAGACCCGCGGGAGCCGGCCGAGGAACCCACGCTCCGGGCGGACGGAGCAGGCGAACCCCCGGCGGACGGAGCAGGCGACGTCGACCCCCCGGCCGAGCAACCGGGCGAGCCGGACCAGGAGCCGCTCAGTCCCTGGTTGAGCAACGGCGTTATCGTCCCCACCAAGGCCCCTGTCCGCGATTCCTACGGGCCCCTGGTAATCGGTCCCGGGATCGTCGTTCACTCCGTCGAAGACGTGCTCGGGTGGGTGCGAAGCCACTCCCTCTGGATGTTGATGTTCGGATTGGCCTGCTGCGCCATCGAGATGATGCACACCAATGCCTCCAAGTTCGACCTCGACCGTTTTGGCATCATGCCGCGAGGCTCGCCACGGCAGTCGGACCTGTTGATCGTTTCGGGAACCGTCACCTACAAGGTCGCCCCCATGGTGAAGCGCGTCTACGAGCAGATGGCGGAGCCCCGCTGGGTGATCGCCATGGGTAACTGCGCGACCGCGGGAAGCCTCTACTTCCACGACGGCTACAGCGTGGTCAAGGGAGTCGACCAGGTCATTCCCGTTGACGTCTATGTCTCCGGTTGCCCCCCGCGCCCCGAGGCGCTGATCGATGGCATCGTCGAGCTTCGACGACTGATCGAGGGTAAGCCGACCGGCCGCGGACGAGAGGGACGGTCGTGACGAGCGACAGAGCCAACCAGCAGCGCCAGGCCCGGGACGACCTTTGCGAGGCTTTGGGCGCGCGTCTGAGCGCCCAAATCAGCTGCGCTCTGACCGGGCCCGACGAAGTCCTGCTCGTCCGGCTGGAACTCGATCAATATCGCCCGGCTGCGGAGACCCTGTGGGAGCGCGGACTCGACCGGCTGGACTTCCTCACCTGCGTGGACTGGCGGGATCACTTCACCCTCACTCTCCAGGTCTACTCGATGGATAGCGGGGCGGTCGCCCGGCTCGCCTGCGACCTGCCCCGTGACGGGGTGGCGCCGCCGACCATCTCCGACCTGTGGTTCCTTGCCAATTGGGAAGAACGGGAAGCTCACGACATGTTCGGTCTGGTCTTCGAGGGACATCCCAACATGCGCCGCATCCTCCTGCCCCAGGCCTGGGAGGGCCACCCCCTGCGCAAGGACTACGTGGACCGCTTGGGCATCGAACGGCCCCAGTATTTTTGATGGAGGACATGGACACGCGCGATAAGCAGCCTGACGACCCGCGGCCGGAAATACGCGTCCCTGAAGAAGGGGCGGAAGGCCTCGAGGACGTCAACGATTTCCTGATCAACATCGGCCCGCACCACCCAGGTACGCATGGGGTCATGCGCATGATCACCCGGCTCGACGGCGAGAAGGTGGTGGGCCTGGACACCCGTATCGGCTATATGCACCGCTCCTTGGAGAAGATCGCCGAGAACCGCACCTACCATCAGGTGGTGGCCTTCACCGACCGCACCGTGGACTATCTGGCCGCCATGCACAATGACTGGGTCTACTGCATGGCCGCGGAGAAGCTCATGGGCATCGAGGTACCCGAGCGCGCGGAGTACCTACGGGTGATCGTAGGCGAGCTCAACCGCATATCGAGCCACCTGCTCTCTCTGGGCGCACTAGGCTTGGACAGCGGCGCGATGACCTACTTCTTGTGGACGATGATGGCCCGCGAGAAAGTCGTGGATCTCTTCGAGCAGCTATGCGGCGCCCGCCTCACCTACGTCTACATGAGGATCGGCGGCGTCATGTACCAGCCGCCCGAGGGCTGGGTCGAGAGGGCCGACGAAGTGGTTCGCGAGGTCGTGGACGAGCTACCCCGATACCGTAGGCTGTTCCACGACAACTACATCTGGCATCTGCGCTCCAAGGACATCAGCACACTCACCCCCGAGGAAGCCCGGCGGATCAACGCGCAGGGCCCGACGCTACGCGCGTCCGGAATTAATTGGGATCTGCGCAAGAACCTGCCCTACTCGATCTACGACCGTTTTGAGTTCGACGTCCCCGTAGGCACCACCGGCGACGTCTACGACCGCACCGAGGTGCGCTACGAGGAGATCCTCGAGAGCGCGCGTATCGTCAGGCAGGCGCTCGCGGATATTCCCGCCGGTCCCGTGTTGGCCCACCGCATCGCACGGGTGCCTTCTCCCCCGCCCGGCGAGGCCTATGCCCGACTGGAGTCCCCACGGGGGGAAATCGGCTGCTACCTGGTCAGCGACGGCAGCCACAAGCCCTACCGGATGAAGTGGCGGGGCGCCTCCTTCCACAACGTGCAAATGCTGCCAGAAATGTGCATCGGCTACACCCTCTCGGACATGATCAACATCGTCGGCACCATCGACCCGGTTATGGGAGACGTCGACCGATGAGGCTCGGGGACATCTTCCGCCCCTGGACCAGCATCCTCAAAGGCACCGGGGAAACGCTCAAGCAGATGATCGAACCCCCGACCACCATCCAGTATCCCCGGGAACCGGCCCAGGTCGATGCGCGCTGGCGTGGGCCGTTGCGCTACCGCGGGGTCATGGACGATCAAGACCCCCCGGTCACCGACGCCGGCCCGCTCGAGTTCAACAACCTGATGAACGAGCTCCACCACCAGCAGAAGGTGGCCCCTTGCATCGGCGGCTGCCCCGCGAACGTGGACGCCCGCGGCCAAAACGCTCTGGTTGCGGCAGGCCGTGAAGTCGAGGCCTACGTCAACACGCGCCGCCGCAACATCCTTCCTGCGGTCCTGGGCTACGTATGCCCAGCGCCCTGCGAGGACGTCTGCCGGCGCTCAAATCTGGACGATCCCATCGCCATCCGTCAGCTCCACCGCCACTCCTACGAGGTCTACGATCGGGAGGTGCGGCGCCCGGGTCACCTGGAAAACCTGGTGTGGCGCGAGGAAAAGGTGGCCATCATTGGGGCCGGACCGGCCGGGTTGGCCGTGGGCTACGACCTCATCCAGATGGGCTACCGCGCCATCGTTTACGAGCGTGAGGAGATCCCCGGCGGCCTGCTGGTGACGAGCGTGCCGCTCTACCGGCTGCCCCGCGACGTGGTCGCCAAGGAGATAGAGGACCTGGTGGAGATGGGCCTGGAGATCCGCACCGGCGTCGAGGTTGGCAAGGACATTACTCTGGACGAGCTGCGCGCGAGCCACCACGCCGTGGTGGCGGCCGTGGGCTACTCAGCGGGCCGTAAGCTTCCCCTCCCGGGGGCGGATGCGCCGGGCGTCTGGTCGGCGCTCGACTTTCTCTACGCCTACACCATGAACAAAGGCTGCGACGTGGGAGACACCGTGGTCACCATCGGTGGGGGCGACGTGGCCGCCGACTGCTCGCGCAGCGCCCTGCGCTGCGGAGCCAAGAAGTCGATCCAGGCCATGCTCGAGATCCGCGAAGAGATGCCCGGCCAGGACATCGAGGTGGAGGGCGCCATTGAGGAAGGCGTCCAACTCATGCACCGCTGGGGGCCCCATTCGGTGATCGTCGAGGACGGTAAGGTCACCGGCATCAAGCTCAAGAAGATCTCCAGCCGCTTCGACGACACCGGCAAATGGAATCCGCAATTCACCGGGCAGTCGAAGATCGTCAAGTGCGACACAGTAATCTTTGCCGTGGGGCAGCGCCTGGACGTCGACTTTCTCAAAGGCTCCGGAGTGAAGTACGACGACGTCGGCCGCCCGTTGGTGGACCCCGTCACCGGCGAGTGCGGGGCCGAAGGCCTGTTCCTGGCCGGCGACGTCGCGACCGGCCCCAAGACAATCATCATCGCCATGGGCCAGGGGCACGAGGTCGCGACTAGCGTCCACCGGCATATTCTGGGCGAGCCCATCACCGCACCCGGCCGGCTCGCTCCCGTGCACCCGCCTGAGTACTACCTGCAGGAAGTGTACGCACAGTCGCCCGATGAGGTGCTCACCGATACTCCCGGGGGACGACGCCGACCGATGCCCGAGGCCGATCCCAAGCTTCGCCGGAACACTGATCAGCAGGTGGAGCTCGGCTGGCCCAAAGGCGTGGGCCACGAGGAGGCCGTGCGCTGCATGCGCTGCCAGACCCACGTATGCGTCGCTTGTACGATGTGCGCCCGGGTCTGCCCCGACAACTGCATCACGGTAGAAGGTCACGACACGGGTTATGTACGGCAGGTTACGCGGTATGACTTTGTAATGGAGTGGTGCTGCTTCTGCGGGCTGTGCGAAGACATCTGCCCCACCCAAACGCTGGATCTGGTTGCGGGCTTCGACTACGCGAGACGCTCCAGAAAGGATCTGTTCATAGACAAGGATGCGATGGCCCGCCCGTTCGAAGGGCCCGAGGAGCTCTTGGACCGGGACGGATGGCCGTAGAGTTTTGCGCATTGCTCCTCTTGGGAGACTTGGTCGGGCACCGGGGGTAGAAAGGAACGGAGCATGGAAATTTCCACCAGTGAGCTTCGAGGCGTTGAGGTCTTCGAGGTAAGCGGTGAGATCGATCACAGCAACGCAGGGCGTCTGAGCAGCGCGGTGGATGAGCCGCTCGAACGCGGTGACGAAGTGATCGTCCTCGACCTGTCCGAGGTCGATTACATAGACAGCGGGGGGGTTTCGGTTCTTCTATCCACCGTCCGCCGTCTGCGCAACCGGGGTTGGCTCGGGGTGGTCAATCCCAACGCCAATGTTCGTCGGCTGCTGGAGATCGTTGGACTGACGGTTGACCACGGTTTCCGTCTGTTCTCCGACAGGGCGGAGGCCGAAGGCGCGATCGAGGAAGTCATCAGCAATGAGCAGGGGAACCGCTAGCACCGACGCAATGATGAAGGAAGGCAACAGCTTTTGCAGGCAGATCGGCGTGGAGGCCTCTCCGGAGAATCTGCGCGAGGTCCGTCGTTTCGTCGAGCAGGTAAGCCAAGAACTGCAGTTGGAAGGGGATAACGGCTACGATCTGAAGGTCGCGGTCTCGGAGGCCGCGGCGAACGCGATCGAGCACTCCGGAGCCGAATCCTTCCTGGAAGTGTGTGCCACCCAGTACCCGGACGATCGCCTCACTTTTGAGATCAGCGACGAAGGCAACTTCCACCTGTCCCCCCGCAAACCCGAGCAGGCCGGCGGACGGGGACTCGGACTCCCCCTGATGGTCGCCCTCATGGACGAGGTCCGCATCTACCGCAACAGCCGCGGGGGGACCACCGTATCCCTCACGCTGTTTCTCGGAGGCCAGTAACAGGAGTCCGCCTAGGCTGCTCCGGGACTTGGACTCAAACCTCTTCGGCCAGCTTCAGAAAGGCATCCTCGAGATCTGGCTGCTTCTCCTCCACGCTGAACCCCCGCAGCCCCGCTTCCGAAAGCAGCTTTGTTATTGCGGCCTCGTCCCCCCGGCCGGGGTCCACGCGGATGGCGGTGCCCGATAGCGAAGCGCCCAGGGCCTCCTTTAACAAGAGAAACGCCGTTTCCCAGGGATCGGCGCGGACCTCGAGCACCCGGCCCCCATGCCTCGCACGCAACTCGGCGGGTGTCCCCAGGAACCGAAGCCTGCCCTGAAGCATGACGCCTATGCGGTCGCACACCTCCGCCTCTTCCAGGTGATGGGTGGTGATCACCACCGTTCTGCCCTCCGCCGCCAGTCCCCCCAGGAAGTTCCAGAACGTGCGGCGGCCGGCAGGGTCCATGCCGCTGGTGGGCTCGTCCAGAATCAGCACTTCCGGCCGGTGAAGCAGGGCGGCGGCAAGCGCAGCGCGCCGCCGCACCCCGGTGGGCTGGCTTCCCACCAGCCTGGGAGCGGCCTCGAGCAGACCGAACCAATCGAGTTCTTCGCGCACGCGCCGCTCGGCCTGCTCCGAGTCCAGCCCGTAGATGCGGGCGTAGAACTCCAGATTCTCCCTGACGCTCAGGTCCGCGTAAAGCGAGTGAAGTTGGGAGACGTAGCCCACCCGAGCCCGCAGGGCGGACCCCTCGCGTCGAGGATCGAGCCCCAGCACGGCGGCCTCTCCGGAGGTGGGCTGGAGCAACCCCAGGAGAATGCGCAAGGTGGTGGTCTTGCCGGCGCCGTTCGGCCCCAGAAATCCGAAGATGCTGCCCCTTTCGATGGAGAAGCTGACGTCATCGACGGCGACCTTGCGGCCAAAGTTACGGGATAGACCGCGCGCCTCGAGCGCGGCGGCCGCAGCGGGCGCCGCCGAAGCAGTCGCCGCGGCTCCGGGGGGCGGCTTCTCGATCCCCCGAGCCGGGCCGCTCATCGGCTCCTCCCTGGTTACGTCCGATGAGAACTCCATCTCCCCGAGGAGCACGAAGGCGTCGTCGAGGTTCGGCTCGACCTCGCGCAGCCCGCTCGGTCCTTGGGCCGCCGAGGGGAGTTCCCGCAGAACCGGACTGATCCGCGACCAGGCCTCTTCCCAATCACGGCCCACCACCGTAAGCCCCTCGCGTCGAAGGTAGAGTCGGGGATCCGACGAAAATCGAGCGAGCGCCGAACGGGTGCGCATGCGGTCTTCGCCGAGCGGCAGGACCCAGGCATGCACCCCCTGCAGCAGTTGGGAGACGTCGCCGCCCGGAACCTCCCACAGCCTGCCGTCGCGAACGATGACCACGCGCCGGGCACGGGTGGCCTCGTCCAAGAAGGGACTTGTGTAGACCACCGCGGTGCCCCGCGCGTTGGCCTCGGCGAGCACGTCCCACAGTTCCCGCCGGGAGACGGGGTCGACGCCGGTAGTGGGCTCGTCCAGCAGGACCAGCCGAGGATCGTGAATCAACGCGGCCCCCAGCGCGAGCTTCTTCTTCATCCCTCCGGACAACCGCTCGGCCAGGCGCCCGCGGGCCTCCGCGAGTCCGGTCAGTTCGACCATCCGTTCCGCTCCCGTCTGGATCGCAACTTCGCTCAGGCCCCGCAACCGGGCGAAGAAGAAGAGGTTCTCGTCGACGGTGAGGTCTGGGTAAAGATCGAAGTCGGCGCCCGCGTAGCCCACCTCGTTGAGGCCCAGGCGGCGCTGGACGTTTCCTTCGGACGGCTGGAGCAAGCCGGCGGCCAACCTGAGCAGCGTGGACTTCCCGGCTCCGTCGGGACCGATCAATACGAGCAGATCGCCTTCGTGAACCTCCAAGTCCACCTCGTGAAGCGCAGTCCGGGAACCAAAGCTCTGCCCGACCCCGGCAAAACTGAGCAGCAGCCGGCTCACACCAAGCGGCGCCGGAAGCGCAGCGCGGCGATGCTCACGACCACCACCGCGTAGAGACTGAGCACCGCCACGTACACCCAGAGTTCGCTGATGCCCGCGTCCTTGAGAAAGATTCCCCGGGCGATGGGCAGGAAGTATGTCAACGGGGCCAGGTAGGAGACCCAGCGCACGGCCCACGGAATCGCGTCCAGAGGAAAGATGAACCCGGACAAGAGAATCTGGGGCAACAGGGTGAACACCGCCAGCTGCATGGCCTGCTGCTGTGTCTGCGAGACCGTGGAAACCAGCAATCCGATACCGAGACTGGTGAACAGGAACACGACGGAGAGCAACAGGAGCAGCGCCGGGTTGCCGGCGAAGGGAACGTTGAAGATGTACACGCCGAGCAGCACCACGATCACCAGGTCGACGAAGGCGATCAGCATGTAGGGGATGATCTTGCCCAGCATCAACTCGACCGGCCGCAGGGGCGTGACCAGTAGTTGCTCCATGGTCCCCCGCTCGCGCTCGCGCACCACGCCCACGGCGGTCATCATGGTGGCGATGAATACCATCACGGCACCCACCAACCCCGGGATCATGAAATTCGCGGAGCGGAGCTCGGGGTTATAGAGAATCGTGGTTTCGAAGGGTAGCTCGACGGGCGCCTGGGCGGCGCCGCCCAGGGCCAGGCTTAGCTCCTGCAAACGACGCGCGGCGGTCTGGGCCGTGAAAAGGTCGCTGCCGTCGGCCAGCACCTCCCCTTTTGCCTGGACTCCGGGGAGAATGATGCCCACCGCGATGCGGCCCTCCCGCAGCGCTTCCACCAGACCCTCCCGGCCGGTGAACTCGCCCTCGACCGGCTCGAAGTAGTCGGACTCAGCCAGGAGTCTCTCCAGCCGGCCTCGCATCTCAGGCGAGGCGGATGAACCCTCCACCGCCGTGGCGATGCCCGTAGGAATTTCTCGCACGTCGAAGGTGGCCGCATAGCCGAAGACGATCAGCCAGAGAACCGGGATCATGATCATCATGGCCAGGGTCCGCCGATCCCTGCGGATCTGCACGAACTCCTTGCGTATCAGGGCGGCCAACCTCCGCCTCATCTGCGCATCTGCCCGGCCGCGGGTTGTCCTCTTACCAGACTGACCAGGGCGCCCAGAAGACATATCCCCGCCGCCACCCAGGCCGCATCGTGCTCCGCCCGGAGAAAGGCTTCCTTCTCGGCAGTCTCGCGGCCCAACTCACCCAGCAGCCGCCCGAGGTAGACGGGTTCGCGCACTGCGATCACCATGGCGGCGAGAGAAACCCCCAGTACCATGCCCACGTTGCGGGCCGTCGCCACCATGCCGGAAGCTATGCCCAGGCGATGGCGCGGTACCGAGCCCATGATCGCGCTCGTGTTCGGCGACTGAAAGAGCCCCATGCCCACGCCGATCAGCAACAGCCGGCCCACGATCCCCACCGTACCCGTGTCCCGCTCCAATCCCGCCAGCGCCGCCACCCCCACCGCGCTGATGAGCAGACCGGTGGTGCTCAAGAAGCGAGACCCGATGCGGTCGGACCAGCTCCCGGAAAGCGGCCCAAAGATGGCGGTCATGAGCGGCACCGGGGTGAGCAGCAGCCCCGCAACCTGGACCGGGAAGTCTCGGATGTCGATCAGATAGAAAGGTATGGTGAAAATCACCGTGGCGGTGACCACGTAGCTGGCAGTGGCACTGATGGTGGCCGCCGAAAACAGACGGATGCGGAAAAGCCCCAGATCCAGCACCGGTTGCTCGACGCGCAACTCGGTCACGACAAAGGTGATAGCCCCGGCCGCCGAGAGCGCGAACAGGCCGAGCACCAGCGGTGAGTCCCAGCCCCAGGCTTCGCCCCGAGAGAGCGCGAGCAGCAGAGGAAAGAGGGCGAGAAACGAGGTCAGCGAGCCCAATGGATCGAAGCGCTGCTCGTGCGGTTCGTCATACCGGAGCACGCGCCAGGCGAGCAGCAGGGCGAACAGGCCGACGGGCAGGTTGACCAGGAAGATCAGATGCCAGTCGAAGATGCCGATGAGAAGGCCGCCCAAAGTGGGACCCAGGGCCAGGCCGACCGCCACGGACACCCCCACGAAGCCCAGGGCCTTGCCGCGCTCGGCGGGCGGAAATGCGTGGGTGACGATGGCCGGGCCGACGGCAAAGAGCATGCCCGCCCCCAGGGCCTGCAGCACGCGGAAACCCACCAGCGCCCAGATGTTCCAGGCAAGGGCGCAGGCGGCCGAGCCCACCACGAAGACGGCAAAGCCGGTGAGGTAGATCTTCTTCAGACCGATCATGTCGCCCAGACGGCCGAAGGTGAGCAGCAAGGTGCTGACTGTCAACAAGTACGCCACCACCACCCACTCGACCGTGGTCACCCCCACCCCGAAGTAGTCGGTGAGACGCGGAAGAGCAATGTTGACCACGCTGCCGTCGAAGGGGCCCATGAAGGTCCCGACCATGACCGTCACGAGCACCCACCATTTACGGGAGAATGCCGGAGGCGCCGCAGCCTCTCCCGTCGCCCCCGGAGGCGGAGCAGGCGCCTGCGCTTCGGGCATCGGGCCGGGGCTCATGCAGGTCGCGGTCTCGCCAGAACCTGAAGCAGTCGGCTGCGGCGGGCCGTCATCCGGGCGATGACGGCGGAGGCCAGCGATCCCCGGCTTTCCAGTTCTTTTCTAAGCCCGTCCACCCGGTCCTCCGGTAACGAGATCAACAGCCCCCCCGAAGTCTGAGCGTCCGCCAGCAGCCAACGCTGCCACGGCTCCAGCCGCTCGGCCCACTCGACCTCGCCCGACAGGTAGTCCAGATTGCGCTTGGTCCCGCCGGGGACGATGCCCTCTTGGGCCAGCTGGGCCGCGCCGTCGATCAGCGGCACCTGCTCGGCCCAGACCTCCGCACTTAGGCCGCTCCCCCGGCAGACCTCCGAGAGGTGCCCCAGGAGCCCGAAGCCGGTGACGTCGGTCATGGCGTTGACACCGTGAGCCAGCGCCGCCTCGGCGGCATCCCGATTGAGCAGGGTCATGGAGGCCACCGCCTCCGCAACCGCCTCTTTCGGGGCGACTCCCCGCTTGATTGCCGTGGCGATGATCCCGGTACCGAGCGGCTTGGTCAGCACTACCACATCGCCCTCGCGGGCGGTCGAATTCGCCACGAAGCCGCCAGGCCTCACCAGGCCGGTCACGGCCATCCCGTATTTGGGCTCGGGGTCGTCGATGGTGTGCCCCCCGCCCACAGTCACTCCGGCTTCCCGGGCCACGTCCGCCCCGCCTTTGAGGATTTCCACCAGATAGTCCAAGGGGAGCACGTTCACGGGGAAGCCCACGACGTTCAGCGCCAATCGGGGCACCGCACCCATGGCGTAGATATCGGAGAGCGAATTGACCGCCGCGATCCGGCCAAAATCGTAGGGGTCGTCCACCACTGGAGTAAAGAAATCGACGGTCTGAACCAGAACCAGGTCGTCACTCAGCCGGTAGATGGCGGCGTCGTCGACCGTGTCGGTTCCCACCAGGAGGTCTGGATCGACCGCGGGGGGCAGGAGACCCATGACGTACCCCAAGTCCTTGGGGCCGAGCTTGCACGCTCAGCCAGAGCCGTGAGACAGCGTGGTCAGCCGAGGAACTTCGCCCACTGTTTCTTCCTCCCTTCCTGGTCAGGTTCGCAGGACAGAGTACCAGGAAACCCGCTTCGCTCGGGAGACGGTTGCCTCGCCGGCTCCGTACCCCCGGGACCCGGCCCCGCCCGTGTTGACGCTTCCGCCTAATTGCAATAGCCTTGCAGGTGCAATCGGCCTTCATACGACCTTACTCGGGGATTCGGCGCATGCCGCACCACGCAACCGCATGACGCACCACGCAACCAGGACCCTGCAGGAGCTGGGTTACCGGCTGACTCCTCAGCGCACCCTGGTCTGGGATCAGCTTCGCGAGGACGGCGGCCACCTGACGGCGGAGGTACTGTGCCGGCGCGTCCAGAGCCAGTTTCCTCACATCAACATTTCCACCATCTACCGCACCCTGGAGCTCCTGGTAAACCTGGGCCTCGTCAAGGAGACCCATTTAGGCAGCGGCGGCAGGCACTTCGAGGTCGAGGAAGAAGTGCCTCACCATCACCTGGTCTGCGAGAAATGTGGCCGCGTCGAACACGTGCACGGCGAGGACCTGAACGGCGCCGACGCCGCCCTGCTGAAGACCCGCGGCTTCGAGTTGCACGACGCTCTCCTCTTCGGCAGCTGCTCGGCCTGCGCCACTACGGCCTGAACTAGAGAAGGCCCATGCATCTCCCCGACGGTTTCCTCGATGGCACGACGGCTCTGGCCACGGCCGGAGGTTCCGCGACGGTGCTCACCTACGCCGTTCACCGGACGAATCGGGAATTGGGCGACCGTTTGGTTCCCCTGCTCGGTGTGACCGCCGGCTTCGTCTTTGCCGCCCAAATGGTCAACTTCCCCGTGGCCGGGGGTACCAGCGGGCACCTCCTCGGCGCTCTATTGGCTGCGGTGCTGATGGGGCCCTGGGCCGCGGTGGTGGTGATGACGGCGGTGCTGGGCCTACAGGCCATTGCCATGGCCGACGGCGGAATCACGGCCTTCGGCGCCAACGTGCTCAACATGGGAGTGGTCGGGGGCGTGGTCGCTTACGCCGTGTTCGCGGGGACCCGCCGCCTCTTGCCGGATTCACGCGGCGGATTCCTGTCTGCGGTGGCCTTGGCCGCCTGGCTATCGGTCGTGCTCTCAGCGGGCGCCGCGGCCCTCGAGCTCGCCTGGTCGGGGACAGTGCCACTGGGGGTCGGGCTGCGCGCCATGACTTCGGTGCACATGATCATCGGCATCGGGGAGGCAATGATCACCACCACCGTCGTTGGCGCGGTTCTCGCCACCAGACCGGATCTGATCGCAACCCTTCCCGCCGGGTTGGCCGCCGCTCTGGAGCCGGGCGCGCTGGAAGGGGATCCGGAAGGGCTTCGGGCGGGCGGGCGCGGGCGGGCGCGGCTGGGTGGATTCGTGGCCGCGGCGCTGGCGGTTTCCCTGGCCGTGGCGGTCCTTTTGGCTCCGCTTGCCTCGCAGGAACCGGACGGGCTTGAGAGGGTCGCCGAGGACGAGGGATTCGCCTCGGCGGAGAAGGAGTCCGTCCTGAACTTCACCCCCTTCTCCGATTACGAGTTCCCTGGGATCGAGGGCGATCTGGGCGTGATCCTGGTGGGCGTAGCCGGCACCCTGGCCGTCTTTGCCGGGGCTCTCGGCCTGGGCCGCCTTCTCAGCCGAGGGCACGGGCAGACGGCCACCGACGAAGGCGCAACCCCGGGCGGGGGAGCAGAACCTGGAGCGGGACGCGGGGCAGGACCGGCAGTGGGACGAGTACCGGGCCACGGACCAGGTCACGGAGTGCTGGGCCACCGGCATAGCGGGCACGAGCATGCCTCAACGCAAAGAGACGCGGGTTAGGGCTCCAGGATATGGCCGGCACCCATCACTTCCTGACCGACGTTCGGTACGGTACCAGTCCGATCCACGCCCTCGACCCCCGAACGAAACTGCTGAGCGTGCTCGCTCTGGCGGCCTTCGCGGTCTCCACTCCGCCCACGGCGGTCTGGGCCTTCGCGGTCTACCTGGCCGCCGTCTTCTTCGTGTTGGGGCTGGCCCGCCTCCCCCTGGGATACGTGTTGCGACGCGCCTTGATCATCCTGCCTTTCATCTTGGCCGTGGCAGTCTTCCTCCCCTTCTTCGATCGAGCCGGGTCCGGCAGCTACGAGGTCGGGGGCGTGGAGCTCTCGCATCACGGCCTGCTCATTCTCTGGAACGTGGCAGTGAAGGCTCTTATCAGCGTGGTTGCTGCCATCATCCTCATCTCGACGACCTCCTTTCCGGAGCTCATCCGGGGCCTCGAGGGCTTGCACGTCCCGCGGGTGTTTACCCTGGTGGCCAGTTTCATGTACCGCTACGGCTTCCTCTTCCTCGAGGAGGCTGGACGGATGAGACGGGCGATGGCTTCGCGCAACTACAGCGGCCGCTGGTTGTGGGACGCACGCCTGATGGGTCACCTGATCGCCGCCCTCTTCTTGCGCAGCTACGCCCGCGCCGAACGGGTCTACGTGGCCATGGTCAGCCGGGGTTTCGAGGGCACCATGCCGGGAGCGGTTCCGCTCGATTTCCGGACGGCCGACTACGCCTTCCTCGGCGCGCTGCTCGGGCTCCTCGGGGTCGTGCGTGTGGCGGTGGCGATGTCGGCATGAGCGACAAGGCCTTGGCCGTCGAGATGCGGGACGTCGAATACACCTACCCCGACGGCACCCCGGCGCTTCGGGGTGTTGATCTAGCCATCGAAGCCGGGGAATCGGTCGCGCTCATCGGTCCCAACGGCGCGGGCAAGTCCACGCTGCTCCTCCACCTCAACGGCATCCTTCGGGGAAAAGGAGAAGTGCGCATCTTCGGCCTGGCGGTCAGCCAGGACAACCTGAGGGAGATCCGGCGGCGCGTGGGGCTGGTGTTCCAAGACCCGGACGATCAGCTGTTCTTGACCACGGTGGCCGAGGACGTCGCCTTCGGCCCGCTGAACATGGGGCTCAGCGGAGCCGAGGTTGCGGATCGGGTGCATCAGGCGCTGGAGGCCGTGGGTATGGCCCACGCCGGCGACCGGGCGGCTCACCACCTCTCCTTCGGCGAACGCAAAAGAGTAGCGACCGCGACCGTGCTTGCCATGCAGCCCGAGCTGCTGGTGCTGGACGAACCCTCCTCCAATCTGGACCCGCGCGGCCGCCGGGGTCTGATCGAATTGCTCAACCGGTTACCGGTGACCCGCCTGGTGGTCACGCACGATCTTCCCTACGCTTACGAGAGCTGCACGCGTGCCGTGATCCTTGCGGAGGGTAGGGTGACCGGGGACGGGCCCATCGAGCAGATCCTGAGCGATGAGGACCTGCTCCAACGCTACGGTCTGGAGTTGCCCTACGGTTTCACGCCCGACGGGAGAAGAAGGTGACAGAGCACGACACACATCCACAGCCCGGCGAGGTCGCACTGATGCAGGGGGAAGGATTCAGCGCGGTCTCCCTCCGCCGCGTCGGTCCTTACTGGAAGCTCTCGGGACCCCTGACCGAGTTGCGCGAGTTCATGGAGAAGCTCGGCCTGGACGCAAGCGGGCCCCCCATTGGCGTCTTCTATGACGACCCCGAGACCACCCCACAGGAAGAGACGCGGTACAACCTGGCCTATCCCGTGCACGACGAAACCGCGGAGCGCGCCCGCGCAGTCATAGACGCGACGCCGGAGCTTCGAGCGATCGCCGGAGGCGATGCGAGCAGCAGCTATTTCGAAGTGCTCAAGCTTCCGCCCACAGAAGCGGCGGCCCTGGAATTTCAGGGCGCCGGAAGCGATTCGGGGCCGGCATACGAAAAAGTGCAGCAGTGGGTCGCCGCTCGAGGACGGCAACCCTCAGGCCCGCCCCGGGAGGTCTACCTGGCAGAGCCGGGCACACTACCCCGGGGTCAAGTGCACCTCATCATCCAGCAGCCCGTGGCTCCTCGGGAACGATGATCCAGAGGATGATATAGGCCAGCACCCCGCTGCCCCCGAGGAGGGTGACCAGAACCCAAAGGACTCGGATCAAGGTCACGTCCACATCGAGATATTCGGAGAGCCCACCGGACACGCCGCCCAGTATGCGGGTCTTGCGCGATCTGTAGAGTCTCTTCGCCATGGCCTAAGGCTGGCCCAGATCTTTGTAGGTCTGGTTGAAGTCACAATCCGGGCAACTGTAGATTTCGGTGCCCTCGTCGCCTAGGGTAATCTCCAGGTTGACATGGCAGTGGGGACACAGCCCCGCCGCCATCATGCACTCCACGTTGGTGCAGAGATACTGGGTCTCACCGCCCTTGGTCTCCAGATGGACATGGGCTTCTTCTTTCTCGCATTGTTCACAGTAATGCAGTTCGGTCACCTCTAGCTCCTTTCGTTCTCCGGAGTGTTGGTAGGGGTGCTGCCGATCTCGCCGGCCACTTCGCCCACCTGCTCCTCGTACACGTCGGTCTTGAACATGACGCAATCGGGATTCACGCAAAACCAGATCCGGTATACCTCGCACTGCCCTGTCGCCCGGCTGGCCCCGGTGACATCGCGTCCTTCCTCCTCGAGTCTGTGCTGGAGGGGGCGTCCGCAATTGATGCAGCTCTTGTACTGTTCGTTCACCTGTCCCCCTCTCCGTCCGTCCGGCAAGTCCGGATTCATTAAGTGCTTAATGGCCCGCGAAGCTCCCGCTAAAACTTGGTCAGCCGGCGGGATCGCCGACCTAGCCTTCCCCGGAAGACTCATCCGCCAACCTGCGTCCTAGATCCGCAGCCACTTCGCGAGCGCCCTCGAAGTCGAGTATCTCACCCTTAGCATCCACTCCCGGGCAGAGAAGCTCCCCGATCTTCTTGGCCTCAAGTACGTGAAAGAAGTAGTCGGCCACCTGCCGGGCGCCGTCGAAAACGTCATCAAAGGTCGTACCCGCGGCGCAGAGGTAGGCCCCACGGCGCTCCGGCCGGCCCTCGGGAACCACCCGCTGGCGCAGCACGTATTTTATTGCCCAGAAGGGTTGGCAGCGATCGACCATTGCCTTGGCCTGGGCCGCCATGCCCATGGAGAAGATAGGCGCCGCGAGCACGATGCTGTCCGCCTCGCGCAGGTGAGGATATAGTTCCTGCATGTCGTCGCGCTGCACGCAGGCTCCGTCGTCGAGACAGCCCTCACAGGCGACGCAACCGCGTATATTGAGCTGCCGCAGCCGGATCTTGACGACCTCGGCTCCCGATTCCTGCGCGGCTGCGAGCACCCAATCGAGCAGGGTCTCAGTGTTCCCCTGTCGCCGTGGGCTCCCGGCGATTCCCAGTACGATACGCGCCATATTGCCTCCGCCCCTAGTCGCTTCTAGCGGGCGATCTTAGCCACGAAGGCGGCGCCTTGGCCACGCTCCAGGCGAAAATCCACGCCGCAGATGGGGCAGGTCACCAAATCGCCGGCCGCCGCTCCCGGGCTCAGCTGGATTTCGTGCCGGCAGACCGGACACTGAACCCCCAGGTACTCGGTGCGGTAGGTACGATCGAACATCTGGTGAAGCAAGCCGGCATCCAGATCGGCCTTCTTCGTGCGACTGCGTATCGCCTCTTCGAGAGCTCCGGCCTCGGCAATGCCCCCGAGCAACAAGGCGCCGACTAGTACGTCGTCGGGGTCAAACACCAGCTTCTTGTAGAACTCCCCATATGGGTACTCCCCGCGCATCTCACTGAAACCGGAGCGATAGGCGACGGTCGTCCGGCCGATGGCGACGAGACTAAGGCCGCGGATCTGCATATTCAGCAGATCGAGCTTTTCGGCCGGTTCCGCGGCCCCGCCGGCCATGGACCTCCCCGCAGCCGCTCCTTCCCGCCACGAGCGCAGCCAGTTGAAATAGCCTCGCGAGGGATCGCTGGTGACGTCTCCGGCGGCCCAAATCCCCTCCCAGGGCGTGGTCAGATCTTCCCCCACGGCGAAGGCACCGCCGTCTCCCGGCAGGAAGGACAGGGCGGGACGGTAACGGGCACACACCCCAAACACCTCGCCCTCCAGTTCGGTGCCGTTACCGAGCACCAGCGCCCGCGCTCTTCCGTCGGCACCGGCCACCCGCTCGGCGGAGACACCCGTGACCAGTTCCGCGCCGGCCGCGCGCAGCCGGGCGGCCGCGATGTCGGCGGCATCTTCATCCAGGACTTCCGGCCAGATGCGGGGACCGGGCACGGCGTAGGTCGTGGCGAAGCCCGCCCCCGTGAGCGCCCGCACCATCTCCAGAGCCACGAGCCCGTCGCCATAGACGACCGCTCGGCGCCCCTGACCGCCGCTCTCGCGAAGCGCCTTGGCCTGATCCAGCGTCTTCAAGCAGACGACCCCGTCGAGCTTCTCTCCCGGCAGGCCCCCGCCGTCGACCTGACGGCCGGTGGCGATCAGCAGGGAGTCGTAGCCGACTTCCTCACCCGAGGCCAAGCGGACTTTGCCCGCCTCGGCGTCTATCGCCTCGACGCGGCACGAGAGACGGAGTTCCAAGCGTTCGCGATCGTAGAACTCGCTGCGCTTGCCCCATAGTGCGGCGCCCGCCACCTTTCCTGCCACGAAGTCGGGCAGTTGCGGACGGCGGTAGAAGGGATAGTCCTCCTCGGTCATCAGCGTGATTTCGGCATCCGGCAGCTGGGCGCGGAGCACCTCGGCGGCCCGGGTGCCCGTGACACCGTTGCCGATGATGACGTACTTCCCCATCGAAGCCCCTCCTCGGGATGTGGCGCGAAGCTCGAATTTCTGCGTTAACTCTACGCGCCGATTCTATCAGCCGGACCGGACGGCAGGCCCAGCCCATTGGTTCCGCGCACCGAGATGCTCCAAACTCCTTGTCGGCGTCGGAGTCTTCTTATAGATTTGGCGAATGGAATTGCCGGACCGATTCGCAGCCGGATTGGAGTTCGACCTGGTCGCCGATACCCTGGCTGATCCCACTCGGCGAAGCATCTTCCGTCACATCTCGGCCGCCATTCGGCCCCAGTCGGCGGCTGAAGTGGCCGAAGCTTTCCGCATCCATCGAACCGTGGCCAGGAGCCACCTGGAACGACTGGTCGAAAGCGGTCTGCTCTGCAGCCGTCCCCACCGCCAGGCAAGAAAGGGAGGTCGGCCGCCCAAGATCTATTACCCGAGCGAGCAACGCATCGATCTGCAGATGCCGGCGCGGCAGTACGAGATCCTTTCGGGCCTGCTGGTGGAAGCGCTCTCCTGCTTTGGTGACGCCGCCGGAGTAATGCTCCGCGAGGTCGGACTCGAGTTCGGCCGCAGACTTGCCCAGCAGGCCGGAGACGGATGGGAAGCCAGACTCGGTGTAATGGCCGAGTCGGGGGCCGGAGTGGAACTGATCCGACCGGACGCCGAGCACCTGGACCTCGTGGTCAGAAATTGTCTTTTTCGCGAGATCTCGCACAAGGCGGACGGTTTGATCTGCGGGCTCGACCATGCGATCTTCGAAGGCCTGCTCGGCGGCACCGACGGAGAGATTCTCACGCTGGAAGAAGCGGAGCGACGAACCCCGGCGAAGGATATCTGCCGACTGCGCTTCCGGTTGAGAAAGCCGGGGCGCGAGGGCCCCGGCCACCAAGACTCCGCTTAGACGCCTGCAGGCTCGACCGCGAGAACGCCGTCTAGGCCGTCGACTCCGCCTCTGCCGCCTGCTTGAGGCGGCGCGCCACGCTCCTGCCCCACTCCACGCACGCCGACAAGTCGTCGTCCGCAGGGATGAACTTGAGCTCGAGGGGATCGACCTGATCCAGCTTCAGCTCCTCCAGAACCTGATTGACCTGTTTGACTCCTCCGCCGCCCCAGCCAAAAGAGCCGTAGGCCCCAACCAGCCGGTTCTTCGGCCTCAACCCCTTGATATAGGTCATGAAAGCGCCGACCGAAGGCAACATGCCGTTGTTGAGGGTAGGGGTGCCCACGAGAAAGGCCTGGCTCTCGAGCACCGATAGCGCGACGTCCGCCATCGGGGTGCGCCCGAGCTGGTGGACTTCGCAGCGCACGCCTTCCTGCGCGATTCCGTCTTCGATGGCTCGGGTCATCTTCTCGGTAGACTTCCACATGGTGTCGAAGATCAGGGCCACCTTGGGCTCGGCCTTGAACTGGGTCCAGTCGGCGTAGGATTGGATGATGCGCTCGATATCTTCCGGGCGCCGCCACAGCACGCCGTGACTCGGGCCGATGACGTCGAT
Source organism: Actinomycetes bacterium (assembly GCA_024637095.1). Classification (GTDB taxonomy): domain Bacteria; phylum Actinomycetota; class Thermoleophilia; order RBG-16-64-13; family RBG-16-64-13; genus Soudan-30. Next base: position 21,654 of record JAGXFV010000021.1, read on the forward strand.
TTCCAGGCCCAGCTCCTGCACCTTCGCCAGGACTTTGTTGATCTGCGTGCCAAAGGGCATCAGGATGTTGGCGTAATACCGGGCCGCTTCCTCGAAGACGACGTCCATATCGTTTTCGTCGGCGAAGCGCTTGGACGAGGCCAGATGCTGGCCGAACCCGTCATTGGGCAGCAGCGTCTTGGCTTCTTTGACGTAGGTGAACATGCTGTCCGGCCAATGGACCATGGGGACTTCCAGGAAGCTCAGCGTGTACTTGCCCAGGGAGAGCTCGTCCCCGCTGCCGACAACCTGGATATCCCAGCCGGCGAACCCCTCGTTGGCGAAGTGCTGCTCGAGTGATTCGTGCCCGCGCTTCGAAGTCACCACGGTCACCGGGGAGAGCTTCTCGATCAACCAGGGCAGCGATCCAGAGTGGTCCAGCTCGACGTGGTTGACGACCAGGTACTCAATGGTCTTGGGATCGCAGCAACTGCCGATCCGCCTGAGCACCTCGGGACCGAACCCGTTCCGTACCCCGTCGACCAGAGTCTTCTTCTCATCGGTGATGAGGTAGGAGTTGTAGGTGGTGCCCCGCTGGGTTTCGTAACCGTGGAAGTCCCGGACATTCCAGTCGATCGCCCCGACCCACCAGATATCTTGTTTAAGAGGGTAGCGCTCCATCCTCGGCCCTACTCGATCTCGAAGATCTGATCCGCAGGACGCCCGCAGACCACACACTTGTCGGGCACTCCGTCTTCATAGGTCATGCCGCAGTGATGGCAGACGTAGTACCGCTTGTCCTGCACGCCGTCGAGGTCCGCGAGGGCTTCCTGAAAGATCTTCTCGTGGAACTTCTCGGCTTCGTTCGCCCAGTTGAACACGCACCGGGCTTCTTTGTCACCAGCCTCCTCGGCCTCTTTCATGAAGTCCGGGTACATGCTCGTGTGCTCGTAGTTCTCGCCCCCGGCCGCGGCCTGCAGGTTCTCGCGGGTGCTCTTGAGCTCGCCCATCGTCCGCAGATGGTTGATTGCGTGGATGGTCTCCGATTCCGCGGCTGCGCGGAAGCGCTTGGCCACGGCCGGATACCCCTCTTCCATGGCCTTGTTGGCGTATGCCAGATAACGGCGATTGGCCTGGGATTCGCCGGCGAAGGCGTCCCTGAGGTTATTCTGCGTGTCCGCCACTTTGCGGTTCCTTTCACTGGCTTTTTTGCTTTCCCGTCCCTTGCTCGTATGCGTCTACGAGCCGCGGAACCCATCCTTACGGGGCGCGGAGCCCCCGAGGGACCTACTCAATGGGGGCGACGGCCGAACACCAGTTGGTTGTCCGAGTGGTCCAGGTCGATGATCCGGATGTCCTCGAAGCCCGCCTCGGTCAGCCACTCCCTATATTGCGATTCCCGCCAAACGCCCCCCTCTTCGGTGGCCTGCAGCATGTTGACGGCGAACATGGGCGCTCGCCCGCTTCGGCCCAGCACGAAATCGCGAACCGCGATGCTCCCCCCCGGTCCGAGCGAGTCAAACACCCGGCGGGTGACCTCGGCGTTCGTCGCGGGGCCGTATATGTGGTAGACGTTGCCCAGGTAGATCACGTCGAAAGGCCCCGGCGGCAGTTCCTCCGTGAAATCACAGGGATGAAAGTTCAGCTGTGCGGCGCCTTCGCCCTGATATTCCCAGGCTTCCTCCAGTACCTCCGGCCGGTCGCACAACGTCGCCTCGGCGCCCCTCTCCCTGAAGCGCCGTGCCATGTGCCCCACGGCGCCGCCCGCGTCCAGCAGAGTCAGGCGTTTCTGCGGGTTACCCTCGCGCGAGTAAGCGAGGACCCGTTCCACCACCTCATCCATCGCTTCGGGAGCGCCCTCGGCCATCGTCCGCACGAAGCTCTTCAGGCTGCCTGCGCTCCGCCGGCGCTCCTTCGGCGCACCGTGCTTTAAGACGTGGGGAAGTTCCAGCCAGCCGCGGGCTTTGTTCGCCTGGTGAAGCAGGGAATTGCGTTCGAGGTCCGGCCCCGGATCCAGCAGTCGGCGCCGGCCCTCCGCGCTCAATCGGTAACTCTGCCTGCCGCCTTCGCCCGCGCTGTCGACCGCGCCCACGTCGACCAGCGCATCGAGGACGATTCTGGTGGCGCGTTCATCGGTCGAGGCCAGGCGGCCGACCTCCGCCGGCGTCCTAGCGCTCTCGCCAAGGGCGTCAATCAGCCCCGACTCGAGAGCTGCGGTGAGAACCAGGAGCTTTTCGATCTCTTTGCGTTCGACCAGCATCCGGTCAGGCCCGCTCTTTCTGCGCGACCGGGGCTTCGCCCCCCGTGCCTATGCCCAACGAGTCGGCGATGTCCTGCTCGTTCTCCTCAAAGCCCCAGAACACCCGCTTGCCCACGACGATTGCCGGAGTGGCAACCCTGCCGAAGGTACCCTCCATCTCGCGGCGCACCGCCTCCTCGGACACGTCCTTCACCTTCATCTCCACGTCGTGCAGGGTGAAGAAGCGCTTGGCCGCTTGGCAGTCAAGGCAGGTCGGGCTGCTGTAGAGCACTACCTTCCGTTCCGCCTGAGCGCCCACGCCCATCATGCGCTCGAACAATCCCACTTAGTCCTCCTCGTATTCAATGGGCAGGCCGGCCTCGACCCATTCGTCGATGCCTCCCGCGTAATCTCTGACATCCGTGTAACCCAGCCTTCGCAGCTTATCTGCCGCGATCGCACTGGCCTCTCAGGTGTAGTCATTGCAGTAGACGACGATCGGTTGGTCCTTATCCTTGACCCGGTCGCGCGACTCGCGGCTGAGATTACGATAGTCGATCCATTCCGACCCAGGCAGATGCCCACGCTCCCAATGATCCCTGCCCATCACATCAAGTACGAGCAGGTCGCCTTCCGCATCGATGAGATCCTTGAGCTCGTCGCGGTCGATCACCGGCACGTGCGGCCGTCCGGCCTCGGGATCGTAGAAGACCAGATAACTCACGGCGGTGAAGTAGTCGGCCGCCCGGAAGACGGCTATCTTGCGCACGCTCCTGCCATCGACCACGGCTGCCGGGATCAGCCCCTCCTTCTCGAATTGCCGTCCTGCGGTCTTTAACGCCCAAACCTGTTTCTCGTCGGAAACATGCGGCGCCAGGATGTCCAGCAGTCCGTAGCGCCGCCCCTCGCTCTCTTCCCGGATTATCAGGCCCACCGGATGACGGTCTTGGGTGATCACCCAGATCAGATCCTCCTCCATGCCCGCTTCCAACTCGCCGATTGTCGGCGTCTCCTGAAGACCCCGTGCATGCGAGTAGAGATCGTGTGCCAGCCGCAGGTGCGGGTAGTCCAGCGGCACCAGGTCGAGACCATCGGCGGGGCCGGGGTCTGCGGTGGTCCGCGACACCATCACGCTCATGCTCATCTCCATGGGAAAGCCATAGGCGATGAGCGCGGTCTCGAAGCCGCAATCGTCAGTCCGTACCAGGTGGGCGCGGGGCTCGTAACGCTCGCGGATCAGATCGACGGCATCTTCGTAGCGGTCGCGGTGATCGCGGGTAAGATACAGCTCGATTAGCGTGACGTGCTCATGTTCGTCATGGGTGTCGAAGAGCAGCAGGGTGTAGCCTATGGTTTCTTCGCCGTCCCTGATGGCAAAGGGCTCCGCGTGCCGAGCCAGATGCATATGGAAGTTGGGGAAGAGCTGCGTTTGGAAGGATTCCAATCTCTCTTCCCTCAGACCCGCTATTTCTTCGTAGGGCACCTTTCGCAGGTCCACACATACCTCCTGATCCGACTCGTCGTACACGGCCCGGTGCGCCCTAACCCCTCGCGCCGAATCGAGCGCAGGGCACCACGGGCGGGATTTTGCCTCGCCATTGCAGGAATTACCCAGCCCGGTCAGAGTCTACGCCCGCCGAATAGCCGGTGTGGCGGGGCGATGGGTGCTTATCCGGTGCGGCGGGGCGGCGGGGCAATGGGTGTGGCCGCAGGGAAGGCGCGCAATCGAATGCGAGTGGGTCTCTGGATTATCCCTTACCACCCTACGGTAGACTGGCAGCGATGAACCAGGTCAGTTCCAAAGCCAAAAATACCGCGGGCAAAGATGCGCCGCCCACCTGGGACGGTGATCCCGTGGGGGCGGTAACGGAAAGGGTGCGCTCGGGCTTTCTCGGCTCGATGCTCGGGTCCATGATCGGCGACGCGCTGGGCATGCCCGTGGAAGGCAATTCCGTCCAGGAGATAGCCGAACGTCACGGCGAGGTGCGGGACTTCCTGCAGGCGCGGCTTGGCGCCGGCACCTATACGGACGACACGCAGATGATGATGGCCGTGGCCGAATCGTTGGTGGCGCGCCGTTGTCTTTCTGGGCCCGATATGGCCCGCCGGTTCGTCGAGCGTTTCGAGTCGGCCCGCGGCTACGGGGCGGGAACCCGAGAGGCCATCCACCGGCTTTCCCGAGGCATTCCCTGGGATCAAGCCGGCAAGAGCGTCTTTGGAGTGGGCTCGTTCGGCAATGCATCTGCGATGCGGGCCGCGCCGGTGGGGCTCCTCTACCACGAGAATCTCGGACGGCTGGTCGAAGCGGCGCGCACGTCCAGTCAGATCACCCATTCGCATCCGCTCGGGCTGGGGGGAGCCGCGGTTCAGGCACTGTCGGTCGCCCTGGCTCTGCGCTGGGGCGTGCGGGGTCCAGATACCTTCGACGAGGCCGGCTTCCTGTCCACCCTGGTGGATCACCTGGAGCCGCAGGAGTCCCTGTTTCAGGAACGCCTGGAAACCGTAGACCACGTGCTCGAGCGATTGGCTCCTCCGGGAGAGGGCGCCGATCAAGACGAGGTCCTCGAATGGGCGCAGGAGGTGGGCGCCGTCCTCGGGAACGATTCGCGCTCCTTCCAGTCCGTGCCCACCTCCATCTACCTGTTCCTCGCCTACCGCGAGTCGCTGGAATTGGCGTTGGTGCGGGCGGTATCTCTCGGAGGTGACACCGACACCCTCGCGGCCATGACCGGAGCGCTCTCCGGCGCCTATCGGGGTGTCGAGGCCATTCCCGAAAGATGGATCTCGGGCCTCGAAAGCGGTGCGCGCGGCCGCGAGTACCTGCTGGGGTTGGCCGACGATCTCTTCCTGGTGTGGTTGGAGCACTTCAGCGGCCAACCCGATCCCTGCGCTGAGGACGAGACCGGTCAGACGGACGGTCAGAGCACGGGCAAATCCGCTCCCGGCGGGTCCGGCTAGCCTTCTGCCGCACGAAGCACCGGGTAGGGATTTATCGCCCCGCTCCCGGTGCGGATTTCGAAATGCAGATGGGTGGCCCCGCCGCGCGCATTACCGGAATTTCCCACCGTGGCCAGCGTCTGGCCCGCACCGACCGAGGAACCCGAGGAGATGCCACCGGCGATGGTGTCCAGATGCGCAAAGTAGTAGCTGCGCCCGTCGTTGCCGCGTAGCCAGACGGTCGTGCCGCCCAACCCGCTGTTTCGCGTCGTACGGGTCACCCTGCCCGAGACCACCGCGACGACAGGCATACCCCGGGGAGCCATGATGTCCGTGCCTTGGTGAGAACGGCCGCCGGAGCGGGAGAAACCCCAGTCGTTGATGTAGGAGTGGGCCCCGGCCACCGGGAAGACGAAGCCGGAAATGGCCGCCATCCCGCCGGAGGAGCGATCGGCAGGTCGAACGGTCGAGGGGGCCGGGGATGCCGCGGTCTTTTGCCCGGCTGACTTGGCAGCGCCGGCGGCGGACTGCGCGGCGGCTATTGCCGCCGCCTCCCTGCGCTTGGCCTCCTCTTCGGCGCGGCGCCGCGCTTCCTCCTCGAGACGGGCCACCTCCGTCTGCAACCGGGAGTACTCCGCCGAGACCGCTTCCAGACGGCCTTCCATCGTCTCTTGTGCAGACTCCAGTTGCGCCAGCGTGGAGGTTTGCGCCTCCCGCTTAGATTCGAGCTCCGCCTCGAGCGTCCCCACACGCTCCAGGTGGCCGCGAATCTCTTGGCGCAGGTCGTCGTCTTGGCCGGCGATTCGGTTGAGGCTACCGGCCCGCTGGATCACCCGCAGGAAATCCCTTTCCTCGAATAGCACCTTGACAAAGGCGGCGAAGCCATCTCCCCGGGCCTTGTAGATATCGACCAGACGAGACTCGAAGCGGGTCTCCACCGACCGGAGGTCCTCCCTCGAGCGCTCTGCTTCTGCCTCGGCGGCGGTGACCGCCTGATCCAGTTCATAGAGTCTTGCCTCCGAGCGCGCGTACTCCTCGGCCAAACCGTCCAGTTCCGACTGAATGCGGCCTAGCTGCCCGCGTGCCCGGTCTAGCTGCTGGCGGCTGTCTTCCAAACCTGCGGAGAACGCCGGGGCAGGCGAGAGAAATCCCGGGATAAGGCCCATCAAGATAGCCCCGAGGGCGACGACCAGCCAAACGGGGAGCCTCCGCGGTCTCTCCCCGCACCGCTCGCGCTGGTGTGGGACCTCCCTGGGCATGGGCTGCCATCCTAGCAGAGGGGATGGTCCGGCCAAACCACTGCCACCACCGAAGGCGGTTCTTGGGAGACAAAGCGATGGTAGCATCGGGCGGTGAAAACCAGCCTAGACCGCCGCATACTCGGTTTGGCTATCCCCGCGCTCGGCGCGCTGGCGGCCGACCCACTCCTCTCGATGGTCGACACGGCGCTGGTCGGGCATCTGGGCGCGGCTCCACTGGCGGCTCTGGGTGTTGCGGTCGTCGCCTTCAATCTGGCTTTTGTCGTCTTCAACTTCCTGGCCTACGGCACGACCGGCCCCGTGGCGCGATACCTGGCCGCCGATCAGCCCGAACCCGCCGTGCGCCACACCCTGAACGCGGTTTGGCTCGCTCTCTTGCTGGGAGCCGCGTTCACCGGGTTGGGACTGCTGGCCTCGCGCCCTCTGGGCCGCGGCCTGGGAGCCGAGGGAGAGGTGCTGGAACTCTTCCTCACCTACTACCGCATCCGGATTCTCGCGCTGACCCCGCTCCTGGTGACGCTGGTCGGCCATGGCCTGTTTCGCGGCCTGCAGGACACTAAAACCCCGCTCTACATCACGGTGTTCGCCAACCTGCTGAACGCTGGGCTCGGCTATCTGTTGATCTATCCCCTGGGCCAGGGTGTCCGCGGAGCAGCGATCGCTACGGTCGCAGCTCAGGGACTGGCGGGGCTGTTCTTCGTATACTTCGGACTGCGGCGCCTGAGCCAGATCGGCCTGCCCGCTTCGATCAGGCCCCGCTGGGCCGAAATTCGCGGCCTGCTGCGGCTGAGCCGTGATCTCCTCGTGCGCACGGCCTCGCTGCACGGCACCTTCGTTGCCTCGACCGCGGTGGCCACCAGGATGGGGACCAACGTCATCGCCGGTCACCAGGTGGCCGTCGAGTTGTGGATGTTCCTCGCCATGGTGATGGACTCGCTGGCGATCGCCGGACAGGCCCTGATAGGGCGCTCTCTGGGGATGGGCCGAACCACCGAAGCCCGGCAAATCGCCAGACGTCTTGCCTGGTGGGGCGTGCTTTTTGGCGTCCTCCTCGGAGGCGCGTATTGGCTGGGGCGCGACGCCCTTCCCCGCATATTCACCTCGGACGCCGAGGTCCTGGCCACGGTCGGCTCGGTCTTTCCCTTCGTGGTGCTATTCCAGCCGCTGAACGGTTACGTCTTTGTGCTGGACGGCATCTTGATCGGTGCCTCGGACACCCGCTTTCTCGCCCGGGGAATGATCCTGAGCGCCGCCGCGGCGGTGCCGGTCGTCCTGGTCGCCCTGCCGCTGGACTGGGGAGTGCGCGGCATCTGGCTCGGCCTGGGCGTGCTGATGCTGGTCCGGGCGATTACCAACGGTGTACGCTTCACCCGCGGCGGCTGGACGGCCTGACAACCGGCCCGGACTACCTGCGGCCCGCAAACACCCGGTATGCGACCGCCCCCACCGCCATCAGGCTGACGATCGCCAAGGCCAACAGCGGCGCCAGCCATTCCCAGCGGTAGCGTTCACTGACCGCCCGCAGCGGGGCCCTGCCCTCCAAACCGGGACGCCACACCAGCTCTCCGTCGACAACCTCGTCCGCGTTGTGCTCCTGGAGACTCCCAGGAAGCCTCAATCTCTGCTCCACCAAGAGGGCGTCCTGGTATCTCTCCAGTTGACCGAGCTCGGAGGTGCCCGCGGCGATCTCCCCCACCGCCCCAGCCACGTCCATCTGCGCCTCGAAGTTGAAGCGTTCGGTGAAGGGATCGCTCGTGGTCCAGACGCGGACCCTGTCGAGCAACGGGGGGACTCCCACCGCGTCGGGCCCCTCCTCCGTTCCCGCGGAAGCGTTTGCCTGCCGGCCGCGAAGCTCACTCAGCGAGACGAATTCACGGGTGGCAAGCAGCCAACGTGTGCCGTCCGGCTCTTGGCCTGATTCGATCTTCCAGCCCTCGAGCCCCTCTTCGAAGGGCTCGAAGATGTCCCTTCCGCCGCCGCCTTCCTCGAGCAACTCCGCGAGTTCGGGTCCGACCGCGAGCCGCAGACTGCTTGAACCGGAGCCGTCGTCTTCAATGGTGGTCCCCGCCGTGACCTCCGCCTGGCACCCTGAAAGTCCCAGCGAGAGCAGCAGGATGAAAACCAGCACGGGCATAGGCCTAGCGGCGGACCGGAATACCCCGGGCGTATAGGTAGTCTTTGGCGCGGTGAACGGTGAACTCGCCGAAGTGAAAGATGGAGGCGGCCAGCACCGCGTCCGCACCGGCGCGGAGGATCACTTCAGCCAGATGCTCCAGATTGCCCGCCCCGCCGCTCGCGATGACGGGCACGTTGACCGCGGAGGAGACCGCCGCCGTCAGCTCGAGATCGTAGCCGTCCTTGGTCCCGTCGCGGTCCATCGAAGTGAGGAGGATCTCGCCGGCGCCCCGGCCCACCGCCTCTACGGCCCACTCCACCGCGTCGCGCCCGGTGGGCAGGCGTCCGCCGTTGGCGTAGGCCTCCCAGCGGGGCTCGCCCTCCCCCGGCACGCGCTTGGCGTCGATGGCCAGCACCACGCACTGCGAACCGAAGCGCTCGGCGCAACTGCTTATCAGGACAGGGTCGCGCAAGGGGGCCGAGTTCAGGCTGACCTTGTCGGCGCCGGCCGCGAGCAGGGCACGGACATGATCTACCTCGCTGATGCCGCCGCCGATGGTGAAGGGCACGAAGAGCTCTTCGGCGCAGCGGCGGGCGAGCTCCACCATGGTGTCCCGCTTCTCGTGCGTCGCGGTGATGTCGAGGAAGACCAGTTCGTCGGCCCCCTCCTGGTCGTATTTGGACGCCAGCTCCACGGGGTCGCCCGCATCGCGGATGTCTACGAAGTTGGTGCCCTTGACCACGCGGCCCCGGTCGACGTCGAGGCAGGGAATGATCCTCTTGAGCAGCAAGCTATCTGTCTCCCAGCGGTGTAGCCGTTACTCGGGGTTCTCGAGCGCGGCGAGGGCCTCGCCGATGGTGAAGTTGCCCTCGTAGAGGGCACGGCCGACGATGACGCCGGTGACGCCCAAGGGCTCCAGCCGGCGCAGCAGACGCAGGTCGTCCAGCCGGGTAACTCCGCCCGAAGCGATCACCTGCAGACTGGAGCCGTAGGCCAGGTCCCGGAGTTCCTGCAAGTTAACGCCTTCCAGCATGCCATCGCGGGCGATATCGGTGTAGATGATCTCACGGATCCCCAGTTCGGCCAGGCGATCGGCTTCGTCAATTGCCCGGCGCCCACTGGCCTCCTGCCAACCGTGGGTCTTGACCACGCCGCGCTCAGCATCGAGCGCCACCACCAGCCGTTCTCCCCACGCCTCGAGCGCGGACTGCAGGAACTCGGGATCATCCAGGGCGGCGGTGCCGACCACGAGACGCGCAACTCCCGCCGCCTGCACGGCCTCCAGCGCCAAGGCGTCGCGCACTCCACCGCCAAACTGCACGGGTATGCGCACGTCTTGTGTCAGCCGGGTCACGTAGTCCAGGTTATGCGGCCGGCCTTCGCGGGCGCCGTCCAGGTCTACCACGTGCAGCTGTAGAGCGCCCTCCTGCTCCCAGCGCTGGGCGATGGCGATGGGGTCGTTGCCGAAGACGGTCTCGTCCTGAAAGTCTCCGCGCCGCAGGCGGACCGCCCGGCCCCCCTGGATGTCGATTGCCGGAAAGAGTCTCATCTCCCCCTCCCGTAGACCCATCTGCCGAAGTTGCGGTAGAGCTTGAGTCCCAACTCACTCGACTTCTCTGGATGAAATTGAAAAGCGGCCACATTTTCCCTCTGGATGGACGAGACGAAGGTTAGGTCGTCGTAGTCGGTCGTGGTGAGCACGTAGGCCGGGAACGTCGGAACGCCCACGAAACCGTGGACGAAGTAAAAGGCGCTGTGATCGGGCACGCCGTCGAGAAGCGGTGAGTCCTGCATGATCTCGATCTGGTTCCAGCCCATATGCGGCACTTTGACCCGATCGGGCAGCCGCGTGACTCGGCCGGGGACGATCCCTAAGCCCTGGACGCCGGGGCTCTCTTCGCTATCTTCGAACAGCAACTGGAGTCCCAGGCAAACCCCGAGGAAGGGAACCCCTGCCCCGATCCGTTCCTTGATCAAATCGATGAGGCCACGACCATCGAGTTCGGCCATCGCGTGGCCAAAAGCGCCCACCCCGGGGAGCACCAGCCCGTCCGCAGAGCGTGCGCGAGACGGATCGGCCCCCACTTCGGCCACCACGTCCACCGCCTCGAAGGCCTTCTGCACGGAACGCAGGTTGCCGGACCCGTAGTCGAGGATGTAGATCATCGCTCAGTGACCGCCGCCGCCACGATTCTAGAGCATGCCTTTGGTGGAGGGCACGCCGCCGGCCGGCGACGACACCCTGGAGGCTTCGGCAAGGGCCCGCCCCACTCCCTTGAAAACCGCCTCGACCAGATGATGGGCGTTGGTCCCGCTCAAGGAGCGGACGTGCAGCGTTACTCGGGCATTATTCACCAGGGCCTGCATGAACTCCTGGAGGAGATCGGTGTCGAAGCCGCCGATGCTCCCAGGGGGCAACGCCACGTCCGACACCAAGAGCGGCCGGCCGGAGAGATCAAGCACCACGAGCACGAGCGCTTCGTCCATGGGCAGGTGGATCGAGGCGTAGCGACTGACCCCCCACTTGTCCCCCCAGGCCTGCTCCAGGGCCTGGCCCAGGCAGATGGCCACATCTTCCACCGTGTGGTGAGGACCGGTCTCCAGGTCGCCGTCGGCCTCCACCTCTAAGTCGAAGCCGCCGTGGCGGGTCAGAAGTTCCAACATGTGATCGAAGAAGCCGATTCCCGTGGCGACTCGAGCCCGTCCCGTGCCGTCGAGAGTCAGCCGCAGGCTGATCTTGGTCTCGGTGGTCTCGCGCTCGACGAGCGCGCTCCTCCGCCTCTGGCCCGTATCTCCGTCTGAGGGCCCCACGCGATTCCCCCTTGTTCGTCTCGGTTGGCGACCGCTTCCTGGCCGGCGACCGCCTTCTCGGTTGGCCGAACGTCTTCTCGGTCGGCCGGCCGAAGGCTTGGGCGCGGCCGACAATACCATAGCGGGGCCGGCGTCAGCCCCTCCGCCGCAGGGCGGCCGAGCGCGCGTGAAAGTCAAAGCCCTCGCTTTCGGCCAGAAGTTCGACGGCGGGCGCCAGACGCTCGATCGAGGCGGGATTCATCTCCACGAGCCAGCTCTTGCGGCGAAACGTATCCACCGAGAGCGGAGAGGCGAACCGCGCGGCCCCGCCGGTGGGAAGGACGTGATTAGTGCCTGCGGCGTAGTCACCGAATGCCGTCGGGGTCTCCGCGCCCAGAAAGACGGCCCCGGCGGCGCGAAACTCGTCCAGATAGCCATGCGGATCGCCCACGTGGAGCTCCAGGTGCTCCGGCGCGTACAGATTGACAAAAGCAGAGGCCACCGCGCGGAAGGATTCCCCCGCTTCGGGGTAATAGGCAAAGATGGTCTCGCCGTCACCGGCTGCGAGGGCCACCGGCTCGTCGAGGGTTTCCGCATCGGAATTCTGGGGTTCGCGCGCCGAATCTCGTACGAGCCGGTCGACCTCGACCTCGATGCGCCGCACGACCTCCTCGCTGGGCGCGAGCAGCACGGCCACGGCGCCGCTGCCGTGCTCCGCCTGTGCCAGCAGATCGGCGGCGGCCCAGGCCGCCTCGGGCGCCTCGTCCACCACCACAACGACCTCGCTCGGCCCGGTCACTCCGTCGATCCCCACCACGCCGTAAAGTTGCCGCTTGGCCTCGGCCACGTAGGCATTGCCCGGGCCCGTGACCACATCGCACTTCGGAAAGGTTTCGGTTCCCAGCGCCAACGCGGCGATGGCCTGAGCTCCCCCGACGCGGTAGACCTCGTGTATGCCCAGCAGGTGAGCGGCCGCGAGGATGACAGGGGCTACCGAGCCGTCACTATTGGGTGGCGTGGCAATCACCAGTTCGCGCACGCCGGCCACCTGCGCCGGGACCGCGTTCATGACGACAGAGGAAGGATAAGGCGCGAGGCCGCCGGGTACGTAGAGCCCTGCCCGCTCCGCGGGAAGATAGCGGATCCCGACCGTCTGTCCGGTGGGCGCCTGAGCCTCCCAATCGTGACGCAACTCCTTCTCGTGAAACCACCGCAGGTTGTCCCGCATCAACTCCAAAGCGGCGACGAGGTCGGAATCCAACTCGTGGAAGGCGCTCTCCAGGTCGCTCTCGGGAACCCGAAGGGTCGAAGCGGAGGCCTCGGCCCAGTCGAGCCTTTGCGTGGCCTCGACCACGGCGGCGTCTCCCCGGCGGCGCACGTCGGCGATCAACGCCGACACCACTTCGAGCACCTGGTGGCTGCGCTCTTCCTGGAAGCGGAGTCCCGCGACTTCGGCCTCGAGAGTGTAGGGGGAAAGCGGTCCTATTCTCATCGGAGATCTCCCTCCGGTAGCTGACTACGCCGACGATGGCCGCTCCCAGCTCTCGGGCGCACCGTCTTACGCTGGAACCCTACCCAGATTCATCGATCAGCTCGCGAAGGCCTTCGGCCAGCTCGGCCACCCGCGGGGCGAGCAGTTTGTGGGCGACGCGGTTTACGATCAGGCGCGTGCTGCAGGGGAAGAGCTCGAAGCGTTCCACCAGGTTGTTCTCCCGGAGCGTGGTGCCCGTGGAGGTGAGGTCGACGATGCCTTCGGCCAAGCCCACGAGCGGAGCGAGTTCGATGGAACCGTGGAGCTTGATGATCTCGGGGGTGATCCCCCGCTCCTGAAAGTAATCCTGGGTGACGTTCGGATATTTGGTGGCCACGCGAAAGGTGCCCAGGTGCCGCAGGGTCTCCAGCGAGGGGTCGGTGCCGGAAGGGGTGGCGAATATCATGCGACAGAAGCCCACGCCCAGATCGAGCACCTCGTAGACGTTCTTGGGGCTCTCCCGCAGAACGTCCTTACCGACGAACCCCACGTCGGCGGCGCCGTATTCGACGTAGGTGGGCACGTCGGTGGGCCGCGTGGTGATGAAGCGGGCGCCGTCGGTCGTGTCGAAAATCAGCTTGCGATCGTTGGCGCGCACTTCGGTCAGATCGAAGCCGAGCCGCTCGAGCATACCCGCGGTCTCCTGGAAGATGGCTCCACGAGCGAGGGCTATCTTGAGCGACTTCACTTGTCCCTCCCCGAGGACCCGAGCGCTCCCGGGTCCCGCAACCGGGCGAGGAGCGCCCGGCCCGGGTGCCGCTCCCTGAGGCCGGTGTGCAGATCGGCAAGCCACCACTCCGCACCGGAGGCGTCCGCCGGCTCGAGCAGGAAGTCCGCCTCCTTTTGCCGGGCCAGCAAAGGCACATCGGCGGGCGCCGAATTCTCGGCGAGCGAGAAGACGTGCAGCCCGGCGGCGCGCAAATCCTCGGCCAACTCCACGTGCCGGTCGAGGCCCCCGACCAGCAGCGTCATCGGCACCCGACGGGAAAGCTCCGCCGACTGCGAAACCAGCGCCGCGTGGACGCGGTCCAGGGCCAGACCGAAGCCCACCGCAGGCATGGCCCGGCCGAAGCGCTCCAACAAGTTATCGTAACGCCCGCCGCCGCCCAGTGTCGACCCCAGCTCAGGGGCATATACCTCGAAGACCAAGCCGGTATAGTAGGCCAGGTTGCGGAAGATACCGAAATCGAACAGCAGTCGCTCTGCGTAGCCGTAGATGGCGACCGCACGCTGGACCTCCACCAACCGGTCGAGCGCATCCTGCATGGCCTGGGAGCGCACGTGCTCCCGGGCCTCGCTTAGAACCTCGGGCCCCCCCCGCAGTTCCGGGACCGCGAGAATGGACTGCCGGTCCTGGGTCGACAGATCGAGCGCCTCGGCGCGCAGGCGGAAGCCGACGAAATCCTTGCCCACCAGTTCCCGGGTGAGCGCCTCGCGGTCTTCCACCACCGGGACCAGAGCTGTGAGCAACTCCAGAAAGAAGGCCAGCTGGCCCAGACCTACGCGATACTCGCGCAGTCCCGCCCGCTCGAGGGCGCGGCAGGCGACGGCGATGACCTCGGCGTCGGCGGAGGCGCCCTCCGCCCCCAACAGTTCGATGCCCGCCTGGCGAAACTCCGCCTCCAACCCGCGCTGCTCCGGGATACGGCGGAAGATCTTGGAAACGCTGAACACGCGGTGGGGCCCCAGCTGCCCCCCGAAACGGCTCCCCACCAGCCGCGCGATGGGCGCGGTCAGGTCGGGGCGCAGGAGCAGGAGCTGTCCCCGCTCGTCCAGCAGGCGGAAGCCGGTGAGAAGAGAGGCTTCGTGCGAGAGGGCCATAACCTCTTCGTGCTCGAGGGTGGGCGTCCGCACCTCGCCGTAGCCGAATTCCCGGAAAATGGTGGTGGCCGCGTCCTCGATCAGGCGAAGCTCGGCCGCCTCGGTGGGCAGGACGTCTTTGGTCCCCGAGGGCGTGCGCAGAATGCTCAACTCAAGCCCGTTTAGGCCTGCATGACACAGCCGTCACCCAGCAGGCACTTGAGCTCGGCGAACAGGCTGGTCTGCGGATCGACCGTGAACCGCTCCCCGAAGCGCAGCCGGAAGAGACCGCCGTCCGTCTTGACCTCCGCTTCCACCGGGCAACCGCCGGGGAAACGCGCGAGCACGGCCTTGAGGTCTTCGATAACACCTGCGCAGACCGTCTCC
This sequence comes from Actinomycetes bacterium, assembly GCA_024637095.1. GTDB lineage: Bacteria > Actinomycetota > Thermoleophilia > RBG-16-64-13 > RBG-16-64-13 > Soudan-30. The sequence goes on from JAGXFV010000021.1 coordinate 36,692, forward strand.
CCGTCGAAGGAGATCTGAAGGGGCTCGAAGCCGGTCTTGGCCACGAAAGGCGACACCTCGAAGGGGATGAGCTTGGTGTCGGCCTCGTCCTTGCGGTCGACACGCCCGCGCAACTTGACCACGGCATCCTCGAGCAGGACCTCTCGGTTCTCCGCGTAAAAGGCGGGGAAGCAGAGGACCTCGACCGAGCCCTCGAGGCCCTCGAGGGTGACGAAGGCCATGGTCTCGCCCGACTTCTTGGTGGTTATCCGTTTGACAGCGCCCACCATGCCGATCACGGTGGTCACCGTGGTGTCGGGCAGCTCGGCGAGCTTTGAGATCGGGGTCTCCGCCTCGGCCCGGATCTGGCGCCGGATGTCGCGCAGGGGGTGGGAGGACACGTAGAGGCCTAATGTCTCTTTCTCCAGGGCCAGCAGTTGCTCCTTGCTGAAGTCCCCCGCCGGTATCTCGGGAATAGGAGCAGAGGAAGCGGTTCCGTCGGCCGCGCCCAGCATGTCGAAGATGGAGCCCTGTCCGGCGGCGGCGTCCGCCTGCGCGGTGCGGGCGTGCGATACCGCCTGGCCCAAGACCTGCAGCATACCCTTGCGGGGGGCGCCAAAGGAGTCCATCGCCCCAGCTTTGATCAGGCTCTCCAGGGCCCGCTGATTCACCTTGCTCAGGTCGATGCGCTCGCAGAACTCGAAGACATTGGCGAACGGGCCCAGTTCGGCCCGCGCCGCCAGAATGTCGCGGATGGCGTTCTCGCCCACGTTCTTCACGGCATTCAGGCCAAAGCGGATGCGGCCCTCGATCCCGCGGAAATCGATGCTGGACTCGTTGACGTCCGGAGGCAGCACCTCGATGCCCATGTCGTTGGCCACGCTGACGTAGTAGGGCACCTTGTCCTTGGTGTTCATCACGCTCGAGATCAGCGCAGCCATGTACTCAACCGGGTAGTTGGCCTTGAGGTAGGCGGTCTGGTAGGCAATGAAGGCGTAGCAGGCGGCATGTGACTTGTTGAAGGAGTAGTCTCCCGCCTTCTCCATCAGGCTCCATAGGTGTTGCGCCACCCGCCCGGCGGTGCCGTTGGCCTGAGCTCCCTCTTTGAACTTGGGCTCGAGCCGGTCGAGGATCTGCCGGTTCTTCTTGCCGATGCCCTTGCGCAGGTCATCGGCCTCGGCCGGGGTGAAGCCCCCAATGCACTTGGCGATCTCCATCAGCTGTTCCTGATAGATGGCGACTCCGTAGGTGGGTCGCAGTATGGGCTCCAGCCGGGGATCGAGGATCTCCACCAGCTCGGGATTGCGCTTGTTGCGAGCGTAGACCGGGATGTACTCCATCGGGCCCGGACGGTACAGGGCAACCAGGGCGATGAGGTGCGCGAATTCGCTGGGACGGATATCCCGCATGGCCTCGCGCATGCCCGAAGATTCGAACTGGAAGACCCCTTCGGAATCGCCCCGCGCAAGCATTTCGTAGGTCTTCTCGTCGTCCAGGGGAATCGCGTCGAGTTCGAAGTCGGTGTTCGCGCTGTCGCGGATGATCCTGACCGCGCTGGCGATCACGTCCAAGTTGCGCAGCCCCAGGAAGTCCATCTTGAGCAGGCCCAGACCTTCGACGTCCGTCATGGGGACCTGGGTAACCACCTCGGCGTCGCCCTTCTGCATCAAAGGCAGGTAGTCGGTCAGCGGCTTGTCGGCGATGACCACGCCGGCGGCATGGATGGAATCCTGGCGGATCAACCCCTCGAGCGGCTTGGCCACGTCTACGACCTGGCGCACCACCTCGTCCTTGTCGTACTCGACCCGCAGTTCCTGCTTGTCCTTCAGGCAGTCGGCCAGAGTGATCTTGGGACCTTCGGGGATCAGCTTGGCGATCCGGTCGGCCACGTTGTAGGGCACGTCCATCACCCGTGCCGCATCGCGAATGGCCTGCCGCGCCTTGATGGTGCCGAAGGTGGCAATCTGGGCCACGCGGTCGCGCCCGTACTTGTCCGCCACGTACTCGATGACTTTGTCCCGACCCTCGACGGAGAAGTCGATGTCGATATCGGGCATGCTGATCCGCGCCGGGTTGAGAAAGCGCTCGAAGAGCAGATTGTACTTCAGCGGGTCGAGATCGGTGATGCCCAGCAGATAACTGACCAGGGAGCCCGCCGCCGAGCCGCGCCCCGGTCCCACCGGAATGCCACTGGTCTTGGCGTAGTTCACGAAGTCCCAGACGATCAGGAAGTAGGGCGGGAAGCCCATCTCTTCGATGGTGCAAAGCTCGCTCTCCAGGCGCTCGCGCTGCTCGGGGCCCACCGCGTCGACGTAGCGGCGGCGCAGGCCCTCCTCGCACAGCTCGCGCAGGTAGGTCGCCTCGGTGTGACCCTCGGGGACCGGGTAGCTGGGCAGCAGGATCTCCCCCAGCTGGAGCTCGACATCGCAGCGCTCCGCCACCAGCATGGTGTTGGCGACGGCCTCGGGATACTCGCTGAAGGCCTCGCGCATCTCCTCTTCAGTCTTGAAGTAGAACTCCTGAGAGCTGAAACGCATGCGCTTCTCGTCGCTGATGCGGGAGCCGGTCTGTATGCAGAGCAGCACGTCGTGCGCCTCGGCATCCCGTGCCTCCAGGTAGTGAACGTCGTTCGTGGCCACGGCAGGCACGCCGGTTTCGCGGGCGAGTTCGATAATACCGCCGGCCACGTGGGCCAGCTCCTCGATGGCGGTTTGCTGCACCTCGAGAAAAACGTTGCCTACGCCGAAGACCTCCTGCAGGCGCAGGAGTTCCTTGCGGGCCTCGTCCCCCCGGGTGTTCTCCACGGCTTTGGACAGACGGCCGGTGGGGCAGCCGGACAGGCAGATGATGCCTTCGGAGTGCTCGCGCAGGAGTTCGTAATCCACCCGGGGCTTGAAGTAGTAACCCTCGAGGAAGGCGCGGCTCCCCAGCCGCAGCAGGTTGCGGTAGCCGGTGGCGTTCTCTGCGAGCAGCGTCAGGTGCCAACGGTGCTCCTGCGCGAAATCCTTGCGCAGACGGTCCTCGACCACATAGGCCTCCAGCCCGAGAATGGGCTTGACGCCGGCCTTCTTGGCCGCCTGATAGAACTGGATAGAGCCGGAGAGCACTCCGTGGTCGGTCAGCGCAACCGCGGGCATCTTGAGTTCGGCGGCGCGGCGGACCAGTTCGGTCACCTTGCAGGCACCGTCGAGCGCGGAGAAATCGGAGTGGACGTGCAGGTGGCAAAAGCCCGACGACGCGGAGTTCGGGACGGGGGTTTCACCACTCTGATTCACTCCCGGAGTGTACCCGATGCGGACCCGCCCCTCAACCGCCCGTCCTCCTCTAGGCGTCCCTTGTCCGCTCTTAGCGGTCTTTTTTCTCGGGAAGCGCCGGGATTCGGCGGCTTGCCTGCCGGCCTCGAGGCCCTAGTCGGTCTCCTGCACCACCTCGTTGCGCAGCGTTCCCACGCCTTCCACCGCGACTTCCACCACGTCTCCGACTTCGAGCCCCCCCACCCCAGGAGGGGTGCCCAGCATAACCAGGTCGCCCGGCTCGAGCGTGAGTGCCTGAGAGATGTAGGAGAGCACCTCGAAGGGATCGAAGAGCATGTCCTTTACCCGGCCCTGCTGGCGCAGTTCGCCGTTCACCCGGGTCTCGATGAGAGCCTCCGCGTCGGGCATGTCGGTCTCGTAGATGCCGCCCACCGGGCCGAAGGTGTCGTAGCCCTTCGCGCGCCACCACTGTTTGTCGACGCTCTGCATCTCTCTCTCGGTGACGTCGTTGCCGCAAGTCCAGCCGCGCACGATACCCCGTGCCTCCTCGGGCGAAATCCGGCGCGCCCGGGCTCCGACCATGACCACGAGCTCGCCCTCGTACTCCACCCGAGTGGCGTCTTTGGGAAAGACCACGGGCTCGCCGTCGGTGATCAGGCAGGACGGTGGCTTGAAGAATATGATCGGCTCCTTGGGTGCCTCGGTGACCGCCCTCTCGGGGAGCCGGTCGACCATCTCCTCCAGGTGCTTGGGAAAGTTCCAGCCCACGGCCAGTATCTTGGAAGGAGGTGGCGGGGGAAGGAGCCTGACTTCTTCCCGGCCCAGTTCCACGGTTCGCCCTCCGATCTGGACCCGGAAGGCATCTCCAACCACCGCCGCTTCGTGAGCCATGCCCCGATATCCGATCCATGCTCGCCGCATGCCGCTCCTCCTAATTCTCGGGGAAGACCCCGTCCGTTTTGGACGTCTACCTCAAAGCTATTTCACAGGAGGGCGAGGCCGCTGTCAAACGCGGTCCTGCAGCGAGGGGTGGCAGAAGAAGGCTAGCAGTCCTTCTTGCCGCAGCTCTTACAATCCCCGGAACAGCCGAGAGGCATGGGTTCCAGACACCGGGGGCAGCGCAGCACAACCGAATCCATTCGCAGCCCGCACTTGGGACAACGGATCATGCGGCCCTCCTAAAGCAAGCCGATGAACTGAGCGAGCAGTCCACCGACGGTGAAGGCGAGAACCACGCTGCCCACCCAGGTGAAGATCATGAAGCTACGGCCGCGTTCTTTCATGATCACCAGCACCGAGGCCACGCAGGGCACGAAGAGGGTGATGGTCACCAAGGAAACCAGGATGGCAGGCCCGCTGAGTCCCAGATCGTAGAGCCCGGCGGCGCCGAAGTCGCGCCGGACGAAGCCCATGATGAAGGCGGTCGCCGCCTCGCGGGGCAGGCGCAGCCAGCCCTCCACTAGAGGGGCGGCCAGGTCCTGGGCGGCAACCAGGGCGCCGGTCACCTGCAGGGTGCCGATCAAAAGGGCGCCCGCGGCGAAGTAGACGGTCACCTCGCGGATGAAACCGGTGGTCTTGTACCAGGTCTTGGTCAGCACGTTGATGGGCCGGGGTACCCGCAGCGGGGGCAGATCGATTAGCAGACTGGTCGAGGTACCGGGGAGGTAGCGGGAAAGAGCCACTCCCAGAAGCCCGAAAACCATGAACATGATCAGCCCGTAGGCCAGAGCCATCCGCGGTCCGCCGGCCACCGCCAACAGCGCGACAATCACACCGAGTTGGGCCGAACAGGGTATGGCGAAGGCCATGAGAGCCGTGGCAATTTTCCGCTCCCGCTCGTTACCCAGGATTCGAGTGGTGATGGTGGCCATCGTGATACAACCGAAGCCGAGAATCATCGGGATGACCGCGCGTCCGTTCAGCCCGATGGAGGTCATCATGCGGTCGGTGAGCGCGGCAATCCGCGGCAGGTAGCCGGAGTCCTCCAGCACCGAGAGCATCAGGTAGAAGCCTATGACCAGGGGCAGCAGTAGACCGATGACGTAGGTGACGGTGAGCGTCAGCACCCCGAACTCGCCCGCCACCAGCTCGTAGAGTGCGTTGGAATCGCCGAGCACGGCCTGAGCCGCGGAGCGCAGCAGCGGTTCGACGTAGCCCTGCATGACGGTGCCCTCGGTGAAGCCCACGATGATCTGCGCCACCAGAACCCCGATGAGCTCGTACATCAGGAACAGCGTGACGACGAGCACGGGCAGCCCGGTCAGCGGGCGGATCAGCGCGTGTCCCAGCCTGGTGCGCAGGTCTAGTGTGTGCTCGCGGCGATCGATCACCCGGGGCAGTATGGCGTTCACCCGCTGCCTGCGGGCCATGTAGAGCTCGTCCCGCATCCCTTGGGGCTCCACTCCGTGACGCTCGGCCACGTAGGGGTCGCCTTCCAAGATCATCAGAGCCTCGGGTTTGCTGCCCACGCGGTCGAGCAGCCCCAGCAGCCGGTCCTGCAGAATGGGGTCGGATACGCCGATTCGGGCTTCGCTCAGGGCCTGCTTGACCTCCTCCAAGCCTTCACGCTGTGTGGCCACCGTGGGAATCACCGGCACTCCCAGCTCGCGGGAGAGGGCGGCCGGATCGACCCGCAGGCCCCGCTTCCCGGCCTCGTCGACCATGTTGAGCGCAACCACCATGGGCAGGCCCATGTCGATCAACTGCTGGGTCAGGAAGAGATCGCGCTCGAGGTGAACGGCGTCGACGACGTTGACCACGATGTCGGCCTCGAGGATCACGTCGCGGGCGACGGTTTCTTCGTCATTGAAGGAGGAGACCCCATAGACCCCGGGGCTGTCCAGGATAAGGTAGTCGTCCATGCGGCCGCTGGAAATGGAGACGGTGGTGCCCGGATAGTTGGACACGTCGACGTAGAGCCCGGTAAAAGCGTTGAAGAAGAGGGACTTGCCCACATTGGGGTTACCGACCAGGACCACCTTCCTGGTGCCTTCGGGAACCTCGACTACCGTGGTGCCCTGGCAACAGTGGCCGGTGGCCGCAGGGCTCTGCCCGCTCATCTAGGGCCCCCGCGCTTAGAGCCGAAGCGCCATCGGCGTCGATCCCGCTGGGCCCGGCCATGCATCCCGCCACGCCCGGGCCTCAGGTTCGCCTCGGGAGCCTCCTCGACTAGAATCCGGCCCGCCAATTCACGGCCCAAACAAACCTCTGAATCGTGATGGCGCACCAGCACCGGGCCCACGCGCAGGCGTTCCGCGTCGACAACCGTGCCCTCGCCGATACCCAGTCGAATGCACTGGGCGCGCGCCTGCGCGTCGCCTATTTCCAAGATGCGAACCGGCCGGCCGGACTTCGCTTCGAGTAGAGTCATGCACCTTCTCCTAGGGTTCCCGTCGCAAGACAGTAAGGAAATCCTCGCAAATAGTCTTAGGTATCCCTAACCTCGTGGGAGAGTCTACGAGAATCCCGAGATGCTGTCAAGGCAAACCGGACAATCGGGGTCGGATTTCGCGGATGGGAACAAGGCCGGTAGGAAAACACGGCGGATGCGCCGTTCCGGTCGGCGGGGAAGCGCCGCCTCTACGCCTCCCCAGGGTGCTCGTGCATCAGACCGTAGACGATCGAATCCACCAGTGCCTGCCACGACGCTTCGACCACGTTCTCGTGCACGCCCACGCTCCCCCAGGAGTCGTGCCCGTCCGACGAGTCCAGCAGCACGCGGGTGACCGCCCCGGTGCCCTTGGCTTCGTCCAGGATGCGGACGCGGTAGTTCACCAATTGGATCTTCTCGACGTCCGGATACTTGCGCTCGATCGCCAGACGCAGCGCCCGGTCGAGGGCGTTGACCGGGCCGTTGCCCTCCGCAGTCTGAATGACGCGGTCGCCATTCACGTGGACCTTGATGGTCGCCTCGGTGAGGATGTCGCCGTCCTCGCGCTTCTCCACGATGATGCGGAAGCTCTCCAGCCGAAAGTACTCACGCCGTTCGCCCAATTCGTTCCGCACCAAGAGCTCGAAGGAAGCGTCGGCGGCCTCATAGTAATAGCCCTCGTGCTCTTTGGCCTTCAGCCGGCTGAGTACGGCGTCGACCTGCTCCGGGGTGGGTTCGAGGCCCAGATCCCTGGCCCGCTCCCGCACGGTTCCCCTCCCCGAGAGCTCGGAGACCAGCACGTGCGAGGCATTGCCCACCGTCTCCGGGCGAATGTGCTCGAAAGTGCGGGCGTCCGCCGCCACTCCGGCGACGTGCAGGCCGCCCTTGTGCGCGAAGGCGTTGCGGCCCACGTAGGGCTGGTGGGGGTCCGGCGCGATGTTGCAGAGCTCGGCGACGAAATGGGAGGTGTCGGTCAGCTTACGCAGGTCTTCGTCGGAGATGCAGTCGCAGTCGAGCTTCAGCTTGAGGGCCGGGATGATCACGCAGAGATCGGCGTTGCCCGCCCGTTCACCGTATCCGTTAATGGTCCCCTGGACGTGCGCGGCGCCCTCTTCCACGGCGACCAACGAGTTCGCCACCGCGCAGCCCCCGTCATCATGGGTGTGAATGCCCACGCGCACCGCCTCGCCCAGGTCCCGATGCACCACGCGCACCGTGCGCGCGATCCCTCCGGGGAGCGTGGCGCCATTGGTGTCGCAGAGCACTACCGCCTCCGCACCGGCCTCGGCGGCGGTGCGCAGGCATTTGAGCGCGTACTCCGGGTGCTCGGCGTAGGCGTCGAAGAAGTGCTCGGCGTCGTAGACCACGCGCTTGCCCTGCTCTTGCAAGAAAGCGACGGACTCGGCGATCATGCGCAGGTTCTCGTCCAGGTCGACCTTGAGGATCTTCTCGACATGCAGCTTCCAGGTCTTGCCCACGACGCAGGCGACACTCACCCAACTATCGGCCAGTACGCGCAGAACAGGATCGGTTTCCGCTTGACCGGCCCGCCCCCTGGTGGTGCCGAAGGCGCTGACGGCAGTCCGGCGCAGGTCCTCGGCTTCGAGCAGGCGGAAGAACTCGGCGTCCTTGGGATTCGAACCGGGAAAGCCCCCCTCGATCACGTGGATTCCGAGCTCTGCGAGCCGCAGCGCAATGCGCAGCTTCTCCTCGACCGACACGCTCATGCCTTCGCGCTGCATGCCGTCGCGCAGGGTGGTGTCGTAGAGAGTTATGCTGCGCTTCACCAGGTGCTCCGCCGTTCGCAACTCAGGACTTCGAGACCGGATACCCGCTGCTGCGGGCGTACTCAGCGAAGCGCTCCATCAGCCGGCCGGTGATCTCGCCCGGCCGGCCGTCTCCAACGGCACGGCGGTCCACCTCGACAACGGGCGCCACTTCGGCGGCGGTTCCGGTGAGAAAGGCCTCGTCCGCGCTGTAGACGTCGTAGAGCGTGTAGAGCCCTTCCTGAACCTCGTAGCCCAGCTCGCGCGCCAGGCGCATGACCGCGGCCCGGGTGACCCCGTGCAGGGCACCGACCCCCGTGGCGGGCGTGTGCACCACACCGTTCTTGACCATGAAGAAGTTGTCCGCGGTGCACTCCGCCACAAAGCCCTGCGCGCTCAACATGAGGCCCTCGTCAGCGCCGGTGCCCCGCAGTTCCAGACTGGCGAGCACGTTGTTCAGGTAGTTGAGGCTCTTGACGGCGGGATTGATCGCCTGCGGGTCGTTGCGCCGGGTCGAGCAGGTGACGATCTTCAGGCCTTTCTGGTAGAGCTCCTGCGGATACAGCTGAATGGTCGCCGCGATGATGAATACGGTGGCCTTCGGGCACTTCATCGGGTTGAGTCCCAGGTCGCCCACCCCCCGCGTCACCACCAGACGGATGTAGGCGTCGTCCAGCTGATTGCGCCGCACGGTTTCACAGGTCGCCTCGAGCAGGTCGGCGCGGGACATGGGGATGTTCAAGGCGATCGCCAGGGCCGAGTTGTACAGGCGGTCGAAGTGCGCGTCGCATTCGAAGATTCGGCCGTCGTAGACCCGGATCCCCTCGAAAACCCCGTCCCCGTACAGGAGACCGTGGTCGAAGACGCTGATCTTGGCCTCGGTCTCGTCGTAGAACTCGCCGTCGATGAAAATCTGCATGCTCGCTCCCTACCAGCCGCTCTCTTCGGTGACAGTCCCCTCCTTGACGTGGGTGACCACCATGTCGCCGACCTCGCTGGTGCTCATGCCCATCCTGCCCGCGGCCATCGAGGGTAGGCGCTCGGTCGAATGCATGACCGCGGCCTCCACCCAACGGGCCGCGTCTTTCTCCCCCAGGTGATCCAGCATCATCTGCATGGAGGCGATGGCCGCCAGAGGATTGATCTTGTTCTGGCCGGCGTACTTCGGCGCGGAGCCGCCCATGGGCTCGAACATGGCGGTACCGCCCGGATCGGGATTGATGTTCCCGCCGGCGGCGATCCCGAGGCCGCCCTGGATCATCGCGGCCAGGTCGGTGATGATGTCGCCGAACATGTTGTCTGTGACGATCACGTCGAACCACTCGGGGTTCTTGACGAACCACATGCAGACCGCGTCGACGTGGGCGTACTCGCGCTTTATCTCGGGGTAATCGGCCTCGCCCACCTCGTTGAAGGCCCGCCACCAGAGATCCCAGGCATAGGTGAGCACGTTGGTCTTGCCCACCAGGGTGAGCTCGCCCTCGCGGTCCGGGCGCTTGGCATAGTCGAAGGCGTAGCGCAGGCAGCGCTCCGCCCCTTTGCGCGTGTTTACGCTCTCCTGCACGGCGATCTCGTCGGGCGTGCCCTTGCGCAGGAAGCCGCCGGTGGAAGCGTAGAGGCCCTCGGTGTTCTCGCGCACCACGACGAAATCTATGTCCTCGGGCCCTTTGTCCTTGATGGGAGTTTCGACTCCCGGATAGAGCTTCACCGGCCTCAGGTTGATGTAGAGATCGAGGTCGAAGCGGGCTTTGAGCAGAATGCCCTGCTCCAAAATGCCGGGAGCCACTTCCGGATGACCGATGGCCCCGAGGAAGATGGCGTCGAAGTCGCGAAGTTCGGACACGGCCGAATCGGGCAGGGTCTCGCCGGTCTTCAAGTAACGCTCGCCGCCGAAATCGTACTCGGTGAGGTCGTAGGTGAAACCGGCCCGCGCAGCCGCCGCCTCCAGCACCCTCAGGCCCTCACGGACCACCTCCGGACCGGTCCCATCGCCGGGAACGACCGCAATCTGGTAATGACTCATCGTTGCTCCCTTGCCTTCAGGTACGGCAGCAGCCCGCCCGCGGACACGAGTTCGCGCATGAACTCGGGCAGAGGCTCGGCCTGGTAGGACTCGTTACGGGTCAGATTCTCGATGGTGCCGGCAGCCAGGTCGGCCCGGATACGGTCGCCCTCCTGAATGCGGTCCGCCGCCTCGACGGATACCAGGATAGGCAGGCCGGTGTTGAAAGCGTTGCGGTAGAAGATTCGGGCGAAGCTCTTGGCGATTACAGCCTGCACGCCGGCGCCCTTGATGGCGATGGGCGCGTGCTCGCGGCTCGACCCGCAGCCGAAGTTCTCCTGCGCCACCAGGATGTCGCCGGGTTGCACCTTGCGGGGAAACTCCGGATCTTGGTCTTCCATCAGATGCTCGGCCAGTTCCTCGGGCTCCTTCATGGTCAGGTAGCGCGCGGCGATGATTAGGTCTGTGTCGACGTCGCGGCCGAAGGTCCATACCCTGCCCTCGAGGGTGGTCTGGGGCTCGTCGGCCCCCCGCATGCTCTGCTCGGCCATCACGCCGCCCTCCTGCTCTGGATCTGGTCGGGAGTCGCCACGTGGCCGGCAATGGCCGAAGCCGCAGCCACGTAGGGACCGGCCAGATACACCTCGGAGTTCACGTGCCCCATCCGCCCGACGAAATTGCGGTTGGTGGTACTGACGGCGCGCTCGCCCTCGGCCAGAACGCCCATGTGCCCGCCCAGGCAGGGACCGCAGGTGGGCACCGAGAAGACCGCCTCGGCGGCCAGGAAGACGTCCACCAGACCTTCGTCCATGGCCTGCTGATAGATCGCCTGAGTGGCGGGGATGACGATACAGCGCACGTCGCGCCCCACCTTTTGGCCGCGCAGGACCTCGGCGGCGGCGCGCAGGTCCTCGATACGGCCGTTGGTGCAGCTGCCGATCACCACCTGGTCGATGCGCGTGTCCGCCAATTCGTCCGCCCGGGCCACGTTGGAGGGCAGGTGCGGCTTGGCCACCAGCAGGGGGATGTCTTCTCCCCGCCAACGGTACTCGAACTCATAGGCGGCGTCGGCGTCGGATTCGTAGTAGCGAGGCTCCCGCCGGAAGCGTCCCTCGATGTATTCGCGGGTGATCCGGTCCGGCGCGATGATGCCGTTCTTGGCCCCCGCCTCGATGGCCATGTTGGCCATGGTCTGGCGGTTGTCCATCGAAAGAGTCTCGATAACCGGGCCGGTGAACTCCATCGCCCGGTAGAGCGCGCCGTCCACGCCGATCTCGCCGATGGTGTGCAGGATGAGGTCCTTGCCGCCCACGTACGGCCCCAACTCGCCCTCGAAGACGAACCTCAGGCTGGCGGGCACGCGAAACCAGACCTCCCCGGTGGCCATGGCCCCGGCAAGGTCGGTGGAACCCACGCCGGTGGCGAAGGCGCCCAGCGCCCCGTAGGTACAGGTGTGCGAATCGGCGCCGATCACCACGTCGCCCGGGCCGACCAGGCCCATTTCCGGGAGCAGGGCGTGCTCCACTCCCACGCGGCCCACGTCGTAGTAGTGCTCGATTTCGTGCCGCCGGGCGAACTCGCGCATCTGCTTGACCAGCATCGCCGTCTTGATGTCTTTGCAAGGAGTGAAGTGATCGGGGATCAAGGCAATTCGCGCGGCATCGAACACCTGCTCGAAACCCGCCTTTTCGAACTCGTCGATGGCAACGGGGGCGGTGATGTCGTTGCCCAGGCAGAAATCCACCCGGGCCATGATCAAGTCGCCGGGCGCGACCGACTCCCTGCCCACGGCCCGTGCCAGGATCTTCTCGGTTATGGTCATTCCCATGAAGCTCGTCCTCACTGGTGGGATGTGGCTGACGCTTCAGGATACCGGCTTAGCGAAGCGCCGTCACAGCATAGAGAAACCCGCGCCGCGCCGCAAATTGACGCATAGCTCGTCATTCTCGGATTGTGACGGCGGAGATCGGTCGGTAAGATCCACCGACTAAGCCAATAGAAGGGATAGCGGTGACACTTAGCACCCGCCTCTCAGCAAAGCCGGCCATCACCGGCCTCATCGTCGCGCTCGCCCTCATCACCGCGCTCGCGTGGGCGGTCGGATGTGACGGGGATTCGGAGACCTCAGACCCTAACAGCGAAGAAACCACGGACGAAGCGGCGCGGGACGTTAGCACGACGGAGGCCGACTTCGAAGACCGCGAGGCCCTGGTCGAGCAGGCCCGCGCCCTGGTCGAGCAGCTCGCGCGGGGGGAGTACGCTCAGGCCCACGGCTCCTTCGACGAGCAGATGCAGGCCGCGCTCCCCGAGGAACAGATGAGTGGCCTGTGGGAGTCGCTCGAGCAGCAAGCGGGCGTCTACGAAGAGATCGTGGACACGCGCACGTCCGTCGAGCAAGAGTTCCGCGTGGTGTACGTGGTCTCTCAGTTTCGGGACGGCCCCATCGACGTCAAGGTGGTATTCGGACCGGACGGCCGCGTGAGCGGGCTCTTCTTCCTCCCCGTGGGCGCCGACGAGTCGCGGTCGGAAAAGGCTCAAGGGTACAACCCTCCGGGTTACGTGGTCGAGTCCTCCTTCTCCGAGGAGGAGGTCACCGTCGGCGCACCGGATTGGCCCCTGCCGGGCACGCTCACCCTGCCCGAGGGCGATGGGCCCTTCCCCGCAGTGGTGCTGGTGCATGGCTCGGGTCCCAGCGACCGCGACGAGACCATCGGCCCCAATCGGCCATTTCGGGATCTGGCCTGGGGCCTCGCCTCGCACGGCATTGCCGTCCTAAGGTACGAGAAGCGGACCAAGGAGCACGCCCAACGCGCGGCCGAGCAGGAGGACTTTGGAGTGGACGAGGAAACCGTGGACGATGCGGTTTCCGCGCTTGAATTGCTGAAGGCGCGGGAGCAGATCAATGGTGACCAGATCTACGTACTCGGTCACAGCCTGGGCGCGTTCCTCGCGCCGCGGATCGCGGTCCAGGCCGGGGAAGCGGGTGTGGAGCCGGACGGGCTCATCCTGCTCGCACCGGCGGCCCGGCCCCTCGAGGATCTGATCTACGGTCAGTCCCTCTATCTGGCCGAGCTCGACGGTGAGGTGAGCGCCGAAGAACAGGCCCAGCTCGATGAACTCGAGCAACAGATCGGGGCCGTGCGCCAGGGCGATAAAACGGCGGAAGCGAGCGAACTACCCCTGGGTGTGCCCGCCTCCTACTGGCGTTCCTTGGAAGGCTACGATCCCCTCGCCGTAGCCGGACAACTCGATCAGCCCATTCTGGCGCTCTTCGGCGAACGCGACTACCAGGTGACGGAGCAGGACGAATCGGCCTGGAGATCGGCCTTCGCCGACGAAGGCCGGGTGCACATCGAGCAGTTGGCCAACCTGAATCACCTGTTCATGAGCGGCAGCGGCCCGTCCTCGCCCGCGGAATACGAGCAGGCAGACAATGTGGATCTACTGGTGATTCAGAGGGTATCCGCCTGGATCCTGGCGCTACGCTGAGGGCGATCTACCCCTCCGCCTCGAATTCAGGCCGCACGCACGCCTTCGCCGAAGTCACCGAGCGGCCGGCGACGGTAGCCAGGCGCCGGCCCAGCCGCAACCGGCGAATCCGGCCCATCAAGGCCAGGAGGCGCGGTTCGTCCCCTTCGGCAAAGACCAGATAGCGCCGCAGCAGATAGTTCCAGCCGAAGAGACCAACCATCAAAGCGCCCTTCGCGACGAACGGCGAAAAGCCCGCACCCTCGACGAAGGCGATCATGCCCGCGATGCTCAGGCCCAGGCTGATCAGATTGACTGTGTAGACCAGAAGCAGCTCGACCGAGCGGTCGAAGGGCCGCGCCGCAAACACGAAGCGGACCGAAAGCCGGTAGTTCACGTAAGTGCCGACCGCCAGGGAGATGACCGTGCCGACCACGTAGTGCAGGCCAAAAAACTGCAGGATGACAGCGAAGAGCGCCCAATCCACAACGGTGGCGACCCCGGCCACCGTCAGGTACCTGAAGCCCTGAACGAAAAGGCCGTTGCCGTATCGGGTCCGCTCTATCAACTCGGTCACTCTGTCCTGGTCCTCTCTACCAACCCCGGGTCGTGGGGATCCTCAGCGCGTACTTGAGCACCATTCCCCCATAGTCAAGGCTAGGTGCCCATTTACCGCCCAGCTCCCATACGGTGCGCACATTACCCTTATGCGGAAGCCCATCGGTCACGAAATGCCGCGGGTCCCCAGGCACTGTGACGACCACGCCTCCGGGCACCTGTCGGCAGCCCTCCGCCTCCATATGGTCCGGGAAAACATACCAGGCCAGGTGGGCCAAATGCGCGATCACGCCCAGCTCGGCCGTCTGAAAGGCGTTGCCGGGTATGCCGCCGGTGGCCCCGATGCCCGCAAAGTTGTTCTGCTCAGGGAGCACATCTCCTCCGTACTCCCCGTATCCGGTCTCGTGCACCATCTGAGCCCAAGCCACGTCCGCCCGCACACCGAACTCCCGGGCGTAATAGACGTAGAGTTTGGACAGGTCGGTCAGCGGCACGGTGAACTTCTCGCTGGTGCGCCCCGCGTCCCGGAACAACCGGATCAGGTCCGCGGAAGTGCCCAGAAAGCGCCCGGTCATGCCCTCGGGGTCGGTCCCCATCAGGTTGTAGAGCAAGGCGGCCGCCTCACCCCGAGTGGCCGAACGCCAGGGCCCGCCTGTCCCCACCAGCCGCAACTCCCGAAGCAGCCCATTGTACTGAGCGATACGGGCGGGTTCGGCATGCGCCAAGCTGAAGTCGCCCCAAGTCCCCTCATAGCTCGACGGCGGCGTGGCCAAGGGCTCCCCCGCCGCGCGCGTGGCCATGGTGATCGCCTGGCTAATGCGAACGGGGCTATAGGGAGAGAACTTCCCGGGCGAGGTTCCCTTGGTGATGCCCTCGCGGGCCGCCGCGGCCACGAAATTGTCAGGAAAGAGTGAGTCAGGGCCCGAGATGACCACGTCGGCAAAGGGACTTACGTCCGCCTCCGTCACCGGCAGACGCATTGAGCGAA
>JAGXFV010000022.1 GCA_024637095.1 Actinomycetes bacterium
ATGTAGCGCCACGCGGACTCGGGGCCGGCCTCGGTATCCCGGGACGGGCGCCTCTATTGCAAGGAAAGGGACCCCTCCCCCCGGAGGCGGTCCCTACTTCAAGGAACAGGGCAGTTCCCGGCAACGGGTGCCGTTCGCGGCACGCGGCGCACAGCCGCCTTTCGCCGTAGCAGGTGCCGTCGCCGCCCTAGGGCTCGTCTAGATCCACGTCGGCCACATCGTAGTAGGACTCGAACTCCTCCCAGCTGAAGGCCGCGTCGTCGATGTACTCCGGCACGGCGCCCTGCTCCAACTGGTCCTGCCTGACTCCCCGCACCCGCACGTAACGGCCGCCCGATTCGTCTTCGTATTGCTCCGGCTCCAGCTGCGTGAATCCCGAGAGCTGCGATAGTCCGAGCTCTTCGAGGTGTTCGCCCGCCTTTCTTCGTCCAATCTTATCCTCGGCCATGTCTGATCTCCTTTGGCGTCGTCTCGTGGATCGTGTCCTACGTAGCACCCCGCCCCATGGTCAGGGCCGCAACCCCCTCGGCACCATGCGGCAGATCGCCCTCTGCCGGCGCTCGCGGGTCTGCGTCCGGGGCATCGAACCCCGTACCACCTTGCTACCCGATACACGCGCTCACGATCCGCTTCGAGTAGGGGTGCCTGCTTCACGCCCTCGAGCACCAGCGCCGCCTGCCGGCGGAGAGGAGCGGCGTGCTCGGGCACACCCGTCGAGCGCAACTGATCCTGCAGCATGCCGGAAGGTGTTGAGCAAAACGTTGGCGATCGACGGGTACTGCGAGCCATAGAGTCGGATCGTCGCGCAGAACCACTTCGCGCCCCAGCAGGCGGGCGAAAACCGGTGCGGAATCGAGGCGGGGAAAACAAAGTCAGTCCACCGAGCCCTGCCGCGAAACCAGGGCGGCGGATTGGCGGTCGGAGAGAAAGCCGTAGTCGGCGATGTCCACAGGCGTGAACGCGCCCTCAGCCACGGTGCTAATCCCCGGGCGGCCTCTGATGCGCCGAGCGAACCCGCCAGAGCATTTCCTGTGCCTGGTCCTGGTAGGTGCTCGCGCTTTCCTGGGGAAGCGACTTGATGCCGGCGAGAGTGTAATAGACCGCGGCAGCGTAGAAGCGTGCGTCCGCCACGGCGTCTTTGGCCAGTCCCACAAAGTCTTCCGGAGTAAGACTCTCTTTGCCCAAAGAGCGGGCCGCTTTCTCGGAGAACTCCTGGATCACCTCGGCGGTGATCATCTCTCGCTCGGTCAAAGAATGCTCCTAGCTTAGTGCCAGAAATCCAACTCTACTACGAAACGGATTTGGAAGCCAAAGCTCAGTCTGTCGACCATATCCCCACGCCCTCCTGCCTCGCCTGCCGCTGGGCGTCCAACAGTTCCTGCTGGTTGCGCACGTTGGGGGCGTAGGTGATGGCGAACGCCAGGCCCTCCTCCACCAGCCGACGGTTGACCAACATCCCGTCGGCGAACACGTAAGCCAGCACCCTGCCGTAGCGATCTCGTTCCTGGACGTCGAACTCGAGCTCCACCTGCGCGCCCGAGAGGAGCTCGCGGTTGCGGTTTGCCGCTTCGGGTCCGTAGGGCTCCACGGGCTGTTCGGGGCGCACGGATTCGGGAGTGTCGATCCCGATGTAGCGCACCCGCTCGGTGGCTCCGTTCGGCAGGCGAACCAGGATGGTGTCGCCGTCCACCACCCGCAGCACGTCGACCGAAAGCCGGGGATAACCCTCTCCGGCCTCAGCGGCGTGGCCCGTCGAGGCCGCCGGGAGTTGCTGGTCGGCGCACCCAAGACCGCCCCCCACCAGGGCGAGAAGCACGAGCGCGGCGAACAGAATCGGTCCTAAGGCAGATGCGGGCTCAGGGCGTCCGATGTGGCACTCCTAGTTGCAAGTGGCGGCTCTTGATCCTACCGCGTTCGCAGATTGAGCGTGCCCGAACCGGCGGCGGGCTTGCTCCGCCCGTTTCGCTCCTCTATATTGCGTCGCGTGCGAGACCTCCTCATCATCATCCCCGCCTACAACGAGGCCGATAGCATCGCCGCCACCGTGGCCGAGGTCAGGGCAGCGGTCGATTACGACTTCATCGTCGTGAACGACGGCTCCACCGACGACACGGCGCGCATTCTGGACCGGGAAGGCATCCCCCACCTCGATCTGCCCATCAACTTGGGCATCGGGGGGGCCATGCAAACCGGCTACCGCTACGCCTACCGCGAGGGCTATCAGTATGCGGCGCAGCTGGACGGCGACGGTCAACACGACCCCAAGGACCTGCCCCGGCTGGCCCATGCGCTCGAGGACGGCGGACACGACGTGGTGATCGGCTCGCGCTTCGTCGAGGAGCGGGGCTACCGGGGCGGCCGCGCGCGCCGCTCGGGAATCTATTACTTCCAGCACCTGATCCGGTTCCTCACCGGGCTAAAGGTCACCGATCCCACCTCCGGCTTTCGTCTAGCAAACCGCCGGGTGATCGAGGAGTTCGTAAAGCATTATCCGGTCGACTATCCCGAGGTCGAGGTCGTGGTCAGCCTGGCCCGCCGGGGTTACCGCCTGGCCGAGGTGCCGGTAGACATGAGAGACCGGGCCGGAGGCGTGTCGTCGATCACGGCGGTACGCTCGCTCTACTACATGGCCAAGGTCACGCTCTTCTTGGTGATCCGCCGCGTGTTCTAGACGGGGACCTCTCGGGCTCCGACGGATTCTCCTCAATGCGGTAGAGTTTCGGGTCGACGCTCTCTCGCTCTCATAGTCAAGGAGTCGGAGAACCCATGGGAGTCGTACACGCAATCTCACTTCTGGTAGCCGGGATCTTCCTGGGCCAGATCATGCTGCTCGCCGGGAGGCACCGGCTGCGCGACCGCCACGCCTTCATCTGGGTGATGATCGGGGGAGCGGCCTTCGCGGCGGCGCTCGGCCTGCCTGCCCTGAACGCCATCTCGGAGGCCATCGGCGTCGCCTACATGCCCAGCCTGGTCTTTCTCGGAGCCATCTATCTGATCCTCACCCTGCTGATGTATCAGACCATGGTGCTCTCCTCCCACCAAGACGGCATCCGTACCATGGCTCAGGAGATCGCCTATCTGCGGCGGGTGGTGGAGATGAATCAAAACGAGCTCGAAGCGGCGACTCCGAACGCGTCCGGCACGGCCCGGCCGGCGGAGGCTTCTCGCTCATGATGAACCCGGGCAACGTCGTGCTCGTCCTGATGAACGCCGTCCTTCTCGTCGGCGGGCAGTTTCTCTGGAAGGCGGGCATGCAGGGCCAGCAGGCGGACTTCAGCCAGCTGATGGGGGTCGCCCGGGTGCTGCTTTCGCCGTACATCCTCTCCGGGTTGGTGATCTATGGCTTTGCCACAATCCTCTGGCTCTACATCATCAGCCGGGTGCAGCTCAGCCTGGCCTATCCCATGCAGAGCATGGCCTACGTTTTTGCCGTGGTGGCGGCACACTATCTCTTCGACGAAGCGCTGACCCCGGGCAAGATCATCGGGGCCCTGGTGATCGTGCTTGGGGTGTCCATCATCGCTCTGACCGGAAACTCGCCGCTCACCGATCTGCCTTAGTCCCCCTTGAGGCGCCCGCAAGGCAAACACCTGCCGTGGCTCGTGCTACTTGGGATTCTCGCGCTGGCTCTCGCGCTCAGGCTGGGATTTCACCTGTGGCACTGGCAGGACTTCCGCATAACCGGGGACGCTCTCAACTATCAACTGATGTCTCACCAGTGGGTGGAGGATGGGGTCTACGGCTACGCGCTCAAGCGCTTTTCGGGCGAGCCCAACGCCTACGTGACTCCGGGCTACCCCGCCTTCCTCAGCGCCGTCTACTACTTCGTCCGCGACCCTTACCTGCAGGTCACCGTCGCGCGGCTGGTTCAGGTGGCCGTGGGCACGGCCTCGGTGGGGCTCGGCTTTCTGTTCGTATGGAGGCTGCTAAAGCGGACGGACGTGGCTTTGGCCACCGCCTTCCTCATGGCAATTTATCCCCCCTTCGTGCAGTCCCCCGTGCAGCTACTGACCGAGGTGTGGTCGCTCGCGACCATGCTGCTCTACTTCTGGTTGACGGTTTGGGGGCTCGAGTCACGTAACCCCTGGGTCAACGCGGGCGCCGGCCTGGCTCTCGCCGCCCAGGCTCTGATCCGGCCGGTGCTCCTGCCTCTCGCGCCGCTGCCCTTTCTCTACCTGCTCTTCCGCAAGGGCTGGTCCAGCTGGCCGACCGTCGCCCGGCTGATTGGCTTCACCCTGGCCGGCTTCTTCCCGCTGATGCTCGTCTGGTGGGTGAGGAACGCTGTGACCCTGGACGCCCTGATCCTCACCGCGACCGGTTCGGCCAACCCCCTGCTCGCGGGCACCTATCCCAACATGGAGGGCGTGCTCGAGGATTTCGCCGCCTCGGGGCTATCGAGCGAGGACCAGGGCAGCTTCGCCCGGGAACGCATCATCCGCGGCTTCACCGAAGAGCCGCTGCGCTACCTGCGCTGGTACACGGTCGGCAAGATCCAGTTCATGTTCGAGTCGCCCTGGCTCTACCAGCAACTGGCGGAACGGCCGCGGCTGATGGAGTTCGCCCTGCGCCTGCACGACTTCCTCGCTTGGCTGGGCCTGGGGGGACTGGTGGTTGGCGTCCTCAGGTCGCGGATCCTGCGCTTCGTGGTCGTCTACGCCGCCCTCTTCCTGGTCCTCTACCTGATATTCATACCGACGACGCGCTACGCCTACCAGCTGATGTTCTTCGTGCTGATGGGGGCCGGTTATCTCGCCGCCTCGGCGGTTGACGTGGTCCGCCGCCGCAGGGCGCCACTGCCGCAATAGGAGGCTCGAGATGGCGGCAGCCCGGTCCTGCGCGGTCGCGCCGGAGAGAAGCGAGCACAGGCGTTTCCCTTGATGGAGTCAGGGGGAAAACGGCCCATGAACTTCTACTACCGACAGAACATCGTCGGGCTGCTCCGCAACCTCGCCCAAGGCCTGCCCGAACTCTCGGACCGCAGCTTGGAAGCCGCGAAGCACATCGATCGAACCCCGACAGTCCCTTGGCTGGAAGAGGCCCTTAGCCTGTTCGAAGAGGCCAGCATCCGCTGCCGCAGCACCATCTATCTGACCGGCGCCTACTACGCCGTGCAGGCGCTGCGCGAAGTCACTGACTGGGAAAGCCAGGCCGGCGCGCAGGTGGAAACCCTCATGAGCACGGAGGGCCGAAGCGAAGCGAAGCTCGGGGCGCCGGCGGACGACCACGACCGGCTCGCCGTAGAGGTCGAGGTCGATCTTCTCGAAATCTTCACCCGGATACGGGCCGGAGCCACCCTGGAGGAGGCTCTCGCCCTTTACCCCTCCCTGGGCGAGGAATCGGCGCCCGAAAGCTGATCGCGGTCCGGCGTCCGCCGTGCCGGCCTGCTCCTAGTCCCCCGCTGGGATAGTAGAGGACCGGCGCGAACGCAAGGGTCTCCTTCTCCCGCGCTCTCGCGTTCGAGTGAGTCGCGTCGGAACTCTCGCCCGCGCATTGGTCAGCTTCTGGCACCTCTTCCGGGGCAAGCACGAACCGGGTCCGGCGGAACCGGTCACCTAAGCCGGACGTAACTCGATACCTACCTGTCCGGCGGCCCCCCCGACCGCGAGGTGCATCCAGGGCTAGAGGCGGGCGGTAACGCGCTCCGTCAGCTCTCCCGGGCGGTGGGTGTAACTCCCCATCTTCCGCGCGGAATCGAACCGCTCTCAAGCCGCGTTCGCTTCGGCGAGGAAGTCGAGCACGGCGCGGGCGACCTGGTCCGCGCGGTCGAAGTGGGGCACGTGCCCGGCGTCCTCCACCAGTTCGAACGAGGCGTTCCGCATGCGCTCGGCGACCTTCCGGCCGCGTTCGGGCGGGGCGAAGGCGTCCCGGTCTCCCCAGACGAACTTCGTCGGGATCGCCAGGCGGGCCGTCTCCTCGCGCAGCATCAACTCCCGGCGCCAGCCGGCCAGGGTAGTGACCCGGCGGAGCATGGAGAAGGCGCTTTCGGACACCCCGGGCAGGTTCCCCGCCGCCGCCATGAGGCGCACGTGATCTGAGTCCATCCGCTCGGGATGGGCCATGACCAGGGTGCCGAGTATCCGCCGGCGAAAGGTCTCGGGGTCGGTAATCGTTGTCCGGCTGATGACCTGCCCGACCACGGGGTTGCCCCACAACCGCACGATGAGGGGCAGTTCCCGGTGCAGCCCGGCCGCCGCCCCCACCAGCACGAGGCGGCGCACGCGTTCCGGGTGCTCGAGGGCAAAGGCCAGGGAGAAGAAACCGCCGATGGAGTTCCCCACGAGGTCCGCGCGGCGCACACCGGCGGCATCCAGTACGTGCTTCACCCAGTCGGTGGCCGACCGGCGGAAGTCCACGCCTCGGTAATCGATGGGGTAGCTCAGCCCGTGACCCGGACGATCGGGAATCACGACACGGCCCGGCAGACGGCCGGCGAGGGGTGCCCACTCGCTCGCCTGGGAGAGGCCCCCGTGGATGAGGACGGTCGCCGGACGCCCATCGGCCGAGGTGGTTGGCGAGTTCGTGGGCCCGGACTCGATCAGGTAGGTGGTGCGTCCCTGTTCATCGACGATCCGACGGCCCTCGCTTGGGAAGCCCGCCCGCGCGAAGAGGTCGAGACGCTCCTTCTCGAACTTGGGGGGATTCATGGCTGCCACCCGCTTTCTGCTACTCCGGGGCGGCCCGGCGGCGAGGGCCACCTTATGGGTACGGCTTTACACGAGGCCTACCCGCCGCCTGGTAGATCTATACGATGTCAAGCACCGAACCGAACTGCCGGCCTGCGTGTCGACGAAGGCCCGCGTAACTCGTCTTCCGGCTCTTTGGACCGCCGAAGGCTGAGGGCCTCGTCGGCCAGGATCTCGTCGATGTCGCAGCTCGTCCGGGTCGCGCAGTCTTCTCAGCGCCCGCTCGTCGCTCTTGGGGTCGCCGGGGGGCTCTTGCGAACCCCCCGAGCCGGAGAACGCACCCGCCCTGGTCGGTGACGTCTTCCGGAGTCTAGCGCCCTTCCCTTTTCGGGCCGGCAAAGATCCGGTCGGTCGCCTCACCGCTCCTCGCCTCGGGGACCAGCAGGTCGACGATCTGGTCATGCTGAGGGAGATCGTGTTCGCGACCGCACGTTGGATGCAACCGCACGTTGGATGGAAGAAGGACTGCCTCTGGACCGCTTCCGCCTCGTCCTTCGCTCCGACAAGGACGCGGGCGCTGTTGCGGCCGAATTCGCCCGTTTGAAGAAGGAGCCCTTTCGGCCTGGTGCAGAGTCGGCTAAAGGTGTTGCGGAGGACGCCTCGTACGACGTCTACATCAGCTACGCCCACGCCGACGAGGGGCACTTACTGCCGGCCGTGAGGCAGACGAGCCAAAACTCCGCTCGGCCATGCACACCCTAGCCGACCGGCTGGGATAGACATCCCGGCAAACCCTAAGACGTCTCTCACCGCTCCCTTACATGCCCTTTACATCGGGCACGTAAGATTTGTCACTCGGAATTCCACAGCTAGGAGAATCTTTTGAGGCTTTCTTCACGACTTACCTTCGTCCTCGCCGGCGCCACGGCCCTGGTGCTCGCCATGACCGGTGCGGCCTTTGCAATGGGCGGCGGGGGCGGCATGGGCACCGCCAATTCAGGCACCGCCAACATGAGTACCGCCAACATGGGCACCAGCCAAATGAGCTCAGGCGATACAACCCGCCAATCCAGCATGGATGAGTCCAGCATGACCCAGTCCGGGACGACCATGACCGACGGCACCATGAATCAGCCCGGCATGACCGACGGCACCATGAATCAGCGTATGTTCGGCGATACGGCGGGAAGCTGGTACGCGGATTACGCCGATCACATGGCCGAGAATGACTACATGCACGGCTACACCAACGGGGACTTTGGGGGCAACGACCTCCTCACCCGTGGTCAGTTCACGGCGACCATGGCCCGCATGATGGGCCTTGACCTCTCGGGCGAGGCTCCTTTTGGCGACACCCAGGGCTACTGGGCAGAGGGCCACATAGCCGCGATGACCGCTGCGGGCATTGTCAATGGCCACGCCGACGGCAGCTTTGGCCCCAACGAGCCGATCACCCGCGCTCAGATGGTGACTCTCATGGACCGCGCCCAGGACTATCTTGGTTTGAGCACCCCGGACTATGATCCGCAGCAGCTGCAAAACCGACTGGCGGACGTAGCGGGTCACTGGGCCCAAGACCACATCGGGCACATGTACGAGTTGGGAATCACCCAGGGCGATGAGGCCGGCAATTTCCGGCCCGACGAGCAGACTATTCGCGCTCAGGCCGCGGCCATGCTGTCGCGCTGGCACGAGGTTCAATAGGCTCGAGTAGCCCGTTCAACCAGAACTCTCTGTGAAAAAGAAGGGGAGCGCTACGGCGCTCCCCTTCTTCGTCGAACGGCCCCGAATCAGAGCAGAGCGGACAGCGCGACACACGCAGAGGCGGCGGCGCCGTACCATGCAGGCGGGGGAGTTCAGCTGGTGGCTGCGAAACTCGAACGACGTGACGGCGCCAAAGCCGCCCCCTCCCCCACGGAGCGCCCAGAAGAGGTCGAACCGAGAGCTTGGGCCGCGCAGAGAAACGGCGGCACTTGCCGGCGATACCGTCACGGTCTCAGAGCAACGCTGAGGCGCCGCCGGTCGCGGCCGCCTGGCGCTACGCGAAGGAGCGGATCCCAAGCATTCCACCGCTTCCCTCTGTTAAGCCATTGTAAAGATGTGCTCCTTCGAGGCGGTAGGAGGTTGTACCCTATACCCCTAAGTCCTATCCTAGAGGTAGGATTAGTCCTATGCAGCTAAAGGAGTCGCATCAAATGGGGCCCGCCCACGAACAGTCCGTCGCTGTCACGCGCTGCGACTTTCTCGTGGTCCTGCTCAGCACGAGCGGGCCGCCCGTTGCCAACTCTGAAGATGGCGATCCAAAGCGACGACATCTGGGTCGAGGGCTGGAGTTCGAGCTAACGTCATGTGTCACCTAGTACTCCTCATGCCGGTCTTCGGCTTGGCGGTGTTCTTGTTCCTCCCGCTGCCGGTGGCCGTCGCTGCCTATCTGGTGATCGTGGCCATGACCGCGCTCCTTTACCGAGCGATCTACCACGCCATGTGCCGTCCCGTGGTCACGGGTAAGGAAGCGATGCTGGGCGCCCACGCCAGCGTAACGCGCGTGGACCTCGACCGGCTCGTCGTGTGCCTGCGCGGCGAGCTGTGGACCGCGAATCCCGCCGGGTTCACAGGAAGGATTCCTCAAACGGGCGAACAGGTGCTGATCACCGAGATCCGAGGCAATCGATTGGTCGTGGGTCCCGCTTCTGAGAACTCATCGGACTGAGCGGACGGGCGCTCTTTGGCCTCAGTGGACCGCCAGGCTACGGATCTCCTTGAATCCTCTGACCGGATCAGGCACCGAGCAGACGACGAGAGGCGTGCCCGAGCATGCCTGGACTGAGGTCGATGGCGGTGACGCGGGCATCCTCAGGGTAGAAGGGCACGTTCTTGCCGGTGCCGACGCCCACCCATGCCCGCGGACAGATCACCGACGACGAGATTGACGCTCTGATCGCCTACTCAAGCGGCTCTGACCATCGGAGTCAGGCTTCCA
>JAGXFV010000023.1 GCA_024637095.1 Actinomycetes bacterium
CACGGCAAGCGCCACGGGCGACCGGTTGGCGTAGTTGAGACGCGCCCGCGCCGAAGGGGGGGACAGAAAGCGTGACAGACAACATGCTGTATTACGGCGACAACCTAGACGTGCTGCGCCGTTACATCGAGAGCGAGAGTACCGATCTGGTCTATCTTTGACCCACCCTTCAACTCGAACGCGACCTACAACGTCCTCTTCGCGGAGAAGGACGGGACTGAGGCAGCGAGCCAGATCCAGGCCTTCGAGGACACGTGGCACTGGGACGAGCAGGCGGCGCGGGAGTACGAGGAGTGCGTCGAGTACGGCGGCCAAGTCTCGAGGGCGCTTCAGGCCTTCCGAACGCTGCTCGGCGAGAGCAATATGATGGCCTACCTGTCGATGATGGCGCCGCGGCTGGTCGAGCTCCGACGGGTGATGAAAGAGACGGGGTCGATCTACCTGCACTGTGATCCCACGGCGAGTCATTACCTGAAACTGCTAATGGATGCGGTGTTCGGGCCGGAGAATTTTCGGAACGAGATAGCGTGGCAGAGGTCGACGGCAAAAGGACATGCGTACACACGTTTTCCCTCCGCGCAGGACACCCTCTTGTTCTACACGAAGTCCGACTCTTATAGGTGGAACGCGCAGTATCTCCCGCATCGGGAGGAATACATAAAGTCCCACTACGGCAACATCGAGCCCGGCACGGGACGTCGGTATACGTTAGGCGACTGCCTCAACCCCAATCATGACCGCCCCAACCTCACCTACGAATGGCGGGGGCATACACGCGTGTGGCGGTGGACCAAAGAGAAGATGCAGAAGATGGAAGACGACGGAAGGCTGGTCTACACACGCACTGGTCTCCCGCGGTATAAGAGGTATCTCGACGAAATGAAGGGTACTCCAGTGACATCCGTCTGGACCGACATTCCACCGATCAATTCCCAGGCACAAGAGCGGTTGGGCTACCCTACGCAGAAGCCGGAGGCCCTGCTTGAGCGGATTATCCAAGGGAGTAGCAGTTCCGGGGACCTAGTGCTCGACCCATTCTGTGGATGTGGGACCACGATCGCAGCGGCCGAGAAGCTCGGACGAAGATGGATCGGTATCGACATCACTCACCTCGCGATCACCCTGATCAAGAGTCGGCTGCTCGATCAGTTCGGGGAAGAGCACATGCCAGACGTCATCGGCGAGCCCGTCTCCATTCCGGACGCCCAGTGGCTCGCCGACCATGATCCTTATCAGTTCCAGTGGTGGGCCCTCGGTCTGGTCGGAGCTCGCCCCCAGGAGCAGAAGAAGGGAGCTGACAAGGGGATCGACGGACGGCTCTACTTTCACGACGAGGCCAAGGGCAAGACGAAGCAGGTCATCATCTCGGTCAAGGCCGGCAAGCCGAAGGTGCCGCACATGCGCGATCTTCGGGGTGTGGTCGACCGCGAAGGAGCCGAGATCGGCGTCTTGATTACAATGCAGGAGCCGACCCGAGACATGCGCAAGGAGGCGGCGAGCGCCGATTTCTACGAGTCGCCGGGATGGCACTCCAAGCACCCACGGCTTCAGATCCTCACAGTGGAGGAGCTCCTCGAGGGCAAGGGCATCGACTACCCGTCGACCCAGGGGAACGTGACATTCAAGCGCGCGCAGCGGGTTGAGCGGCGCCAGGGCGATCAGTTGGCATTGGAATAGGGTGATAACGATGAGCATCAACTCATCGGCGAGGTGAACGCCGTGAAGCGCGCGGCAAGGTTGGCCAGCGGCTCGGCCGGAGGATGACCGTCAAGATGCCGGCAGGGCGCTGGGGGCAGGATTTGGAGGTCGGTGTCGCAAGATTGAAAGGAGCTGTAAATGCAAGTGGACCTCGCGCTACTCGCTGACTACGCGGCTGTCACCCAGGAGAACAAGTTCGTGGTGGCCGGGATATTTGATGCGATCTTGTCGGGTGAGATCCCTATAACGCATCCACACATGGCCCTCGCCCTTCAGGTTCGTATCGTCGCAGGCGAGGACACAGCACATAGGGTCAAGGTGAGCCTGGTGGACGCTGACGGGAACGACGTGATTCCGCCCCTCGAGGCGAGTGTAAGTGGGGACAGGTCGGTGGCCGATAAAGACGCCACGTTCAAACTGGTGCTGAATTTGGACAATGTGAATTTCCAGGCGGAAGGGTCTTACTCCTTTCACATCTTCCTCGACGGCCGATTCGAACATCGTGTGCCACTGCAGGTGCGAAAGGCACCGCAGTCTCGAGAGCCGTAGAGGCGGAAAGGCGATGAGTGCCGACAATCGAAGCAAGTTCCCACGCAGTGCGTGGAAGCGGCTTGAGAAGACACGAGCTTCTCGGGCCGGGTGGGACCACTCGCATTACGATAAGATGCTTCAAGGGTTCGGATTTGAGGTACGCGAAGGCAGACACAGCAACTATATCGACGCCCAAGACCGGGACAACTTTGTCTCTGTTCCACGGGGCAAGAACCTTGGGCACTATGTGGGCGACCAGGCCATTGAAGCAATCGAGACAGTCATTAGACGAGAGGGAGAGGATCCCAGTGGGCAACAATAAGGGATTGGACTACTACCGGTCGTTGCCATACGAGCGGGTCTGGAAAGAGAGCTTGCAGGGCAATGAGGTGTACTACGTTGTACACCTCGTAGACATACCTCGTCTCGCTGGGGGCGGTAAGACACGGGCGCAGGCCCTCTCCATCTTAAGGGATGCCTTTGACGACTATGTCGAGTGGCGGCTCGAGGAGAATCTCCCGATTCCGGCTCCAGGTGGTCGCGCTCAGCGAGCTCCATCCGCGCCGTCCTCTCCTTCCCAAGAGATCCGCTTCGAGCCGATTCAGTCCCAGGAAGCCGGCTGGTCCAGAGAGGACTCATACGATCAGGGGCGCGAGGTTGAGACCCACACTGGCGAGAGCGAGGAATCTAAGAGCCTGCAAGCTCGTTTCCAAGCAAGCCCCGTTCCTGCTTAGAGACCAGCCTATTTAATCCAACCCGTTAGCTTCAACCGTAACTCGACACCTGGTCTCGCGGCCCGTTCCCGGCGCTGCATCCCTTAGACTAGGGACGTGATCGCCCTCGGCTACATCCGCGTCTCAAAAGCCCGCGACGACATGGTCTCGCCCGAGGTCCAGAAGGACGAGATCCAGCGCTTCGCGGACCAGAAGGGCTGGACCGTGGCCGACTGGTACACGGATCTCGACATCTCAGGGCGCACTGACGAGCGGCCGGCACTCCAGGAGATGCTCGATCGAGCCGTCACCGGCGGCGCTGAGGCCGTTGTCTTCTACCGTCTCGACCGCTTCAGCCGGAACCCCGCCCACCACTACGCGATGCTCGCGCTACTCCGGAACGCCGGCGTCCTGGTCGACTCCGTCCACCAGCCCTACGAAGACTCGCCCGAGGGGGAGTTTCGCTGGGGCCTCGAGGCGGTGCTTGCCCAGTACGAGTCTCTCCGCCTGGGAGCTCGTCTCCGCGACGCACACAGGCGGCTCGCACGGCAGGGGCGTTGGAACGGGGGAACTGTCCCCTACGGCTTCCAGCGGGTGCAAGACGAGCGCGGCGTTCGCCTAGTCGCGGATCCGGAAGAGGCCAAGTGGCGTCTCTGGATCCACGAGCAATATCACTCCGGCTGGGGAGCCGGCCGGATCGCCCGAGAGCTTAACCGTCGGGAGATCCCGACGCAGCGAGGGCGCACTTGGGAGCGGCATACCGTCGAGGTAATCCTCTTTGGCGCAGTGCAGGTGGGAGCGCGGGAGGTCGACGGTGAGCTCGTCTTCGGAGGCAATATCGAGCCGATCGTGCCGCTTGAGATGTTCGAGCGGACTCTTCAGATGAAAGAAGCGCGGCGGCGGAAGCCTCGAGAGGGACGGCCGCCTCGGACTCCTCTCACTGGTCGGCATCTGCGCTGCGCGAACTGTGGCAACCGGCTCTATTCTCGCTGGCACCACAAGCCCAGCGACCTCTACTTCCAATGCCACGGCAGACAAAAGGCGATCTGTGACCGCGGAGTCGCCATTCAGGCGGCCCGGCTGATCCCATACGTGGAGGAACGACTCTTCGAGCGACTCCAGCAGGCCTACGCGCCAAAGGTAAGGAAGGATCCGGCGCCGGTCCCTCCGCTAAAGGAGGAGGTGCGCGACGTCGAGGAGGTGCTCGGGCGCCTTGCCGTAATGTACGCCGGCGGCGAGCTCCTCGAGGCGGAGTACCGGGCGGCGCGGCAGACGCAGCTGCGGAAGCTCGAGCGGGCTCGGGCAAAGCTCGAGAAGGCTCTGCAGCGGACGGAGGCCTTAGTCCAGGCGGATCTCCTCGAGGAGACGTGGCGGGATCTCGGCCGGATCACGAAGGCGCAGTGGGACGCGCTGTCGATCCAGGCGCAGCGCGACATTTACGATCTGGTGCTCGACCGGGTGATTGTGAGCCCTATGGGGCAGGGGCCGCGGATCCGGGTGTACTGGAAGTAGACCGGGCCCCGCTCCCCTTTTCCTGCACGGTTCTCAGCCTCGCCATCTTCCTATGCCTGTAGGCAGAATCCGAAAGTCAGCAGAGGCGGACTTCTTCAGGATCAAGGCCTGGAACTCCCAGGCGGAGGCTGCGGCCGACAACTTGGCCAAGGGGAGGCGGATCGGCGTGGAGGGCTCGCTCCGCCAGGACACGTACGAGAAGGAGGGGGAGGAGCGGCGAAGCGTCTCGGTGGTAGCCCGGCGTCTTCAGTTTCTCTAGATGTGTATGTCGGCCGGGCGTTCGCGCGCCCGGCCGGACTAGAAAAAGGGTGCGGATATGTCTAGGCTAAGCAACCCCACCAGAGCGGATCGAGCCGCCGTGGGGAGTGAGCAAAACGCAGGGAGCAGTGAGCTCGGGGGCGCACGGGAGATGACTTCTCCTTTCCATCTAGCCATGCCCTATCATGGTCAGCTGATTACCCGCCGCCGGCTACTGGCCATGCTCCCTCCCGTGCGGGAGGGGGGTGTTGTGAACATCGTGGCCGGCCCCGGCTACGGGAAGACCGCTCTGGTGGTCGATATCCTGCGCGGGTCCGAGGTGCCGGCGGCCTACCTTCAGCTAGAGCAGGGTGATCGCAGGGCAACCGGCTTCTTGCGCTCGCTTGCAGCGGCCGTAACCCAGGCACATGCCGGACTGGGGCCGCCGCTGAGGGAAAGACTTGCGGAGTGCCGGGATACCGAACGAGAAATCCTGGCGGTTCTCACGGCGTTCCTCGAGGAGGCCAACGCTTGCTGTACCGAGCCGACCTATCTCGCCGTCGATGACGTCACCGAGGTGGAACAGAGTCCGGCCATCCTGTCGGCCCTGGAGTACCTACTGCAGGGCGTTCCTTCTGCGTGGACCGTCCTGCTAACCTCCCGGGGTCCCCTTCCCATCGATCTGGAGCCGCTCCGGAACTACGGGAGGGTCGTCGATATCGGACCGCGGCAACTCCGCCTCGCGCCGGGCGAACTGGTCGAATGGTCCCGCTTGAAGTGGGACGTTCAGCTCGGACTGCAGGAGGCGCGGGCGCTATGGAAGGTGACCGAAGGATGGCCCCTCGCCTTGACCCTCCTGGGCGGCCGACTCCGCGGTAGCCGCGGGAGACGGGAAAGGCTAAGAGAGGAGCTCACCTCCCTTCTGCAGCGAGGCGAGCGTCTGAACGATTACCTCACGGGCAATGTGTTCGACGCCCTCGACGCGGCGTCAACAGAGGTAATCCTGAGTGCCGTTTTCCTGCCCGAAGTCTCCTTTCCCAGGGAAGCGTCCTTTTTTCACGGCAAGGCCCCGCGCGCCGAAGCCATCTTGAGCAGCCTGGTGGAATCGGGATTCATGTTGGCCAGGACCGGGCAGCGGACCTATGTCCTTCACCCCCTTCTCCGCGCCTTTGCCGAAAAGATGCAGGAAGACACGACGGGACCTGACCGGACGCGTTCGGAGCGTCTTCGGGCGGCGGCGCACCTGGAGAGTGTGGGAGATCTGCATGCCGCGGTAGCCCTGTATCTGAAGGCGGAGGACGTCGCCGCCGCTATCAATCCCCTGCGTGTGCTTTCCAAGCGGGACCTCAACGCATCGTTGCATGACTCGCCGGCCGAGTGGCTGCAGCCGTTGCCCGAGGGAAGGATCAACGATGAGCCGTGGCTCCTCATGTTGCGGGCAAAGACGCTTCAAGAGCAGGGCAAGTTCATCGAAGCCGAGAAGGTGTACCAGCGGGCAGCGAGGTTGTTTCAGAGGAACCAGGATCGCGAGGGCGTGCTGGCGGCCCTGCTGCGAAGGGCCTTCTGCCTGTACATCTCCGGCAGGTGGGACGACAGTCTCGGGGTCTTGGGCGAGGCGGATAGCGTCGTCACTGATCCAACCGAACGGGCGGAACTCTACGCGAGTCGGGGAAATGTCATGGTGGGGCAGTGCCGCTGGGACGAGGCTGTGGAGAACTTCGAGTTGGCGGTGACCACGGCTCCGCCCGAGGCCAGGCTGGGCTACGAGCTTCGCGTCTTCAACTTTAGGGCCCGCCTCTTCTTCCTGCGCGGGGAACTCCCCAAGGCCCGCGACTGGACAGAAAGGGTCATTGCCCGTGCCGCTCGTTCCTCCCGCCCCGCCTACGTAACCGCCCTCAACACGGCCGGCACGCTCGAGTACATGATGGGGCGCTATGACGAGTCGCAGATGCATGCCGAGGCGGCGCTCGCTTTGGTGCGCTCCCGTGGTTATGCCTTCCTCGAGTCGCCGGTGCTCCTCACCCTGGCCGGCGTATCGATGGGGAAGAAGGACTACCGCGCTGCTCTGGGTCAGATCAAACGGGCGCAGGCATTGAGTGACGAATCCGGAGATATTGAAGCCGTGGTGTGGGCGATGGATATGCAGGGAGCGATCTATCGGCGTAACCGCAACCCGCAGCGCGCCCTCGAGGTGCACCGAGCCGCGCTCGAGTTGATAGAGGATAACCAGTTGTCGTCCGTTGAGCGCGTCCGTGCTCTGGTGGCCGTTGGCATCGACCTGGCTGCCCTGCAAGAAGACCGGGAAGCGGAGACGCTTCTGGGCGAGGTGGTGCAACAGGCTCGGCAGGCCAATCTGAACGCTCCCTTGGCCCAAGCATTGTTCTATCTGGGGTGGCTCGAAGCCTGCCGCGGTGACGAGGTGGGCTCGGCCAATCGGCTGACGCAGGCGCTGGAGTTGATGCGGCAGAACCGCTACCTCGATTTCCTGCACCAGGAGTCCGCGCTCGCGACTCCGATTCTCGCTCTCTGTGCCCGTCGCGGCCTTGGCGGCGAACTGCTCGACGCCGTTGTTTTCGCTATGCCCTCGCGCTATCTGGCCTATTACGAAGAGTTGGCCGAGGGCGGAATCTATCCGACGGACGTGGCGCTTGGTCCTCCCGCACAGAGCCGGCGGGCCCTGGCGCCCGGGACCGCGCCCATGACTTCGGTTGAGGACCGCGCTCTGCTCGCCAGGTTCGAGACTCTGACCGATAGGGAGATGGAGATCCTGCGGCAGATTGCCTTCGGTCTGCCCAACAAGGTCATCGGGGCCAAGCTCTTCATCACAGAGAAGACCATCAAGACCCATGCCAACAAGATCTATCGCAAGCTAGAGGTGGGGAACCGCCTGCAGGCGGTGCTTGCTTTGCAGCGGTTCGACCGCGTCGGGGGGCGGAGAGGGCGGAAGCCCGCATAGCTGGGCAATTGCTTCCAATCGCCGGAAGCGAACTGGCCCGCCGGCGAGGACAAGGTTGGGGCCCGTTCGGGAGGGTCTTCCAAACGGGCCCCGGCGCATGGCTGGCCGCCCCGAGGGTCAAGAGGGCGGCCAGCCATTAGGGAGGGAGGTCTGGGAGGAGGTGCGTCGATAGGTCGAGAGATACCCCCTCACCTGGCCCTAGTTACGTTACCGGCAGGTATCGTAACTGCGGGTATTTTACCCCCGCGGACAGGGCGGGTCAATGGGTTTAGAGTGGCGGGACCATCAGAACTGTTACGACTAGGCAACGCTCAGATCTCGTCGCCGTGCTCTTCGTTCCGGCCTCCATCCCTCTCGATCGCGAGCCGGGCCAGATAGAAGCTGACCACGGTGCTGATCACGATCCAGCCGAGGATGCCAAGGAGCAACGGGACGCCCCAGGAAGCTCGGAAGAGGACCGGCCAGCACACCCAGGGAAATGAAGATCCACAGCATGGCCGCGCCGGCTATTAGAAGGACCCGGTACAGGTCAATCCCCTAACTGAGGCAATCAGGTCGCGCAGCGGGGCGGCGCGTTACCGTCACGACGCCGGCTCGAACCTCACCGGAATCTCCTGCAGGTTCTCCTGGGAGCCGTCCTTGGCACTGTAGACGTACACGATCAGGCCACCCAGACCGGGCTTCGCGTTCTCGTACTCAAGAGTGACGTCGAAGGTGCCCCTGGTACCGGTACCGCTTGTGGCCGTGACCGTGCGCTCCACCAGGATGAGGCCGTCGCCGTCGGCCAGCGTCGTCTGGAAGGTGGCTTCGAAGACGTTGGCGCTCCCGGTTACGCGCAGGGGACTGCTAACCACATCCCCGACTGCCGGAGTTTCCACCAAGATGGCCGGGGCCACGTCCTCGAAGTATTCCCGTCCGACCGGTTCCTGCAGGAGAATGCCTTCTCCTCCGAACACGGTGACCGCCTCACCATCCAGCATGAATTGCACGTTCTCGATACTGGGGAATTGAGTGAGCGTGAAGACCACCTGCGCGAGACGCAGGGTCATCGAGGTCGTGCCCCCACCCGAGGAGAATTCCTTGGAGAGATCGACCGTAGCGGTGGCGTTGGAGACGTTGATACCGAGGAGGGTGGTGCCGTCGGGAATGGCGGTCGCCATATTCACCGTCTCCTTCTCGAAGTCGGTGGGTCCTTCGAGCAGTTCTCCCATGGCGGCATCGGCGGTTTCAATTGTGTAAGGCACTGTCCGGTGGGCGGTGGCGATCTTCTCACCCGCCGCCGGGAAGTAAACGGATAGCGTGAGGTTCTCCGGCTTGCTGGGATCGTCCGCGGTGGTTGTGGTGTTCTGTCCGGGAGCTTGTGTGCTCGGAGTGGTCTCCGTCTCGCCGGAACCATCGGTGGTCTCGGCGCTGGTCACCGGGCCCGCCTCCTGGACGTCGTCGCCGTAACCGCATCCGGTAAGGGCCATTAGGAAGCTCATCGAAGCGGCCAGGCCGAGGACGAAAAGCAAAGCCCCCCAGCGCCGCCGCTTGGTTCTGGTCCGGTCCGCGGCCTGACGCGTTGAGCGCATGGGAGGATCGGGCAGCCTTTCTTCCAGTTCGGCCTCTATCTTGACGTACGCCTCCCAGCCCCTGCGACCGGCCGTGTACATCGCTCCCTCGCTTTCTTTGCCCGCGCTCACGAAAAGCGGAGCGTTCGAGCCACGGCCTGCGGAGAAGGAAGATCCCACCATACGAGGAGGGGGCCGCTGTCGAACGCTCCGAAAGCAAGTGTCGCCCTATCCGGTTACGCGTGCCGAACGCGTGAGTAACGATAGCGTTACGGAAGTCGCTGCGTCACGGGAGTAACTGACGGTATTCTGGCCCAAACCCCTGCATAACCCGGCTCGAGTGGGTATCCTCTGCGTGCAGTGCGGGTGCAGTCCGGTCCATGGGGGGGAGTAGACGGCTTGGTCCTTTCGCGGCGAACTCGATTGTATCGAAGGTTGGCCGCACTCGCGGTTGGGGCATCGCTCCTGCTGGGTGCCGTCTGGTTGGCGTCCGATTCTTCTCTCATTCCTCAGCCACTGCGCGAGGCGCTTCCCGGGGGAGGGAACTCTCTGCCGGAAACGGCTTCGCCGGCCGAGGCTCAGGCGCGTCCCACAGGGGACCGAGCTTTCACCGAGGGTTTGCGGTCGGAGCCGTCGGAAGAATCCGCCCGCGAATCGGTGGGGGTGCGCGAGGTCGACGTGTTGATATACGGGACGACCACAGCAGGGGTTGGCGCGATACGGGCGCTCCAACTGGCAGAGGAAGGCCTTGGCCGGCGCCTGCGGGTGGCTTTGGTTTCGGGCGAGCGTCTGCTGGAGAGCCCGCTGGCCCAAGGTCTCTCGGTCGAGGACCGATACGGCAACCAAGGCATGTCCGGCTTTTACGGTGAGTTCCGCAAGAAGGTGGCCGCCACCTACGAAGCTGAGGGTTTGGACCCCGTTGTGGACGGGCGGATCCGCTACGAGCCCGAGGTCGCGCGGGAAGTTCTCCTGTCGTTTATCGAAGGGCATCCCGATGTCGTGTGGTTGAGCGGGGAGCTGCGGGCCGCCGAGGGCGCGGATGGGCACGGACCCCGCTACGCCGTGTTGGAGGAGCCGGACGGGAATGTCGTGCGCATCAACACAAAGTATTTCGTCGACGCATCGCCCGAGGGTGATTTGGGTCGGCTGCTCGGGGCGTCTTACATGCTGGGCAAGGGCGACGAGCTCTACAACCAGCGCACCGGGCCTCATCCTGCCCCGCCTTCCCCGGCGAACGAGTTCGTCACCGCGCCGCAGCGCTTTAGCTTTCTTCTCACGCTTCAGGTGTACGAGGAGGAGGCCCCCTCGCTGGCCGGGTTCGAGCACGATTGGTACAGCAAGTCGACGTACGGTCCCTCTTTCGAATTTGCCGACCACCATCGGGAGGGCTTTGCCACGAGCTGGACCCTGCGTCACGTGCTGCCTCACGGCAAGCGGGAGCTGAACGAGGTGTGGTCCGACTATCCCGGCCACGAGGCGAGCTTCGACTGGGTGCTCTTCCCCGAGAAGCGCCCGGAGTTGCGGGAAGTAATGCTGAGCTACGTGCTCGACAAGTTGCGCTACATTCAGGAGCACGGATATCCCGAGATTGGCGTGGTCAACGTTCCCTCGAGGCCATACGTGCGCGATGGCGTGCGTTTTCGCGGGCTCGACTTCTACACGGGAGAAGATATTGACAGTGAGGTGGTTGATCGGCCCGTAGCCCACGGAGTCTACGCTCGGTATGACCGTCACGACCTTTCGCTGGGTTCCCTGCAGGACTCAGAGGCGGCGGAGGTTTTCGTGCCCATGGGAGCCCTGTTGCCTCGGCAGCATCCTTACCTGGTGGTTCCCACGGCCATTTCTGCCGACGAGAGCGCCATCTGCTCCGCGGTACGGATGGAGCCGGTCCGGGGCAACCTGGGGGGTGCCGCGGGCGTCATGGTCGCCGCTGCGGCTGCGAAGGGAATCGACCTGCACCAGCTGGAATACGAGACGGTTCGAGGAGAGTTGGAGCGGCAGGGCTACGACTTGAACTGAAGTGTGTCCTCATCCTCGTTTGCCAAGCCCGCCGAATCGGCGCGGGCGGGCAGCCGCAGGGTGAATCGCGTTCCCTCTTCCGGGCTGCTCTTCACGCTCACGGTTCCGCCAAGCAACCTGGCGTTCTCCCAAACGATAGCCAGTCCCAGCCCCGATCCCGGGCGCTCGCCCCGGCTGGGGTCTGTCTTATAGAAGCGGTCGAAAACACGTTCCTGGTGCTCGGCAAGGATCCCGAAGCCGAAGTCGGTCACCGATAGGGCGAGTTCTCCTGCCGCTGGACGCCCGCCGGCGGACTCGGCGGCGGCTCGAGCAGCCAACATAGTCGGTTGGAGCCTCCGCGCCTCCACCACTACCGGAGGCGCTCCGTGCCGCAGCGCGTTCTCCACCAGATTGACGATGATGCGCTCCAAGCGTCGCGGATCGGTCCAGAGGGTGAGTTGGCGATCGCCGGTCACGCGAACCCCATCCGGCCAGTCGCGCGCCTCTCCCATCCGTTCCAGAAAGTCGATTATGGGCAACTCTACGCGGTTGAGGTCCACGGCCCCGGCGTCCAGGCGACTGATCTCCAGCAGATCGTCCACCAGGCGGCGCAACCGGGCGACGTCCCGGACGAGTAGCTCCGCCGCGCGGCGGGTCTCCACGGGAATGGTGCCGTCTGTGATCAACCTCAGCCGCTGCTCGAGCAGCGACGCCTCTCCGACCAAGGCCGATACCGGCGTGCGCAGCTCGTGGGCCACGTCCGCCGTGAACTGACGCTCGCGCCTCCGGGCGTCTTCCAGTTCCTCCATTCGCGCCTGCAGGCTGGAGGCCATCTGGTTGAAGTCGGCGGACAGCTCGCCGAATTCGTCGCGGCCTTCGGGCAGGCGGACATCTAGATTGCCCGCGGCCATGCGTCCGGCGGCCACCCGCGCCTCGTAGACCGGCCGGAGCACCCTCCCGGCAAGCCCCCAGCCAAGCAAGGCTCCGGCGAGTGCGAGCAACAAACCGGCCACGGAGAGAAGCAGGCCCAGGCGGTCCAACAGCTCCTCCCGTTCCTCCTGCGGATAGAAGAAGTAAAGCCGTGCCTCG
This sequence comes from Actinomycetes bacterium, assembly GCA_024637095.1. Taxonomy (GTDB): domain Bacteria; phylum Actinomycetota; class Thermoleophilia; order RBG-16-64-13; family RBG-16-64-13; genus Soudan-30. The sequence continues at coordinate 12,285 of JAGXFV010000023.1, forward strand.
CCTCCGGGCAGCCGGCCTCCCACGACCAGGGTGGTCACGCTGTTGGGGTGAACGGGTTGGTAGCCCAGTTGTCCTCGCCCGACGGCGTCCTGCAGTTCAGGAGTGATCAGATCGCGCGAGGCTCCGGGACCCGACACCAGGGATTCGTCTCCTTCGGCGACGAGCGTCTCGAAATCTCCCCGGGTCGCGAGGGCCTGGAGCAGGCGCTCGAAGTCGGCTTGCGCAGGTTCGGCCGGCAGCAGGGCTTCGGCGAAGCGCAGGTTGAAGCGTGATTGAGCCAGGGCTTCGTCGATCGCCCGGTCGCGCAGGTAGATGCCCACCAGGAAATACGAGCCAAGGGTGACGACCAGTGCGGTCACCACCACCGCGCCCGCGAAGGCCATGCCCAAGCGGCGCCTGAGGTGTGTGGGCCTGCGGCGCGGAGGTGTCCCAGTGGGGGGCATCAGCGGCTTAGTCCTCCGGCTTGGCCGCCTTATAGCCCACCCCCCGTACGGTGAGGATCAGTTTGGGCTCCGTGGGATCTGCCTCGATCTTCGAGCGAAGGCGCTGCACGTGCACGTCTACCAGTCGGCTGTCGCCCAGATAGGTGTAACCCCAGACCCTCTCCAGCAACTGATCACGACTTAGTACCTGACCGGCGTGGCGCGCGAGTTCCAGCAGCAGGCGGAACTCCGTGGCGGTGAGGCGCAGTTCATCACCGTCGCGGACGACGCTGAAAGCATCAGGGTCAAGAGTGATGGGTCCCAGGTGAATCAGCGTGGCCGCGGCCTCACCCTGCTTGGCGGTCGAGCGCCGAAGAACGGATCTGATCCGCGCGACCAACTCGGGAAATTCGAATGGCTTGGTCAGGTAGTCGTCTGCGCCGGATTCCAGTCCCACCACGATATCGACGGTAGAGGTCCGGGCGGTGAGCATGATGATCGGGGCCTGCGAACGGCGGCGGATCTCGCGGCAGACCTCGAAACCGTTCATCCCCGGGAGCATCACGTCGAGGAGCACCAAGTCGGGATCGTGATCCTTGAAGGCAGCCAGTCCCTTGGGACCGTCCTGGGCCAGGTCAACGGTGAAACCCTCGCCGCGGAGGCCCATCTGCAGGACCTCTCTCAAGGAGGCGTCGTCTTCGATTACAAGGATGCGGGGATTGTCGAGCTTGCGCGTGTCTTTGTTCATGTCTGCATTATGGCCGGAATCGGTGGGCCTAGTCCATAAATCCAGCGGCGAGGGCGCGATCGCGGTAGTCTTTCGGCAGTCATTCACGGTGGGAGGGATCATGCGCGACGATCTGGTCAAGCTTTTGGCGGCATTGGGGTTCGTGTTCTTCGTGGTCCCCGTGGCGCTTGTGGTGATTCTGGGCTCGGGTGGCCCGGCGGACATCACCGACGTCGATTCCATCGTCGGCCTCGGCAGCCTGCTGGCGGCGGCCCTGGTCGGCGTTATCGGCGCCTGGCGCTCGATGCCGTCCCTGATCTGGGCGGCCGGTCTGGTCTTCGCGGTCATGTGGTTCATCGATGGATATCTCCTCTGGATCGTCCCGGCCCTCTTGTTCCTCTCCGCAGGCATCATCTCCCTGGTTCGGTACTAGGCCTCTCGGGGCGCCGCCCTCGGGGTCCGCCGCGCCCCCACTTCGGCGGCCGCCTCTCCATTTTTCTGTCCGCCCCCAGCGGTAGAATCTTCTTCACATCACAGCTTTTTCAAGGCGGCCAAAATAGTCGCGGCACTTCTGGTAGGTCAAGATGTGGTGTGGTAGCGTACTCATGCGCACTAGATGTTGTGGATTATGTAGAGGAAGCTGTGGAGAACTTGTTGATATCTTGGGGACGATCTGGGGAAACGGAGTACGCTCCTGGGGACACCCCTGGGGATAACTGATGCGCTGTGCTTATTGCAAGCGGGGAGACACGCGGGTCGTCGATTCGCGAGACTCGGAGGGCCAGGACGCAGTACGCCGCCGCCGGGAATGCATGGCCTGCGGCCAGAGATTCACGACCTACGAGAAGGTCGAGGAGCCGGCGATCAGGGTCGCCAAGCGCGACGGAACCGTGGAGGAATTCCGGCCGGAGAAGCTCCTTCAGGGCGTGGTGCGGGCCTGTACCAAGCGCGAGGTCCCACTCACTCTGCTGGAAGATCTGGTGACGGATATCGAAGGTGAGCTTCGCGCGAGGGCGGACTACGAGGTGACGGCGGAGCATCTGGGCGAGATGGTGCTTGAGCGTTTGCAGGATATCGACCTCGTGGCGTACGTCCGCTTCGCGTCGGTCTACCGGCAGTTCGAAAGTGTTGAAGAGTTCAAGCGCGAGCTCGAGGAGCTCAGGAAAGAGGGGATCCGATGACGCCTGCGCAAATCCAGTCTGCAGCCGAAGAGCTGGAGCGGCGGCTTTCGCCAAGCGCGAAGAAGGTGCTGGAGAAGCGCTACCTCAAGCGGGACGAGGCAGGCAATCCAATCGAGACCGCTGCGGGCATGCTTGCCCGCGTGGCCGAGAACATCGCTCAAGCGGACCGTTACTACGACGCCGAAGCCGATCTGGGGGCCACGGCGGCCGACTTCTTCGAGATGATGGCCGAGCTCAAGTTCCTACCGAACTCCCCCACCCTGATGAACGCCGGCCGTGACCTGCAGCAGCTCTCGGCCTGCTTCGTCCTGCCCGTGGAAGACTCGATGGAGTCGATCTTCACGGCGATCAAGGACGCCGCTATGGTGCATCAGTCGGGCGGCGGCACCGGTTTTGCCTTCAGCAGACTTCGGCCTAAGAACGACACGGTCAAGTCCACCAATGGCGTCGCCAGCGGCCCGGTGTCATTCATGCGCGTGTTCGACATGGCGACGGAGACCATCAAGCAGGGCGGCACCCGCCGGGGGGCCAACATGGGCATCCTCCGGGTCGACCATCCGGACATCCTCGACTTCATCACCGCCAAAGAGGAAGAACACATCCTCAACAACTTCAACATCTCGGTGGGGATGACGGAGGAGTTTGTGGAGGCGGTCCGCACGGGCAGCGACTATGCCGTCAAGAACCCGCGCAGCGGCGCCGTGGTCGCCCAGTACAATGCGCGGGAAGTTTTCGACCTCGTGGTCAAGCTCGCCTGGAAGAACGGCGAGCCCGGGATCATCTTCCTCGACCGCCTGAATCGCGATAACCCCACCCCCCACATCGGAGAGATCGAATCGACAAACCCCTGTGGCGAGCAGCCTTTGCTGCCGTATGAGAGCTGCAACCTCGGCTCGATCAACCTCAAATTGATGGTCAAAGACGGGCAGGTCGACTGGGACGAGTTGCGCCGCGTGACGCACAAGGCCGTGCACTTCCTCGACAACGTCATCGACATGAACCGCTACCCCTTGCCCCAGATCGACGAGATGACTAAGACGAACCGCAAGATCGGTCTGGGCGTCATGGGTTGGGCCGACATGCTCATCAAACTGGGCATCGCCTACAACTCGGTCGAGGCAACCGACCTGGCGTGCAAGGTGATGGGCTTCGTGGACGAGGAGGGCAAGCGGGCGAGCGAAGAGCTGGCCATGAAGCGCGGGTTGTTCCCCAGTTGGGAAGGCAGCCGCTGGGAGCAAAAGGGCCGGCGTCTGCGCAACGCCACGGTTACCACCATCGCCCCCACCGGAACCATCTCCATCATCGCCAACTGCTCGAGCGGGATCGAGCCACTGTTCGCGCTGGCGCTCATTCGCAACGTCATGGATAACACCGAACTGCCCGAAGCTCATCCCCTTTTCGAGCAGGTTCTGCGGGAGCGCGGGCTGTTCTCGGAAGAGCTGATGATGGAAGTGGCGGCCAAAGGCGGACTCCACGACATCGTCGGGCTGCCTGAGGATCTGCGCCAGGTATTCACCACCGCTCACGACGTCACCCCGGAGTGGCATATCCGGATGCAGGCCGCCTTTCAGGACCACACCGACAACGCCGTTTCCAAGACGGTCAACTTCTCCAATACGGCCGAGCCCAAGGACGTCGAAGAGGTCTATCTGCTGGCGCACGAACTCGGAGTCAAAGGCGTCACCATCTACCGCGACGGCTCCCGGGACGAGCAGGTGCTCAACATCGGCGAGGTCAAGCGCAAGAAGGCCGTCCTGCAGGGCGCGGCAGATGCCGGCAAGAACGGTGGGGCCCACCATCTACTCGACCTGGACCACCTGGAACTCCAGCCGGGCGAAGACTGTCCCGCCTGCCATCGCCAGGTTCTGCCGCCTCGGGGTTCCCGGTCCCGCGTTCTCAAGGGCGAGACTCGGGAGAAGGTAACCGGCTGCGGCAGCCTCTACATCACCATCAATGAGGACGAGTTCGGCGCCCGTGAGGTGTTCGCCAACATGGGCAAGGCCGGCGGTTGCGCCTCCGCTTCGACTGAAGCGCTGGGGCGATTGATATCGCTTGCCTACCGTTACGGGGCGACGCCGGAGAAGATTGCGAAGCAACTCAAGGGTATCCGTTGTCACGTGCCCACCGGACTCGGGCCCAATCAGATCCTGTCCTGCCCCGACGCCATCGCCCGAGCGATCGAGGAGAAGTGCATCGAGGTCGTGGTGGTTGAGGACGGCCAGGACGTGCGTCAGCTCGAGATGCCCATCGCCTACGCTCAAGGCGCCTGCCCCGATTGCGGGGGTGCGGTGGAACACGAAGGCGGATGTGTGGTTTGCCGGGGCTGCGGCTACTCCAAGTGCGCGTGAGCTAGATACCCCCCAAGAAGAGAGCCTGGTGATACAGATGGAATCGAGAAGCGCAACCCGGGGCCGGGTGGCCGTCTTGGGCCTGGGGATTATGGGTTCGGCCATGGCCCGGAATCTTGCCGCCGCCGGCTTCGGGGTCAACGTATGGAACCGGAGCGACGAACGCTTACAGGCCTTTGCCGGGTCGGGCGTCGTGGGATACCCGGATGCCCAAGAGGCGGTCGCCGATGCCGGCGTGGTCATCACCATGCTCGCCCACGGCGACGCCGTCGAGGAGGTGGTCAACGGGAGGCATGGGGCTATTCAGACAATGCCCAAGGGCGCGCTCTGGCTCCAGATGAGCACTGTGGGGATCGACGAGCAGGCTCACTTTGCCCAGTTGGCGGACTACCGGACGCTCGAGTTTGTCGACGCTCCCGTCTTGGGCACCAAGGGCCCGGCCGAGGCGGGCGAACTGCTCGTTTTGGCGGCGGGTCCGGAGAGCGTTCGCCCCCGGGCCGATCCGATTTTCGACGTCATCGGGCGCCGGACCCTTTGGCTCGAGCCGCGTGGCGCCGCCACCCGCCTGAAGCTGGTCTTTAACTCCTGGGTGATCAACTTCATCACCTCGCTTGCGGAGACCATCGCCTTCGCGGAGGGGGTCGGGGTCGATCCGCATCTCTTTCTCGAGGTGATCCAGGGCGGCGCGATGGACTCGCCCTACGCCCAAATGAAGGGCAAGCTGATGATCGAGGAATCCTTCGAGCCGATGTTTCCTCTCAAATGGGCCCACAAGGACGCCAACCTGGTGCTGAAGGCGGCCGAGCCCGCGGGCACTCGGATGGAGATGACCAAGCGCGCCAGGGATCAGTTCAAACGCGCCATGGAGCAGGGCTTCGGTGAACGGGATATGGCCGCCGTCTTCTACGCGGCGAGGGGCGAAGCGACGGGGGGCGCAGAGCCCGGAGTGACCAAGCCCGGCCGGTAGCCCGATATGGCCTGGATCATCGACATCGAACTGGTCGACCTCTCCGAGGCGCCTCCACCGGACGCTCTGGAGGCGATCTTCGACGTGATCTATCCCGGCGAGACCTGGGTGCGCTCCCGCGTCCTGGTCTCGCCGCTGGCCTTGGCGGCCATCTCCACCGGTGAAAATGAGCATGCCGTGGTGTCTGCGGCACGGGACGCGTTAGCCGCCGTCCTGGAGCGGGCCTCGGGGCCGATCTCGTTGGAAATGCGGCTTACAGGCGGACCGGCCGAGATACTACGCTCTAGCCCCGTCGACCCGCGCTGATCGCGCGGGGCTTGGTGCCTTGTGCCGCCGGGGCATAGGCACCGTCTCCCCCCGTTGGAATCGGCTCCCGCTCAGTCTCTGCATGCCTGAGCTTATCCAATAGTCCTATGCCCCCTCGCCCGAGGGACCGGCTGTCCAATCGGCGAATCACCAGGGTACAAATTGTGGCCGCCAGGAGAAGGCTGGCCTTGTACCTCTGGAGCTAGGCTTCCTACCGTCAGCACCCCGCCAGAAGCGGGCGCCGCCTGCATGGAGTGCTGCGTTCAGGCAACGGACGGAAAGGAAGACCATAATGATTTGGAAGCGCTTGCACCGAATTGGGAGACTGGCGCTTCAGGGCGCCTTGGCGGGCCTCGCCGGCTCGCTGCTTCTGCCGGCGGTCGCCCTTGCCCAGGAGCAAGGCATCCCGGCTGAAGATGTGGCCACCCGCCTCGACGCGGTCTGGATTCTGCTGGCGGCAGCCCTCGTCTTCGTCATGCACCCCGGGTTTGCCATGCTTGAGTCCGGACTGACCCGGGCCAAGAACACGGTGAACGTGTTGATGAAGAACTTCATCAACGTGGCCATGGGAGTCGTGGCCTTCTACCTCATCGGGTACGGCCTCACCGGCCAGGGCACTCCGCTCTTCGGGACCGAGGGCTTCATGATGATCGGAGTCGATACCAAGGATCCGATGACGCTGATCTACTTCGTATTCGCACTCATGTTCTGCGCGACGGCAGCGACGATCGTCTCCGGAGCGATGGCCGAGAGGATGAGGTGGCCCGCCTACCTTATCTACGCCTTTGTCATGACGGCCGTCATCTATCCCGTCGTGGCCAAGTGGGTATGGACCAGCGACGGTTGGCTCGCCGAATTGGGCTTCATGGACTTCGCCGGTTCGACGGTGGTCCACCTGGTCGGCGCCACCTCGGCCCTGGCCGGACTGCTTCTTCTCGGCGCGCGCATCGGTAAGTACGGACCGGACGGGCGCATCCACGCCATCCCCGGCCACAATCTGCCGATGGCAACTTTGGGCGCCATGATTCTCTGGTTCGGTTGGTACGGCTTCAACGTGGGTTCCACCCTGGGCGCCGAGAACCCGGCCCTGATTGGCTGGACCGCAGCGACCACCACGATGGGCGCGGGCGCCGGAACGCTCGCCGCGATGTTCACCATCTGGATCATCTCCGGCAAACCCGATCTGTCCATGACGCTGAATGGCGCGCTGGGTGGCCTCGTGGCCATCACCGCCTCCACCGCATTCGTGGGTTTTGCCTCGGCGCTGCTGATCGGAGCGGTTGCGGGAGTCATCGTGGTACTTGCCGCCCTGGCCTTCGACCGCCTGCGCTTGGATGACCCCGTCGGCGCGTTGGCGGTCCACGGTATCGGAGGAATCTGGGGTACGCTCTCGATCGGCCTGCTGGGTTACACCGACATCACGTCCGCGGAACCCACCCCCGTGGGTCTGCTGGTCGGAGGCGGACTGAGCCAACTGGGCGTGCAGGCCGTCGGCATCGTGGCCACGATCGCGTGGGTCTTTGGCACCTCCCTTGCCCTGTTCGCGGCCATCAAGTACACCGTCGGGCTCCGGGTGACCCCCGAAGAAGAAATGGAAGGACTGGACGTGGGCGAGCACGGTACCGGTGCCTACCATGGAGAGATGTTCGGTCTGGGCTCCCACGGACTGGAAGGCGGACACCACCGCACTCCGCGCGCCGCCTATCTGCCCGGTGAAAGCCCGGCGTAGAGGCGGGAGGACGTCCGGGGGGTGCAGGTACGTCCTAATACAAGTGTAGCCCTGGCGGCCCTCGGCGGAGTACAGGTGTACAAGGACTTTCGTCCAGTAGCGCATATAATGGGTGAGAGCAATATCCGAGTCGCCCGCCTCAGGGAGCGTGATGTCCGTATCGGTCGAGCAGATTCTCAAGCTGGGAGCCCTGTCTCAGGCCCGCATTCTCGCGGGAGGGGCCGGGCTCCAGCGGGCGGTCACTTCGGTGACGGTCGGCGAGGTGCCCGATATCGCCGACTGGCTTTCGGGGGGTGAGATCGTGCTATCCACGATGTTCGCCCTGACGAACGACGTGGACCGGCAGCGGGACTTCTGCCGCCGCATCATGGCGGCGGGAGCCTCCGCCCTTTTCGTGAAGCCCAAGCGCTTCGTGGGGGCTTTCCCCCCAGACGTGCTGGAGATAGCGGACAAGCGGAACTTCCCAATCGTCGAGGTCCCTCAGGAGATCCGCTGGACCCGCATCATGCAGGAGGCGATGGAGGTCCTGATTAACCGGCAGGCCTCTCTGCTCGAGAAGTCGCAGGAGATCCACCGGCAGTTGCTCGACGTGGTCATCGAAGGCGGCGGATGGGGCGAGGTGGCGAGCGCGGCTTCACGGGTGATCGATCGGCCGGTGCTGGTACTAGACGTGTCTCTGGAGCCGCTCGGAACCTCTGACGATTTTCCCTGGCCCGAGTCCGAGCTTCACCGATTGCTCGACAGCAAACCGGTGCGCAGCCAGTTCGAGGAGCTGGCCAAGTATCCCAACCGCGTCCTGCACCTGGTGGAGAAGGGCGTACCTCCGCTCTTTGTCGTCCCGATCGTGGTCAGCCGCTCGTGTCTGGGATACGTGGGCACGATTAACGAGCGTCCCGAGCTCGACGAGATGGAGCGGGTGGCCCTGGAGCATGCCGCGACCATCGCCGCGGTGGAGATGGCCCGCGACCAGGTCAGGTTCGAGACCGAGGTGCGGCTCAAGGGCGACTTCGTCGATGACCTGATTGGGGGTCGTTTCAGCAGCGAGGACTCCATTCTGCGCCGCGCGAGTTTCCTGGGCTGCGACCTCAGCCGGGGTTCCACGGTGGTGGTCGCCGACGTCGATGATTTCGAGCAAACCATGGTTGACCGCAAGCTGTCGGAGAATGACGTGCAGCGGCTCAAGGCCCGTTTCTTCAACCGCTGCACCCGAGCGGTGTCTGAGATCGAACCCGGGTCGTTGGTGAGCTTGAAATCCGATCGCGTGATCGTATTCCTCACCGGAACGGCTTCCCGGGAGCCGCGGGGCCTCGATCAGATCACATCGCGGATGCAGGCTCTGGGCCGGGAGGTTGCCGACCTATCGATCTCCATCGGGGTAAGCCGGCACACCGACGATCTCAACGGCCTTCGCAAGGCTTTTGAGGAGGCTCTTGCGGCGCTGAAGGTGGGCCGGAAGCTGCAGGGACGGGGTAGCTTGATGCAGTTCGACAGCGTGGGCTCTTACAAGCTGCTGCTCAGCATCTGGGAACATGACCCCGACGAGCTGCGCTCGTTGTTTCTCGAGACCATCGATCCCGTCGAACGCTACGACAAGCAGAACGACAGCCAGCTGCTCAACACGCTCACCACCTATCTCGCCAACAACGAGAACCTCTCCCAGACGGCCAAGGACCTCTACGCCCACCGGCACACCATCCGCTATCGGCTGCAGAAGGTAGCCGATCTAACGGGCCTGTCGGTCTTTCGCAGCGAGGACAAGGAGAGGCTCAGTCTGGGGCTTAAGGCTCGGAGTCTGCTGCAGGTCTAGCCCGGTTGATCTGGCCGTTCTCCTTGAGTGGATGGCGAGGTTCGGGGTATAAGGGATGAGGTTCGGGGCGAGGATCTTCTTGCGAGGCTCGGGCCGACCGCGAGACCGGGAACGAATTCAAGGGGAGGGCGCGCATGCTGGTGGTTTCTGACAACATCAACGTGACCTACAGCCACGTGGCAAAAGCGATAGAGAAGCGTGACGGCGGCTCGATCCGGGAACTCGCTCACCGGGTGGACAAAGCCGGCGCCGATGTGATCGATCTGAATCTCGGCCCCATGAACGGGGAATCCATCGAGGTTCTCCCCTGGCTGGTGGAGCAGGTCCAGTCGGTGACCAAGAAGCAGATCAGCCTGGACGCCCACTCCTCGGAAGCCATCATGGCGGCAGCGGAGAAATGCGAGCAAAAGCCGATCATCAACACGTACTTTGTTCAGTCAGCCAAGCCGCAGGAAGTCAAGGACAAGCTGCTTCCCTTCGCCGCGGAACGCGGACTCGAGGTCTTTCTGCCGACCATCGGCCACAACGGTCCTCCGCTGGATCCCGACGAACGGGCTTCGCTGGCGGCCGAACTGGTTGACGTTGCACTGGCGGCCGGCCTGACCGCCGACATGATCTTCGTCGATCCGGTGGTGATCCATCTTTCCGGCCCGGACGCCCAAGAGCATGCGCTGGCGGTGATGGAGACGATGAAGCGGATCCCCTCCCTCTACGACAACCCGCCGGTCAAGACCATAGCGGGAGTCGATTATCTGTCGGCGGGCGCGCCGCAGGAATTGCACTCGCCCATCAACCGCACGATGCTGGCCATGCTGGGAGCCCTCGGATTGGACGCGGCCATGGTCAACGTGACCGATCCTGCGATGATGAGGGATATCCGGCTGATCCGCGCCCTGCGGAACGAGTCGCTCTACTCCGTGTCTGACGCGGAGATCAAGTAGTCTCCAACCGCGGAGGCTCCAACTGCGGGCGGGCCGTGATCAACTGTAGCCGTGACTCTCGAGGCTGAACGGGCGCCGGTTCTCCGGCGCCCGTTGGTGTCTCAGCCTTCCCCGCCGCCTTGCTTGGAGCGGTAATCCTTGATCGCTTCCTGAAGACCGTCCGCTGCCAGGTTGGAGCAGTGCATCTTGTTGGCCGGCAACCCTCCGAGTTCTTCAGCCACCGACTTGTTGGTAATGTCCATCGCCTCGTCGAGCGTCTTGCCCTTGGCCATTTCGGTGACGATGCTAGAGGTGGCAACTGCGGCGCCGCAGCCTAGAGTCTGAAACTTCACGTCGTCCACCCGGTCGTCTTTGACCTTGATGGTGATCCGCATCATGTCGCCGCAGGTGGGATTGCCCACCTCGCCAACGCCGTCGGCGTCTTCGATCACGCCCATGTTCCGGGGATTGCGAAAGTGATCCATCACCTTCTCGGTATACACGGAAACCTCCTCCCCACCCTTAGGTGGGAGCTCAAAGGGAAAACCCCTTGCTCGCTTGTTTTCTCATTGTTCCCGCGCGAACCACCGCGTATGCGGGCTCATTTGTCGTAGACCGGGGACATGTCCCTCAGACGCTTCACCACCGGGGCGAAGACGTCAACGAAGTAGTCCACGTCGGTCTCGGTATTGTCTCGGCCCAGGCTGATGCGCAGGCTGCCGTGTGCCAGTTCGGCGGGGATGCCCATTGCCAGCAGCACGTGACTGGGATCGAGCGATCCCGTGGTGCAGGCTGAGCCCGAGGAGACGCCAACCCGGTTCATGTCGAGGCAGAGGATCATGGCCTCTCCTTCGATCCCTTCCACCCGGAAGTTGATCATCCCCGGTAGACGCAGGCTGGGGTCCTCGGGCCCGTTTAGGGCCATGTCGGGGATCCGCTCCTGCAGCCCCATCCACATTCGCGCGACCAGAGCCCGCTCGCGCTCCGCCTCGCCGTCCCGGGTCTCGGCGGCGAGTTCTATCGCCTTCGCCACGCCGATAATTCCGGGTACGTTCTGGGTGCCGGCGCGCCGGCGCCGCTCCTGCCCGCCCCCATGAAGCAGCGGGGTGATCCGCGTGCGCTTTCTGATGAAGAGGGCGCCCACCCCCTTGGGGCCGTAGATCTTGTGGCCGCTGAGGGACAGCAGATTGACCCCAAGCTGATCGACATCGACGGGAATCTTGCCCACGGACTGCACGGCATCGGTGTGGAACAGGGCACCGCTGTCTTTGATCAGCTCGCTGATCTCGGCTATGGGCTGAATGCTGCCGACCTCGTTGTTCGCGTGCATCACCGAGACAAGGATGGTGTCCTCGCGCAGCGCCTTGCGAATGTCCTCGGGATCGACGATCCCGCGGGAATCGACCGGCACGCGGGTCACCTCGTAGTCGCGCTTCTCCAGAAACTCCATCGTGTCGATCACGGCGTGATGTTCGATGGTGGTGGTGATCAGGTGACGGCCCCTCTTGCGGTGAGCGTCGGCCGCTCCTTTGAGTGCCCAATTGTCCGATTCGGTGCCGCCGCTGGTGAAGAAGATCTCCTCGGGATGTGCCCCGAGGAAGTCAGCGATTGTCGCTCGGGCCTCTTCGATCGCGCGCGCAGCATGGCCGCCGATGGTATAGAGCGTGGAGGGGTTGCCGTACTGCTCGCGCACCCACGGTTCCATGGCGTCGGCCACGCGCTCATCCGTCGGTGTCGTGGCGGCATGATCCATGTAAATCATGTGTTCCAGTTGCATCCGAGGCTCCTCGGTTCTTTGGGAAATCGCCGGACTGCTATGAATATCGCTCCCGTTCGCCTCTTTCAATCTCCCGGCTAACCATGTTCTTGGCGACTAGGCTGTCCCAGGTGGTTTCAGAGACCCTGTAACCGCGAAGCGGCACGATCTCTGGCCGGCACAGATCGCGGGACTGGCCTCGACCTCGAACTCCTCGATGAAGCTCTCCAGGACTCCCTTGAGCATCGCCGTGTGCAGCGTGCAGACTAGGTCCGGATGCCGGCTGGAAAGTTCTTTGAACACGCAGTTGCGGATCTCGATCTCCAGACGCCCATCGTCGCTTCGTTCTATTCGGGGGTAGAGGCCCAATGAGGAACACAGGTCGCGTAGTTCGGAGACCATGGCGTCCGGGTCTTGGGACTGTAGCGGCCGCGCCCGGCTGAGTGCTTCGCGCGCCTGCTCGCGGCCCATCTCGTAGCCGATTCGTTCCAGCACTTCGGGTTCTTCTGCGGCGAGTGTTTCCACGACTTTCAAGGCCAGTCCGGCCAGCAGGCGGTAATCGCGCGGGGGGAAATGGATGTCGGCCACGCGATCCCCAAGGCGATAGATGCGGGCGGGCCGTCCTCCGGTGGGGGACTTGCGCGAGTCGACTTCGACGAGGCCCACGTCGACCAATTTCTGCAGGTGCATGCGGGCCACGTTGGGGTGCAGCGAGAAGGTCGCCGCCACGTCGGACACAGTGACCGCTTCGCCTGCGGCGTCCACAATCGTGCGGTAGATGCCAAAACGGGTAGGATCGCCGAGAGCGTTGGTGACGTCCAAGGTCTCGTCTACGGTCAGGATTGATTGGTTGCTCTGCCGCTCGCTCGGGTCGTTGCTGGTCACCCTTGGTCGGCCCCTTCCATTTTGACAGCTCCCTCTGCCTACTTTATACTACATAAGTAGTGTAAACCCCAACCTCTGTTGAGGAAGCTCGTTCGACGGGTCGGCTGCGAACAGCCCGGGCGGTTCGGTGTTTCACATTTTTTGGATAATACCCGAGCTAGAGGGCCGGCTATACGCCGGTCGCATGGTTTCTCTGGGAGGGACGTGGTCTCTCGGGAGGGAGGGAGAGAGCGTGAGGCTCTTCTTTGCGTTCTCAGGCGACGAAACGGTCGAATCGGGAGTGCCCAACGCGTTCACCCGGCCTTACGACGACGCCTTCGCTCAACGCGTGCTCATGCACCTGACGAATGACCCCGCCCTTTGCACCGGATGCGCAGACTTCTGCGAGCATTGCCGCGACCAATACCCCATTCAATTCGCCCAAGACATCGTGGGCCTGCTCCAACTTCCTGCCCGCCTGCCCATGTATATAGATGAGCCCTTCGACTTCCTGCCGGATACGGTGGAGGAGCACGACCTTGCCCTGGTGGTCAACGTGCACGAGGATTTGCTGCTAAGCCTTCCCGACCTGATCCATCGCTCGGGGGGGAGGGCCATGATAGTTCCCCAGGATGACACGGCCTGGTACACAGCCGGAGTGGTGCGGCAGGCTACCCGCCGCTGCACCGAACTGGGACTGGAGTGCGCCTTCCCCAAGCCCGCCTGCGACCTTCACGCCGGGGAAGGACAGAGGATGATCGCCGACTTTCAGGAGGAGTACCGCATCGGACGACCGCAGATCACCGTGGAGAGCCGCGACGGCGTGATCCGTGAGGCGCGCGTGCTGCGCAGCGCGCCCTGCGGTAACACATATTATGTCGCCTACAACCTGGCCGGGCAGAAGATCGGCCCGGATCTGAACGAGCGGGTGGTGGCCAAGTACTGGCACAGCTTTCCCTGCGTGGGCTCCATGCAGACGGACCCTGATCTGGGGGACAGCATTCTGCACAAAGGCGGTTATCTGCATTACGCGGCGGTTGATCGGGCCCTGGCGGAGGAGCGGGAGGCGCAAGAGCGGGGGCGGCAGGCAACTGGTGAAGCCGGCGGCGATCGCGGCGATGAGGACTTCGAGGACGAGGCGGCCTAGGGGGTAAGCCCTGGCGAGACTACTTGTCCGAGTCCTCCTGGAGCAGGTCCCGGAGTTCCACGGCGAAGTCGGGGCACATCAGTTCGCACTGCCGGCAGGCGTTGCACGCCTCCGGATCCACAACCTCGGGCACACCCTCTTCGCTCATCTGGAGGGCTCCCTTCGGACAGAAGTGGATGCAGATCCCGCACTCCTTGCAGCGGTCGGAGTCGAAGGAGGGGAGCCGGCTTGGGCGACGGGAGCTCTTTTGTGGCTTGCTCATAGGACCATTCTACATGTTTCGGGCGGTTAAGAAGGCCAGTGCGGCGGAGGTTACCAGCAGAGAAACCGCTGTCCCGGCAAACACCTGGGCGACCGTGTGCCGGCCCAGACTCACGCGCGACCAGCCCACCGCGACCACCAACAGGAGGCCCAGCAGAGCGACCTGGCCGAGCTGTTGCGCGAGCACCAGGACGGAGGCGGCGAGCGTGGCTGTGTGGAAACTGATCTTCCACCAGTAGGTGATGGATAAGAGGACCATCCCATTGAGGAAGGCAACGCTGAGCGCGACAGTTACGCCCGGGGGCGCCCCGAAGAGCAAGGCCGCGAGAAGGGCGATTCCGGCCCAGGTCAGGGTGACGAGCAGCGGGGCCAAGCGTTCGGTTCGAAGCATGATCTGGAAGTCGGTGATGCGCCGCGAACGCAGCCGGTAGAGGAGGTCCAGGGTGGGCATCACCACGGTCATCCCGATGGTAGCCAGCGCCCAGATCACCGCCTGAGCGAGCGAGGAAGCGGTGAGGAGGGCCATCACGACCAGCAAGTAAGTTCCCGTCAAGAGCGGCTGAAACAGCATCGAGAGCACCGAGGCGGCCGCCGGAGCGTCGGTGCGGGAGAGGGCTAAGCGTTCCTCGGCCAAGCGCGGCTTAGGCCGAAGCGCGAAGCCAGGCGCTGGTCTCGGCGGTGCGGCGGAAGCAGGCCTCGGCTACTTCGACAGTCAGGGTACCCGTGCCACAGGCCGGCGAGACGAAGGACGCGGCGAGCACCTGCTCCGGGGAGAGGCCTCCGGCGGCGGCGAGCTCGGCCGCCGCCGCCCGCACCCGGGAACCCAACACCGCGGGGTCCAGAGCCAGGGCGCTTTCATCGGTGGGCACGATGCCCCACATCAGCAGGCCTCCCTCGGCGACGAAGGCCGCAACCGCCTCGCGGTTGGCCAGTATCGCCTCCATGTGCCCCGCCGCGTCGAAGTTCAGCAGGTCCAGCGGCAGCCGCGCGACGCGCTCCCAGTCGGTGCCGCCGCAGACATGGACGCCGCGAAGACACCGGACCGCGGTCAGGCACTCCTCGAGAAGCGGCATGCTTACGTCCTCGGGCATGGATACGAAGGCCGAGCCCAATTGGGTCAGGAACGGCTCGTCAAAGACGATCAGAGGGAGGGAGGCCGGCGCCGCCCGCGAGAAGAGGGCCTCCTGCCACCTCGCCTTGCGGCTGACCAGCGCGCTGATGATCTCTCTGTAGGTGGGATCGTGCAGCAGCGCTCGGCGGTCCGCGAAGGTGACCCCGAGGGCCAGCGAGATCGGGCCGGTGACCTGGCCTTTTACGAAGGGCGGCGCGGACTGTCCCAGACTCCGTAGGAGCAGGGGCAGAGTGGCGGCCGCCTCCTCGCTGATAGCGAAAGCTTCCAGATCGTCAGCCTCCAGGGCTTCGTTGAAGCGCTCGAATTCGTCTGGGTCGGGATCTCCCACCCACAGGCGCTCCGCCTCGCGGTCGAGTTCGAGGCCGGGAAGTCCCTCCAGAAATTGGGCGTAGAAGCCCTCCCGTTGGTCGCGACGGGGAAGCTGCGGCCAGGTGGGGATCTCCGGAGTGTAGCGCAGGACGAGTTCGAGACCCTGAGCCGGGTCCACGTGCGGGATGGAGCCCACTGCCGCTGCAGCGCAGTGGGGCAGCACCGCGGGGTAACCGTGTTGGGCGGCGCGCCCCGGGCCGCGCCGCCGGGGCAGGTCTTCCTCTTGTCCCGTGCGGTCGTTTATGGCCACGCCAGCCTCC
Source organism: Actinomycetes bacterium (assembly GCA_024637095.1). Taxonomy (GTDB): domain Bacteria; phylum Actinomycetota; class Thermoleophilia; order RBG-16-64-13; family RBG-16-64-13; genus Soudan-30. Next base: position 28,481 of record JAGXFV010000023.1, read on the forward strand.
TTGGTTTCTCCATGCCTTCCTTTCCCGAACTCCGCCGCCCGCTCCTGACTGCGCGCACCTCGGCGCCGAGACGCCGGTCCGCCGAGGCCACGGCCGCCGCGAAGCGGATTCCCCCGTACCAGGCGAGGAATGACCAGACGGTTCCCTTCTGCCGGATCAGAGCGCGCTCAACCCGGCGCCGCAGCGTTTCCGCGCTTCGCACGTCCTGGGCCGTCACCTGCCGGCCTCCATAGAGTATCTGTTGAGCCTCGACGGAGAAGAACTGCGCGTCGATGTGGGTCGCCCGTTGGATCGCCCGCGCCAACTGTTCGGGGGTTGAGGCCGGACTTACGGGGAGTCCCAGGTCACGCGCGTTGCCACAGAGGCCCTCCACGGAGGCACGCACGCGCGACTCCGGAGATCGGCGGGAGCGCAAGGCTTCCCCGCGCCAACGGACCAAGGGCGGCAATGCCAATAGCGGGAGCAGCAGTGCGAGTATCAGGATAGATCGCACTGGTCCGGCGGCGTTGGGAGTGATCACGCTCTGGCCGCCCTCTTCTCCGGGATCCGCTCCCGCGCCCGCGGGGAGTCCCGTCTGCGCGTCGGCCGGATTTCCGCCTTCGTCAAAAGTACCCGTGAGGGGCGCGGCGAAGGGGCTCTCGAACTCGGGAGAGGCCGTTGAAGGACCGGGCGTGGGGAATTCTCTCCCCGGGGTGGGATCGAAGGCCACCCAGCCTGCTCCCGGGAAGTAGGCCTCCACCCAGGCGTGGGCGTTGTTGCTCGTAACCACGTAGGACTCCGGGCCCGTTGGCCGCCCCGTGGTGAAGCCCACCGCGACCCGGGAGGGTATCCCGTTAAGGCGTAAAAGCAGCGTCATCGAGCCCGCGAAGTGCTGGCAGTACCCTGTGCGGTGGTCGAAGAGGAAGGCGGCGTACGGAGAGATGAACGACGATTTCGGGACCTCGAGAGAGTAGGCAAAGCTCTCGCGCAGGTGCCTCTCCAGGCGCAGGGCAATCTCATAGGGATCGGAGGCATCGCCCACAATTTGCCGGTTCAGCTCGTATAGCTGCAGGTACTCGCCGCCTCGAGGTGATCCGGCTGCGACCTCGGCCTCCCAGTCCTCTCCCGCCGCAGCCCGCTGAGAGATGTCGGCTGCGCTTGGCAGCGGCAGACCCGTATAGTTCTGAGTGATGTGGGAAGGGTAGTCTCTCCCCCGCCCCACCAGTTCCTCGGGAGCGAATTGCGCGACCTGGGCCAGGACTCGGTAGGCGGCGGGCGCACGCAAGGCATACTCCGCCCGAACGGCGCCGGAGGGGGAGGCGTAGAGCACCGGCTCGTCGTCGGGAAAGCCGTCTTCCGGCCAGATCCCCAGGATGTGCCCGCCGGAGAAGAGGTAGGTGCTGGAGATCCCGTCGAACTGGAAGCGCTGGTAGAGGGGAGTGCCCCGTGGGGGTTGTTCAAGGTCGCCGGCCCGCTCGAAGCCGCCGCTGGTCAGAGGGAGCAGCCGGTCGTAGAAGGTGCCGCGGCTGAGCCAGGCGTCGCCGGTGAACACCTCCAGCGTGTTGGCCTGCCAGTATGAAGGGACCGGGGACTCGACCTCCATCAGCTTGATCTCGTTGCGTGGATCGAGAAGCCGCGGATAATTCTGTTTCCAGTTGAACACCACTTCGTTGGCGCCTTCACCGAAGGGTCGCCAATCCCGCCAGTTCTCTATGGCAGGCGCGGCTATGCCCGGCGCGGTCGTCAGGACGAAGGCTGCGAGCCCCAGACTGGTGAAGCCGACCAGGAGCCCGGCTCCGAGCTCGCCCAAACCCCAGCTGCGGCGCGAGCCCGCCTCGGTAAAGAGTAGGACCAATACCGCTAAGGCCAGGAAGCCGAGAGTCACGGTCACGTCGCGGTCCACGGCATCCACGGTCAACACGAAGGCCAGAAGTGCAAGCAGCACCGTCGTCCCCAGCAGCGGACGCCCCCCGCCCAACGCCACCATCGAGGCGAGGCCTACTACGGCAAAGGCCCATAGCATCACGAGAAGCTCGAGGCCCGGCGTGTCCTCGAGGGGGAGGGGAAAGATTGCAAAACGATAGGCTTCGAAGCCGCTTCGCAGTTCGCCTGCGTAGAAGGCGAACTGCGCGTGCCAGTCCAACTCGCCCCCGGGCAGTGGTGTCACCAATCTGAGCAGCACGTAGCCGGCGGCCAGGAGAACCACCGGCGCCAGAGGATTCAGACGGCGGTGAAGGAGGCCCGGTAGTCCCACGGTCAGCCCGAGGAGGCCGGCCAGTAAGAGAGACCGGCTGCCGTCGGTCTCCAGCACACGGCCGAGGGCGAGGATCGACCAGAGCGCCAGCGCGGCGAACGCGGCGCCGTAGAGAAGTCTGCGCAGTGCCATCATCAGACCGCTGCCTGCCCGGTGCGTGCCAGGACCTTCTCGAGCGAATCACCCTTGTGCAGTACCAGGCCGAGTATCCCTGCGGATTGCAGGCGAAGCAGGAACCGCTTTCGCTCGAGGTCCGCTCCTCCCACGAATCCATTCTCCAGATAGGACCAAGAGTCGATCAGAATGACCGAGACGCCGATGCGCCTGCCCGCGAGACCCAGCAGCGAGCGTAGGAGGCGGTCCCCGAAGCCGGGGGTGATCACGACTAACGCCGCGGACTGGGCAAACCGGTCGGCTTTCGCCAGCGTCTGGGCCAAATCCATCTCGGCCCGGGCTTCGACCTCGGCCAGGCGGTCGAGCAGTCTCTCTTCGCCCTCGCTGCCTGCGGAAAACCGCTGCTCATGCTCCGCCTCGCCGTGAACCAGCAGGGCGACCGGACGGCGGGAGCGCAGCAGGTAAGTGCCCGCGCCTGCGGCCACGTCGACCGCCGCCTCGAAGCTGGTTTCCGGAGGAGCCCCCATCACCGAAGCCCGGGTTCCGTCCAGGACGAGCACCACCTCGCCTCCGGCTTCGTCCTCGGTCTCGCGTAGCATGAGTTGCCCGGTTCGCGCCGTGCTCTTCCAGTCGATGTGCGAGAGGGGCTCACCCGGCAGATGCGGCCGCACGCCCCGCAGGTCGCTGCCGCTGCTCAGAGGGCGCAGCCGGCGGCCGCTGAGCGCGGTCTGAGAGGCGGACAAGAAGGAGGCACCCGACAGCGGCACCAGCCGAGGGCGCACGGTGACTTCCAGCCGGGGCAGCGTCAGGCGGCGGTTGACCAAGCCCAGCGGGTCACGCAGCAGTCCCTGAGTGGGCGGCAGCTCGTGCCGCCCACGACGCACGGGCTGGAGTTCCTGTCGGCGCGTGCGCGAGTGTCCCGGCAGCAAGGGTGCCACGTCCAGGTCGAGGGTCTGTCCGGAGAGTGACTGCAGGGGAGCGGCCAGGCGGAGGCCGGGAGAGGGCAGCCACGAATGGTTGTGTAGGGTCAGTTCGAGCTCCGGAGTGGAGCGGGCCTCGGGCCGATTGGGGAAAAAGGACCAGGAGAGTTCCAGTCGTCGGCCCATCGGGAGCAGAGCCAACGCGGGAATGGCCACCAAAGCCAACAGGGCAAGCGAGATCAGGTAGAGCTCCCAGGTCCCGACCAGGCGCGCCGCGACGTAGGATCCAAAGGCGATCAGCAAGAGACCGAGGCCGCGTGGTGTGGGCACACCAATTACCTCGTCGGCACCGGCACCACGTCCAAGAGGCCCGCCACGACGGCATCTGGTGTGAGCCCGCGCAGCTTGGCCTCGGGTGCCAGTATCAATCTGTGAGAGAGGACCGGGGCGGCCAGATCCTTGACGTCCTGAGGGACCACGAAATCCCTGCCTCTGAGGAGCGCAAGCGCCATGGACGCCCGCAGTAGCGCAAGTCCCGCCCGCGGGCTGGCTCCCAGATAGAGGTCATTGTTGTTACGGGTGGCGTTCGAGATATCGACCACATAGCGGTGGACTGGCGGCGCGGTGCGCACCCGCCGGCCGGCGTTGATCATCAGCATCAGGTCGTCTCCCCGGACCACCGGAGACAGATCGAGCAAAGGATCGCGCGAGGCCTGTTCGGATAGCAGCCGCAGTTCTTCGTCTGGTTCGGGATAGCCCAGGCTGAGACGCACCATGAACCGATCGAGTTGCGCCTCGGGAAGGGGGAAGGTGCCTTCGTATTCAATGGGGTTCTGCGTGGCGATAACCACGAAAGGCGTCTGAATCGGATAGGTGGCGCGGTCGACGGTGGCCTGCCGCTCCTGCATGGCCTCCAGCAGGCTCGACTGGGTTTTGGGAGAGGCACGGTTTATCTCGTCCGCCAGCACGACGTTCGCGAAGATCGGTCCCGCCCGGAATTCGAACTCGACCGTCTTTTGGTTGAAGACGCTGACTCCGGTGACGTCGCCGGGGAGCAGATCGGGAGTGAACTGAATCCGTGAGAAGCGGCAATCAAGCGAGCGGGCCAGGGCCTTGGCCAACAGGGTCTTTCCCACCCCGGGGAAATCCTCGAGCATGATGTGGCCCTCGGCCAGGAGCGCGACCACGCAATACTCCACGACCTCGCGCTTGCCCCGGACGGCCGAACTGACGTTGTCGACGATTGCCCGCGCTGCGTCCCGGATGCCCGTGACTTCATGCTCCTCGAGCCGCGGCCGCTCCTCCACCAGTTCCATCGGGCTCTCGCTGGGCGTCATGGGCCCTCCCGTCGCGCGGCCGTCTTGGCCGCGATCTCATTTACCGCTTCGACGGCCGCATCCACGTCAGCCTGCACATTGAAGTATCCCAGACTGAAGCGAATCAGGCCGGAATGTAGGGTACCGGCCACCCGGTGGGCTTCCGGGGCGCAGTGGAGCCCTGATCTAACCGCTATGCCGTACGCTCGGTCGAGGATGAAGGCGGCCTCGGCGGAGGACATGCCCGGCAGCGACACGGCCACGACTGGGGCGGCATTTTGTCCCGCACCTGGACCGTACAGGCGCACGCCTTCGATCTCGGCCAGTCTGCGGCGCAGGTCGATTGCAAGAGCCTCCTCTCGCCGTCCGATATCCGCGGCTCCTTCCTCCAGGATCAAATCCAGCCCGGCGCTCAATCCGGCGATGCCGGGAGTGTTGGGCGTACCCGCTTCGTAGCGGTCCGGCAGCGTCTGCGGGTGCTCTTTCGATTCGGAGTTGCCGCCCGTTCCTCCCTCCACCAGGGTTTCGAGCTCCGCGCGCTCGCCCACGTAAAGGGCGCCCACCCCCTGAGGGCCCAGCAGTCCTTTGTGGCCGGGCACGGCGAGGAGGTCGATCGCCCAGTCCTCGACATCGATCGGGTGACTGCCGGCTGTCTGCGCGGCGTCCAACAGGAAGAGCTTTTCCCGCTCCCGCACCGCCGGCCCGATCTCCTCTACGGCCAAACGGGTACCAAGGACGTTCGAGGCGTGCGTAAAGGCCACCAGTTTGGTGTCGGCGCGGATGGCGGCGATCACGTCGGCGGGATCGGTCTCGCCGTCATGACCGCAGGGAACGCGCGTAACCGCGATCCCTCTCTTGGCAACCAGGGACTGGAGCGGACGCCACACGGCGTTGTGTTCCAGCGAGGAGACCACCACGTGGTCGCCCTCGGCGAGCAGGCCTTTCAGCGCCATGTTCAGCGCGTGGGTAGCGTTGAGGGTGAACACTACCCGGGAGGGATCGCGGGCGGAGAGCAAGCGGGCGAGTTGCCGCCGGGTCTTCAACAGGATGCGCCCCGCCTCCAGCGCCGGTTCGTACGCACCGCGGCCCGGGTTGGCACAAACTTCGCCTAGCGTGCGTGTCACCGCCGCGATGACCGTCGAGGGCTTGGGGCAGGAGGTGGCTGCGTTGTCGAGGTAGATCATTCGCTTCTCTGGGTCCTCTTTCCTGGGGAACCGCGAATCGGGCGGGGCGGATGGACCCGTGTGCGGATTCTACCAGTGGGACTGCCTGCGCAGGTCTAAGGGCGCCGCGCCGGCCTCAGGACTCGGTTGTTTGCAGCCTTCGAAGCACGTCGCCAACCGCGGGTGAGAGTTCCCACGCCTCGTCTCCCCGGGTGCCCACACGCTGAGACAGGTCGAGGTCGAAAGTGATGGTTGAGCGGTCCTCGGCGACGAAGGTGACCGTAGCCTCGCTGCGGACGGGGAGGTTGAGATCGATCGGCCTGCCGGGGAGCAGTTCAGCCAGGGCGGCGAACTCGGGGCGCTCCGGGGAGACTGAGTAAGCTTTGACCCCTTCCGGGCTCTGAATCGTTACGCTGGCGAACTTGGCCGTGGCGAGCGCATCGAGGGGCGCCTCGGCCCCGGCCTCGGCAAAGTCATAAGGCCCTGCCTCGGTGGGAGTGGGAGCGACCGATGCCGTGGTGCTCTCCGCTTGGTCTTCGCCGAAGCCGAGAAGGAAGATGCGGCCCAGCCCGGCCAATAGGAGAGCGAAGGCAACCACCACGACCAGCTGCCACGTACGGCGCGCCCGCCTGCGTTGCCGCGTTCTCTCCGCGCGGGTCTGCCGCCGCCCGCTTCCGGACGGGTTTCTTGCCGAGCGCTTCTCGAGCCCTGCCAAAAGCCCTCTCCTGCCTTGAAAGTTCTTGCCGCCGGGATTAGAATTCCGCTGTCCAAAGGCGATGACGGGAATGAGTAAGCGGAGCTCATCCGCTGAGCGAGCCGGGGCTGGTGAGAGCCCGGCCGGAACGCCCGCCCAAGATCCTCCCCGAGCCGCCAGCCGAAAGGCTCTTCCCCGGCCGCGCCCGTGCGATTTGAAACGAGTCGTGCCGCCGTCGGATACGGACCGCTGATCGCCGTCGAACGACCGCGGCAGCGAGTTGAGAGAGCCGAGTAGACCTGGCCGGGTCCTTCCCGTGATAGAAGGAGGGCGTGGCAGCCCCGATGGGTGTCGCACCCGGTTAATGAGCGGGTCGCTCGGCGGCGGGAAGTGCCGCCGGAGGGGCCAAGTAGGGTGGTACCGCGGGAAGCTCTTTGCCCCGTCCCTACGGTGCGGATCATGCGATCGGCGTGATCCCGGCCGTGGCGGCGGGGTTTTGTCGTTATTTGAGGAAGTGAGGATCGATGTCGGAAGACCAACTCTACCGGCCGGTGGATACCGGACAGCGCTTTCCCGAGCTGGAGGAGCGCATCCTGCAGTGGTGGAAAGAAAACGACATCTTCGCCAAGAGCCTCGAGCTCCGCGAGGGTGCCGAGGAGTGGGTTTTTTACGAGGGACCACCAACGGCCAACGGTAAGCCCGGTTCCCACCACGTGCTGGCGCGTATCTTCAAGGACATTTACCCCCGCTTTCGCACCATGCAGGGGCGTTACGTGCCCCGCAAGGGAGGCTGGGACTGTCACGGGCTTCCCGTCGAACTCGAAATTGAGAAGCGCCTGGGCCTCAATAAGAAGGAGGAGATCGAGGAATTCGGCATGGCCGAGTTCAACCGTCTCTGCCGTGAGTCCGTCACCGAGTATGTAGACGACTGGAAGCGCATGACGGAGCGCATCGGCTTCTGGCTCGACCTGGACGAGGCCTACTGGACCATGACCGACGACTACATCGAGTCGGTCTGGTGGATTCTCAAGAAGCTCTGGAAACAAGAGCTGCTCTACCAGGACTACAAGGTGGTGCCCTACTGCCCCCGCTGCGGCACGGCCCTCTCCTCGCACGAGCTCGCCCAGGGCTACTCCGACGTGGTGGATCCTTCCATCTACGTGCGCTTCCCGCTGCTGGACGAGTCGGGTGAGCAGGAAGACGGAATCAGCCTGCTGGTTTGGACCACCACGCCCTGGACCCTGATTTCCAACGTGGCCGCCGCCATCGGCCCGCGCATCACTTACGCCCGCGCGCGCCTGGGCGCCGAGCGGTTTGTCCTAGCCGCGGACCGGGTCGAGGAAGTGCTGGGCGCGGAGGCAGCGATCGAGGAGACCTTTCCCGGGAGCGAGCTCATTGGCCGTCGCTACCGGCCGCCGTTCAACTTCATCCAGCCGGACAAAGAGGCCTGGTACATCGTCGCCGGAGAGTTCGTCAGCACCGAGGAAGGCACAGGGATCGTGCACATCGCCCCAGCGTTTGGAGCCGACGACATGGCCGTGGGCCGCGCCAACGACCTGCCGGTAATCATGCCGGTGGACGGGGAGGGTAAGTTCACCGCAGAGGTGCCCCCGTATGAGGGCAAGTTCGTCAAGGACGCCGACGAGTTCATCATGCGCGACCTGGACGACATCGGACTGCTCTACCTGCACGTGCCCTACGAGCACAGCTATCCGCACTGCTGGCGCTGCGACACGCCCCTGATCTACTACGCCAAGGGCTCCTGGTACGTTCGCACTACCGCCAAAAAGGACGCCCTGCTCGCCTCCAACGAGGAGATCAACTGGTACCCAGAACACCTCAAGCACGGCCGCTTCGGCAACTGGCTGGAGAACAACGTCGACTGGTCGCTTTCCCGGGAGCGCTACTGGGGAACGCCGCTGCCGGTTTGGATCTGCCCCAACGATCACCAGCAGGCGGTGGGCTCACGCGAGGAGTTGGCGGAGCTTGCCGGCCTGAGCCGCGCCGAGTTGGACGAGAAAGTGCCGGAACTGCACCGTCCCTGGGTGGACGAGGTGACCTTCGGCTGTTCCGAATGCGGCGAGGAGATGCGGCGCGTGCCCGAGGTCATCGACGCCTGGTTCGACTCGGGGAGCATGCCCTTCGCCCAGTGGCACTATCCCCACGAGAACGCGGACACCTTCCGCGACCGCTTCCCGGCCGACTTCATCTGCGAGGCCATTGACCAGACGCGCGGCTGGTTCTACAGCCTGCTCGCGATCAGCGCTCTGCTGGAGGGGCACACCAGCTACAAGAATGTGGTCTGCCTGGGCCACATCCTGGACGGTGAAGGCCGCAAGATGTCCAAGCGCCTGGGCAACGTGGTCGACCCCTGGACCATTCTCAACCAACAGGGCGCCGATGCCTTGCGCTGGTACCTCTTCACGGTGAGCTCGCCCTGGTACGCTCGGCGCTTCAGCCCCGAGGCCATCGACGAGGTGGTGCGCAAGTTCACCTTGACCCTGTGGAACACCTACTCCTTTTTCGTGCTCTACGCCAACATCGATGGTTTCGATCCGGCCGAGCACGAGCTGGCCGCGGAGGAGCGCTCGCTGCTGGACCGGTGGATTCTCTCCGAGCTCAACCGCGTCGTGGCGACGGTGACCGAGGGTCTCGAGAACTACGACGCCTTTGCCCCGGGCCGCGCCATCGCCGAATTCGTGGACGAGCTTTCCAACTGGTACGTGCGCCGTTCCCGCCGCCGCTTCTGGAAGGGCGAGGAGGACACCGACAAAGTCGCCGCCTACCTGACCCTTTACGAGTGCCTGACCACCCTCAGCAAATTGCTGGCGCCTTACACTCCGTTCCTGGCCGAGGAGATGTACCGCAATCTGGTGGCGGAACGTGACCCGTCCGCGCCGGAGTCGGTGCACCTCTGCGATTGGCCGCTGGTGCACCGGGAGTTGGTCGACGAGGACCTCTCCTTCCGCATGAACGCCGCCCGGCGGGTGGTCAACCTGGGCCGCGCGGCCCGGAACGCCAGCCAGCTGAAGACTCGGCAGCCCCTGGCGGAGGCCCTGGTGGCGGCTCCCGAGGCCGAGCGAGAAGCGGTCAGCACCCTGGAGGCGGTGGTCGCCGAAGAGCTCAACGTGAAGGCGGTGCGCTACCTCGCGGACGCCGGTGGGCTCGTGAGCTACACGGTCAAGCCCAACTACCGCGTGCTGGGCCCGCGCTTCGGCAGTCGTATGCCCGAGTTGGCGGCGGCGGTTTCGACTCTGCCGGCGGCCGAACTCGCGGCCAAAGTTTCAGCCGGTCAGACCGTGACCGTGCAGCTGGGCGGCGAGGAACACGTGCTCGCACCTGAGGATCTGGTGGTCGACTCCGAGCAGCGGGAGAACTACGCCGTGGAGCAGGAAGGGGACATGACCGTTGCCCTCGATACCACGGTCACCCCCGAGCTCGCGCGCGAGGGACTGGCGCGCGAGCTGCTGCATCACGTGCAAAACACCCGTAAGGCCGCCGGTCTGGAGATCGAGGACCGCATCCATCTGGTGCTCGAGGGTCCGCGGGAGGTCGCGGAGGTGATCGCCGATTACGGTGACTGGCTGCGCCAGGAGACGCTCAGCGAAACCCTGACCCTGGGCGCCGGCGGTGGGGAAGGCATGCCTGCCGAGGGTGGCGATATCGCGCCCGGCGGCGGGGACGGCCGGTACCGCGAAGAGCTCAAAGTCAACGGACTCCCCGTGGCGGTGACTGTGGCCAAGGCCTAACCCGGGAAAGGGCGGCCCCGGGCGGCTCGGGGGACGAAGACTTCGAGTGCCCGCGGCTCTACGCTGAGGCGCACCGGCAGGCTTCCGGCTACCTCGCCATCGGTCTGATACCAGACGGGCTCGAGCCCGCCAACCGCCCGATCGTCGGCATCGGCCTCCACGGGCTCGTCGGGCCGAGTCTCAACGGAAGCCCGGGGCTCGCCCGGGTCATCCCTGATGGGCACCGCGTCCGTCGGCTGCGCCGCGCCGCCCGTCGCCTCCAGCGGATCGCCCAGCAGAATCTCCGCCCCCCGCAGATAGGTGACCCGGGGATGGCGCAGGTGCTGGTGTAACGGCGTTCCCAGCCAAAAGGCCACCGTGCTCAGCGTGCCTTCCCCGTCGAAAAGCAGCACGTCCAGCAGCCCGTCGGCCGGATCGGCCTTGGGAGTCAACCCAAAGCGGCCCCCGTAAAAACGGCTGTTGCCCACCACAGCGAAGGTGGCTTCGTGACGTTCCCCGTCGACCACCGCCGGGAAGCGGCGGGCGTGATGACGGTGGTAGCTGCGCAGCCCGCCTGCGACGAAGGCCAGATGCTTGAACCGTCTCTTGGCCTCGGGATCGAGCTCACGGATGGTGAGCGCGTCGAGGCCGGCGCCCGCCATCAGCACGAAACGACGTCCGTTGGCCCGGCCGAGATCGAGGGTGCGTTTTTTCCCTTCCGCGATCACGCGGCAGGCTCCTTCGATGTCCCGCGGAAGGTGGAGTTCCAGAGCCAGCACGTTAGCCGTTCCGGCCGGGACGATTCCCAGCGGGATCGGTTCGGTCAGCCCGTTGATGGTCTCGTTCACGGTTCCATCGCCACCGACGGCGACCAGCGCGTCCACCTCGGGTGAGAGTTGCCGGGCAAGGCGGGTGGCGTCGCCGGGGCGATGGGTCTCTCCGGAGATCACGTCGAAACCACGAGCGTGGAGGCGCTGCTCCACCCCGGTGGCGACGCGGGCGCGGTGGCCCCCTCCGGCGACCGGGTTATGGATGACGCCTACCCTCATACGCGCCGTTTCCTCGCGCCGCTCACGGAAGGGGATGCTCGCTGAAGCCTTCGGGGCCGATCTGCACGTAAGCCTGGTAGCCGGCGGTTCTGGCTGCGGCCACCGCCTGGTCGAAGTCCCGGCCCACAGCGTCCGGGCAGTGGGCGTCGGAGCCGAAGGTAAGCGGAACGCTAAAGCGGCCGAGTATCTTGAGCACCTCGGGTGCGGGATAGAGTTCGCCCACCGGCTTGCGCAGTCCGGCGGTGTTCAACTCAACGGCAACTCCAGCCCGCTTCAGGCGCGCCGCGAGCCCCTCCCATTCCGAGGTCATGTCCGCCGAGGCCCGGTGGCCGAACTTCTTGACCAGGTCGAGGTGGCCGATGATGTCGAACAGGCCGGTCTCCGCGGCGTCACCCACAAGCCGAAGATACTGACGATAGACCTCATCTACGGAGCGGCGCTCGTATTCCTCGACGTAGCGGGGATCGTCGAAGCCCCAGCCATCCAGGAAATGGACCGAGCCCACCACGTAGTCCAGGGGCAGACGGCCGAGCAGTGCCGCGGTGACCTCGAGGCTCGCCGGCAGGTAGTCGGCTTCGACGCCCAGGAGAACGAAACCGGGATACTCCACCTTCAGTGCGCCGACCTCGTTCACGTAGTCGTCGAGCTCGGCCAGAGGCATGGCCAGCGAGGGATCGGGGTCAGGTTCGTGCGCCAGGGGCAGGTGGTCCGCGACCCCTATGGCACTAAGACCCTGATCTCGCGCCGCGGCGACATACTCTTCGGCGCGGCCGCGGGCGTGGCCGCAACGCTCGGTGTGCGTGTGGTAGTCGGGCAGTCTCAAGCCTGTCATTTCCAGGGCCGTCTCGAGTCCTAGAGAAAACCAATGCGGTTGGGCGGCCAGTAGGTCATGAAGACCTCGCCAATCACCGAGTTCAGGGGGAGAAAATCCCACTCATGGCTGTCGACGCTGTTGTTGCGGTTGTCCCCGAGCACGAACAGCTTGTCGTCGGGGACACGCCTCGCAGGATAGCCGTAGTCGGGCACGGTGGCGCCTTCGACCTCGAAGCGCTCTCCGTTGACCAGCACCTGACCCTCGCGCACCTCGATCAGGTCTCCGGGCAATCCGACCACTCGCTTGACGAAGGGCACGGACGAGTTGAGGCGGGCCGGGGGTCTGAAGACGATGATGTCGCCGCGCTCCACGTCCTGGAAGTGGTAGATGAAGCGGTTGGCGAGCACCCGTTCTTCCGGCCGGATGGTCGGCATCATCGAACCGGTGGGGATTTCGTAGGGCTTGGCCACAGTCGCCTGGATGAGCAGGGCAAGGACGATGGCCAAGGTGAGGGGAAACAGGATCTCCCGCAGAGCAAAGCGAAGAAAGCGTCCCAGCCCCCGCCCGACGCTTGCGGACTCAGTGCTCAATGAGCCTCGGTTTCGAGCAGCAAGGTGAACGGGCCGTCGTTCACCAGAGTCACCTGCATGTCGGCTCCGAACCTTCCCGACGCCGTGGGCACTCCCGCGCTCTCCAGCGCCTGGCGGAAGCTCTCGACCAGTGCTTGGGCCGGCTCCGGGGCGGCCGCGTCGGTGAAGGAGGGCCGCCGCCCCCGACGGGTGTTGGCGTATAGGGTGAACTGGCTGACCACGAGTGCGCTCCCCTGGACGTCCAGGATGGACAGATTCGTCTTGCCCGCTGAATCGGAAAAAACCCGGAGTTCCGCGAGCTTCCGGGCGAGTATTCGGGCCTGATCCTCGGTATCGCCGTGCGTGACTCCGATGAATACGACGAAGCCCTGTCCCACTCTACCAAGCCTCTGGCCGTCTACGGCTACCGTCGCCTCCAGGACGCGTTGTACCAGAAGTCTCACGACTGTCTCATTCCACGATCTTCCCGGTCCAACCTTCTCCAGAGGACTCCAGCAGTTTGACCGGGACCAGCCGGTTGATCATACGCCGGTCCGCCGGCACGGCGACCCGGAGGTAGTTTCCGGTTAGCGCGATCAGGCGGTCGTCTTCCCCTTGTCTCTCGAGGACCAGAGCTTCGAGGACCCGGCCGCGGAAGGCCTCCTGGAACGCGCGGTTCTTCTGGTCCCCGAGCTCCCGCAGCCGGCGGCTGCGTTCGTGGATGATCTCGGGTCCGACCTTGCCCTTCATCGCCGAAGCCCGTGTGCCCGGCCGGTCGCTGTAGGCGAACACGTGCAGATAGGTGAGCGGGGAGTTCGCAACCAGGGCGTAGGTTTCCTCGAAATCCTCTTCGGTCTCCCCGGGAAAGCCCACGATGACGTCGGCGCCCAGCGCCGCCTCCGGAAACGCGGTCCTCACCTGGCGCACCCGGGCCATATACTCGGCCGCCCCGTAGGGGCGGTTCATACGCCGCAGCACCCTGTCCGAGCCGCTCTGCAGGGGGAGGTGGAAGTGGTCGGCGTAGCGGAGACCAGCCGCGGAAATCGCGCGAAGCACACGCTCGTCCAACTCCATGGGCTCGATCGAGCTCAGGCGAAAACGGCGCACCGACTCGACGGACGGAAGCCGCGTGAGGAGGTCCGCGAGCGTCTCTCCGGTGCCCAGGTCCCTGCCCCAGGCCCCGACATGGATCCCGGTCAGCACGACTTCGCGGTAGCCCCGATCCCCGAGCAGCTGCATCTGCTCCAGCACCTGGGCCGGCGGCATGCTTCGGGAAGGTCCCCGCGCAGTGGGAATTATGCAGTAGCTGCATCCCGCGTCACAGCCATTCTGGATCTTGAGAAAAGCTCGGGTGTAGCCGGAAAAGTGGGTGATGAAGTCGCCCTCGGTTCCTCCCGAGAGGTCTTCCGCCGAAGCGTAGGACGTCACGCGTTTTGGCGCGACGTCTGCGGGCGCCGCGCTGCCGTCGCGCGACGAGGCATGGAGGTCGGCCAAATGCTCCACCAGCCGCAATTTATCCGCGTTCCCCAGCACCAGATCGACCTCAGGAATGGCGGCCACTCGGTCGGGCGCTACTTGGGCGTAGCAGCCTGTCACCACCATGCGGCTGGATGGGTCCTCCCGCTTGGCGCGGCGGATCAGCCGGCGGCACTCACGATCGGTTTTGGAGGTGACCGTGCAGGTGTTGAGCACCCGCACCGCCGCGGTCTGATTCCAGGGAACCACCCGGAAACCCTGGTTCAGCAGCGCTTCTTCCATCTGGGCGGTCTCGCACTGGTTGAGCTTGCAGCCGAGGGTGTGGAAGGCGACGGTCGGCATTCATCCGCTCCGGCCGAGAACTACTCGCGTATGAGGACTGGGGTCCCGAGCGGCGCGTAGTTGGTTAGTTCCATGATGTCGGCGTCCCGTAGGCGGATACACCCGTGGCTGACTCGTTTGCCGATGCTGCCCTCGGGATCGTTGGTTCCGTGAATGCCCACCTGGCCGCCGCCGGGCCAGTCGGTGAGTTGTTCGGAGAACGCGCTGATGCCCATGGCCATCGCTCCGTAGACGCCTTCGGGATCCTCGCTGAGCATCTTGATGACCACGTAGTACTCACCGAGAGGGGTGGGAGTTTCCGCCTTGCCCAGCCCGATGGGGTAACTCTTGAAGGGCTGGCCGTACTCGAGCACGTTCAGCTGGAAGTCAGAGATGTCGATTTCCACTCGATAGGGGATTTCGAACGCCCTGACCTTGCCCGCCTCGACCCAGCCAAAGGTGCCGTTGGGCCGGACCGGCAGCTGTACCCGGTACCAGATGAGCCCCTCGGAATCCGTGGTTTCTTCATAGGTGCGGAAGGTCGTCATGCTGCCCAGATCATCGTACTGGGGGAAGGTCTCGAGGACCTCCGCAGCGGCGTTTGGCTCCGCGCGCACTTCGAGGGGGTCCACGGCCGCTTCGGCAGCGAGGGTTGCTCCGGCGTCGGTGGCCTTTTCGAAGACGGTTCGGTCGTCCACCGAAACCGTGGGAGCCTCACTGGCATCGGCGGCCTCGGTGCTCGGCGGCGACATCGTGCCCGTCGAGGCCTCGTCGCCCGAGGCGATCAACATGATGACTACTGCCATCAGCCCAAGTCCCAACAGCAATTTGCCGGCGAGCAGAACCGAGTTGTTCGAAGTCTTCTCTCCCATTAGCGGCGGATTCTACCACCGGCACGACGGAGCGATACAAAAAAAGAAGAGACGCCGGGAAGGTCCCGGCGTCTCTGGTGATTCTCCGGTTAGGGAGTAATCAGATTAGCCCGTGAACGGACGAGTCGCACGACGCAGGGTCGTGGAGGTCGTTCCTCCCGTCGGCGCCGACGTGGTCGGCGGGGACGTGCTCGTGGTGCTCAGGCTGGTCGGCGGCGTCGTCGAAGACGTGGTGCCGCCCGCCGTGGTGGTGGTCGCACCGGCCGTGGTGGTGGTTGCCCCACCCTCGGTCGTGGTGGTGACCTGCTGGGTCGGGTGGCAGGAAGCGCAGGTGGCTCCGCTGACGGCGGCGTGCTGAGCAGCGATGTTGTCACCGTCAACGTGGCAGCTCGAGCCGAAGCAGTTGGTCACATCGATAGCCGGAGCCGTCGTGTGGCAGTCGCTACAAACCAGCCCGACATGGTTGGCGTTCCCTGGCGGGTGAGCAGCAGGTGCGACGGCGACCGAGCCTCCGTTGTGGCAGCCTCCGCAGTTCTCCGCAGTCCAACCCGTGGAAAACGCATCGGCGTCATCCGTGGCGAAAGCCGCGAACATGGCGAGTGCGCCGACTACAAATACGAGCATGGCGACGAACAGATATTTCTTCATTTCACCCCCTCTCCTTCTCCGCATTTTCCTCCCTTACAAAGGTGATCATCGACGGCATGGCAGTCGTGGCAGTGTCCTTGGAGTACGCCGTCGATCCTTGCTCTCCTTCTGGAGCACTCCCGCCATCTTACGACTTCCGCACCTGGCTAGCAATTAGATTCCTTCTAATCGAATAGTGATCCCCGCGCGGAAGTGCGCGGTGGTAGGATTAGCCGCCGCGAAACCGCAGCATTGACCGCCTCCTGAACGTAGAGATATTCGGGTGCAACAGACGAAAGAACAGCTGAAGATAGAATCCGTGGGCCCGGTTCAGCATTGGCGCCACCGCTTTGTCCCCACCTTTCTTCACCGGCAGCGCCTGGCCGGGCAGGTGGTGCGCTTCGGCATGGTGGGCTTTCTCAATACTGCGGTCGACTTCCTGCTGCTCAACCTGCTGTTTCACGTGGCCGGGCTGCCGCTGCTGCTCGCCAACACGCTTTCGTACACAGGCGGGGTGGCCAACAGTTTCGTCTGGAACAAGCACTGGACCTTCAGCGCCGGCGGTTCGAAGCGGTGGCGCCAGGAACTCGTGGCCTTCATGTTGGTCAGTCTCTCGGCGCTTCTCCTGAACGACCTGGGTATTCTTACGCTCAACCGCCTCTTTGGCGGCGATTCCTTCCTGGCCATCAACCTGCAGAAGGCAGGCGCCTCGGCGATCTCCATGGTCTGGAACTTCGTCGGCTACCGCTTCTTCGCGTTTGGCTCGCATGACTCCGAGGCGGGCGTGTGAGTCCGTCCTTGGCCGCCGCGCCTCGTTTCTCGATCGTCATCCCCATCCATAACGAGGCCGACTGCCTGGAGTCCGAGGTGGCGGAACTTCTCGGTGAGGTGGAGGCGCGCGGACTCGAATACGAGCTGATCCTCGCCGAGAACGGCAGCACGGATTCCACGGTCGAGGTAGCTCAACGGCTGGCGGCCGACAATCCTCGCATCCGTCCGCTGCATCTGCCGATTGCCGACTACGGGGCAGCGATGCGGGCCGGCTTCGGCATGGCGGAAGGCCAAGCCGTCGTGAACTTCGACATCGATTTCTACGACGTGGATTTCATGGAGCGCGCCGCCCGCTACCTCGATGAGTACGGCATCGTGGTGGGCAGCAAGCTGATCGTCGGCTCGGAGGACCGGCGGTCCTGGTTCCGGCGTCTGGTCAGCTGGGTCTTCACCACTTTCCTGCGTATACTCTTCGACCGAAGAATCGACGACACGCATGGGATGAAGGTGGTCCGGCGGGACGTCGTCGACCGCTTCCTCCCTCGTACCGTGATGACCAAAGATCTATTCGATACCGAACTCGTGCTGCGCGCGAGGCGCGGCGGCGTGGAAGTGCGGGCGATCCCTGTGGTGGTCGAGGAGAAGCGGAAGCCCCGTCTGAGCATATCCCGGCGCATTCCCAGGGCGATTTTCGGAATGCTTCGTCTGAGGGTGTTGTTTTGGAAGGAGCGTTTTCTTGGCGCAGGACGAGAGTGAGCTGACCGGACCAGGAGTTCTGCTGCCGCCCGAGCGGCACGAGGCCATTCGAGACGACGCCGCCCGCCCTGAAGCGGCCGCTATGTCTGGGGAGGTGGACGCTCAAATTGCCGCCTCTCCGGCGGAGAAAGAGCGGCTGGGCCTGAGCGAACGGCTGGCCCCCCTGCTCGGGTCGCGGGTGCTGCCGGTGGGCATCGTCTTCTTGACCGCCTACATCGGCCTCTTTTGGCTCTACCGCCCCGATCTGTTGTTCAGCCTGACCACGACGGCAGGCGGGGACACCGGGGCCCACCACTACCCGGCACGCTACCTGATCGACTACCTGCTGCCCAACGGCAAGGTGACCGGATGGGCGCCCGGTTGGTATGCCGGCATGCCCATGCTCACCTTCTACTTTCCCTTCCCATTCCTGCTGATCGCGCTGTTCAATGTGTTCCTGCCCTATCAGTTGGCCTTCAAGCTGATCACGGCGGCCGGCGTCTTCCTGCTGCCCTTGGCGGCCTACGCTTTCGGCCGTCTCTTCCGTTTGCGGCCGCCTTTCCCTCTACTCGCGGCCGCGTTCGCCGTGCTCTTCCTGCTGATGGAGAGTTACTCCATCTACGGGGCCAACATCCTCTCCACGTTGGCGGGCGAATTCGGTTTCTCACTTTCCTTCGCGCTGACCTTTGTCTTCCTGGGCATGGCCCACCGTGGGATGGAGCGCGGCCGCATCGACTGGTGGCTCGCGCTCACGGGGCTGCTGCTTGGCGCTCTGGTGCTTTCGCATCTGGTGACCACTCTGGCGCTCATCTTCATCACCCCCAGTCTCCTGGTGCTGCACCGCAACCTGCGGTCGTTCTTTTGGCTGGCAGC
>JAGXFV010000024.1 GCA_024637095.1 Actinomycetes bacterium
AAGCGCAGGGCTATGACCATCATCAAAGCCATTTCCTGACTGCTCAGCCTCACCAGGCGCAGCGGCCGCAGCAGCCACTCCACGCCGTCCGTCAGCGACATGGGGGCCGTGGACAGGGTGAGCACGGTGCCCGCAGCGAGAAGGAGGACCAGCCGGATAGAGAGAAAAGCGCCTTCCCCTAGGCCTTCCTCGCTCACCACGAACGGCCCCCACTCCCAGAGGAGTCCCTCACCGGGATATGAGACGGCCTGAAAAACGAAGGTCAGGGCGATCAGAAAGAGCAGCGGCCGCAGACCCCGCCAGAGGTAGGAGAAGGGGATGCGCGAAAGCGCCGTCACCGCCGCCAGTCCGGCAGCGAGCAGAGCGATCCCCTTCCACCCCGATACCGCAAAGAGCGCGGCCACGTATCCGAGCAGTACCAGCAGCTTGAGCCGCGGATCCCGGGCATGCACCGGCGACGCCACCGGCAAATAGCGTCCAATGGGCAGGTGGAGCCTCGCGGGCGCGCTCATCGCTTCGAGCCGTCCACGCGTGGGTCGTCAAGTGGATGTCTTCCGGCCGCAGGGCCGTGCGGGCGGCCGAGCCGTCGAGAGATCAGCAGTTCGGCGAGTCCCGCCGCGGTGACGGTTCCGGTGGAGGTGCTGGAGCGGCGGTCGCCGGAACTGTCCGCACCCCCCCAACTCGCGGCCAACCGAGCGGCGAGTGGAGGCTGGAGACCCGAGCGCTCTGTGATTTCGACGTTTGCCAGCACCTCGGCGGTGGGTCCTTCGGCCGCGACCCTTCCTTTGCTGAGAATAACCACCCTGTCGGCCACGCGGGCGACCTCTTCCAGGTCGTGCGACGTGAAGAGCAGAGCGCGCTCCCCCTTACGCCAGCCCTGCAGGTACCGCATCAGACGAGTCCGGCCCTGGGGGTCCAGGCCCGCACCCGGCTCATCCAGGATCAGTAGAACGGGGTCGAGGGAAAGCACGCCGGCCAGCGCTACCCGCCTCTGCTCGCCCAGCGAGAGCGCGTGCGGGGACCGCCGGCGATACGAATCGTCTAGACCCACCGCCTCCATGGCGGCAACCACCCGTTGCTCCACCCGGGCTTCGCTGAGCCCCGCCATCCGCGGGGCCACCGCGATGTCCCCCTCGACGGTGGCTGCGAACAACTGGAACTCGGGACGCTGAAAAACCATGCCGATGTCCCCGCGGCGCAGGGTGGACACCGTCCCGGAGGTAGGCGGCAGCAGACCGGCGATCAGTTGGAGCAGCGTGCTCTTACCCGCCGCCGTACCCCCGAGCACCGCAGTGATGGCCCGCGGCTGGAGGTCGAGGTTGATGGCCTCAAGGGCCTCCCGGGCCATGGGCATACCCGGGTTGTACACCACTCCGGCGCGACGCAGAGAAACCAGAGGGGCCGCCGAAGGCTCACCCGACCGGAAGGGTGCCGCCGCCGCGTCCCGCTCGGGCTCCGCCGCCGCGTCCGCGTCAGGTGCCTTCGGGATAGCCGGAGACTCGCCGGGCGGGGGCTCTCTGGGCGGGAAGTCCGGCGCGCCGCCAAGCTCGTGCAAGGCCCGGGCCAGTGCCCCCTCATCCAGAGGGGCGGTCGCCTTCCTGCCCAATTGGGCAACCAGTGGGCCCAGCCGAGGCCGTGGCCCGGTCGGCCCAGAGGCCCCGGTCGGCCCAGAGGGACCGGGCGGCCCAGAGGGCCCGGGTGGCTCAGACGGCCCGGTCGGCCCAGACGGCCCGGTCGGCCCAGACGGTCCGGTCGACGGCGAGGACTCCGTCCGCTCCTGCGGCCCCATGGGCGCCGGGGACCCGGTCGGCTCGACCTCGTGCGCCGGAACGTCCGCTCCGGCGCGTCTCTCCTCTTCCGTGGCGGGCTTCAGAGCGCGCGCCATCTCCAGGGAAAAGGTCATGACCGGCGGAAGTCCCAGCGGATAACGCTGCACCTCCTCCGACCGAAAGAACTGATCCGGCCGCCCTTCCCAGCCCATCCGACCGCCTGAGAGCACGTAGAGCCGGTCGGCCGGCAGGGTTTCCTCAGCCAGTTGGGTGACGAAGACCACACCGATGCCACGGTCGGTCATCCGCCTCACCAGCCGGATCACCTCGCGCCTGCCGCGATGGTCCAGCATGGAAGTGGGTTCGTCCAGGATGAGGACGGAGGGCTCGAGCACCAGGACCGCGGCCAGCGCCAGCCGCTGGCGCTGGCCGCCGGAAAGCAGATGCGGCTCCGTGCCGGCTTCGGCCGTCAGGTCCAGGTCGGCGAGGGCCGCGGCCACCCGATCCTGCATCTCCAGGCGGGGAACGCCCAGATTCTCAAGGCCGAAAGCGACGTCGTCCGCCACCGTGGCGCCCACGATCTGGTCATCGGGGTTCTGGAAGACCAGGCCCACCCGCGCGCAGATGTCGGGTCGCACCGCGGGATCGTCGGTCCGCATCCCGCCGACCTCGACCCACCCTTCCTCCGGCAACAACAGGCCATTGGCAAGCCGGGCGAGCGTGGTCTTTCCCGAGCCGTTACCCCCCATGACCGCCACGATCTCTCCGGAATGGACACGAAGGTCGACCGCGCTCAGCGCCGGCCGGCTCCCGCCGGGGTAGCTGTAGCCCACGCCGGCAAAGCGAAGCGCCGGGGCGTTCCCGCTCCCGGCGCTATTTCTCACGAGCCGCTCGGTAGTTCCAATGCGGCCGGTCATCTCTGCAACAAAGCTCGGCTGAGTTTAAGACCGCCTAGACCAGCTCGAGATACACCATCTCAGCGGCGTCTCCCTGACGAGGCCCCAGCTTGAGAATCCTAGTGTAGCCCCCGGGCCGGTCCGCGTAACGCGGCCCGATCTCGTTGAACAGATCGTAGGTGACCTTCTTGTTCCGGAGCGTGCTGATAGCCACGCGGCGATGATGCAACCCGCCTGACTTGCCAAGGGTGATCATCTTCTCCACCAGCGGCTTGACCTCTTTGGCCTTTGCCTCCGTGGTCTTCACCCGCCCGTGCTCGAGCACGGAACAGGCCAGGTTGGCCAGCAGCTGACGCCTATGGTCGGGCTGCATCCCGAACTTCCGCCCCTTCTTCTTATGCCTCACGACGCCTCTCCGTCTTCACTCTCGTCGGTGTCCGTCGAGGACAAACCGGATTCATTGCCTTCAGATAGATCCTCGCCCCGCAGGTGCAGTCCGCGCTCGGTCAGGCGCTCACGCACCTCTTCAATACTCTTCTTGCCGAAGTTGGGGATATTGAGGAGTTCCGCTTCGCTCTTGGACATCAGGTCGCCGACCGTCTCCACGCCCTCGCGCTTGAGGCAATTATACGACCGCACGCCGAGCTCCAGCTCCTCGATCAGCATGTCGTCCTGCTCGGAGCGACCCGAGTCGCCGGTGTACTTGGCCCTGAGGTAGTCCTCGAGTTCGCCGACCTGAGCTTCGCCCAGCAAGACGATGCTCGACAAACGTCCGTGCTCCCACAGGCGCAGCAGTTCATCTTCGGAATCAACGCCGGACTCGCGCAGCGCGCTCTTGGCCGCCTCGGAAACCAACAAGTTGTCCGGGAAGCTCTCGCGCTCGGGCTCGGGCACGTCGCCAAAGAGGCGCAGGTGCTCCTGCAGGATCATGGCGGCGCCGCGCAGCGCCTCCCAGGGATCGAGCGCCCCGTTGGTCTCGACCTCGAGGGTGAGCTTGTCGAAGTCGGTCCGTTGACCGACGCGGGCGGGTTCCACTTGATAGGAAACCCGGGAAACCGGCGAGAAGATGGAGTCGATGGGGATGACCCCCAGCACCGACTCGTCACTCTTGTTGTCGTTCGCGGAGGCGTAGCCCCGGCCGCGGCGAACCGTCAGCACGAGGTCCAGCTGCGCCCCTTCTTCAAGCGTGGCGATGTGGGCGTCCGGATTGACGACCTCGAGGTTCGAGGGCGTGTCGATATCACCAGCGGTAATGGCTCCCGGCCCCTCACGTACGAGATCCACCTGCATCTCGTTGTCCTCGCCGTGCATGACGAAGACCACCCGCTTGAGGTTCAGAATGATGTCGGTGACATCCTCCTTGACACCCCGCACCGACGAGAACTCGTGAGCAACTCCGTCGATCTTGACCGCTGAAATCGCGGCTCCCTCGAGGGACGACAGGAGCACCCGGCGAAGGGAGTTGCCGAAGGTGTAGCCGAACCCCCGATCGAGCGGCTCGACCACGAACGTCCCGTGGTTGTCTTCGACCTGCTCAGAGGTGATCTTAGGGGAATAGAAATCTAGCAACCGTCCTCCAGTTTCCTAACGTATCCAGCTCCGACCGCTACGCGAGCGCCCGGACTACTTGGAGTAGAGCTCGATGATGAGCTGCTCCTGCACCGGCACGTCGATGTCCTCCCGGTCGGGAAGGCGCAGCACCTTGCCGGCAAGAGTGTCGTGGTCTGCCTGTAGCCAAGCTGGGACCGACGCGGTCAGATCCGTGGCTTCCTCGATCACGTCCCGCAGAGTCTGATCGCTCTGCTTGAAGACGATCACATCCTCAGGACGAACGCGGTACGAGGGAATGTCCACCCGACGACCGTTGACCTCGAAGTGACCGTGCATCACCAACTGACGAGCCTGCCGCCGCGAGGCTCCGAAACCGAGGCGGTACACCACGTTGTCCAGCCGCGTCTCGATCAAACGCAACAGATTTTCGCCCGTAATTCCGGGTTGGCGCGCGGCCTTCTCGTAGTAGTTGCGGAACTGAGCTTCGAGCAGCCCGTAATAGCGCCGAGCCTTCTGCTTCTCCCGCAACTGCTGCAGGTACTCGGATTGCTTGCGCCGCCGGCCGCGACCGTGCTGACCGGGGGGATAGCCCCGCCGATCGATAGCGCACTTGTCTGTGAGGCACCGCTCGCCTTTGAGAAAGAGCTTGACGCCCTCCCGCCGGCACTGCTTGCACTGTGGTCCCGTATCTCTAGCCATTCGTTCTGACTCCGTTACTGCCGGCCCTACACCCGGCGCCGCTTCTTGGGGCGGCAGCCGTTGTGCGGGATGGGGGTGATGTCCTTAACACTGTTGACTTCCAGGCCGGTGGCCTGCAGGGAGCGAATTGCGGTCTCCCTGCCGCTTCCCGGCCCCTTGACGAACACATCGATCTTCTGGAGACCGTGCTCCATGCCGGCGCGGGCGGCGCGCTCGGCGGTCACCTGCGCGGCGAAAGGTGTGGACTTACGCGAGCCCTTGAACCCGGCCGCTCCGGCCGTCGCCCAGGCGATCACGTTGCCTTCCTTGTCCGTCAGGGTGACAACGGTGTTGTTGAAGGACGTCTTGACGTAGGCGTTGCCGACGGCGATGTTCTTGCGCACCTTGCGCCGCCGCGTTCGCGCGCCCCGCTTTACCGGTTTTGCCATGAACCTCTCTCCGCTTCGTTCCGGTTGAGTCAGTCAGTCGAGTCTCGGCGGACCAGCCTAGACCCGCACCTTTTTCTTCATACCGACCGTCGGCTTGTGCCCCTTGCGGACACGAGCGTTGGTCTTGGTCCTCTGGCCGCGTACGGGCAGACCACGCCGGTGGCGGATGCCCCGGTAACAGCCGATTTCCATGAGCCGCTTGATGTTCTGGCTGCGCTCACGGCGAAGATCACCCTCGACCAGGAAGGTGTCCTCCACGTAGTTGCGGAGGCGAATCTCCTCGTCCTCTGTCAGATCTTTGACCTTTGTGTCCGGATTGATCTGGGTGGCAGCAAGGGCCTTTTGGGCCGAGCTCTGTCCCACTCCGTACACATAGGTGAGTCCGATCTCCACCCGCTTGTCGCGGGGAAGGGTGACGCCAGCTATCCGAGCCATCTATCCGCTCCTGGTTATCCCTGCCGCTGCTTATGGTTCGGGTTCTGGCAGATAACCAGCACCTGGCCCTTGCGGCGAATTACCTTGCACTTCTCGCACATCGGTTTGACCGACGCCCGTACCTTCATGATTCCGTTCCCCTCATCTCTATCCCTTCCCTCGACACAGACGGACCGCCCCGACTTCCGCCGGGCGGGCCGAGCGCACGTATCTCGGGCCTGTTACTTGAATCTATAGGTGATCCGGCCGCGCGTGAGGTCGTAAGGAGAAAGCTCGACCTTCACCCGGTCTCCCGGCAGAATCCGGATATAGTTCATCCGCATCTTGCCCGAGATGTGGGCCAGGATTTCGTGATCGTTGTCCAACCTCACCCGGAACATCGTGTTCGGGAGGGCTTCGACCACCACTCCTTCTAGCTCTATCGCATCTTCTTTAGGAGACACCCTCGGCTCGTACCCCGTTCTTTCGTCAATCGGTCAAATCGCAGACCGAGCATATTACCACAACCGGAGCCCTCTTTTCAGACCGCCGTCAGCACCCGTGGACCATCGCTGGTTATTGCGACCGTGTGCTCGAAGTGCGCGGACAGCGTGCCGTCCCGCGTGTACACTGCCCAGCCGTCGTCACCCATCTCGACGTCGTAGCGCCCGGCGTTCACCATCGGCTCTATCGCCAGCACCATTCCTTCCACCAGACGCGGACCCTTGCCCGGCGCGCCGAAGTTGGGCACCTGCGGGTCCTCGTGCATGTCCCGCCCGATGCCGTGACCAACCAGGCTGCGCACCACGGAGTACCCGCGTTCCTCAACGTAGGCCTGTACCGCGTAGGAGATGTCTCCCACCCGGTTACCTTCGCGGCACTGCTCAATCGCCCGGCCGAGCGACTCTCGCGTGGCCGCCATCAGGGAGGATGCGTCCTCGGAAACCTCCCCCACCGGCACCGTGATCGCAGAGTCGCCGACGTAGTCCTCCAGCGTCACGCCCACGTCGATGCTGAGGATGTCACCCTCCGTCAAAGCGGCCTCTCCGGGAATGCCGTGCACAATCATGTCGTTGGACGAGGCACAGATCGAACTCGGAAAACCCCGGTAACCCTTGAAGGTGGGAACCGCCCCGTGGCTGCGGATGTAATCCTCGGCCATGCGGTCGAGTTCAGCGGTGCTCACACCCGGATGCACCGCTGCGGCGAGTATCTCCAGGCAGCCGCGGACCAGGCGCCCGGCGCGGGCCATCTTCTCGATCTCGGTGGCTGACTTACGGATGATCACTAGGTCTCGTCTCTGGTCTCGCGATGGCCTCGGTTTCGGGTTGCCTACTCGGCGGGCCCGATCGCGGCCTTGATGTCCTCGTACACGTTGTCCGGCGTCTGCTGCCCGTCGATGCGCGCCACCAGTCCTTGCTCATCGTAGTAGTCGATCAACGGCTCGGTCTGCTCGGCGTAGACGTTCAGCCGGTTGCGCACTGTGCTCTCGGTGTCGTCGTCGCGTTGGAAGAGCTCGCCCCCGCACTTGTCGCAAACGCCCGCGCGTTGGGAGGGATTCCCGTACACGTGGTAAGGCGCCTGGCACTCGCGGCAGATCCTGCGTCCTGAGAGGCGCATGACCAGTTCTTCGTCCGGCACCAGCACCGCCACAACCCGGGAAACGTCTCGGCCCAACTCGGCGAGGCTCGCGTCAAGCGCCCCGGCCTGCGGAATCGTGCGCGGGAAGCCGTCCATCAAGAACCCTTCGGCCGTGTCCGGCTCCTGCAGGCGGTCTTTGACGATGCCGATCACGACCTCGTCGGGCACCAGCTCACCTGCGTCCATGTAGCGCTTGGCCTCTAACCCCATCTGCGTCTGGTTCTTGACGGCGGACCGCAGGATGTCTCCCGTAGAGATGTGCGGCAGACCGTAGTCTTCCACTATGCGGCTCGCCTGCGTTCCCTTGCCCGCGCCGGGGGGTCCCAGCAGTATCAGGTTGACCTGTGCCATGTCCCCCATGTCCCCCTCTCGCTCGCCTACTTGAGGAATCCCTCGTAATGCCGCATCAGCAACTGCGACTCCATCTGCTTCATGGTGTCGAGCGCGACCCCGATGACGATCAGCAGGGAGGTCCCGCCGAAGAAGAAGGGCACTCCCATGAACCGGATCAGCAGCGTGGGCAACACCACGATGGCCGCCAGGAATAGGGCTCCGGGCAGAGTGATCCGGGTGAGGACGCGGTCCAGATACTGCGCCGTGGGCCGGCCCGGACGAATCCCGGGGATGAAACCCCCATGCTTACGCAGGTTGTCGGCCTGATCGAGCGGGTTGAACTGCACCGCCGTATAAAAATAGGTGAACAGGATGATCAGCAGCACCTCGACGGCCAGATACGCCCAGCTACCCGGGCCGATGGTGGTCGCGGCGGTCTGCGCCCAATCCCAGGGGGTCATCTGGGCCAGGGTCACCGGGAAGAGCATCACCGCGGAAGCGAAGATGACCGGGATAACACCCGCCATGTTCACCCTGAGGGGCAGATACGTGCTCTGCCCACCGTACATCTTGCGGCCCACCACCCGCTTGGCGTATTGGATCGGAATGCGCCGCTGGCCCTCCTGCACCATGATGATCGCCACGATAACGCCGAGAGCGATGAGCGCCATGACCAACCATTCGAGCGGGTTCATCACCCGGATCATGTTGTAGAGCCCGCCCGGCAGCGCCGAGATGATGCTTGCGAAGATGATCAGGGAGATGCCGTTACCGATGCCGCGCTGAGTGATCAGTTCGCCCAGCCACATGACCAGACCGGCACCCACCGTCAGGGTGAAGACGATCAGATAGAACTTGTAGGGCGTCAGCGGGTTCTCAGGCGGAAACGCACCCTGCGTCCGGAAGAGAAACACGAAGGCAATCGCCTGGACCAAGGACAGCACGATGGTCGTATACCGGGTGTACTGATTGATCTTCTTGGCCCCGGATTCCCCTTCCTTGGCGATGGCCTCCAGTTGCGGGATGACCGTCGTCAGCAGGGTAAAGATGATCGACGCCGTGATGTACGGCATGATCCCCAGCGCGAAGACGGCCACGCGCTCGAAGGCGCCGCCGGCCAGCACGTTGAAGAAGCCAAAGACCCCACCGCCTTGGATGAGGTCCGAGATGGCCCCGAGATCAACACCGGGAACAGGCACGAACGACCCGAACCGGTAAAGGGCGATGATGAACGCCGTGAACAGCAGGCGGGTCCGAAGATCCGGCAGCTTCCAGGCGTTCAACAGTGATTGCAGCATCTGTTACTCCACTCTTCGAGTACGGCTCGGCCGGCTACGGGAGGCCGCGGGGAGCTAGAGCTCCTCGCAGGTGCCACCCGCTTCCTCGATCTTACGCTTGGCGGAAGCGCTGAAGCCGTGGGCCTTCACGGTCAGGGCCCGGTTCAGCTCGCCTTCGCCCAGAATCTTGACGCGCTCGTCGGCCTTCTTCACGATGCCCTTCTCGAGCAGGGCCTCGGGGGTCACCTCGGTACCCGCCTCGAACGCCTCGAGCCGGTTGAGATTGACCGGCACCATGTACGTCCTGAAGGGACCAATGGGCATCGCGTCCTTGCTGTGAGGGCCGCGGAGTTTGGGCACCCGCATGTGCAGCGGCATCTGCCCACCCTCATACCGAGAGGAAATCTGTCCGCCGGAGCGGGCCTTCGAGCCCTTGTGGCCGCGGCCGGAGGTCTTGCCGGTGCCCGAGCCGTGCCCGCGACCCACCCGCTTGCGCTTGGTGCGCGAGCCCTCGTTCGGGCGCAGCTCGTGTAGAAATACTTCGTCAGCCATCGGCTATTCCTTGTTCTCGGCTTCCGTCTCGTCTTCGTCTTCGGCGGGTTCCTCTTCGGGTCCCTCCGCCTCGATGGATTCCCGCGACTCCTCCGGGGATTTCTTCTCTTCCGAAGGCTGTTCCACCTCGGGCAGGGCCTCGGGAGCCGGTTCTTCGGTGGGCTCGGGCTGCTGAGCGGGCGCTTGGGCTTCAGGCCGCTCGGCAGGCTTCTCGGCCTCCGCTTCGGCTGTGGACTTCACCGTTACCCCCGGTGCCGGATCGGGCGCCTTTTGCTCCGCGCCCGCCTGCTTGGAGGTTACCTCACTCACCTCGAGCATGTAGTAGATCTTTTGGATCATCCCGCGGATCACCTGGCTGTCCTCGTGATAGACCGTCTGGCCCGGGCGCCGAAGGCCCAGGGCGCGCAGGGTGTCCTTGTGATCCTGCTTGCGCCGGATGGCGCTCTTAACCTGGATTATCTTCAGCATCGTCCGCTACTCCTCGCCCGCCGCCGCAACCGCCTGAGTTTCGGCGCCAGCGGACTCAGGCTCCTGCTCGGTCGGGTGCTTCTCCATGCCGAGGACCTCGCGGACCGTCTTGCCTCTCAGGCGGGCGATTTCTTCGGGCCGGCGCAGCGAGCGCAGGCCTTCCTCGGCCGCCCGAACCATGTTGATCGGATTGGTGGTGCCGAGGCACTTGGTCAGCACGTCGCGCACGCCGCCCAGTTCCAGTACCGCACGCACGCCGCCTCCGGCGATGACCCCGGTACCCGGGGAAGCCGGCTTCAGCAGGACCTTGCCCGCACCGTAGCGACCCACGATGGCGTGAGTGATCGTGCTGCCGTGCTTGGGCACGACAAACAGGTTCTTCTTGGCGTCGTCGATGGCTTTCTGGATGGCAAGCGGTACTTCCTTGGCCTTGCCATAACCCACGCCCACGACGCCCTCGCCGTCACCCACAGCCACGAGAGCCGTGAAGGAGAACCGCCGACCGCCTTTTACGACCTTGGCGACGCGGTTGATCTCGATCACGTTCTCCTGCAGGTTCAGCGCGTCCGCCTTGATCTGTGACACTGCGTTCCCTTTCCCTTCTTAGAAGCTCAGGCCGGCTTCGCGTGCCGCGTCCGCCAGGGCCTTGACCCGCCCGTGGTACAGATACGAACCGCGATCGAACACGACCTGCTCGATTCCGGCCGCTTTGGCCCGCTCGGCGAGCAGCGAGCCCACCTTGGCGGCCTGCGCTTTCTTGTCTTCGGCAGATGCCTCGACACCGGCGGGACCGGCGCTTGCAAGCGTGGTCCCGGTCGTGTCGTCGATGACCTGCGCCCATATGCCGCGGTTGGAGCGGAACACAGTCAGGCGAGGGCGCTGCGGAGTGCCCTTCACCTTGCTGCGCACCCGCACCGCACGCCGCCGGGCGGCCAGTTTTTTCTTCTTTAGTACGCTCATCGTCCTCGGTCAGTTCTTTCGTTGGTTGCTAAGCGCGCTTGCCGACCTTGCGGCGGACGTACTCGCCCTGGTACCGGATGCCTTTGCCCTTGTAGGGCTCAGGCTTGCGGATGGCTCGGATGTTAGCGGCCACCTGGCCGACCTTCTGCTTGTCGATACCCCGCACCACGACCTGCGTCGGAGCCGGGACTTCGAACTCGATCCCCTCGGGCGCATCCACGAGCACGGGGTGAGAGTAACCCACCTGCACCTCGAGGTCCTTGCCCTTGAGCGCGGCGCGGTAGCCGACGCCCACGATCTCTAGGCGCTTCTCGTAGCCCACGGTGACTCCCGCGACCATGTTGGCCAACAGGCTCCGCGTCAGGCCATGCAGCGCCCGATGCTCCTTGGCTTCGCTCGGCCGCGACACCTTGAGGTTGTCGTCCTCGAGAGCGACCAGCATATCGGGATGTACTTGCTGTTCCAGCTGACCCTTGGGCCCCTTGACGCTCACCACGCTGCCGTTGATGGCCACGTCGACGCCTTGAGGTACAGCTATGGGTGCATTTCCAATTCTAGACATATTGCCTTACCACACGAAGCAGACGACTTCGCCGCCAACACCCAGGCGCTTCGCTTCCCGCGAGGTCATCACCCCGTGAGACGTCGACATGATCGCCGTCCCCAGGCCTCCGAGCACGCGTGGCAGCTTGTCCTTCTTGGCGTAGATCCGGCGGCCCGGCTTGCTGATGCGCTTGATTTGGGCAATCACGCGCCGACGGTCCTCGGTGTATTTCAACTCGAGGATTAGCTCGTCGTAGCTCTCGCCCTTCTCGACCCGGACGTCCGCGATATAGCCCTCGTCCTTGAGGATCCCAGCGATGTCGACCTTGAGTTTGGAGGTCGGCATCCGGACCTCTTGCATCATGGCCTTGTTGCCATTCCGGATCCGAGTGAGCATATCGGCGATAGGATCAGTAAGCATCTCTACCCCCTACCAGCTCGACTTGGTGACGCCGGGAACCACGCCCTGGTGCGCGAGATCCCGCAGACAGATTCGGCACAGACCGAACTTGCGGTAGTAACCCCGCGGCCGCCCACACCGATTGCATCGGTTGTAGGCCCGGGTGGAGAACTTGGCCGGGCGCCTGTTCTTCGCAATTTGCGACTTCTTGGCCATTAACTAGTGCTCCTCTTCCTAGCTCTGCCGAAAGGGCATGCCCAGCTTGCGCAGCAGAGCCCGCCCCTCTTCGGGGTTCGTGGCGGTGGTGGTGATGGCGATATCCATCCCCCGCACCCGGTCGATCTTGTCGTAGTCGATCTCCGGGAAGATGATCTGCTCCCGAAGGCCGAGGTTGTAGTTGCCGTCGCGGTCGAAGGCGTCCGGGGAAATGCCCCGGAAGTCACGGATCCTGGGGAGCGCGATGCTGATCAAGCGATCGAGCATCTCCCACATCCGGTCACCGCGCAGCGTGACCCGCAGGCCGACAGGCATGCCCTCACGGACCTTGAAGTTGGCGATCGACTTGCGCGCCCGCCGCACCTGGGCCTTTTGCCCGGTGATGGCGGCCAACTGCTCGCCGGCTTCCTCCAACTGCTTGGCGTCCTGCGACGCCTCGCCGAGGCCCATGTTCACGGTCAACTTGGTGACCCGGGGGACCTGCATCACGTTCTCGTACCCGAACTCCTCGCGCAGTTCGGGCAGAATCTCCTGTTGATATCTCTCTTTTAGCCTGGGCGCCATCTGCCTAGCCTTTATCCACGGTTACGTCGCACTTCTTACAGAAACGAACCTTCTCATCGCCTTCTTCGCGCATCCCCACCCGGGCGGCCTCGCCGCAGCCGGGACATACCAGCATCACGTTTGAGATCGGAAGCGGCGCTTCGCGCTCGATGACGCCACCCTGGGGGTTGCGCTGAGTGGGGCGGACGTGACGCTTGATGAAGTTCACGCGCTCAACGACCACGCGGTTGTCTTCGGGGATGACCCGCAGGATCTTGCCCTCCTTGCCGGTCTCTTTGCCCTGAATCACGCGGACGGTGTCGCCCCGCCTAATCTTCTTGGTGAAGTTGTCTTTGGTCTTGGTCTTGCCCATGGTCTACAGCACCTCCGGGGCCAGGGACACGATCCGCGTGAAGTTCTTGTCACGCAGTTCGCGGGCCACCGGGCCGAAGATCCGCGTGCCCCGCGGGTTGTTCTGGCGGTCGATCAGGACTGCGGCGTTCTCGTCGAAGCCGATGTAGGTGCCGTCCTTGCGCCCAAACGGCTTCTTGACCCGTACCACCACAGCCTGAACCACTTCGCCCTTTTTCACCGAGCCGCCCGGGGTCGCCTCTTTGACCGTGCCCACGATGACATCGCCCACGCCGGCATAGCGCCGGCGGGACCCGCCCGTGATCCGGATGCAGAGGAGCTCTCGAGCGCCGGTGTTATCGGCGACCTTGAGTCTCGTTTCTACCTGTACCATCGCTCTCGTTTCCCGTCTCTTGGTAGGGCGGCTTTACTCAGCCCGCTGCAGCACTTCGATGAGCCGCCAGCTCTTGTCCTTGGACAGGGGGCGGCACTCACGCACCAGCACGGTGTCACCCACATGGGCGGTGTTCTGCTCGTCGTGGGCCTTCAGCCGCTCGGTGCGGCGCATGACCTTTTTATAGAGAGGGTGCGGCTTGGCCGCGGTCACCTCGACGACGACGGTCTTATCCATCGCATCCGAGACCACCAGGCCCTGGCGCTCCCGTTGGGTGCCTTCACCGGCCATCTACTGCTCCTTCTCCTTGTAGCTCTTCACGGTCAGGATCCGGGCGATGTCCCGCCGGACCTGCTTCAGGCGCGCGGTGTTCTCGAGCTGCCCGGTCGCGTGCTGGAACCGCAGGTTGAACAGTTCCTCACGGTTTTGCTTGAGCAGCTGCTCCAGCTCCTGGCCATCCATCTCGTTGATCTCGTTAACCTTCAAAGCCGTCCTCCCTCGCCACGAAACGTGCCTTGACCGGGAGCTTCTGGGCGGCGAGGCGGATGGCCTCTTTCGCCAGATCCTCGGGCACGCCGGCCAGCTCGAACATCACCCGGCCGGGCTTGATCACGGCGACCCATTTGTCAGGCGAACCCTTGCCCGAGCCCATCCGGGTCTCGGCCGGCTTCGCCGTCACCGGCTTGTGCGGGAAGATGTTGATCCACACCTTGCCGCCCCGCTTGATCTTGCGGGTCATGGCAACACGGGCGGCCTCGATCTGCCGGTTGGTCACCCAGCCGGCCTCAAGCGCCTGCAAACCATACTCGCCGAACTGCACGCTGGTCTGGCCCTTGGCCTTACCGGCTCGTCTGCCGCGCTGCTGCTTGCGGTACTTTATTCTCTTGGGTAGTAGCATCGTTTCCTCGTTCTCCTGGCGTCCGCGTCACACGGCCTCGGGTGTGGCCATCAACCAGAGAGGGAGACCCCTCCGGCGGCCACTCCCGCAGCCTAGGACTGCGGTCCGCCCCTCCGCCGCCGGTTGTCGACGATTCCGAGCCTGTCGCGGTCGCTCGCATCCTCCGCAAAGCCCTCGGGCATTACCTCGCCCTTATTGATCCACACCTTCACGCCGATCTTGCCGAAGGTGGTGTTCGCCTCGGCAAAGCCGTAGTCGATATCGGCCCGCAGGGTGTGAAGGGGGACGCGCCCCTCGCTGTAGCCTTCGATCCGCGCCATCTCGGCGCCGCCCAAACGTCCCGCTGAGCGCACCTTGATGCCCTCCGCGCCGGAACGCACGGCCGAGGTGATCGCCCGCTTCATCGCGCGCCGGAAGCTCACCCGGTTGGCGAGTTGCTCGGCAATGGACTGGGCCACCAGGCTGGCGTCGAGCTCGGGCCGCTTGATCTCGGTGATGTTGATGTGGACGGCTTTGCCCGTCATATCGTGGATCTCGCGGCGCAGAGCGTCGACTTCGGATCCCGACTTACCGATCACGATGCCGGGACGCGCCGTGAAGATGTCGATCACGATCTTGTTCGTGTCCTTGCGGATCACTATATCGGAAAGACCAGCGTGACCCATCTTGGTCTGGATGTGCCGTCGGATCGCCAAGTCCTCTTTGAGGAAGCTGGCGTAGTTCCGCTCGGTGAACCAGTGGGCCTTCCAATCGTGGATGATGCCTAGCCGGAGTCCCTCCGGATGTACCTTCTGACCCACTAGCTACGACTCCTTTCTCTCGTCCAGAGAGATGGTGATGTGACTGGTCCGCTTGCGGATACGAGTCGCCCGGCCCATCGCCCGCGGGCGAAAGCGCCGCAGCGTCGGACCTTCGTTGACAAAGGCGCGCGCGACGATCAGTTCGTCGGCGTCCATGTCGTGGTTGTTCTCAGCATTCGCCAGCGCGGACTTCAGCACCTTACGCACCTCGGGAGACGCACCCCGGGGAGTCAGCATCAGGATCGAATCCGCATCCTGCACCGACTTGCCCCGGATCAGATCTACCACCAGCCGGGCCTTCCGAGGGGAAACCCGGACGTATTTCGCGGTCGCGTCGACCATGGCTACCTCCTCGCCCGTTTCTCTTTACCGCCGCTGTGGCCGCGGTAGGTACGGGTGAGGGCAAACTCGCCCAACCGGTGGCCCACCATGCTCTCGCTGACGTAGATGGGCACATGCTTGCGCCCGTCGTGCACCGCGATCGTATGGCCCACCATCTCGGGATAGATGACCGAAGCGCGAGACCAGGTCCTCAGCATGCGCTTCTCGCCCGTCTGATTCATGCGCTCGATGCGCTGCATCAACCTCTCTTCGACGAAGGGAGCTTTCTTGCTCGATCGTGCCACGTTCTACTCCTATCGTCCCTTGCCGCGTCGCCGGATGATGTACTTGTTGGAGGGCTTGTTGGCCTTCCGGGTCTTGTGCCCCAAAGTGGGCACGCCCCAGGGGGTCACCGGATGGCGCCCCGGAGGGGTGGATCCCTCGCCGCCGCCGTGCGGGTGATCGACCGGGTTCATGGTCGTTCCTCGGACGGTCGGGCGGACACCGCGCCAGCGGCTTCGCCCGGCCTTACCGCCGGTGAGGTTCTCGTGCTCGGCGTTGCCGATCTGACCGACGGTCGCCCGGCAATCCAGGTGAACCCGGCGCATCTCGCCGGAGGGCAGGCGCAGGACGGCGTAGTTGCCCTCTTTGGCCATGATCTGCGAGCCGGTGCCGGCGGAACGGGCCAACTGGCCGCCTTTGCCGATGTGCAGCTCTATGTTGTGCACCGTGGTGCCTGTGGGGATTCTGCGCATGGGCAGAGCGTTCCCCACTTTGATGTCCGCTTCCGGCCCGGACTCGATCTGATCGCCGACCTTCAGCTTGTTGGGCGCCAGAATATAGCGCTTCTCGCCGTCGAAGTAATGGATCAAGGCGATGCGGGCGCTGCGGTTGGGATCGTACTCGATCGAGGCGACCCGGCCGGGCACCCCGTCCTTGTTCCGCTTGAAATCGATGACTCGGTAGAGCCGCTTATGGCCCCCGCCCTGATGTCGCGTCGTGATCCGGCCGTTGTTGTTCCGCCCACCCTTCTTCTTGATGGAAACGGTAAGCGACTTCTCCGGCTCGGACTTGGTGACCTCTTCAAACCCCGGCGTGGTGGTGAACCGTCGGCCCGGGGAGGTCGGCCTGTATTTTTTGACAGCCATGTTCCTCCTACTCTTCCTTCCCGGTCCTAGGTCGCGCCGAAGAACTCGATCCGGTCACCCGGAGCAAGTTCGACCACGGCCTTCTTCCACTGACGGGTGCGGCCCCGGGTCATGCCTCGCCGCTTGGGCTTGGCCTTCATGTTGATGGTGTTGACCCCGATCACGCTCACACCGAAGATCTCCTCGACCGCATCGCGGATGTGGCCTTTGGTCGCCTTACTGTAAACCTCGAAGGTGTACTTGTTCTGCTCGATCTGGTCATAGCTCTTCTCGGAGATGACCGGACGCATGATTATCTGCCTGGCATCCATCTACGCTTCGCCTCCCTGCAGGGCGACGAAGGCCGACTCCGTGACGAGCACGCTGCGCGCCCACACGTAGTCCTGAACGCCAACCTCGCTCCAGAGCATCACCCGGGTCTGCGGCAGATTGCGGAAGCTCAGCAGGAGCTCCGCGTCTTCCGGCCGGCCAATCACCAGCAGGGGCTTTTCGATGGCGGCCTCAGCCAGGATCGCGACCGCCCTGTTGGTGGAGGGCAGTTCGAATTCAGCGCCGGCAAGCACGCGCACGGCCCCGGCCTCGACCAGATTCCCCAGCGCCTGCCGATAGGCCTTGGCGCGCACCTTCTTGTTGACCTTAAATTCGTGATCGCGGGGCTTCGGCGGGAACGCCACGCCGCCCTTGGTCCAGTGAGGCACGCTGCTGCGGCCGGCGCGGGCGCGGCCCGTGCCCTTTTGACGCCACGGCTTGGCGCCGGTGGCAGCCACTTCACCGCGCGACTTGGCTGAGTGCGTGCCCTGTCGAGCTGCGGCCTGCTCGGCCCGAACCACCTCGTGCACGAGGCCCATATTGAACCCCGACTCCACGAGGGCGTCCGGGAGCTGCGCCTCGCCGATTGTCGCTCCATTGTCGTCTATCTTCGGTAGTGTTGGCATCGATCCTATCCTCTGACGAACACGAGGGAACCCTTGCCGCCGGGCACCGCGCCCTTGATCAGCAGGAGGTTCCGTTCGGGGTCGGTGCTTACCACCGTCAACCCGGATTGAGTGACTTTCTTGTTGCCCATCTGCCCCGGAAGACGCGTGCCCTTGAAGACGCGCGCGGGGCTGGCGGAAGCGCCGATCGAGCCGGGGGCCCGATGGAAACGGGAGCCGTGCCCGCCGGGGCCTCCCTTGAAGTTGTGCCTCTTCATGACTCCCTGAAAGCCCTTGCCTTTGCCGATACCGCTCACGCGGATCTTGTCGCCGGGCTCGAACACCTCTACGGTCACGGTGTCACCCACGGTCAGCTCGTCGCTGCCCGCTACCTCGACCAGGTGACGGTGGGGGGCGGTCCCACTCCTGTTCAGATGGCCCAGGAGCGGCTTGTTCAGTTTCTTGGCCTTCACTTCTTGAAAGGCGAGTTGGGTGGCCTCGTAACCGTCCGTTTGCGTCGTCTTCTTTTGGGTCACCACACAGGGGCCGGCCTGCAGAACCGTCACCGGGGTCACGGTGCCGTCCTCGCCGAAGACCTGGGTCATGCCCAGCTTTTTTCCTAGTATTGCCTTCATCACAACTTGATCTCGATGTCGACGCCCGCGGGCAGATCCATCCGCATCAGCGAATCCACGGTCTTGGGAGTCGGTTGGTGGATGTCGATCAGACGCTTGTGCGTACGGATCTCGAAATGCTCCCGCGAATCCTTGTCTTTGAACGGGCCCCGGATCACGCAGTAGACGTTCTTCTCGGTGGGCAGAGGAACCGGTCCCGAAATCGTGGCGCCGGTACGCTCGGCCGTTTCCACGATGCTGCGGGCGCTTCTGTCCACGAGCTCGTGGTCATACGCTTTGAGCCGTATCCGTATTTTCTGCTGTGCCAACGTGTCCTCGCCTCTATCGTGCTCGAGAGCGGGGCGACTCCCGCCGCCCCGCTCCAATGCGCCTAAGCTGTTACTTGATGATCTTGGTGACCACGCCCGCGCCCACGGTCCGGCCGCCCTCGCGAATAGCGAAGCGGAGGCCTTCCTCCATGGCGATCGGGGTGATCAGGCTTACGTTCAGGTTCGTGTTATCACCAGGCATGACCATTTCGACGCCCTCTTCGAGGGTGACGTCGCCGGTCACGTCGGTCGTCCGGAAGTAGAACTGCGGACGGTATCCGTGGAAGAACGGAGTGTGACGTCCGCCTTCTTCCCGGGACAGAACATAGACTTCGGCCTCGAAGTCGGTGTGGGGCGTGATGCTGCCCGGCTTGGCCAGCACTTGGCCGCGCTCGACGTCTTCCCGCTTGATGCCGCGGAGCAGCACGCCGATGTTGTCGCCGGCAACGCCTTCGTCCAGCAGCTTGCGGAACATCTCCACGCCGGTGGCAACGGTCTTTTGGACCTTCTCATGGATACCGACGATCTCGACCTCTCCGCCGACCTTGACGATTCCGCGGTCAACCCGGCCGGTCACCACGGTGCCGCGGCCTTGAATGGTGAAGACGTCCTCGATGGGCATCAGGAAGGGCTTGTCCGTGTCGCGCTCCGGCTGAGGCAGGTAGCTGTCCACCGCATCCATCAGCTCCAGGATCGGCTTGCAGGCTTCGCACTCGTCGCCGCCGCAACCACACTCGAGCGCCTTGAGGGCGGAGCCGGTAACGATGGGGATGTCGTCCCCGGGGAACTCGTACTCGGTCAGCAGTTCGCGCACTTCCATCTCGACCAGCTCGAGGAGCTCGGGGTCGTCGACCATGTCGGCCTTGTTGAGGAAGACCACGATGTAGGGAACGCCGACCTGACGGGCGAGCAGAATGTGCTCACGCGTCTGGGGCATGGGGCCGTCGGCAGCGGAAACGACCAGGATCGCTCCGTCCATCTGAGCGGCACCGGTGATCATGTTCTTGATGTAGTCAGCGTGCCCCGGGCAGTCCACGTGGGCGTAATGCCGATTGTCGGTCTCGTACTCCACATGAGCCGTGGCAATTGTGATGCCGCGCTCGCGCTCCTCGGGAGCGTTGTCGATGGAGTCGAAACTCCTTACGGTAATGTTGGGGTTACGGGACGCGAGACAGCACGTGATAGCCGCGGTAAGGGTGGTCTTGCCGTGGTCGACGTGACCAATCGTCCCGATGTTCACGTGCGGCTTCGTCCGCTCGAACTTCGCCTTCGCCATTTCTTCCTTCCTCCTGTCGCCTGACAGTCTGCTTCAAAGGCCGCCGCACATCGGCCGGCCCCTTGGCCCTTGTTTAACGCCGTTTAGCCGCGCTGAGCGATAATCTCCTCAGCAACGCTGCTCGGCACTTCAGAGTAATGATTGAACTGCATGCTGTATACCGCCCGACCCTGCGACATCGAGCGAAGGTCGGTAGCGTATCCGAACATGCTCGCCAAGGGAACCTCGGCGCGGATTACCTGTGCGCCCGCCCGCGGTTCCATCCCCAGGATGTGTCCGCGCCGACTGCTGAGATCGCCCATCACGTCGCCCATGTACTCATCGGGAACCACCACCTCGACCGCTTCCACCGGCTCCATCAGAACCGGCTTGCCTCGCCTGGCACCTTCCTTGAAGGCCATGGAGCCGGCGATCTTGAAGGCCATCTCCGAGGAGTCGACCTCGTGGTAGGAGCCATCGAACAACTCCACCTTCACATCCACCATCGGGAAGCCGGCGATGACCCCGGTTTCCATGGCTTCGGTCACGCCGGCTTCGACCGCGGAAATGTACTCGCGCGGCACGGCGCCACCGACGATCTTGTTGGTGAAGACCAAGCCCTCTCCGGGCTCAGCCGGCTCCATGCGCAGAACCACATGGCCGAACTGGCCGCGGCCGCCGGTCTGCCGGACAAAGCGGCCTTCCACCTTGTCGACCGGCTTGCGCACGGTCTCCCGGTAGGCAACCTGCGGACGGCCGACATTGGCGTCAACGCGAAACTCGCGCAGCAGTCGGTCGACGATGATCTCCAGATGAAGCTCGCCCATACCACCAATGATGGTCTGGCCTGTCTCCTCGTCGGTCCGCACCCGGAAGGTGGGATCCTCCTCCGAGAGCTTGACCAAGCTCTCGGACAGTTTGTCCTGGTCGGCCTTGGTCTTGGGCTCGATGGCCACGTGAATCACGGGCTCGGGGAACTCGATGGACTCCAGGATCACCTGATGATCCGCATCGGTCAGCGTGTCGCCGGTGGTCGTGGCCTTAAGGCCGACGGCCGCGGCGATGTCCCCGCTGAAGATCTCCTCGCGGTCTTCCCGGTGATTGGCGTGCATCTGCAGGATGCGGCCCACCCGTTCCTTCTTGCCCTTGCTCGTGTTGTAGACGTAAGAACCCGACTTGAGCGAGCCGGAATAGATCCGGAAGAACGTCAGCTTGCCAACGTAAGGATCGGTCATAATCTTGAAGGCGAGTGCCGAAAAGGGCTGATCGTCCCCGGGCTCGCGGATGATCTCTTCGCCGGACTTGGGATCGACGCCCTCTACCGGAGGGACATCCATCGGGGACGGGAGGAACTCGAGCACGGCGTCCAACAGCATCTGCACGCCCTTGTTCTTGAAAGCCGACCCACACATAACCGGCACCAACGCGATGTTCAGCGTCGCCTCGCGGATAGCCTCGCGCACGTCGGCTTCGGCAACCTCTTCGCCCTCGAGGTAGGCCATCATGATGTTTTCGCTATGGTCGGCCAGCATCTCGACCATCTGCGCGTGGGCTTCCTCGGCCTCGGCCTTCATGTCGGCAGGGATGTCGATCTCGTCCCACTCGACGCCCATGTCGTCCTTGTACATGTACGCCTTCATCCGCACCACATCGACGATCCCCCGGAAGTTGTCCTCGGCCCCGATGGGGAGTTGGATGACCAGCGGATTGGCATGCAGGCGGTCGATCATGGTCTGAACACCGCGGCGGAAATCCGCGCCGGTGCGATCCATCTTGTTGATGAAGGCGATACGGGGAACCCGATACTTGTCGGCCTGCCGCCACACCGTCTCCGACTGCGGCTCGACGCCGGCAACCGAGTCAAAAAGCGCGATGGCCCCGTCCAGGACACGAAGGGAACGCTCGACCTCCATAGTGAAGTCCACGTGCCCGGGCGTGTCTATAATGTTGATTCGATGATCTTTCCACTCGCAGGTCGTAGCGGCCGCCGTAATGGTGATCCCGCGCTCCTGCTCCTGTTCCATCCAGTCCATGACAGCGGCGCCGTCGTGCACCTCGCCGATCTTGTAGGTCCGACCGGTGTAGTACAGGATCCGCTCGGTGGTCGTCGTCTTACCGGCATCGATGTGGGCCATGATGCCGATGTTACGCACCCGCTCGAGCGGAAACAGTCGCTTGCTGCTGGAAACTACCTTTTTCTCCGTTGCCTGTGCCACGTTAATTCTCTATATCCCGTCGTTCGTGATGTTGCGCTACTTCGTCCCACACATCGGCCCCGCCCGAAAGCTCGCTCCCGGGGCAGGGCCGCGAATCATATACTTTACCAACTGAAGCCCGGTTGTCTCAGGCCTCGGTTGAACTCCGGCTGAAAAGAAAAGAGCCCGGCTACCAGCGATAGTGGGCAAAGGCCTTATTGGCCTCGGCCATACGCAGCAGGTCTTCCTTCTTCTTTATGGTCGTGCCCGTGCGATTGAAGCTGTCCAGCAGCTCGTTGGCCAGACGGGTCGCCATGCTGTTCTCGCGCCGCTCACGGCTGTGGTTGACCAGCCAGCGCACGGCCAGGGTGTAAGACCTTCTGGTCGCCACTTCGATCGGCACCTGATAGTTGGCGCCGCCAACTCGTCGGGACTTGACCTCGAGAGAAGGACGGACGTTCTCGATCGCATCCCGGAGAACCGTCACCGGGTCCTGTCCCGTCCTCTCGCGGAGAATGTCCATCGCGTCGTAGACGATCTGCTCGGCGAGAGACTTCTTGCCGTCCAGCATCAACCGGTTGACGAGCTGAGTCACCAGCCGATTGCGGTAGACCGGATCGGGGACTATATCCCGCTTGGATGCGCGTGCTCTACGTGCCATCTTGTGCTAGCTCCCCTGACCTAACTGCCGGCTTTGACGCCGTACTTGGAACGACTTTGCTTCCGGTTGGCGACGCCGGCCGCGTCCAGAGCGGCCCGCACGACCTTATAGCGAACACCCGGCAGGTCCTTGACCCGGCCGCCACGCACCAAGACCACGGAGTGCTCTTGCAGATTGTGCCCGATTCCAGGAATGTAAGCCGTGATCTCCATCCCATTGGTCAACCGGACGCGCGCAACCTTCCGCAGGGCCGAGTTCGGCTTCTTGGGAGTGGTCGTGTACACCCGGGTACAGACGCCCCGCTTCTGCGGCGCGCCCTTGAGGGCTGGGGTCCTGTTCTTCTTTTCCTGCTGCTGCCGCCCTTTGCGGATCAGCTGATTAATCGTCGGCACAAATGCTCCTATATCTGGATATTCCACATGCCCGTTTATTCCTTTGCCGGGCCCCCCGCCTCGTCCTCCCATAGGGAGTACTCGGCCGAAGCCGCGACGGCGAAGTATAACAAAGGGCTTGGGGGGCTGCAACAAAGGCGCAGCCCCCGTGTCCGCTCATCTCGACTGTCGCGCCGGTTGTTGCCTGCCTCGGCTACTCCTCTGACAGGCCGTCGCCGCCCGAGGCGACGCTTTCGCTACCTTCGCCGTCGCCACCAAATCCGCCGAGAGCCATCTCGTCGTCCTTGAGCGCCCAGCCACGCTCTTCCAGGCGGGCCCGCACCTCTTCCAGGCTCTTCTGACCGAAGCCGGAGACGTTCAGCAGGTCCTTAGGACGCCGCCCGAGGAGCGTGGCAACCGTATCGATACCCGCCCGCGCCAGCACGGAATGGATGTAGGTCGGCAGTTCGAGTTCGTCGAGGGCCACGTCGGCCGCCGGCGTAGGGCTCTCCGAGCCACTGCCTCCCAGAAGCCGGCTGGCCTGCTCGTAGGTCATGCCGCCACTGCCCTCTTCCTCGTAACCCTCGCCTCCGGTGAAGCCGAAACGTCCGGGCCGCATAGGGAAGACCTCGGTGTTGCGGTATTCACGCAGGCCGGTGGCCGCGGGGATCAGCTTGCCGATGATCACATTCTCTTTGAGCCCGCGCAGGTAGTCGGTCTTGCCTTCGAGCGCCGCGTCGGTGAGGACCTTGGTGGTCTCCTGGAAGGAGGCCGCCGAGAGGAAGCTCTCCGTCGCGAGCGAGGCTTTGGTGATACCGAGGAGGAGTTCCTCCGCCGTGGCCTCTTCGAGTCCGGCCTCAGCCAGGTCAGCGTTCTCCCGCTCGAGCACGAGCTTGTCCACCATCTGTCCGGGCAAGAACCTCGAATCGCCCGCGACGTCGACCATGACCTTCTTGGTCATCTGGCGCACGATGAGCTCGATGTGCTTGTCGTTGATGTCCACACCCTGGCTCTTGTAGACCTTCTGCACCTCGCCCACCAGGTACTGAGCCGTGCCCAGGGTGCCGCGGTACTGCAAGAGGTCGTGGGGGTTCAGCGAGCCCTCGTAGAGCTGATCGCCCGACTGGATACGCTGTCCCTCTTTGACCAGCAGGCGTTGGCGGCGGCTGACGCTGTAGGAGTGCACCTCGAGACCGGCTTCGTCATCGATGATGACCTTGCGGCCCTTGTCGTCTTCTTCCACCCGGGCCACGTACTCGCGTTCCGGGTCGAGCTCGACGTCGACGATGCGCGCCTGGCCCTTGGGCTTACGCGCCTCGAAGAGCTCAACCACCCGCGGCAGACCGTGAGTGATGTCGGCTCCGGCCACACCGCCGGTGTGGAAAGTACGCATGGTCAGCTGGGTCCCCGGCTCGCCGATCGACTGAGCGGCGATGTGGCCGACGGCCTCGCCCAGGCTGACCAGTTCGTTGGTCGCCAGGGAGCGTCCGTAGCAGTGCTGGCAAACCCCGAACTCGCTCTCACAAACGAGCACCGAGCGCACGCGGATGCTCTGTTCCGGATACTTGTCCTTGGGAAAGAGCACGTCCAGTTCGCGCAGCACCTTCTTGGTAACCTCGGTGTCACGCTCGAAGGCGATCTCGCCGGTCTCGGGGTCGGCCACGGGCTCGCCCAATAGGCGGCCGAGCAGATGCTCTTCCCGATTGTCGGAGTGCATCGGTTGCGCGATGGACTCGTGCGTGCCGCACTCCTCTTCGCGGATGACCACGTCCTGGGCTACGTCCACCAAGCGCCGGGTCAGGTAACCCGAGTCGGCGGTCCGCAGAGCGGTGTCGGCCAGACCCTTGCGGGCCCCGTGGGTCGAGATGAAGTACTCGAGCACCGAGAGGCCTTCCATGAAGTTGGCCTTGATCGGGCGCTCGATGATCTCACCCTTCGGATTGGCCATCAGGCCCCGCATCCCCGCCAACTGGCGGATCTGCTTGAAGGAGCCCCGAGCCCCGGAGTTGGCCATCATGTAGACCGGGTTGAGCCGCCGGAAGTTCTTCTGCATGGCTTCCGCGACCTCATCGGTGGCCTCGTTCCAGAGGTCGGTAACCCGCTCGCGCCGTTCGGCTTCGGTCAGGTTGCCCCGTCCGTACTCGCGCTGGATGGTGGCCACCCGCTCTTCGTAGCCCGCCAAGATCTCTTCTTTGTCCGGCGGCACCACGATGTCGTTCTTCGAGATGGTGACGCCCGCCACGGTGGCATAGTGGAAGCCCAGATCCTTAAGCACGTCCAGAATGTGACTCACGGCGGTCGCGCCGAAGGTCTCTACCAGGTCGGAGACGAATTGCCCCATCTCCCGCTTGGTAAAGACGTGGTTTTGAAACTCATAGTCGTGCTTGCGCGCCGGGCGGCCGTCTCCGTCTGCCTCGTCCCAGGCCTTGCCGAAGTACTCGCGGAAGCCCTCATCCATCTTCGCGTTGAAGAGCGCACGTCCGACGGTCGTGAGCACCCGGCCGCCGTTCCAGCGGTAGAGCGCCGGCTCCTGCAGGCCCACACGCTTGAGCAGGTAGGCCTTCTCCAGTTCGTGCGACTCGGAGAAGGCATGGGGCTTCGGATCCAGCT
This sequence comes from Actinomycetes bacterium, assembly GCA_024637095.1. Lineage (GTDB taxonomy): Bacteria > Actinomycetota > Thermoleophilia > RBG-16-64-13 > RBG-16-64-13 > Soudan-30. The sequence goes on from JAGXFV010000024.1 coordinate 25,552, forward strand.
GGGCGAGAGCCTCGCCGTCCGCAGCATCGATGCTCATGATGTCGGTCTGACCGTCCCGCGGCTCGTAGTAGGTCATGTAGTAGACGCCAAGAATCATGTCCTGGCTGGGGATGGCTATGGGCCGGCCGTTGGACGGCGAAAGAATGTTGTTCGCGCTGAGCATGAGCACGCGCGCCTCGGCCTGCGCTTCCACCGAAAGCGGCAGGTGCACGGCCATCTGGTCACCGTCGAAGTCGGCATTGAAGGCGACGCACACCAGGGGATGCAGCTGGATCGCCTTGCCCTCGACCAGCACCGGTTCGAAGGCCTGAATGCCCAGACGGTGAAGGGTCGGCGCGCGGTTGAGCAGCACCGGGTGCTCGCTGATCACCTCGTCGAGCACGTCCCAGACCTCGGGAATCTCGCTCTCCACGATCTTCTTCGCGGCCTTTATGTTCTGCACCTGACGGCGCTCGACCAGGCGGCTCATGACGAAGGGCTTGAAGAGCTCGAGGGCCATGGTTTTGGGGATGCCGGCCTGGTGGAGCTTGAGCTCCGGACCGGCAACGATCACCGAACGCCCCGAGTAGTCGACCCGCTTACCCAAGAGGTTCTGGCGGAAGCGTCCCTGCTTGCCTTTCAGCATGTCCGAAAGCGACTTCAAGGGGCGGTTGCCCGGGCCCGTGACCGCGCGGCCGCGCCGGCCGTTGTCGAACAGGGCGTCGACCGCCTCCTGCAGCATGCGCTTCTCGTTGTTCACGATGATCTCGGGCGCCCCCAGATCGAGCAGGCGCTTCAGGCGGTTGTTGCGGTTGATCACCCGCCGGTAGAGATCGTTCAGGTCACTGGTGGCAAAGCGGCCGCCGTCCAACTGCACCATGGGACGAAGTTCCGGCGGGATCACCGGCACGGTCTCCAGGATCATCCACTCGGGCCGGTTCTCGCTGCGAAGGAAGCCCTCGACCACTTTGAGCCGCTTGACCGCGCGCGACTGGCGCTGGCCCTTCGAGGTCTTGATGGTCTCGCGCAGGCTGCCGGCCTCGTCCTCGAGATCGATGGAAGCCAAGAGTTCGCGGATGGCCTCCGCGCCCATGCCCCCCCGGAAGTAGGTGCCGTAGCCGAAGGGACTGCCGAATTTCTCTTTGAGCTCCCGAAAGAGCGTCTCGTCGGTGATGATCTGCGATTTCTCGAGGTCGCGGAAAGTGGTCCAGAGTTCGCGCAGGCGGGTGGCCTGCTCCTCGGAGATGCGTTCGATCGTCTTCAGGCGCTCGTCCGCTTCCTGGCGCAGCGAATTGGCACGCTTCTCGACTTCGCTCTCGGAGAGCTCCTCGAGGGGTACCTCATCGAAACCGAGGGCGATCTCATCGTCGGCGTCTGGCGTGGAGTTGCCCTGAAGCACGCTGACCCGCTTGTCGCGCTCGGCCATGATTTTGACCCGGCGCTCGTCGCGCGTGACGAAAAGGTTGTCGATGTCGGCCTGGACCTGCTCCTCGAGCGTGTCGATGTCCTGCTCGCGCTTGTCCGTATCCACCCAGGTGACGATGGAGGCGCTGAAGTAGAGCACCCGCTCGAGTTGCTTGGGGCTGATGTCCAGCAGGTAGCCCATGCGGCTGGGGACGCCCTTGAAATACCAGATGTGGCTGACCGGCGCGGCCAGGTCGATGTGGCCCATGCGCTCGCGGCGCACCTTGGCCCGGGTGACCTCGACGCCGCAGCGCTCGCAGATGATGCCCTTGTAGCGGACCCGCTTGTACTTACCGCAGTAGCACTCCCAGTCCTTGGTGGGACCGAAGATGCGCTCGCAGAAAAGGCCGTCCTTCTCCGGCTTGAGCGTGCGGTAGTTGATGGTCTCCGGCTTGATCACCTCGCCCGAGGACCACGCCCGGATCTGTTCCGGCGACGCGAGGCCGATCTTTATCGCATCGAACTCATTGATATCGATCAAAGGAAGATCTCCTTACCCTCGTCCTCGGTCCTATTCTTCTTCGTCGGCCAGGCGTAGCACTTCGTCACTGCTGCGGCCGCCGTTTGCGTCTCCCGCGATGTCGGCCTCCTCGGACTCGAACTCGTCCGCAGGCGCAATCGCAGACTCGAGCAAGATGCCCGCGGGCGCTTCTTCCAGGACGTCAGCCTCAGCCTCGTCCTCGCCCTCGCCCTCGTCGAAGTCGCCACTCGAGACCAGCGCGGCCTGAGCCTGAGCGGCGCGGTCTTCAGCACGGCGCCGGGCGGCAAGATCGATGCCGAGTTCCTCGGCGGCGCGGAGAAGGTCGTCCTCCTCCTCGGCCACCTCTAACGGCCCGCCCTCCTCGCTGATGACATTGACGTCGAGCCCCAGGGACTGCATCTCCTTGAGCAGCACCTTGAATGACTCGGGGATGCCCGGCCGGGCGATGTTGTCGCCCTTGACGATGGCCTCGTAGGCTTTGACCCGACCGATAGTGTCATCGGACTTGATGGTCAGCATCTCTTGCAGGGTGTAAGCCGCGCCGTAGGCCTCTAGCGCCCAGACTTCCATCTCGCCGAAGCGCTGGCCGCCGAACTGAGCCTTACCACCCAGGGGCTGCTGCGTCACCAGCGAGTACGGGCCGGTCGAGCGCGCGTGAATCTTGTCGTCCACCAGGTGGTGCAACTTCAAGATGTACATGTAGCCCACGGTGACCCGCTGGTCGTAGGGCTCACCGCTACGGCCGTTGAAGAGCCGCACCTTGCCGCTGATGTGCGTCCCCTCGCGACGAGTGAGGTCGACGCCCATCTGCACCTTGCTGTCCGGATGGGCGGCCACCCAACCCAAGAGAGCGCGGTCGACGTCCGTCGCGGAAGCCCCGTCAAACACCGGTGAGGCCACCGGCGAGGGTCCCTCGGCAAAGCTCTTGTCGGTAGCCCGGTAATACTTGCCGATCAGTTCGGCCTGCTCTTTGGGGGATAGGTCGCGACGGGCGGCCTCCGCGTCATCCGCAGGACTGCCCTTTTTCGGCTCGAGCACCAGGAAGCCGTGCTTGGCCGCCCAGCCCAGGTGGGTCTCCATGACTTGGCCAATGTTCATCCGGCTGGGAACGCCCAGCGGGTTGAGGATGATGTCCACGGGACCGCCATCTTCCATGAAGGGCATGTCCTCTTCGGGCACGATCTTGGAGATGACGCCCTTGTTGCCGTGGCGTCCGGCGAGCTTGTCGCCTTCGGCGATCTTGCGTTTCTTGGCCACGTACACCCGCACCAGACGATTGACGCCCGGGGAGAGATCGTCGCCGGCATCGCGGCTGAACTCCTTCACGTCGATGACGACGCCCTTCTCGCCGTGGGGCACCTTGAGCGAGGTGTCGCGGACCTCACGCGCTTTCTCCTTGAAGATGGCGCGGATCAGCTTCTCCTCCGCCGTCAGTTCGGTCTCGCCCTTTGGCGTGATCTTGCCGACCAAGAGGTCGCCGGCGGCCACTTCGGCCCCGATCCGCACCACGCCGTCCTCATCAAGGTTGGCGAGGGTTTCCTCGCTGCGGTTGGGGATGTCGCGGGTGATCTCCTCGTCGCCCAGCTTGGTCGAACGCGCCTCCACCTCGTATTCCTCGATATGGATAGAGGTGAGAACGTCGTCCTTGACCAGGCGTTCGGAGATGATGATCGAGTCCTCGAAGTTATAGCCCTCCCAGCTCATGAAGGCCACGAGCAGGTTCTTGCCCAGGGCGAGCTCACCTTGGGCCGTCGAGGAGCCGTCCGCGAGGATGGCGCCCTCTTCCACCTCGTCGCCCACGTCTACCAGCGGGCGCTGATGACCGAGCGTGCCCTGATTAGAGCGGGTGAACTTCATCAGTTCGTACTTGTCGATCTCGCCGGTGTCGGCCTCCACCAAGATTCGCGTGGCCGACACGCTCTTCACTCGCCCGCGCTTCTCGGCCACCACCACGTCCCCCGTGTCGACGGCGGCGCGGTGCTCGATCCCGGTTCCCACCAGTGGGGCTTCCGAGGTCAGAAGCGGCACGGCCTGACGCTGCATGTTGGATCCCATGAGCGCGCGGTTGGCGTCGTTGTGCTCGAGGAAGGGAATCAGCGCGGTCGCCACGGAGACGATCTGCTTGGGAGCCACGTCCATGAACTGCACATCCTCGGCCTTGGCCGAGATGTACTCACCGCCAGGGGCCCGGGCCAGCACGGTGTCGTTCACGAACTTTCCCGTCTTCTCGTCAACGGGGGCCGAGGCCTGGGCGATGGTGAACGTCTCTTCCTCATAGGCGGTCAGCCACTCGATCTCGTCCGTGACCTTGCCGCCCTCGCACTGGCGGTAAGGCGTTTGCAGGAAGCCGAACTCGTTGATGGTCGCGTAGCTCGAGAGCGAGCCCATCAGACCGATGTTGGGTCCTTCCGGCGTTTCGATCGGGCACATGCGGCCGTAGTGGGTAGGGTGCACGTCCCGCACCTCGATGGGGGCGCGTTCCCGGGTGAGCCCGCCGGCGCCGAGTGCCGAGAGCCGCCGCCGGTGGGTCAGGCCCGCCAGCGAGTTGGTCTGATCCATGAACTGCGAGAGCTGCGAGCTCCCGAAGAATTCCTTGAGAGCGGCCACCACCGGCCGGATGTTGATGATGGACTGCGGGGTGATGGTGTCCACGTCTTCGGTGGTCATCCGCTCGCGCACCACCCGCTCCATGCGGTAGAGGCCTATGCGGAAGGCCTCCTGAACCAGCTCGCCCACCGTGCGCAGGCGGCGGTTGCCGAAGTGCTCGTATTCGTCCAGGCGCCCGTAGACGTCTTCCCAGTTGAGGTTCTGCGCGGCCTCGGAGAGGTCTTTGACCTCCTGCAGAATGCCCTCGTGGTCTATCGCCAGGGGGATGGACACCAGTTCCTTGACCAGCGCGACGATGTCCTCTTTGGTCAGCGTGCGCACGGTGAGGTCGGTATCCAGGTTGAGGCGCGCGTTGATTTTGTGACGGCCCACGCGGGTCAGGTCGTAGCGCTTGGGATCGAAGCAGATGTTGCGCAGCAGGTTGCGGCTCGCTTCCAGCGTGGGCGGCTCACCGGGACGCTGCTTCTTGAAGAGCTCGACCAGGGCCTCTTCCACCGTCTTGATGGAATCTTTCTCCAGCGTGTCGCGGATGAAGGGGTTGTCGTCGAAGAGCTCCAGGATCTCCTCGTCGGTTCCCTTCTCGAGCACGCCGGGATCGTCCCCGGTCTTTTCATTGGAGATTCCGGCCAGCGCCCGCAAGAACACGGTCGCGGGCAGTTTGCGCTTACGGTCTATGCGCACATTCACCTGGCCGCGCTTGTCGATCTCGAATTCGAGCCAGGAGCCCCGCGCCGGCATTAGGTTGGCAATCAACACCTGCTTGGCCGCGTCCTTGGCCTCCATGACGTATGCCCCGGGGGAACGCACCAGTTGCGTGACGATCACCCGCTCGGTGCCGTTGATGATGAAGGTGCCCTGGGGAGTCATCATGGGGAAGTCACCCATGAAGACTTTCTGTTCGCGGATCTCACCGGTTTCCCGGTTGACGAAGCGGACTGTCACGAACAGCGGCGCCGAAAAGGTCTTGTCCTTATCCTTGCATTCGGATATAGAATCGTTAGGATCTTTGAACTCGTACTCGCCGAACTCGACAGCGTAGTTCTCTGTGTAATCCTGGATCGGGTTGATGTCGTCGATCGTCTCGCGCAGGCCTTCATTCTTGAACCAGTTGAAGGAATCTAGCTGAATCGCGATCAACGGGGGAACATCTAGGATCTGGGGAAGCTTCGAGAAGGATTTACGAGGTCTCGGAGTCGTCGTCGTGGGGCTCAAACGGGTCACTCCTCGTTGAGACGGGCAAGGGCTAGCGAACGAACGCGCAAACTCGGATATTAGCACAGCTCTGCAAACGCGCACAAGCCCGGCGGGGCACCACTTTAGGCACCCCTAACCGGGCTCGAGAACTGCTGACGACGAAGTTCGTTACTTGACCTCGACGGTCGCGCCGGCTTCTTCCAGCTGACCTTTGACCTCTTCGGCCTCGTCTTTGGTGATGGCTTCCTTGACGGCGTTCGGCGCGTTGTCAACCAGATCCTTGGCCTCTTTGAGGCCCAGACCGGTGATCTGCCGGACGACCTTGATCACTTGTATCTTCTTGTCGCCGGCCGCCTGAAGGACGACGTCGAACTCGGTCTGCTCTTCGGCCTCGGCCGGAGCGGCTCCCGCGGGGGCGGCGGCGGCTACGGGGGCGGCGGCGCTCACGCCAAACTCCTCCTCCAGGGCCTTGACGACCTCCGCCAGTTCGAGCACGGACATCTTCTTGATCTCTTCAATAAGCTCTTGAGAGTTCATACTGCTGTTCACCTCCTCCCCCACACAATCGGGGCGCATCGTTTCTCCGGCGGCACGCGGCCGCCGCTCACGCGGCTAGGCCGCCTGCGCCTTCTGCTCTCGAATTTGGTCCAGGGCGATGGTAAACCCGCGGATCGGCCCGGTCAGCACGGTTGCAAAACCGTACAGCGGCGCAGCGATCCCACCGATGACCTTGGCCACCAGCTCGTCACGGCTGGGCAGAGAGGCAAGCTCCTCCACCTGCGACGCAACGATCAGATGATCGCGCAGGAATCCGCCCTTGACCGTGAGCTTCTTGTAACTCTTCGCGAAATCCTGGATGGCTTTGGCCGGAGCGACCGGATCGTCGTCACAGTAGGCGATGGCGGTCGGACCTTCCAGCATGGGGCCGACTCCTTCCATGCCGGTCTGACCCACCGCCCGCAGCGCCAATGTGTTCTTGACCACCTTGAGCTCGGCGCCCGCCTCGCGCAGCTTGCTGCGCAGCTCGGTCGCCTCGGACACGGTGATCCCACGATAATCCACCAGGAAGTACGAAGGATGGCTTTTCAGATCGTCGACGATCTCGTTGACCGCGGCGACCTTCTCCGGTTTCGGCATCTGCCTCCCTCCTTCATCGCACAAAAAAACGCCCACCCCGAGACGGAGATGGACGATGAGGGCGATCGAGGGCTGCCTGTTGGCCGTCTCGCTCGCGTCTAACGTCTGCCTCGGCCGGCCGATGAAGCGCTCTTCATCATTTCGGCCACCCCGCGGGGCGGCGCCGGCTGTCTCGGGCTTGGCCGAGCAGTATAGCACGGCCTCCAAGTGACTGGCATTCTCGCGGGTGGTTGTTTGAGAAATGGGTAACAAGCGGATGGAGGTGTCTGCGCGGATGCGATCCCAGATCGGGATACAGGGAGGATGATGCCATGGCTGCAGGGCATTGGAAAACGAGGACGGTCATCCTAGGAGCGGTCCTCGGCCTAACTGTCCTTGGAGTCTTCCTCGCGTTTGGCCCCCCCGAACTCTTCGCACGATCCGAGGAACCCGAATTCTGCGGTGGGGCCTGCCACCCGATGGAAGCCAACTACGAATCCTGGTTTCACGAGGGTCCCCACCGGCAGGTCAAGTGCGTCGATTGCCACCTGCCCAACACCAGCACTCCCCGGCACCTATGGCAGAAGGGACTGGACGGCGTGCATGACTTATGGGTGTTCTCCACCGACCAGGTTCCGGACGAGATCGAGCTTTCCGAACGAGGACAATCGGTGGTCCAGGAGAACTGCCTGATCTGCCACGGAGCCATGACCACGCACATCGATCAGGAGAGGACCTGCTGGGACTGCCACCGCGGCATGTCTCACGGCTTCGGCGGATCGGTCGAGGCGAAGAACCTTTGACCTCGCAGGGGAGTGAGCAAGTTATGAGACAAAAAGTGCCTGGATTTCTGGTCTTGGCCGCGCTCGTCGTGGCCATCCTTCCGCTCGCGCTCGGCTGCGCGCCGGACAAGCCAGAGGCCGTGAAGACAGGGACGATTCCGGCCGACACCGTGGATCCCAAGGTCTGGGGAAACCTCTACCCCGTTCAGTACGACCTCTGGCTGGCCACCAGCGAAGACCGCCCCGCGGGCGAGAGCCCATATAAGCGAGGGGGCGACGAGGGCAAGGTCGTCTACGACAAGCTGAGCGAGTACCCCTTCATGGCCCTCCTCTTCAACGGCTGGGGTTTCGGGGTCGAATACAACGAGCCGCGCGGACACGCCCACATGGTCACCGACCAACTGGAGATAGACCCCTCGCGGGTCAAGTCCGGCGGCGCCTGCCTTACCTGCAAGACTCCGTATGCCCCCTCGATGTACGAGGAGCAGGGCGCCGGCTACATGGGCGATCCGTATCTGGAGGTGCACTCGCGCATCCCCAAGGAATTTCAGGAACTGGGAGTGACGTGCATCGATTGCCACGACAACGAGACCATGGCGATCAAGCTCAGCCGTCCCGCCTTGACCGACGCCTTGGAGGACATAGGCTTCGACCACGAAGGAGCGACGCGTCAGGAGATGCGGACCCTGGCCTGCGCCCAATGCCACGTCACGTACGTGCTCCAGCGCGATGAGGAGATGAAGCCGGTCGAGCTCATCTTCCCCTGGGAGGGAAGCAACGAGGGCGCCATCACCATCGAGAACATCATCGATGTGATCAAGGATGAGCCCTCCTACTACGAGTGGAAACAGGGCGTCACCGGGTTCAAGCTGGCGTTCATCCGCCACCCGGAGTACGAGTTCTTCACGGCCGGGAGCGTGCACGCGAATGCCGGTCTGTCCTGTGCCGACTGCCACATGCCCTACACCCGGGTGGGCTCGGCCAAGGTGAGCGACCACGATGTGACCAGTCCGCTGAAGAACGAGATGGAAGCGTGCCGGCAGTGCCACCCCAGCTCCATCGAGGACCTGAAGGAACAGGTGGTGGCGATCCAAGAGCGCACCCTTTCGATGACCAATCGCGCCGGCTATGCCACCGCGGTCTCGGCCAAGCTGTTCGAGACCACGCACAAAGCTAAGGAGGCGGGTCGGCAGGTCGATCAAGCGCTCTATGATCAGGCCAAGGAGTTCTACCTGCAGGCCTTCTACCGCACGAATTACCTTGGCGCCGAGAACTCGCTCGGCTTCCACAATCCCAGTGAGGCAGGACGGATCGCGGGCGACGCGATCGCGATGGCGACCCAGTGCCAGGCCCTGCTCCGCCAGGCACTGACGGAGGCCGGGGTATCAGTGCCGGCCGCCGTCAACCTCGAGTTGGGCACGTACCTCAATGACCGGGGCGAGAAGGGTCTGATGTTCGACACGGAAGTGGAGCTCAAAGACCCAACCGGAGTGCAGGATCTGCTCACCCCAGCGGAGTCTCTCGGTTATTAGCCACGCTGGAGTAAGAGCGGGGCCGCATCCCCAGCTCCACACGCAGGAAAGCCCGCTCCCGGGAAAGAAGTCCGGAGCGGGCTTTCTGATTCCAACCAGCGCCTTCCCGCCACGGCGGGTCGCACATAACCAGCGAGGGACTAGAGGGCCGCTTCTGCCGCCGCAGCCTCCTCGAGTTCATCGATCAGACCCCGGCTCTTGGTCGAGTCAACGGGTATGCCCGGGCCCATGGTGCTCGTCAGCGTGATCGAACGCAGATACTTGCCCTTGGCCGCCGCCGGCTTGGCGCGGATGAGCTCGTCCAGCATCTCGGCGTAGTTCTCGACGATCTGCTTCTCGCTGAAGGACTTCTTGCCGATGATCACGTGTACCACGCCGAACTTGTCGGTGCGGTACTCGATCTTGCCGCCCTTGGTATCCTGCACCGCCTTGGCCACGTCGAAGGTGACGGTACCGGCTTTGGGATTGGGCATCAGTCCTCGGGGACCGAGCACTCGTCCGAGCTTACCGACCACGCCCATCATGTCGGGGGTGGCAATCGCAGCATCGAAGTCGATCTCGCCGGCCTCGACCCTGGCGGCCAGGTCCTCGGCGCCCACTACGTCTGCACCGGCCTCCTGGGCCTCGGTGGCTTTGTCACCTTTGGCAAAGACCGCGACGCGAACCACCTGACCGGTGCCGTTGGGCAGCATGAGCGTGCCGCGCAGTTGCTGGTCGGCGTGCCGGGGATTTACCCCCAGCTTCATATGCACTTCGATGGTCTCGTCGAACTTAGCCGAGGGGAGTTGCTTCAGTAACTGAACGGCTTCGACGGGGGAGTACTCGCGGGTGACGTCCACAGAGCGACGCGCCTCGCGGTAGCGCTTGGAACGGGCCATATTGACCTACCTCCTGGTGGTGCCAGCGGGCTATTGCCCTCCCACCGCTATCGGACCCCGGTGGCGCGCTTGGCCGCCGCGGCCCTCTTTGTCTATTTGGAAGCGAGGCCTCCGCCTCGGCTCCCGGCGCGTAAGGCCTAGCGGCCCTCCACGGTTACGCCCATGCTGCGGGCCGTGCCGGCGATAATCTGCATCGCGCCCTCGACGTCGTTGGCGTTGAGGTCGGGGAGTTTGGTCTCGGCGATCTCCCGAAGCTGGGCTCCGGTGATTTTGCCCACCTTGTCGCGGTTCGGCACGCCTGATCCCTTGTCGATCCCAGCGGCCTTCCGGATGAGCACAGCCGCCGGCGGGGTCTTCGTGATGAAGGTGAAGGAGCGGTCCTCGAAGACGGTGATCTCCACCGGAATGATCGTCCCAACGCTGTCCTGCGTCTGGGCGTTATACGCCTTCGTGAACTCCATGATGTTGATCCCGTGCTGGCCAAGCGCAGGGCCCACTGGGGGGGCCGGGGTCGCCTTTCCCGCCGGAATCTGCAGTTTGATGATTGCCCTAACTTTCTTCGCCACCGATCGCTCCCGTCACCGAAAAACTTTGTTAGATCTTCTTGACCTGCTCGAAACCCAGCTCGGTCGGCGTGTCGCGACCGAAGATGGAAACCATCACCTTGAGCTTGCTCTGCTCCGCATTGACCTCGGACACCTCACCGGTAAAGTCGCTCAGTGGGCCGGCAATGACCTTGACCTGATCCCCGACGGAGAATTCCGCTTTGGCCTTGGGCTTCTCAACGGTGGCCGTATGAAGGATGCGATCGACCTCAGTCGGGCTCAAGGGGGTCGGGGCGCTGCCAGAACCCACGAAACCGGTTACGCCGGGGGTGTTTTTCACCAGAGACCAGGAGTCGTCCGTCAGGATCATCTTGACCAGGATGTAGCCGGGGAAGATCCGCTTCTCCACCTGGACCTTCTCGCCGCCCTTGGTCTCGACCACCTGCTCGGTGGGCACCACGATATCCTCGAATGCATCCACCTGATTCATCGACTGGATACGGTGCTCCAGGTTGGCCCGCGCCTTGTTCTCATGACCGGAGTACGTGTTGATTACGTACCACTTTGGATCGAACACCGGGCGCCCTACCCCAACCTGGCCAGATCGACGAGTGTGGCCCAGACGAGGTCCCAGACGCCGATGTAGACCGCGGCAATTACGCACGCGACCAGCACGACCATGGTCGACTGGAGCAACTCGGGCCGCTCCGGCCAGGTGACCTTGCCCATCTCCACGCGCACTTCCCGGAAAAAGGTACCGAGACGGCCGCTCCGCTGCATTGCCTGAGAACGGGTGGAGCGGGCCACCGTGTTTCCGCGGTTCTGGACCCGAGACGTCTTGGGCGTCGGCTTACTCGTCGTAGTCTTTGCCATCACACACCTATTTAGAAGAAACCTGGCAGGGCAGGAGGGATTCGAACCCACGGCCTGCGGTTTTGGAGACCGCTGCTCTAGCCAGCTGAGCTACTGCCCTGCGAATGACTCGCGCTACTTGGTTTCCTTATGGACCGTATGACCCTCACACCACTTGCAGTACTTGCGGAACTCGATCCGCTCCGGATCATTCCGCTTGTTCTTCATGCTGGTGTAATTGCGGCGCTTGCACTCTTGGCAGGCCATCGTGACTCTAACCCGCATTACTTCACCATTCCCTATCTCGAACGATGCGGCATCCTACCATAGCCCACAACGGGAACCCAAGGGGGAGCAGCCCTCCCTGGGTTGCACGATGAAGCCTAGGTAGCGGGGCAGGGACTCGAACCCCGGACTCGCGGATTATGATTCCGCTGCTCTGACCAACTGAGCTACCCCGCCTTGTATGGAGCCCCCAAGCGGACTTGAACCGCTGACCCCTTCCTTACCATGGAAGTGCTCTACCAACTGAGCTATGGAGGCCCGTCCCGGAAGACCGGCATCCCGCCGACCCACCCGTCGCGCCCCGCGCAACATGCGCGAAAGCTAAGGTGGGGGGAGGAGGATTTGAACCTCCGTAGGCAGCGCCGGCAGATTTACAGTCTGCTCCCTTTGGCCACTCGGGCATCCCCCCACGGGAATGCCGCCTAAAGGCGAAGACGGATGATACCAGAGGTCAGGGGGTTTTCAAGCAAACGGAGGCCACCGAAAGGGCGAGCCAAACGGGCCGCAAACCGCCCCCAGGAACCCACAACCTCAGCCCACCCCGGGCCACAGAATGAACTGAGGCCCCGACGCTGCCACGTCATCGGGGCCCCTAGTTCGAAGGAGGGAGGATGGGTTTTGTTTGAAACGTGTCGTCGCCATGTCGGCCTTGCGACCGACCGACTCGTTTGTTGTTGACTGCATTGTACTACAGCTCGTAGTACATGACAAGTGGCCCACTTTTGCGCTCCGGAGGTATGCCGCAGACGGCGGTTCCTGGCGGAGCGACCGCCCTCAACCCACGAAGCCGTCGCCCTTCGTCCCGTCGAGACCCAGCAGTTCTCTCGCCTCGCTCGCCAGTTGCAGCCCCACCTGAGCTTCCTCATCCACGATGGTGGTGGCGCCGGCTCGGCGGAAGTCCTCCTGATATCTGTGGTACCGGGCGCGAACCAGGATGTGGGCCTGGGGAGCGAGGAAGCGGACGAGGTCGATGACCCGTTTGGTCGCGGAGGGGTCCGGGGTGGTGATCAGGACCGCGGCGGCGCAGGCTATCTCTAGATGCTCGAGCACCTCGGCGTGCGTGGCGTCGCCCAAGTGCAGGCGGATCCCGTGCTCTCGGGCGGCGACTGCGTTGCGGGGGTTCAGGTCCACGACGGTCAGGTGCTCCACTCCCGCCTCGCGCATTGCGTCCGCCGCGCGCTGGCCGGCGGGTCCGTAGCCGATCACCACGACCTGCCCGGGCCCGTCACTGCAGGCCAGTTCCGCCTGCCGTCGCCCGCCTTGACTCCGCCGCGCGGCCGCCGCCTCGGGGAGGACATGGGCCGCCGCCGAAGCCAGGTAAGGGGTGAGCAGGAGCGTCAGCACCGTCACGGACAGGATCAGCCGAAATAGATCATCGTCCAGGAGCCCTTCGCCCCGAGCCACCTGAGCCAGGACGAAGGAGAACTCTCCTATCTGCGCGATGGTCAGGCCGGTAGCCAGAGCCGTGCCGGTCCGGTAACCCAAGAGGCGCAGCACGCCTGTCACGATGCCGCTCTTGCCGACCACCACCAGCGCCACGAGCGCCAGGACCATGCCCGCGTTGGACAGCGCCCAGGCAGGATCGCCAAACATACCCACAGAAGAGAAGAAGAGGGTGATGAGCAGAGTGCGAAGCGCCGAGATGTCCGAGCGGATCTGAACTGCGAACGGCGATTCCGCCAAAAGCAGTCCGGCAGCAAAGGCGCCAACGGCGGGGCTGAATTCAATGGCGTGGGCTCCCCAGGTCGCCCCCAGCGCGACGAGCACCGCCAGCAGGATGGGAAGCTCGCGGTTTCGCGTGAGACCCCCAAGCCGGAAGACCTTTGGCAGGAGCACCCCAACCAATAGGTAGAGCAGACCCAGTCCGGCGATACCCAGCAAAGCCGCTCGGCCCAGATCCCAAAGCGTTTCGTCGAGGCCGCCTTCACCGGCAAGCGCCGAGACGAAGAAAACGAGCGGCACCACCGCCACATCCTGGACGAGGAGAATAGCGATGGCGTTGCGGCCAAAGACGCTGTCCGTCTGAGCCCGGTCGGTCAGCACGCGCACGACGAAGGCCGTGCTCGAAAGCGCGGCCACCGCCCCCACGGCCAGAGCGGGACGCGAACCCAATCCCAGGGCCAAGGCCACGAAGTAGGCGGCGGCGCCCGTGAGCAAGATCTGCGCACCGCCAGCGACGAAAGGCACCCAACCCAGCCGGAGCAGCCGTCGCAGGGAGAATTCCAGTCCGATGGTGAAGAGCAGGAGCGCGGCGCCCAGTTCGGCCAGCACCTCCACGTCTTCGCCGGTGGGAATCAATCCCAGGACATTGGGGCCGATGAGCATCCCGGCGAGAAGGTAGCCGATGATGGCGCTCTGCCTTAGTTGCTCGGCGAGTATCCCCAGCGCGAGCGCCGCGCCGAGCAAGATCATTATTTCCGCGAGTTGCCCCCACTCCATAAAGAGAGCTTACCCCAGCGGGCAGGCACTCCCGCAGGGTGTTGGGGCGCGTCTCTTCCTCCGCGCCCGCCGTGGCCACTCACCTTGTTCGGTCCTCCCTGCCGGACGCCGCCCGCGTTTCTCGGTCACCGACATTCGGGGAGAGCGACTGAAAACCCTAAGCTTTCGCAACGAGGTGAAGCAAATGGCAGCGGAATTGATCGGCGGGCCCACGCTCGAACGCGACAAGGGCGAGGTGCGAGCCGACTTCAGATTCAGGTTGACGGGGCTGCAGTACGATCGCCTAGAGCTGGGCTGGCGGGATCCGGCCGCCGGAGGGACGGGCATCGAACCGGGTGGCTCCTCGCTCGTGGTCTCCCAGGGAAAGACCGAGTTGATCGTTCCGGTCCACGTCCCCGAGAGCTACTTCACGGGTGGCAGGGTCATCAGGTTTCAGTTGCGCGACGCCGACGAGGCCGACGCCCCGCCCATGTGGCAGCGGGACTACCTGCTGGGCCCGGACCTGCAGATCGAAGCCGCGTGAGGGCGCGCGCGGTCAGGATTCACGAAACCGGCGGACCCCAGGTTCTCCACCTCGAGGAAGTCGAGGTCCCTGAACCGGGACCGGGCGAGGCCCGGGTAAGGAACGAGTTTGCCGGCGTCAACTTCATCGACACCTACCACCGCGCCGGTCTCTATCCGTCAAAGTTGCCTCTGGTTCTGGGTCAGGAAGGTGCGGGAGTGGTCGAATCGGTGGGACAGGGGGTGCAGGCCATAGCTGCTGGAGATCGGGTTGCCTACGCGGGGGGACCACCCGGCTCCTACTCCGACCTCCGCCTAATCCAGGCCGACCGACTCGTCCCGCTCCCCGGCGAAATTGACACGAATACCGCTGCGGCCATCACCTTGCGGGGAATGACGGTGGAGTACCTCATCCGGCGAACCTTCCCCGTGGCCAAGGGCATGACCGTGCTCTGGCATGCCGCGGCAGGCGGGGTCGGACTGCTGGCCTGTGAGTGGCTCTCCTCACTGGGGGCAACGGTGATAGGCACCGTGGGCAGCGACAAGAAGGCGAGACTGGCCCGCGATCACGGCTGCACACACACCATCAATTACAAGGAAGAAGACTTCGTCGAGCGCGTGCGCGAGCTGACCGAAGGGGAAGGCGTGCCGGTGGTCTACGACGGGGTCGGCCGTTCCACCCTGTCCGGCTCGTTGGACTGCCTGGCCCCCCGGGGACTATGCGTCTCCTTCGGCAATGCTTCGGGCAAGCCGGAGCCGGTGGACGTCCTGACCCTGGCGGAGAAAGGGTCGGTGTACCTCACCCGCCCCCGCCTGGGAGACTACACGCGAACCCGTGACGAACTCCTGGCGAGCGCCTCGACGCTCTTTGAAGCCGTCATCCAGGGTCGGGTCGCCGTCGAGATCGGGCAAGAATACGCGCTGGAGCAGGCGGCTGAGGCCCAAGAGGCGCTGGAGGAAAGACAGACCGTGGGCTCCACCATCCTCAGCATGGGTTGAGAGGACGGTTGGATCGCCGCTCCTGATTGAGCACCTGGGCCTCCGGGAAGTCTTGAACGCAAAGCCGAAAGAGTGAGAGTCCAGACGCATCCGGACCAACGAGTGGAGGCGGGTATGGCCGAGAAGGAAAGGGTTTCGTACTGTCTGGTCTGTCGGCAGGAGGATGAGCACTTGGTGCGCAGACGCTGCGGGGCCGAAGCCCAGCGGCAGGCGGGACTCACTCCCGCGATGGAACTGGGGACCGGTGCCTGCTCGCACGACGACCGGATGGCGTGGTGCCACGACTGGCCCGAAGAAACGGTCACCTGGCTGCGCCGTCAGGTGGAGGACATCACCGACGCCGAGGTGACGGACGGCCTTCCTTCCGGTTTCGACCGGATTCAGTGCTGAGCGAGCACGCCCCTGGTTACTTGGCGTAGCGGCGGCGCAGGCGCGGCGCCTCCAACAGGGCTCCCGCCAAGAGGGTGAACCCGGCAACTCCAAAGAGGATTGCCAGCATTCTCCCGTATGGCTCACCCAAGCCACGGCGCTGTCCGAGCAGGAGCAGCGCAGTGGTCACCCACTCAAAGGCCCCGAACAGGAGCGCCACCTGCACCACGCGCGCGGCCCAGCGCCGCCGCACCAGCAAGAGCAGCGGCAGCAGCAGGAAAAGCATCATCAATTGTGGCTGGAAGGACCGGAGATAGTGGGCCACCAGCAGCAGGCAGGCAAGCAGCACCGGAAGCAGCAAGGCGATCTCGACGACCGCGCCACGGGCGTATCTTCGCGGTGATACCATCTGCTCCATAAATCTACTTTTCACTAGATAAAGGTTGGAATCTCCCGTGGGCAAAGATAGCAGTTTCCGTCCTCCCCTTCTCCTTCTAGCCGCGTTTTTGGTCGCGATCGCCGGGAGCCTGCTCCTGGTCTCCTGCTCGTCTGACGAGGGGGAGCCGACGGACACCGGAGCCGCCACCGAAGACACGGCTGCGGGTTCCGGCACGACGTCGGCGCCGAGCAGCGACCCTTACACCGACATCGCTCCCGATGAGTTGGCGCAGATGCTGGAGAGCAAAGACTTCCTCCTGATCAACACGCACGTCCCCTACGAGGGCGAGATCGAGCAAACCGACCTCTTCATCCCCTTCGATCAGCCGGTGGATGAGATTACGGAACTACCCGAAGACAAGTCGACCAAAATGGTGCTGTACTGCCAGAGCGATCGCATGAGCCGCATCGCCGCCGAAGCCTGGGCGGACGCGGGCTACGACAATCTCTACAACCTGGACGGCGGCTTCGTCGCCTGGGAACAGGCGGGATACGAGCTGCTGCAGAAGTAGCCGGCTCCCCGGTGTTCCTCCACTTCACCGTCCACGAACACCCCGAGGAAGGCGACGATGTCCGGTCTCGAGATCATTGTGGCGCTGTTGATGCTCCTGGGGCTAGCGGGCACCATCATCCCCTACTTCCCCGGAATACTGCTGGTTCTAGGGGGGGCCGCTTTATGGGCGCTTCTTGGGGATGTCGGCCGGACGGGTTGGGTCACGTTGGGCATTCTCGTAGCGATCGGCGTGACGGGGATGGTGCTCTCCACCCTGCTCTCTGTGCGCATGGCCGCAGGCAGAGGCGCCTCGCGCTGGATCCTGGGCGTAGGTCTATTAGGCGTGGTCGTCGGTTTCTTTGTCATCCCCGTGGTGGGAGCCCTGATCGGTGGGCCGATCGCCATTCTCCTCGCCGAGTTCTACCGGGTTCGTGATCTGGACCGGGCGTGGACTCTGACCGTCCGAGCCCTCAAGGGTGTGGGGGTGGGAATACTGGTCGAATTCGTGACCGCCGTAGCCCTCATCGCCATCTGGGTATCAGTGGTGCTCTTCGTCTGAGGTGGCCTGGAAGCCGACCAGGGGGACTCGAACCCCTGACCTGCTCAAATTGCGAGTCCTCCAGGACCACCGTCCATGACCTGTTGCAGTGTGGATTGTGCAGGCATTTTCGGGAGCCTAGCCCATGATCCGCTTGAGTAGGGTCTTCACGGGACCGCCGTGCTTCTTGACCACCATCACCGACGAAGGCGAGTAGCGGGCCACCTTCTCCGGGATCTCACCAAAGAGCACCTGCCCCAGCCAGGGTTCGTTCGCCGCGCCGATGGCCACCAGGTCGAACTCCCGGCTCGCCTTGGCAATACCGCCTGCCACTCCCTTGGCCTCCACAATGGTCGCGTCGGTGAAGACGTCTCCCTCGATCAGCTTGAGCGTCTGCTCGATGTTTTCCAGCGCGGCCTGACGCTGCTGCTCGCCGGCTCCCGGCGGCACCACCTGCATGCCGGTAACCGTCAGCTCGAGCTCCTCGGCGATCGCTCCCAGCATCACCGCAGCCAGTTGGGCGTTCACGCCCCCGGCGGAGGGAAGCAGGCAACTCCGCGGCTGTCCCGACCCCACCAGTTTGAGCAGCATCACGTCGCACGGGGCCAGGCGCACCACTCTGTCGACCACCTCGCCGAAGATGCGCCGGCGTGTGTTGGTGTAGCCCTTCCAACCCATGACCAGTAGCTCCGCGCGGTGATTTTCGGCGGCGGCCAGCAACCCCTCGGAGGCAACGTGGGCCACCACCAGGTCGGTATCGAGCTCAAAGCCGCGCTCGCGCGCGATAGCCCGCGCCTGCTCCAGTAGCGGCTCGCGATGGTGGCTGAAGCGGGAGCCCTCGTGGATGGGAACCTGGCGGGGCACCCGCACCACCGTGACCGCGATGAGGTGCACTCCCCGCTGGCGGGCGACCGGATAAGCAAATTCCAAGAGTCTCTCCACCGTATCCGGATTGTGCAGCGCGACCACCACGGTGGGTTCCTCGCTGATTGAGGGACCGCGCGCTTTGGTAAGCAGCACCTGGGGTTCGAGCTCGGCCGCACGCTTCTCGAAGACCGCGTAGTAGAGTAGCAATCCCAGCGCCACCCAGCCCGCGGTGACGTACCAGGCGACCGGCTGAAAGTTGAACTGGTAGAGGGCCAGGAAGATGTTGAGAGTGAAGCCCAGAACCGGCACCCAGGGATAGAGAGGCAGGCGGTAGCGGCGGGGAATGTCGGGATACTTGCGGCGCAGGGCGATCACCGAGAGGTTGACCATGGCGAAGGTCAGCAAAAACATCAGACTGGCAGCGGAGCCCACCGCTTCCAGGGGCAGGACCATAGCGACGGCGAGGAGCATGGCGCCGGTAACCAGGATTGCGATCCGCGGCGTCCGCCGCACAGGGTCGATCTGGGACATCTTGCTCGGCAGCAGCACGTCCCGGCTCATCGAAAACGCCACCCGGGAGGCGGCCATCACCGTGGCGTTCAGGGCGGACATGGTGGAAAGCAGGCCGCCGACGACGATGAGCGCCACGCCGAAGGCCGGCATGAAGCTCTCGGCGGCCTTGACGATCGCGGTCTCGCCGTGGAGCCCCAGGAACTGCCAGGAGGGCAGACCGCTCTCGGGACGGATGGCGGCCAGAGCCACGAACACGATCAGCAGATAGACCGCCACCGTCACCCCCAGGGAGATGAAGGTTGCGCGAGGGATGTTCTTCTCCGGCTCCTTGATCTCCTCGGAGACGGTGGCAATCAGGTCATAACCCTCGAAGGCGATGAAGGTGAGGCCCATGGCCACGAGCACGCCCCCCACGCCCTCGGGAAGGAAGGGCGTAAAGCTGTCGAGCGCCACGTCCGGCTCCCCCAGGATCCGGTTCAACCCGAAGGCGATGAAGACGGCGAGAATCGCCAGTTTGGCCAGAGTGAGGAAGTTCTCCGCCTTGCCGGTGACTGCAGCTCCGCGGATGTTCAGCCAGGTGAAGGCGGCACCCACCACCACGGTGACTGCGAGCATCGCCGACGTATGCCCGGTGAGCTCGAACAGAGATTCGGTCGTTCCGGGAAGGTACTTCTCGAAGACCTCCCAGAAGTAGCTGGCAAAAGCCAGAGCGTACAGACTACAGGCCACGGTGTAGGCGAACCAGAGCATCCAGCCGGCCACGAACCCGGCCACCCCCTCGAAGGCCATCCTGACGAACGAGTAGCCGCCGCCGGCCCGGGGCACCGCCGAAGCCAGTTCGGCGTAGACGAAGGCGGTCAGCAGGGTGACGAGGCCATTGGCGCCAAAAGCCAGGATGGAGGCGGGCCCCGCTTCGCCGGCGGCGATCCCCGTGAGCACGAAGATGCCCGCGCCGATCATCGCACCGATGCCGATCATGGTGGCTTCGAAGAGCCCCAGGTCGCGGGCGAAAGTGGCTTCTTGTCCCGTAGCCGCAGTCGGCTCGGTGGTCATCGGCTCGCTCGTCGCCAAGTGGCCCGCTCCCTCCGGCAAGTCGTCGTGGCAACGCGCCCCGGGGCGCGACGGCTCCTCTGCGAGGTCCCGGTATTTTACGGACCGGGGGCCCTGGGTTCAACCAAAGCTCCCCCGTCGCACGCCGCCTGTGCTGCCGAGTTTGTCCGAGGGCGGTTCCCCCGCTCAGAGAGGGCGCGACCAGGGTAGAAGGCGGTCGTGACGCCTCGGGGCGAATGCCCAGCCGTCGGACAGAACCTGCGTCGGAAAGAAGGTTGTCTGTGCCCGCAGCAAGACCAACTGGACGGACCGGGTAGCCCAAGATGAGGCGGAATATCTGGCTGCTCGCCCTGGCTCAGGCCCTCCTCTTGACAGGCAGCGCACTGGTGGCCTCGACCGCAGCGCTCGTCGGCAAAGAACTCAGCCCCTACCCCCTCCTCGCCACCCTGCCCCTGGCGGCCCAGCTGGTGGGCACCATGCTGACGACGATTCCCGCCGCGCTGCTCATGGCCCGGATCGGCCGGCGCGCGGGCTTCTCGGTAGGGGCGGCGCTGGGACTTGCGGGGGCAATAATCGCGACCTTCGCCGTGCTCGGCGGGCGCTTTTACCTCTTTTCCCTGGGCACGGCTCTCATCGGCGTGTTCAACGGTTTTGGGGTCTACTACCGCTTCGCCGCCGCCGACGCCGCCACTCCCTCATACCGCAGCCGCGCCGTCTCCTACGTCCTCGCCGGGGGTGTAGTGGCGGCAGTCGCCGGCCCCAGCCTGGCGCGCTGGACGCGCACCCTGATCGGCGAGGCCGAGTTTGCGGGCAGCTTTCTGGGCCTGGTGGGTGTCTACGCCGTTGCCGTCTTCATCCCGCTGCTAACCACTCTGCGAAAACCGGAAGAGACGGAACTCGCCGCCGCGGGGCGCCCGCTCGTCCAGGTCGCTCGGCAGCCCGCCTACCTGGTGGCGGTGATCGCGGCCACCATGGGTTACGCCTTCATGGTCCTGCTGATGACCGCCACCCCCCTAGCCATGGACGCGAAGGCCTTCACCTTCGGGCTGATCGCCTTTGTCATACAGGGGCACGTGCTCGGGATGTACGCGCCTTCCTTCGTGACTGGGGGACTAATCGGGCGACTCGGCGTGCTTCAGGTAATGCTCCTGGGGGCCACGCTGGGCGCCGCGGCGGTTGCCGTCAACCTCGCCGGGACCAGCGGGGTGCACTTCACAATCGCCCTCGTGTTGCTCGGCGTCGCCTGGAACTTCCTCTTCATCGGGGGCACCACGCTGCTCACCGAGACCTACCGGCCGGCCGAGCGGGCCAAGGCCCAGGCGTTGAACGACTTCACCGTCTGGACCGCGGTGGTCGCAGCTTCCCTGTCCGCGGGCGCCCTGCAGCAGGCCTTCGGCTGGCGGGCAGTCAACCTTGGCGCCATCCCGCTCATCCTGATCGCCGCCGGCGCGGTTGGCTGGCTATGGCTCAAGCGGCGGGGGATGCCCGGGCCGCTCACAGCCGGGCAGGTCCAAGCCGAGCCGCGGAGCGAAGAAGGACCCTCCCTGGAGGACCCCGCGTTGATCCCCGGACCCGGCCTGCCCACCCCGGACTCCGGCGAAAAGGCCCCTGCGTAGCCGCGACCGCTCCAGCAGGCGCCCCCGGCGTCACCGACGGACTGTCAAGTATTATTGACACCCTGTCCGTTTTTGGTTACTATTCCTCTGTCAAATTTATTAGACAGGCATAGGAGCCGTCAGATGTCGTTCCAAGAGAAGAGCACCGTTGCCATGACGGGCGCTTTGATAGTCGTGTACGGCGCCTACTTCGCCGTCGTGGGAGCCTGGCTGGCGTCGACCCCGACGGACGAGATCGTCTATCAGCCTCTGATGGTGGTTGCCATCGTTCCCTTGGTGGTCCTCATCGTGCTCAGCCACGCTGTCATCGCCGTCGCAAAACCGAAGGAAGCAAACGCCTACGACGAACGCGACCGCATCGTGGCCCTCCGCGGGGACCGTCTGGGCGGCCACACCTTGGCTGTCGGCGTATTCGTGGGCCTGGTGCTCGCCATGGCCGAGGTCTCGCCGTTCTTCATCGCCCATGGCCTGCTGCTCGCGTGGGTTTTGGCGGAGATCACGGGAAATGCAACGAAGCTCATACTCTACCGGCGAGGAGCCTGACGGGTGGCAAAACCGACTCGGGTCACCAACCGGATTCGTGCTCTGCGTTTTGAAGCCGGCGAGATGACCCAAGGAGAACTTGCCGAGCGCATCGGTGTCACCCGACAGACGGTCAACGCGATCGAGCAGGGCAAATACTCACCGTCCCTCGAGGTAGCCTTCAAGATAGCCCGGGTCTTTGGAGTCGCCCTCGAGGAGGCGTTCCAGTACCCGGGCTAGACCGACCGGGGGCGATCAGCCGCCTCTGACGCCTCTTTCGATACGTTCTCCGACCTCTGGGTCGATGTTGCGCCAATATTCGAAGGCGCGCTGCAGCACAGGCTCGGACACGCCGTTTGCCAGATGACCCGCCACATTGGAGACCAGTAGGTCGCGCTGGCGGTCGTCCATGACTTCGCGCACCAGGGTGCCGGGCTGGACGAAGTCGCCGTCATCACTGTGCGGAGTGTAGGCGGCGCGGACGAACTCGCCATTGGTGCTCCACACGGCAGCCTCGGGGTACCGCTCGGGGTCGGGCGTGGGTCCCCCCTTGGAGTTGGGCGTGTAAACCGGATCGGAGACGTTGTCGATCCTCATCTTCCCGCCCTTGCTGTAGTTGTGCACCCCAGCCTTTGGCCGGTTGACGGGGATCTGCTTGTAGTTGACCCCCAGGCGTGCCCGGTGGGCGTCGCCGTAGGAGATCAAGCGAGCAAGCAGCATCTTGTCCGGGCTGGGCCCGATCCCGGGGACGAGGTTGCTCGGCTCGAACGCCGCCTGCTCAATCTCGGTGTGAAAATCGCTCGAGTTGCGGTTAAGCGTGAACCGGCCGACCTCCTGCAGGGGGTAGTCGCCGTGAGGCCAGACCTTGGTGAGGTCGAAGGGGTTGAAGCGGTAGCTCTCGGCCTCTTCGAAGGGCATGATCTGGACCTTGAAAGTCCAACTGGGGTAGTCGCCTCGCTCGATCGCGTCGAATAGGTCGCGCCGGTGATAGTCGGCGTCCGCCCCGGCTATCTGGTCGGCCTCCTCCTGGGTGAGGTTCTCGATACCCTGGTCGGTCTTGAAGTGGTACTTCACCCAAAAGCGCTCACCTTCGGCGTTGACCCACATGTACGTGTGGCTCGTATAGCCATTCATGTTGCGGTAGCTCTTGGGGACGCCTCTGTCGCTCATCAGGATGGTGACCTGGTGGGCGGATTCCGGAGACAGGGTCCAGAAGTCCCACTGCATGTCGTGGTCGCGTAGGCCGCTGTCCGCCCGGCGTTTCTGGGAGTGGATGAAGTCCTGGAACTTCATCGGGTCGCGGACGAAGAACACCGGCGTGTTGTTGCCCACCATGTCGTAGTTGCCCTCGGTGGTGTAGAACTTGAGGGCGAAGCCGCGGACGTCGCGCCAGGTGTCGGGGCTGCCGCTCTCGCCGGCTACCGTGGAGAACCGGGCCAGCATGTCGGTCTTCGTCCCCGGCTGGAACACGGCCGCCTTGGTATAGGCGCTGGCGTCCTGAGTCACCTCGAAGTGCCCAAAGGCCCCCGACCCTTTCGCGTGGGGCTGGCGGTCCGGGATCATCTCCCGGTTGAAGTTGGCCATCTGCTCCATGAGGTAGTGATCCTGGAGCAGGATCGGCCCGTCGGGACCGACAGTCAGAGAGAACTCGTCGCTCGACACGGGAATCCCCGCATCAGTGGTGGTCGGCTTGCGGCCCTCGGTTCCCATGGCGTGAATGCCTCGCTTTCTATGCGTCTGGGTGGAATGCGGCTCTTCAGTCTCACAAAAATACCGCAAGGGCCTGGCAATGACCAAGAGAGCGCCTGCGGAGCGCTCGCTCGAATCCCCGCACAGTGAAGGGCTACGAGTTGGTATCCCCCAGGTGAGTGGCCCTCTGTCAGCGATTGGCACGGCCGTCCGCGTACTGAAGGACGGCCTGGAGAATGAAGTAGCCGCGCCGCCCCCGCGGCCTGCCTACTGCTGGTTATCAGCGTAACGCATCTGGGCGAAAGTGGCCCCGACTCCGGCGAGGAACGTCAGGACGACCACCACCAGGCTGGCGGGTGCCAGTGTCTCGACGCGCGGTCCGGCCACCCCGGCAAACAACGGCACTATCGACCAGGGGAACCATTTTCCCCACCCGGTCGCTCCCAATACATTGCCGAGAACGAGGGTGAAGATAGCGAAGCCCAGAGGCGGCAAGTAGCCCCTTCCGAGCGTCGCAACCCAGGCCACCGTCGGCACCAAGAGGAAGGCAACGCCCGCAGCGATCAGGACGTCACTTGCACCTCCCCAGACGGTCCCTGCCGAAAGACCGGATAGACCGAGTGTCAGACCGAGCACCACCGTCTCCACAATCGCGAAGATCGAGAGTCCGGCGAACCAAACGAACACTACGGCAAGCTTCGCGAGGGCAAAACGATAGCGAGGGACCGGAAGGGCCAACATGTTCTTCGCCGTTCCTTCGGCGTACTCGCGGCCAAAGACGTAGGCCGCAATGACAGCGAGAAGGATCATCCCTCCGAGCCCGGAGATCTGGGTCAAGAGGAGGAAGTAGCTCTCCCAGGTGGCGTCCAGGCCGGCCAAGTCGGCCTTGGTACCAAGGAGACCTAGCTGACCGGCCCGCTCGGGGTCGCGTACGATCCACATGAAAAGCGCACCGACCGATGGTCCGGTGGCGTAGGCGAGCAAAGAGAGCCACGTAACCTTGCTGCGTCGCAGCTTCAGAAATTCGGTCGTGAGCGTTGGTGCCGTCATCCAAAGTCCCCCCGTCAGGCAACGCCCCCAGTGACTTGCAGGAAGTATCGCTCGAGCTGCATGGAGAGCAGCGCCTCTGCACGCTGCTCTTCAGTATATTTAGACTCCACCAGAGTACGGGCCCGCTCGAAGAGCTCCTTGCGGCTCAGTTCCTCCAGCAGGCGACCGCCGCCAATCACTCCCACGCGGTCGGCTAGATGCGCCACCTCCGGCAGAATGTGGCTCGACATGAAAACGGTAACCCCGTGTTCGTCCGCTATCGAGCGCAAGAGCTTGCGGATCTCAACGATGCCGGCCGGATCAAGGCCGTTGGTCGGCTCGTCTAAGACGAGCACGTCCGGGCGGTGGAGTAGGGCACGGGCGAGCGCAAGCCTCTGCAAGTTGCCGTGGGAGAGGCGCCCGGCCCGCCGATCCGCGTACGCATCTAGACCCAACTGATCGATTACTCGGCGAACGGCGTCCGGTTCCGACCCTGTCAGCCGGCGCTGGATCTCGAGGTTCTCCCAAACGGTGAGATTGGGGTACGCGGTGGCCGTCTCTACCAAAAACCCTACGCGACCCAGCCAACCCGTGTCGCCCCCGTCCGCCAGATGGCCGAGCACCCGTACCTCACCCTTGCTGGGATGGATAAGGCCAAGAAGCATCCGTATGGTGGTGGTCTTGCCGGCTCCGTTGCGGCCGAGAAAACCGTAGATCTCCCCGCGCCGCACGTCGAGGTCGAGACGATCGACCGCCAGTACGTCGCCGTACCGCTTGGTCAATTTGCGAGCCGAGATCACCGTGTCAGCGCTCACCGGTTCTCCTCGTAGCCTAGGACCCGCAAGGCAAGTTCGGTCGCCGCACCTATGGCTTCCGGCATCTCAGTCGCCGGCGTTCCCGCCAGCTCCGCGCTGTTGAGCCCGCCGAGAATGAACCAGGCGGCAGCACGGGGATCCGGCACGTCAAAGACACCCTCTTCTACACCCTGAACAACGATCGATTCGACGGTCTGAAGTAGGCGCGGTACGAGGTTCTCGGTCAGGCGATAGTGCAGTAGCCGATTCTCCGGACGGTGGATGAACTCGGCGAGCTCGACAGACGACTGATGAGCATCGATTCCGCTAAGGATGTCGCGTAGGCGGAGGAGCTTAGCGACCGGGTCCACGCCCGTCCTTTCAATGGCCGCCTCTATGTCCGCCATCAGAGCTTCGACCATCTGCTCGGCTACTGCCAAAACGATCTCTTCTTTCGAGTCGAAATAGAGATAGAAGGTGCCCTGGGCGATGCCGGCGGCCCGGACGATGTCACTTACCGATGTGTTGGCCACTCCACGCTCGGCGAACACCTGCGCCGCGACTGAGCCAAGTCCGGCGCGTCGTGCAACCTTATCTACGGTGGGACGAGGGGCCACCGAGTAGCCTCCAGAAGGAATGGTGATTGTGACTGACTGTCAGTCATAATATCACGCATTCCTCCTGCCGCCTGGGCAATCGCGAACATCCCGATTCTGACGGTCTAAACCACGGACCCCGAGGTCCAATTTCTCATCAATACCCGTTCAGCTCGAGTCGCTGTCGAGCCGACGGAGGGGGGAGAGTCTTCGAAACAGCGACGAGTACGGCGCTGCCAGGCTTCCATCTTCATCCAACCTTCTCCCCAGTTTGAGCCTAGCACCCACCATGTATCAGCGAAGCGCCCGCGGCGGTCTCGTCAGGTGCAAGCCCAAGTTGAATCGCGGCGACCATGCTGTGATGGTCAGCCCTGCAGAAAGGCCCTGATCGAGCTCGCGATGCGGTCGGGTGCCTCCAACGTCAACAGGTGGCCCGCATCTTCAACGATCTCGAAGGTGACGTTCGGCGCGGATGCGACGACTGATCGGACCGACTCAGGACGCACGAAGTTGTCGTCCGATCCCCAGAGCAACAGGGTCGGCACGCCGTCGGCAGGGAAGGGATCAAGCAGGTTGTGTTGCAGCCGGAGGTAGTCTTCAAGGACTCCATCCGGAAGATGCCCAACCTGGACGTCACCGAGCAGGAGGCCACGGACTTGGCCGCCTTCCTCGAGTGGGTGTCCAACATCGACAATCACGACTGGCCGCCGCAGGACTCTGAGGACCGCATGTCGGCCGCCGAGCGTAGGGCCACAGGCGTCGGCCTCTCCCGGGGCGCTTCCGCCTTCCAGCAGAACTGCATGGGTTGCCACTCCATCGGCGGCGCAGGCGGCAGCATCGGCCCGGCCCTCGACAACGTCGGTGCCAAGTACGACCAAGCCACTATCGAGGCCATCATCGTCGACCCGGAGTCGGTGAACCCCGGCGCTACGATGCCTCCGCAGTCGAACGTGAGTGACGCTGACCGTCAAGCCATCGGCGAGTTCCTCGCCAAACAACGGGATGCGGATTCTG
Source organism: Actinomycetes bacterium (assembly GCA_024637095.1). Taxonomy (GTDB): domain Bacteria; phylum Actinomycetota; class Thermoleophilia; order RBG-16-64-13; family RBG-16-64-13; genus Soudan-30. The sequence continues at coordinate 52,734 of JAGXFV010000024.1, forward strand.
CGGGGTCACGGGGAGACAGTATGCCAGGCGGGGGCGGAGAGTATGCGTTGCGGCCGCCCCATTTCCGGAGGTGTACAGAATGACCTTGTCGATCAACCTCGAGCAGACGGGCCCCGGCTGCTCGGTCGTTCGGTCGATCCCCCGGGCGGCCTCGCTTGTCCGATGGGTTTGGGGACCAAGTTCAGCCATGGCGAAGAGATACTGCTGCGCGGAGCCTCGCTCGGAGGACGGGATAACGCCCTTCCCGCTCAGCCAGGCCGTGGCTTTCAGTCCGTTGTTCCGGCGACCGCCGCGAGCAGTTCGTACGGAGCGAATACTGGGATGGTTGCTTTAGCGAAGTCGCGGCCGTTGCGCGTTACGATGGCACCGACGCCGGCAGCGTGAGCCGCCTCGTGCGCCACCGCGTCCTCGTAGTCGCCAAAGCCGTCGTCGTCGAGGGCGCGCTGAAGCACGTCGCGGTCCACCGGCGCAACCTCGAACAGGCTCAGCAGCGTACGGATATGGTCATGAGCGCGCCTGCGCCCCAGGTCCTTGGCTCCGACGTAGTGCAAGGTGGTTACCGCGGTGGCGCAGATCGCCCCCCCGATGCGACCGTTGTCCACAAGAGCAATAAGCTTGGTGGCCTCTTGGACGTGGGGCTCCCTCTCAAGCAGGACGTCGAGCAGGACGTTGGCGTCGAACAACACTCTCACCGGTACTTCTCCTCAAGGCGGCGCCGGTAGTCCTCCTCAGTCGTAGTCGCTCCCTTGAAGCCCCCTATAAGGGAACGGACACGGGGGCTGATCTCCGTCCCGGGTATTTCCTCTTCCGCGTCTAGCAGCGAGAAGTAGTCGGCGACGATCTGGGACACGGATTTTCCCGCACGGTCCGAGTAACGCTTGGCCTTGCGGATCAGTTGGTCATCGAGCCTGAGTGTGAGTTTCGTGTTCATGGCGCAACCTCTAGACGTATTGACGGTACAAATATTATACGTCACTGCGCGTCCCAGGCAAGCCGACAGATCACGGGAGCCGAAGGCCCGCCTCTGGTCTTCCCACCGCATTTGGCAGCCGCGAGGCAGGTCGTCGCTGCCGCACTTGCGGGCGGGACAGCGCCCATCATGTCTCAGGATAGTCGCTGACGTGCCTGACGCCGATCTCGCCCGCAGGTTGCTCTGCCGCTAAAGAGCCGGGAGAAAGGCCGGGTGGTAAGCGTGTGGGCGTCTGTGCCACGGCCGTCTCCGCCGAGGAGGGGGCGGCCTGGACCGCCTTATTGCGCGACTTGGTGGCCCGCGGCCTTGCCGGCGTTAAGCTCGTCGTCTCCGATGATCACCGGGGCCTCACCGGCGCCGTCTTTGCCGTGCTTCCCCGGCACCTCGTGGCAAAGGTGCCGGACCCACTTCATGCGAAACGTCCTTACGAAGGTCCCCTGGAATGCCCCCACTCTCCGTACCACCCGCAGGCTGGGCCACCGTCTAGTTGTAATGCCCCCGAACAGCGCGGAGGCGAGACCCATCCGGGTGGGCTCCCGCGCATGTCGCGTTGGCGCGCTTGGAGTCGGACAACCGGGGGAAGCTATTTCTCGGGCCGGGGGGCCGGCCTGCGACTGCCCGCCACCCTCGTCAGGAGTCCCGTTTGAATGAGGAAAACCCGCGCTTCGCCCCCCGCCCGGACACTCCCGTCGTCCTGTCCACGCACGGGTTGACAAAGGACTTCAGGGACGTCCGGGCCGTCGACGACCTCGATCTGGCGGTCTGCCGGGGCGACGTCTTCGGCTTCCTGGGCCCGAACGGGGCGGGAAAGACGAGCACCATCCGCATGATCTTCGGGCTGATCTACCCCACCGAGGGGCACGTGGAGATCTTGGGGCACCGAGTGCCTGACGAGCGGCAGGAGGCCCTCCGCCACGTCGGCGGGTTCGTCGACGACCCCATCTTCTACGGCAACATGAGCGCCCGGCGCAACCTCCGCCTGTTCGGCGGAATGAACGGCCCGGTCAGCGAAGAGCGGATCGGCGAGGTGCTCGAGATGGTCGGGCTCTCGACGCGAGCCGATTCGAAGGTTGGCGGTTACTCCCACGGTATGCGGCAGCGCCTCGGCATCGCCCTCGCCCTGATCCACCGTCCCGATATCGTCGTGCTCGACGAACCCACCAGCGGCCTCGATCCGGCCGGGATGAGGGACGTCCGGGGGCTGGTCCGGGACCTGGCGACGACGGGCACGACGGTGTTCCTGTCGTCGCACCTCCTCCACGAGGTGGAACTCGTCGCCAATCGTGCCGCCGTCATCACCCGGGGAAGGCTCGTCCGGCAGGGGGCGGTGTCCGAGCTCCGGCCGGCCAGGTCGGCCGTGAGGATCAAGACGGGCGACCAGGCTCGCGCCTGGGAGGTGCTGCGGTCCTTCGGCGGCGCCGGTGGGCTAGTCGAGGAGGAGGAATACATTCGGGTCTCGGCGCCGGACGACCAGGTCCCCGAGATGGTGCGCCGACTCGTCGCCGCGGGTGCCGATGTCGAGGCCGTTATCCCCTCGTTCGAGCAGGGGTTGGAGGAGATGTTCCTCGAGATGACGGACGCGGATGAATCCAAGGGCGCGGGGGCGCCGACCGAGGGATGAACGTGGGCCACCTCAGACGCGAGTTCACGAAGGTGATCTTCCAGAAGCGGACCTACATCGGGTGGGGAGGCCTGTTCGTCGTCCCCTTCGTGGTCGCGACAGCCATCAGCCTCACGTCGGGCCCTCTGCACGGTAACCGACAGGACGTCATGGAGATCCTGGTCTCAAACATGCAGTCGAACGGCCTCTACCTGCCCATCGTGCTGCTCAGCATGCTCGGTTCCTTCTTCATACCGCTGCTGGCTGCTGTCGCCGGCGGTCAGACCATCGCGGGGGAGGCGGAGAAGGGCACGCTCCGGACGGTGCTGATGCAGCCGGTGCGGCGCAGCGCGGTGCTATTGGGCAAATGGCTCGTGGCCAACGTCTACATGCTGATCGGCCTGGCGCTCCTGGCCGGGGCCGCCGTTGTCGCCGGTGCCGCGTTCTTCGGGCTCCACCCCCTCACGCTGCTCTCGTTGCAGACGATCGGGAGTGGCGAGAGCGCGCTTCGCATCCTGGTGGCCTACGGGTACGTGTTCGCCGCGACCATTGCGGTGGTGTCACTGGCGCTGATGTTCTCGACGTTGACCGACTCCAGCCTGACCGCCGTCGCGGGCGCCCTGGTGCTGGTGATCGTCATGCTGGTGCTGCAGCAGTTCAGCGCCTTCGACTTCATCAACCCGTACCTGTTGTCGTCGCACCTGGAGGGCTGGACCACCCTCCTTCGGGAGCCGATCGACTGGAGCCCGATCTGGAAGGGCCTCGCCACCTTCGCCGCCTGGACCGTTGCCACGATCTCCATCAGCCTGCTCTGGTTCCGCCAGAAGGACATCCTCTCCTAGCGGTGAGGTGACGGTGAAACCCAGCGACGGCTCGGCATGCCGGGTGCTCTTCTAGCGGGCGGCGCGTCCGCCGAGCAGCCGCGCGTAGGTCGCGCTGAGCTCGAGGTCGAAGGAGACGAATGTCGAGGTCTCCGGATCCCAGAAGAGAATCGCGTCTTCGTCCTCTGCCACCCGGGCCCAGCCGTTGCCCAATTGCACCCAGATGAGCTGTCCTATGGCGTCGACACGCTCCGTCGGAGGCCTGTCCGCCTTCGCCCGAAGATGGCCATCGGCGTCCCGGCCGCGGTCGAGCCGAGCAGACAAGGCCACGTGGCGGCGGGCCTCGGCGACGACGAGGTCGGACAGCCAGGGGTCGGCCTCTTCTGTGACCCCGGAGCGATCCCGCCTGACCGAGAGCGAGCCGGCGACCACCCGGTCCCAGAGGAGGCCGGCCGCACGGGTCCGGCGCCCGGGGTCGGCGTGGGCGGGGAGCTCGGCTTCGGCTGTCCTATAGAGCAGCCGCCAGAGCCAGCAGTGGGGACCTTCGGTACGGGCGGGTAGCTGCATGGATGCCTCCTCATTGCGAGGGCGGTGGTCGGTTTTCGCGGACACACGCTCTTCGGCAGTCACGACCGCCCCCTCGCAGGGTAGCAAGCCGTGTCGTGTGACCGGGCTCGAACCGGCCGCCGCTGCCGGGCTGCTAGGATTCTAGAGGCCGTAGATGCTGGGGCGAACCGATCGCGCAGCGAGGAGTTGGGGGGATGATCGCGCTGGAAGAGGGCCGAGGGGCGTCGTTCGTGGCGCCCGGTCGCGTGCGCGCCCTGCTTTCCTAGTCTCCCCTCCGGATGAGGAACCGCTTGTACGGCACTCAGCGGGATTCGGAGGGCTTCCTACGAGAGTCCGAGTCAGGTGGTCTCGACCAACGGCTACGCCCTCACGAGCCCCGACGTCGATCTGAACATCGGTTACCCCGCGGTGGCTTCGTTCTGCACGGCGGGGGCGTCCTGTTTTGGGACCGCCTCCATCTGGGCGTCGAGGCTGGCTTCGAAGGCCTGCGCGGCCTCGGAACCGTTGGCCGCGAGAACCTCGGGTTTCGCGTCGTCCCACGTGGAGAACGTCCGGTCTAGTTCCTGCCCGGCGGCGTCTAAGTCGTTGGCCTTGACGTCGATGATCACCTGGCGCTCTTGCGCGTCGAGGCGGCCGATGGCGGCAGGCACTGCCGGGTGGTAGAGGGCGAAGAGGTCTACGACGGCGAAGCTCACGTCGTTGGCGGTCTGCTCGGTGACGATTTCGTCATCGGCTTGGGCTGCCTTCGCCAAGGCCTCGAGGGCGGAGTGCATGGCGTCGACTTGGGCCTGGGCGGCGCCGTCAGAGACGGCCTGCGCCTCGTACTCAGCCCACGCATCGGTCATGTCCGTTACTTCCCCCTGTATGGCGGCCCAGCCCCCTCCCGGAATTTTGTCGATGATGTCCTCGGCGCCGGCCTCTATCGTGTCGAGGGGCGGCGGGACGACGCCCGTGGTTGCCGGTTCCGCGGCGGAGGTCGTCGTCTGCTCCGGCATGGATGGAGGGGCGGCGGAACTGCAGCCGGCCAGCGCCGCCATCAGTATCACCGAGCCCAAGGCAAGCGCCGCCTTCTTCCAATAACCGCTGAGATCCAAGGTCTGCTCCATTCGTCGTGGGGTCCGCAGCCCGGGCTGGGGCGGCTCCACTGAGTGAAGCCGCCCCCGAACCGTCGGTTGGATGGCTAGGCGGTGTTATTCCTGGCCGTCGAACTCGTGGCTCGCGTTGGGATTCTCTGGTTCGTCGGCGTGGCCTCCGGGGCCGTCATCCTCGGTAGCCGATTCATGGTCGCCGGATTCCGGCTCCTCGGCTTCGCCGACCTCGTTGGCGTCTTCGGCACCGTTCTCCTCTTGGACGTCATCGAAGTCCGTGGCCTCAAGTTGCTGCGCTGCGGCGCGGGTCAGATCGGGTGACGACGCCTCCTCCTGGACCATGGTAGTCGCAGGGTCGGCGGGGGTCGCGGGAGCCGCGGCGTGGGCCAGCGTGCCCCCGCCCACGGCCATTCCGGCGACGGTGAGCGCGATCGCTGCCGCCTTGAACACTCGGTTCTGCATCGGGTTCTCCTTTCGAGAGTTTCAGGGATGATGCATTCGCAGTGTACGAGGCGTTCCTGAGATAACGCTGAGTGCAGGTCTACGACGGACCCGCCTGCCTCGCCGGGGAGCGACCCTTCGCTTCCCCGGATTGGGACAGGACTCTCATCCCGCGTTCATGTTTGGCTGCAACAATCGTGCGCATGCGTGTCTTGGTGGTTGAAGACGAGGTGAAGATGGCGGCGCTCATCCGGCGCGGCTTGGAAGAAAACGGTCAGGCTGCAGACGTGGCCGGCACGGGAGAAGAAGCACTGGTGCGGGCAGGCTCGACCGAATACGACGCCATCATCCTCGACGTAATGCTTCCGCAGATCGACGGGTTCGAGGTCTGCCGGCGGCTTCGGCAGAATTCCGTCTGGGCTCCGGTGCTCATGCTGACTGCTCGGGATGCAGTCGAAGACCGAATCGCCGGCCTGGACACGGGCGCCGACGACTACCTCACCAAGCCGTTTTCCTTCGCCGAACTGCTGGCTCGCCTCCGGGCGCTGGTTCGTCGGGGGCCGCTGGAACGCGAGGCCGTCCTATCGGTGGGCTCCCTGCGGCTCGATCCCGCGACGCACCAGGTCTGGCGCGGAGAATCCGAGGTACAACTCTCCGCCAAGGAGTTCTCCCTGCTCGAGACCTTCATGCGCCAACCGGGGCGGGTCTTCTCTCGTTTCGAGCTGCTCGAGCATGCTTGGGATTACAGCTATGAGAACCGGTCGAACATCATAGAGGTCTACGTCCGCTACCTGCGGGAGAAGGTGGATCGGCCCTTCGGCGTGCGCTCCATACAAACGGTTCGCGGGTCCGGCTACCGGCTACGGGATGACATTTGAGATTCACGAGGCTGAGGCGGCTGCCCATACGGGTGCGACTGGCCCTCGCATTCACCGTAGCGATGGCGCTGGTCCTTGGGATCGTGGGTTTCTTCGTCTACGAGGGCGTCTCCGGAGCCGTTGACCGGAGCATCGACTCGGGTCTGACTGCCCGGGCGGGGGACATCACGGCGCTCGTACGACAGGCCGACTCCGGCCTGCGCCAGGGTGGAGGCGCCGTACTCGGCGATCAGGATGAGAGCTTCGCGCAGGTTCTCGATTACGACGGCAGGATCTTCGATTCCACCCCGCAACTCGCCGACAAAGCCATTCTCTCACGCGTCCAATTGGGACAGGCCGTAGCTGGGGCGACCTTCTTCGACGGCGTTCTGATTCCAGGCATGGAGGATCCGGCCAGGCTCCTGGCGGTCCCCACGGTGGCTCAGGACCGGGGGCTCGTCGTGGTGGTGGGCGCGTCTCTCGAAGGTCGGGAGGAAACCCTCTCGCAGCTCTTCACTCGGCTGTCGGTGTGGGGGCCCGTCGCTCTTCTTCTGAGCTCGTTCCTGGCGTACGTGTTGGCCACGGCGGCTCTACGGCCGGTGGAGCTCATGCGGCGCGAAGCGTCGGCCATATCCGCCGCCGAGCCGGGTCGGCGTTTGCCGGTCCCGGAGGCTCGGGACGAGCTCGCTCGGCTGAGCACGACGCTGAACGAGATGCTTGCCCGCCTCGAAGCGGCGATGGAGACTGAGCGTACTTTCGTTTCCGACGCCAGCCACGAACTGCGAACTCCGCTCTCGCTGCTCAAGACCGAATTGGAGCTTGCGCTCGCCCAGAAACGTTCGACAGCCGAACTCGAGGAGGCGCTTCGCTCGGCCGCCTTCGAGACCGATCGTCTGACTCAATTGGCGGAGGATCTCCTCGTCCTCGCGCGCGCCGACCAGGGCAGGCTCCAGATCAGAAGCGAGGAGATCGATATCAGGCGAATCCTGGAAGGTGTGCGCGACAGGTTCGCGCTGCGGGCTGGAGATCTCGAACGCGACCTGACCGTCGCCGCCCCTCCAAGTTTCGTGGTTCGCGTCGATCGGCTTCGCATGGAGCAGGCCCTCTCCAACATCGTGGACAACGCGCTTCGGCACGGAGAAGGCACGGTTGAGCTGCAGGCCGAAGAGGTGGAGGGCAGTCTCGAAGTCCATGTCCTGGACGAGGGCCCGGGCTTCCCCGCCGAGTTCATCCCCCGGGCCTTCGAACGTTTTGCCCGTGACGAATCCCGCTCGGAACGGGGGGCGGGCCTCGGTCTGGCTATCGCAGCTGCCATCGCCGAGTCCCACGGCGGGTCTATGCGCGTTGGGAACCGGGACTCGGGAGGTGCCGATGTCTGCATGTTCTTGCCGGCTTGACTGGGCGGTGCAGGCCGGTCATCTGGCAGACAGAGCTCGCATCCCTCGCCGATCTTCAGCCCGTCGAGAATCGCACCATATCCGCCGACTTCTTGCCATCTCTGTCCACGTAGAAGACGTCCACCGACTGGTATGCGGTGTTGAAGTGCACCACCAGTGATCCCGCCAAGAACTCTCGGTTCATCGCGTACGGTTGGGCATTGAACATTTCGTAGCCAACTACCGAGTTGTCGCTGATGAGCACCGCCGGGGAGGCCGAGGAACGGTCGGCTGGGATCGCTCTGCTGTTCAAGACGACATCGGCCCGAGAGGCGTCGGCCTGAGGGTTGGTGTACCTTGCCGCGCCTTGTGCCAATCCGAGATCGCGCTCCAGCCGATTGCTCAGGTACCTGTCCGGGCTGCCCTCATCGGTTGGATGATATTCGCTGTCCCATCCATAGAGCATCTCCTCTTCCACGAGGCTCGCCAGGTTGCCCGCGTTCGCCGCGAGGACTGCCTTGGCACTCGCCGAATGCAGCGTCGGTACCCCGAGCACAACCACAACTGCAACAATCGCGATGATCACCAGGAGCTCTAGCGCGCCGAAGCCATCGGGGCGGAAGAACCGTTTTGGGGAGCAGTCGGGGCCCCGTTGGAGTTGACGAAATAGCATGGCAGATGACCGCCCTACTCCGCTGCGCCGCGCACGGCGCTCTCTCGGTTGGTCCGGGCAAACTCGAGGTAACTCGCCCATCCGAAGAGGATCCACGACACCATGTACCCAGCGTCGGACAGCCCGCCCGCTTGAAGGGCCCCCTGTATACCCTGGTAGCCGAATACGACGTCGGCTCCAAGGCCCACGATGAGCCCTGCGCCCAGCAACCAGAGCGAACCATCGATGTGATCCGTGCCGCGACGAATCAGGAGCGCCGCCAAACCGGCAAGCAGAAACAGATCGCCCACAGGGTATCCGGCGGAGAGAGAATAGGCCAGAAGGTCGTCTCGGGGGGATCCAAGCGTCGGGACCAGGTAGAAGTACACCAACATCGCGCCCCCGGCCCCGATGAAGACGTTCAGGTTTACCGACAAGAACCCGAGGCGCACGCGGTCGCGCCCACGCCGAGATAGGCAGACCAGACCGGCAAACATCAAGGGATAATAAGCTAAATAGGCCGCGTCGGCCGCCGAAGGGAAGGGCGTTGTTCCGCGGATGTTCTGGTAGTAGAAGTACAGAAAATCGCCTACAAAGAAGCCGGCAAAGCCAAGCGAGAGCAACCGCCAGGCCGTCTTTGACCGGTGATCGGATTGACCCTGTGCGGTACTCCACGCGAGCAGCGTGGCCGCCAAACCCACCGGGAGCATACCCAGGTTGGCGTAGAGGGATCGTTCCCCCACGTCTCCCCAGTTGAGGAGGACCCCGAGGAGATACACAGCGCACAACCCGGTGGCCGCGAGAATAGTGAGAAACCAGGGGCGGGCCATCTGGTACTTGACCGCCTGGACAAGCGGTCGTGACCTATGTGCCACGCTCGTCTCTGCTTCCGCGATCAGAGCCTCCAATCATCCTGCTTGAGATTGCCAGCCCCGTGATCGAATGACCCTCAGCTTGGCTTCTTCTATCGGACTCCACCGGCGTTAGCTTGAGTGGTCTTGCCCCGATTCCGTTGACCCGTCAGTCCGCTGGCGGAAGCCAAGAGCAGCAGGGCCAAGAAGAGGCCAACATGGAAACGAATATGCCCGGTTCTGCCTTTGAGGCCGGTGGAACTGTCCCCACCTCATCCGGTTTTCTCTTTAAGCCGACGAGGGGACTCGAACCCCTGACCTGCTCATTACGAGTGAGGGAAAATAGCGGCTTTTCCAGGTAAAACCTCTCCCTCTGCCGCCTCGTAAGCGATACGTAAGCAGAGAGGCGACCATGTAAAGCGCCCCGGCAGCGCGTGAATGCTCCGGGGCCGGCACAGGACGATAGCTCCCATGCAGACCAAAGAGTACAGCAGCACCGCCCCCCCCCACTCGGCATTACCTATCTGGGGGACACGCTCCTCAGGGCGGCGGCTACGCTCCTCGAGGCCTTAGCAAAGCACGACCATAGCCACCTCAACTATCAGTGGATCTCTCGCATCATTCGCGGCGACGCCGGCCACGCCGGCGAAGGCTTCCCGGGCGAGGATTGGGAAGGCGCCTCCACTGGAGCTATGAGGCTCCGCGCCGCCCTGGTGCTCTTGGAGATGGTCCCGGCGGGAGATCCGCTCGAGGAAGAGATCCGCTCCCGGGCCGCGTCGCTTCGCCAGCATTCGGAATACATCGGGCAACTCGAGCGGCCGCTAGATCGAGTCAGAAGAGGAGGCGTAGACGTGACGGGTCGAGAAGCTCTCGAGCGCTGCGTGGAGATCCTCGAGCAGGTGGAGGAGGGGAGCGAGCGTAGCGAGACGGCCGCTGCCCTCGCCAACTGGATCGAGCACAAGCTCGCGCCCGTGACAGAAGCAGAGCGCCGCCAGTGGCAGAAGTGGGTGGCCGGGCACGGCGCGAAGAGGTAGGAACACCCGCGGAACCAGCTCAGAGCCCGTCAGATCGCCTTCTGAGAGCCTCGCAGGGTAAAGGGAGCCCCCAAACGGGCGAGCCTTCTTATGGGCTACCGGGAGGGGGCTTTCGTGTTGGGTTCAGACTGTAGGTCTTTCGACTTACTCTTCTTCGGCTCTCAAGTAGTCCACGAGTTGGCGGCCCAAGTCCGTAAGGAGCACTTTCGTGGTCTCCGCCCCACTAGCCGTCATCATTCCCCCGAGTCCTCCCGTAGCTAGGTTCTCTTCCTGTAGGGCCTGGAACAACTCGTTCACCCGCTCCAAAGGAAGCCCTGTCCGCCGAGAAAGCGTCCCCCCGCGGCTACCGGCTATCAGGCTTTCTTGCCCACTGCCTGGACCCTCGTCACTGACAATAGCCGCCAACAAGCGGAGGTGATCTTCCTGGAGCTCGTCTAGCCTCCTCAGAATCCGCCTCTTTGCTTCATATGGCTGGCGCGAGGGCTGGCGGAGGTCATTGGTGATGAAGCGAGCGAACATTTGTCGCTTAGTCTCGGAGCGCGTCCGTGCGGCCTTGGATAGCGTCTCCTCGAGGAGGTCCTCGAAGTCCTCGCTCCCAATGTATCCCTCGTCTATCTCTACTCTCATCTCGCCCAACTCCCAGCGCATTCGATCCACAGTCTCGGCCACGCGCCGTAGCTTCCGATCGACTAGGGCGCCGGAAGCTACGGCGCTTACAACCCCGCCCACTGGCCCGAGTACACTAGTAAGGGCGCTAATGGAGTCCGCCAAGGTCTGCCCACCGTCTGTATCCAGCCAGGATTCCGGGATCTCGATTTCGCCGGCCACCTTGTGACACCTCCAGTGAAGTAGTGCGCTAGCAGCATGAACACTAGCAGGGGGAAGCGAAGAGAAGATAGAACGCTGGAGGCCTGACTCCCCGCGTCGCGTCCTTATTTCTACCTCCGCCGGCTCCCCAGGGGGCAAGGAAAAGAGCCTACTCCGCCCATCGATCTTTGCCGGCAGCGGCAGCACGTTGACGTCTGCGAGAGTGAAGACGTAAGGGAACTCTTCCGCGTACCTCCGAACCGGATGCATCATGCGCTCTGGCGACGTTTCCACAGTGGCGGAGGCGACAACACCGAGGCCGGCCGCGTAGAAGGCCGCCTTGTCACCAGCCTCCAGGTGGACGCGCCGCCCGGTCGATTCTCTGAACCAAATCCATGCCGATCAATTACCAGTTCCTGGACCGCCTCTCGCACTCTCTGGTGCCGATAGGGCCCCACCGGGATGATCCAGTACCGAGAATCAGGAGTCGCCATCTCACCTCCACCCGACGCGAGAGGTAGCCTCTATCTCTTTTCGCGCAAGACTAACCCGCAATAGTGCGAGGTAGTCCGGTCCATCTCGGTCTACTCCACATAATTCCGGGACGACCGGAGGCGTTCCGATAGACGCGATTCAACTGAAGAGGTACTGGATGAGGTCCTCTGGTACACCGTAGTCTCTTAGTTCGTCTTCCCAGACATCTGACCCAAGGGTCAGCACGGTCCACCTGCCGTCGGCCTTTTCCGCTGCAAAAGCCGCAAAACCTACGTGCTCCGAGTCGACTACCCCCACAGCCCAGGACCCGGAAACACGATACTTGTAGAAGGTAAAGGTGTTCCAGGTTTGCTCTGAAATTTTCTCTTGAAGGGCTTCTCTTACACCCCCGAGTTCCGTTACCGGTGGAGGACTGCTGCTATTTAGCAACGCGTTATACAAAACCTTTGCGGCGTGGCCGCGGGTAGCCTTACCCGTGGGGTCAAAAGTATAGAGTGTCCTACCGGAGATAAGGTTGTTGTACTTGGCTTTAGCCACATACTGCTCGTCGTAGGGCATGATGTCAGCAAAGCCAGAGCTGTAACCCTCAGGGGGGACCGCTAGGTCGTCACCCGCCGCCCGGACAATGATCCTGACCAATTGCATGCGCGTAAGGTCGTCGTACGGACCAAAAGTACCGCCTCCATAGCCTAGAACGAGTCCCGCTTGAGCAGCTTCCTCTACAAAGTCAAAGGGATAAGAGTTTCCGTCATAAGCAACATCCCTAAATGTGGGTGAATCTGGATTGTCCAGGGTTGCCGTATGCAGCCGGTAGCCAATCACTCCCATCTTGGCCAGTTGCGCTCGTTTGATAGTCGCATAGAGGCCGAAGGAGCCATTACCGTAGCCGGAAAGAATGCCAATAGCGGCTAGGCTGTCGATGGCCGGGGAGAACTCATGCATGACCGGCACATCGGGAAAGAATGCCAGTGCCTGGGAGGGTAATAGCAGGAACGCGACAACAATCACGAGAATAAGGCTTCGCTTCATCGGCCTTTTACCCCCCAATGGTTCTCTTGTCCTATTTCGTCGACTTCAGTGTAGGCCGAAATGAGAATACAGAGCAACCATAAGTCCAAGGATTTGCAAACGGGAACGCGGCCAGCCTAATCTAGCCAATACAATTGCCACTCATATGATCCCTCGAACCATCCGTCCAGGTATTCAACCGCCCTGAACGCATCGCTGCCGTTGCGCCCGAAAATAAGCCACCCGTGCTTTTGCGTACCAGGCCCGAAGCGGGCGGAAGTGAGTGGCTCATATTCCGGGAAATTCGAGGCATCAAGCTCCATCGGGGGCTGAGCACTCTGGTCTTCCGGGGATTCATCCGCAGTGCCCGCCACGAGCCCGAAGTGCATATCGACATCCAGATATCCTCCCTCAGGCTCCAGACCCTCGATGGTGACCGGCACAAGCAAGACGGAGTCATACCAGACGTCCTCCTGCCACTTGACCACGAAATCCTCATTCACTACGGGTTCATCAACAGTAATCCGCAAGCCATCCACTTCTACCGAGGTGCCCCAGGCGGAATGAAGGACGGTTGTCGTCGTCCTTTCCTCAGTCGTCGTGGTGGACGGCTCCCTCTCTGCCATTCGCTTTTCTGTCGTGGTAGTAGAAGTGCTGACAGAAGCAGACGTTCCGGGAGACTCAGGAGCGCAGGCCCCAATGAATACGACGCAGGAGCACAAGATAGCGAACGCCCATCCACGCGTCTTCTTGGTCATGCCGTCCTCTTGCCAGCACAGACTTTTCGGCAAAGCCACAGTGTCAGTAGTCTTTGGCACGAAGCCATCAGCCAAGCTCCTGAGGTCCGAAGTCATAGTTAGTTACTACGGACCAGATCCCTCGCTCAATGCTCCTAGCCCTCACCGTGATAGAAACATAGGCAACGAGAGCTCGGATGGCCTGAAGACCCCCGAATAATATCGCTCCCCACATGACGAAATAGGTACCACCTTCAGGCGATGAAGAAGCTGCAGAGTACGAAGCGCCGGTGATTAGGACACCCGCCGCCAACCACAATGCACCCTTAAAGGCGGCCCACCTAGCAGCGCCCTTGGCGCCGGCAGCCACAGACCGGACATGCTGTATCACAGCGAATATCTCGGCTCTCGTACTCAAGACCTGCCCAGAGTCGACGGAACCCGTTTCGTCGAAGCGTCGCCGTTGAGCCGGATCCGAGAGGATCGCGTAAGCATCCGTCGCGGCGCGAAATTCGGCGGCGCGTTCTGCTGAACCATCGTGCAGGTCTGGATGTGTCTCCTTAGCCGCCCGACGATAGGCGGCCTTGATCTCCTCAGCATTTGCTGTCGGCGGAACCCCAAGGATCTCATACGGATTTTCCATCCTGCCCTCCATGTCGATCGACACAGCCTCCTCAAAGGCTCAACGCGAGTCGGGCACTCCGGAGAAAAGAAGTGGATGGACCCTACCAGTCGTCGACTTGACTTACCAAGGGTATAGTGGGCTCGAGAGAAAGGAGAGTCCCGCGCTCACACCAGCCTTTCACGTGCTAAACCGACGGGGGCTATGACTTGCTGAAGAACATGCAGCGGACCAGTCTTGGTAAGCCCGGACGGAGGCGTCCGTTAACGCTGCTCGTTGTCGATCAAGCGGCGTGCAGCCGACCCTACACGACCTTAGGCGGCATCTTCGTACCGTGACAAACCCACCGGATACCACTAATACAGAATCGTAACAGGCAGGGCTCGCAGCCGCACTCAACACGACTTCGGCGCGTCAGAAACTACGGACTCGGCGCTACCTCGCCGACTCCCCCTCGCTCGGTTCATGCAAGCGCCGACGGGCCGACATCGCGGCCGAGCGCTCGCGGAAGATCCAGTGACAGCGAACCCCGAGGCCAGCCCAGCCCTAGACGTCCTAAAGCACCACGTCCTGAGTGCTAGCCAATCCAGTCCTGCGCCTCGTACCAGCGCTCGTAGGCTCGGCAGTAGACTTCCAGTTGGTCGAGCGTGAACTGCGAAACGGTCCTGCAGTTTCGGGGCGTATTCGTTCCACTTTTCGCGCCCTACTGCGCGTAGCGATTTCGGCGCTTCTCGCGCTTTCCTAGCCAAAAGTCCTCCTTCGAGGGCCCGCCGGCGGCCGGTTTGGGCGCCTTGGAAACCCGTACAGGATTTGAGCCGGTATGCCCCCCGCGTAGGGCTGGAAGGGGGGAGGGGGACTACCCCCCGGCCCCGATCAGTCGGTCGGGATCATCTTCCGCAGGTAGGCTGCCCGGAAGTCCAAGAGGCCCAGGTGGTCACAAGAGCGAAGGCCGTCCCCGCTGGCATCGCAGCTCATGGCGCTCACCACCGGGCCTTCCGGATCTCGACCACCAGGACCGCTTTCACCACGACCCCGTGGACGCCGAGCAGCTCGTCGACGTTGCCCTGCAGCAGGCCGAGCAGCAGTTAACACGCATCCCGGCTCACAAGGCCCCCCAGGTGCTTGTCGTCCTTCGGGTGCCTGCACTTGGGTTGTCACCTCGGCGGTTTGAGCCGGCAAGGACTTCTCGCTTGCCTTCGCCAGTGGCCCTCTTGAGTGCTCCTAGTTCACTGGCCGCTGCTCAGATAGTTCTCCCACAACCTCCACGTCATCTTGGCTGCTTGTCCCCGCGTCGCATAGCCGTAGGGGTCGAAGACAGTGTCCGACTTCCCGTTGACGCTCCCGTTCTCAAAGCAGACCGCTATGGCCCGCTGAGCCTCGGCACTCAAGCCGGAAACGTCGGTGAAGGGAACGGCTGAAGGATCTGCAGGCGTGAGAAAACGGCTGCCGGCGCGAGCTACCATCAGGGCAAGTTGGGCCCTCGTGATCTTCGCCCTCGCTTATGGAATCCTCTAGTAAGTAGAGGGAGAATTGGCCCCGCCACTTTCTACGCCCATTCCATGGAAAGCCTATCTCCTAGCATAACAGCGTCGCCCGCTCTCGCACGCTCGCCTACCTCGCCCAGATAGCCCTCCTCATCGGGGAAGCGGAACCGACGGACGATAGCGCCAAAAACGGCTTAATGGCGTTGGCCGAGGCCATAAGGAACAGCAACGTGCCAGATCCTGACGAGGAGGCTATACAGGAGAATTAGGAGTGTCAGCTTCCCAGGCGAAATCCGCAATTATGGGCAAGTGATCACTTAGCCTTGGTGGGCCAAAGACCTCTTCTTGCGGCCCGGTGCCACATGCGCGCAAGTGCTTGCCGAGGGCAGGCGTGACAAAGAGATGATCCATTTGGTGGTGGATGTATCCCGTCGCATGGCGAAACGTAGGCGTGACTTTGCCCTGGGCCTGTCTTAGGCACTCCACGAAACCGACGCTCGCCATCCGATCTAGGTACTCCCTGTTCCCGCGGGGCCGACGCTTCCCGTCAAATGTCTCGGAAAGGTTAAAGTCTCCTGGCCTGCCCCCATTCTATGTACCAGCCAGAGTGAGAGTCCGTTGCTGATGGTTGATGGTATCTGCTGGCTGCCCGGGAGGGAGGGGCGTAGCCCCGACCGGAAGGTCAGCCAGGCGGGCCGCGAACTCGGCGGGCGGGAG
>JAGXFV010000025.1 GCA_024637095.1 Actinomycetes bacterium
GAGCGCAAGAGGCCGGGCGCCTTGTCCGGTGACCTAAACGCTCCCTCGTGAGCGCAAGAGGCCGGGCGCCTCGCCCGGCCTGAACCAGGTTATCTGCGTCGGTCTTGGCCCAACTCCCGGATGATCCGGGTGGGATTCCCCGCGGCGAGCACATCGTCCGGCACATCCCGAGTGACCACGCTGCCTGCCCCTATCACTGAACGCGAACCGATGGAGACTCCCGGAAGAATCAGCGCGCCCCCACCGATCCAGACATCGGAGCCGATGCGCACGGGCCGCCCAAATTCCAGGTCGGCGCGGCGGGCGGCCGCCTCTTGCAGATGGTCGGCGGTGTAGATCTGGACGGCCGGTCCCACGAAGACACGATCCCCCAGCGCGACCTCGGCGACGTCCAGCACCACGCAGTTGAAGTTGAAGAAGACGTTGTGGCCCACCTGTATGTTGGTGCCGTAATCGCAGAAGAAAGGGGGCTCGATCCAAAGATCGTCCCCCGCAAGGCCCAGCAGTTGCCGCAATATGCGGTCACGGCGGCCCCGCTCCGCCTCGGTGGAGCCATTGTAGTGCCGGAGCAACTCCCGGGCGCGCATTCGCCGGGCGGTCAGGTGGGGGTCGCGGGGATCGTAGAGCTCACCCGACACCATCTTGTCCCACTCTTTGCCCTTGGGCCTCAAGCTTCTCCCCTTGGGCCTCAAGCGCACCTCCTCGCGTCACCCACGCCCACGGGACCGGTCCGCCACCGACCGTCTGACTGAGCTTTGCTACCCGCAGACGGGAATTGTTACCCGGTGCGCTAAGCTAGGCGGCTCCAACGACTTGAAAGGGCGTGCATTGGACAAGAAGACGAGAGAACGGATCTGCGAGCGGGTGAACGCCCTGTTGGCCGAGGAGCCGATCGCCACACCAGGACACGTGCGGCGCATGACCGAGTGGTCGGAACGGGTCGGATCGCAGGTGGGCGCCGACCTCGACGCCCTAATCCCCGGTGCCCTGCTCCACGACGTGGGCGTCCTCACGGATCGGCCGCGGCACTTCCTGGCCGGCCGCGCCAAGGCGGCCGAGATCCTGGAAGAGGTCGGCTATCCAGAGGACAAGCGGGAAGCGGTTCTCCATGTGCAGGAAGCCCACAGCCGCTACGGCGGTCCCGAGCCCGCCTCGGTCGAGGCCGAAGTGGCTCAGGCCGCCGACACCATCGAGTATCTGGGGGCGATCGGGATCGTCCGAGCGGCGGTGCGCGGAGTCATCGATGGCTCCTTCAGCGGTGAGGTCGACGACTTCCCCGCCGTCATGCGCAAGATAATCGCCGGGACTCCGGATTCCCTTCCGGGCACCGCCCAGGAAGTGGCCGAGGGCCGCAGCAAATACATGAGCGGCTTCTTGGAGAGACTGGAGCGCGAACTGGAATTCGAGGCCTGAGCTAGGAGCGCATGAGTTCGAGGAAGGCGTCCCCGTAGGCTTCGAGTTTCTTCCGGCCTACGCCGTTTACCTCCAGGAGTTCGACGGCTGTCGCCGGCCGTCGCTCGATCATCTCGAGAAGCGTCGCGTCGTTGAAGATCATGTACGCGGGGAGCCCCTGCTCCGTGGCGAGCCGCGTCCGCAGCGCGCGCATGGATTCGAATAGGGATTGATCTTCGGAACGGAGAATGTCGAGGGCCGCATCGGTCTTCGCTCCCTTCGACCCTCTAGGCCGCTTGCTGCCGTTTCGGCCGGAGCTGTGAACGGCCTTCCGGGGGCTCGCGAGGGTGAGGCTCTCGTCACCGGCCAAAACGGGCTTAGCCAGGGGGGTCAGCTTGAGCACCGAGTAGTTGCCCACGTCCTGGCGCAGGTAGCCGCGGTGAATCAGCTGGCGCAGCAGGTCGCGCCATTCCTCGCGGCTCTTGCCGGCGCCGATACCGTAGGTGGAGAGCTTGTCGTGCTGCAGTTCCCGCACCCGTTCGGTGTCGGCCCCGCGAAGTACATCTATCACCTGGTTCAGGCCGTACCTCTGACCCAGGCGGTAGACGCAAGAGAGCGCCTTCCGCGCATCTTCGGTGGCATCGTACCACTCCGGTGGGTCCAGGCAGGTGTCACAGTTGCCACAGTCGTATTCGCGTGCCTCGCCAAAGTATCCGAGCAGGGCGCGGCGGCGGCAGGTAAGGCCTTCCGCGTAGCCGGCCATGACCTTCAGCTTGTGCAGGTCGATCCTCACCTGGTCAGGGTTCTCCCCCTGTTCCAGGAGGCTCCGCACCAGCATCAGGTCGGCCGGCGAATAGAGCAGCAGAGCGTCTGCGGGAAGTCCGTCACGCCCCGCCCGTCCCGTCTCCTGATAGTAGGACTCCAGGCTCTTGGGCACGTCGTAATGCACCACGTAACGCACGTTGGGTTTGTCGATTCCCAAGCCGAAGGCCACCGTCGCCACCACCACCTCGAGCTCGTCACGATCGAAGGCGTCTTGCACCCTCTCTCGCTCGCGGGAAGCAAGGCCGGCGTGGTAGGGGGCCGCGGCGATCCCGGCGTCCGCCAGGCCGGCCGCCACCTGCTCGGTGCGCTTGCGGCTAAGGCAATACGTAATCCCCGCCTGCCCCCGGCGCGCCTCCACGAACCGAAGGAGTTGCTGCGCCGGGCCCCGCTTGTCCACCACGTGGTAGCGGATGTTGGGCCGATCGAAGCCGGCGACGAAGACGGAGGCGTTCCCCAGTTTCAATCGGGAGATCACGTCGGCCCGGGTCTGTTCGTCAGCCGTCGCGGTGAAGGCGGCCAGCGGAACCTCGGGGAGCCGTTCCTTCAGCCTGCCCAGTTCGACGTACTCCGGCCGAAAGTCGTGGCCCCACTGAGACACGCAGTGCGCCTCGTCTATGGCAAAGAGCGCCAAAGGCAGTCCGGCGAGCATGTCAAGAAAGCCCTCCATCATCAGACGCTCCGGCGACACGTAGAGCAGGTCGATCTCTCCGCGCCCAAGCCGACGGAGCACCTCCGACCGCTCGTGATGATCCAGAGTGGAGTTGAAGACGTCGGCGCGCACCCCGGCTTGCCGGAGCGCGTCCACCTGGTTCTTCATGAGCGAGATCAGCGGGGAGACCACCACGCCGGTGCCCGGCCTCACCAGAGCGGGGATCTGGTAGCACAGAGACTTGCCTCCGCCCGTTGGCATCAGAACGAAGGCGTCTCCCCCTGCTATCAGGTGATCGACGATCTCCTGCTGACCGGGGCGGAATTGCGGATGGCCGAAGACCTCCCGCAGCACTCCCCCGGCCCGACTCTGATCATGCGCCGGCGGGGTCGGCGGCGGTTCGTGCGGGCAAGGCATCGGGGAACTCGTCGACGCTTCGTATGGACCGGGCGCCGGCGGGCTCCCCTCGCCCGCGAGTTTAGTAATTCTCGGCCAGGATTTCGTGATGTGCCCGCGGATGACGACAGGCGGGGCATAATTGAGGAGCTTCGGCGCCCTCGCTCACGTATCCGCACTTACGGCACTTCCACTTGACCGGTTGCTCGCGCTTGAAAACGCGCCCGCTCTCCACATTGTCGAGAAGCGCCCGGTAGCGAGCCTCGTGGTGGGACTCGACATCGGCGATATGGCGGAAGGACTCGGCCACCTCGGGGAAGCCCTCTTGCTCCGCCACCTGAGCAAAGTCGGGATACAAAGTGCCCCACTCCATCGCTTCGCCTTCGGCGGCGTGCAGCAAGTTATCCGCGGTCTTGCCCAGTGGTCCGGTGGGATAGGACGCGGTGATCTCCACCTCGCCACCCTCCAGGTGCTTGAAGAAGACCTTGGCGTGCTCGCGCTCGTTCTCGGCCGTCTCGAGGAAGAGGGCGGAGATCTGCTCGTAGCCTTCCTTCTTGGCGACGGACGCGTAATACGTGTAGCGGTTGCGGGCCTGCGATTCCCCGGCAAACGCCTTGAGCAGATTGGCCTCAGTCCGGCTGCCTTTGAGACTCATGCTTCGGTAACTCCCATCGTTGGTCGCCTCGTATCGGAAGAAGCAATTATGTCGAACCCAGCGGACGAAGTCGATGAAACCTTAGAAAGAGGGGTGCGAGTGAGCGTGCAGCGGAGCAGCTCTGGGACGACGGGGCGCACGCGGCGAGAAGCCATTCCGCTTAGAATGCTCTCATGAGGACATTCTAGGAATCCCCCGCTTGCACCCTGACGAAATGCGCGCCTACCCCTCTGGGTCCGCAGGCTCAGACACCGCGGCGCCCCACACTCACTGCACTCTTGGTGCAGAACATCCGCTAAAACCGCAGACTGACCGCTTGTTCTGCTGCTTCGCTTCGGATAGCGTGGCGCCCGTTTGAGAAAGATACCCGCCGCCGCGGTTGGCGGAGGAGGTCACAGTGACAAGCTCCAAGCGCTCCCTTTCCCTTTTCCTGCTGAGCCTAGTGCTTCTCTTCGCCGCCCTCGCCGGTGTCGCACAGGCGCGGATCTACAACGCCGAGGAAGTTCGCTTCGTTCAGTTGCTCAACTCCTACCGCAGTTCTCACGGGCTGCAGACCCTCAAGACCTCGGGCATCGTCTCCGAAGCGGGCGCCCGACATTCTCTGGACATGGGCAACTACAACTACTTCAGTCACACCAGCGAGCACTCGAGCTATTTCGGGGCAGGTTCGGATCCGATCGACCGGATGGCGAGCCTGGGCTACCCCCGCAACGTCTCCTGGAGTGAGAACATCGCCGCAGGACAGCGAACCGCTCAGGATGTGTTCAACGCCTGGAAGAACTCGCCTGGACACAACGCCAACATGCTGGGCTCCGCATATCGGATCGTGGGAGTCGCCCGCCGGGAGGTCCCGGGCAGTCCCTATGGGGTCTACTGGACCACGGACTTCGGCTCGGTCGTGGACGGCTCAGCGGTCTCCGACCCCGGCACGGGCGCGCCCTTCAGCGACGTCGGCAAGAGCGACCCTGAACTTTGGAGCGCCGCCATCTACGTCAAGACCCAGGGCTACTTCCTGGGTTATCCCACGGGCGCGCTCGGCGCGTGGGACGCTCTGACCCACCGCCACGTTGCGCTGGTGATGAAGCGCGCCGGCCTGGGTTCGCAGACCAGCTGGGAGACCAACTACTCCCCCGCGACGCGTGCCGAGGTCAAGGCGGCCTTTCCCGGCCTTTCGTGGGATAGCGCGCGCTTAGACGAGACCATCCTGCGCTCGCAGGTGGTGCGGCTGCTGTACCGGGCGCGCTAGAGCCAACCCCTCCTCGGAGGTGGGGGCCATTGTCGCGAGTTGCGGGCGGGCGGAGCAGGTCGGCGCCCCCCATCACTTTACGGCCCGCAGGGAGGTCCGCTCCCAGCGCTTGGGCGGACTGAAGCGGACGTGAGAAGCTTGCCGCGGAGGTGACTCGTGGGAAACGCGCGGCGTTCCGATCTGGTGGTGCTTCTGCTCTGCGCCCTCGCGATCTTCGCGGACGTGGTCATTTCGGGCGCGGTGATCCCCAACATCCCGATCTTCGCCGAGCGCTTCGGGGCGGATGAATTCAGCCTGGGACTCGCCACCTCGGGCTTTTCGATCGTCTTTCTCGCCACGGTGGTGCCGTTTGGCCTAGCCGTCGACCGCACCGGGCGGACGGACCTGGTCATAGCCCTGGCGATGCTCTCGGCGGGTGTGGCCGGTTTGCTCTTCGCCTTTGGCGGCAGCCTGCTCACCTATGCGCTCGCCCAGGGCTTCCACGGAGCCGGGTCGGCCGGAGCCTGGATCGGCGCGCCGCCCCTGGCCGCACGGGTGATCGAGGGCAGGACGAGGGGCGGTTTGCTCATGAGTTCCATCACCATCGCTCTGGGACTCGGGCTGATGATCGGCCCCCTTATCGGCAGTCTCTCGCCGGTCTGGGTGCCTTTTGTGATCACGAGTGTCGTGGCCCTCGGAGTCGGGGCCGCGGCCCTGTGGGGGCTCTCGGGAGCGTCGGCCGAGCCTGAGTTCCTGGCCGCAATCTATCGGCAACTGCTGCGCAACCGGATCATCCTCGCCGCCGCCGCGCTGGTCATGCTCCTCTACGCCGGAATCAGCATGCTTGAGATCCTCTTCCCCCTCTACGCGGACGCGCACGGCGAATCCAAGGCGGCCATCGGCCTGCTCTTTCTCTTCTACGCCCTGTTCGTTACCGCCGGGCAGCCTGCGATGACTCCGCTCCTGGAACGGGCACGGCTGGGGGCGCTGGAGGCCGGCGCTGTCATGGTGCTGGCGGGGGGACTCGCCGCTCTCGTGCTGACCGCGCACTACGGTTGGTGGATGGCCATCTTCGCGGTTCTCGGCGTGGCAACCGCAGTGTTGGTCGGCGGCTCACTGTCGATCATCGCGGTGGAGGCTCCCCACTTCGCCCGCGGAGGCGCCTTCGCTCTTTGGAACATGGCATTTGCCGTCGGCTTTCTCGTCGGCCCGCCGCTGGGCGGGGGCCTGGCGGGGATTGCACCGGACGCCGCCTCGGCCGAGCGCTTCCGCCTGCCGTTTCTCGTCTTTGCCGGGTTTCTGGCTCTATGCGGCCCGCTGGTCTGGATCACTCTCCGTCCCCGGCCGGAAGACGTAAGCGAAGAGATATTCAAAAATCCTGAGGTCGGCCATCACGAGGTAGACTAGGCTGACCTTTTGCCGCTGATCTCTGCCGCTCATCCAATGTACGGAACCGACCGGCGACGATCCGCTGCGTTGGCTGTCCGGACAGTTCCGGGCAGGGTAACTTACCCGCACGTTTTCGACCGGAGGAGAGACCGATGAGTTCGATAAAGGAATTGCTCGGCACCAAGGGGCGCGAAGTCTTCACAATAGGCCCGTCGGCCACCGCCATTGAGGCGGTCGAACAGATGACTGCAAGAGATGTCGGCGCCTTGGTCGTCACCGAAGGTAAAATGGTGGTTGGCATTCTCAGCGAGCGCGACTACGTTCGGAAGGTCGTCGCAACGGGGCGTTCCTCGGCCGAGCTGACCGTGGCCGACATCATGAGCCCCAAAGTCCTCTTCATTCGGCCCGATCGGTCCGTCGACGAAGGTCTCGCTTTGATGTACGACAAGGGCGTCCGCCACCTGCCGGTGATGGAAGGCGATGATCTCGTCGGGGTCGTTTCCATCAAGGATCTCGCCGGCAGTTGCATTGGGAAGCGTGACTTCCTCATTGATCAGCTGGCAAACTACATCTCCAACGGCCGCTAGGAACTCGTCGCGGGGCCCTCTGGGCTTCGCCGGGTTGGGTGAATAGGGCCCACGACCGCGGGGCACGCCCGAAGCGTGGACCACAGCCGTCCTCACTGGTGGCGACGGCCACCGTCTATCAGCTCTATCCGCGGAGCTTTCAGGATTCTGACGGCGACGGGGTCGGTGACCTGCGCGGAATCATCAGACGGCGGTCCGCCGAACAACTAGCGCTCCGCCTTCGTCCGGGCAGGAGCCCCCTGGACCCTGGACGAAGCCAGCGGCCAGTATTACCTCCACTCCTTTCTCGCCGCTCAGCCCGACCTCAACTGGAACAATCCCGAGGTCGAGGCCGCCATGCACGACGTGCTCCGCTTCTGGCTCGACCGGGGCGTGGACGGTTTTCGCATGGACGGTATCCCCAGGGTGAACAGCAGGCTGTAGACCAGGCGCATTCGCTTCTGGTCGCCTTCCAGAATCGGGGGGGGCGCCGGCGGATTCCCCGGCCAAAGAGTAGCAGGCTCTTCTTGGGCCCGAACGCAGCGAACACCTCCTCGCGCTCACCATCGCTCAGCTTGTCCAGGGTGAGTTCCTGCCGGCAAAATTGGCCGGGCTTTCAGATTGCCTGCCAGTTACTTACGTTTGTTGCTCGCGGGAAAGTCGGTTGACTTAGAAAGAGCCTCGCGCCAGAGCCAGCCGTCCCTTCAGCATCTAGCGGAGTTAAACCACCCTGGCTACTTCAGACTGAGTTTCCATTTCTGCGAATGAGGGGAGATGAGCATCACACTCGCGCCCACCACGGCACGTCCTCCACCTCTGGTCGGCGACCGCGGAGGGGCCGCACCTTGCTCTAACTAAAGGCCGGTTCTCCCTACCGGCGGAGGTTACATACGATGGATGTTCAGATGGTATTGGGCGTAGTTCCCACTTCGGACATCAACCGGGCGCGTTCCTTCTACCTCGATACCTTGGGATTCTCGGAGTTCGAGGGGCCCTCGGTTCCGGAAGCGCTGGTCGTTCGCTCCGGTAACAGCGCCTTTCTGGTCTATCAGACAAAGGCCAAGGCGGGCGACGCAACCGTGCTTTCGTTGTTGGTCAAGGATCTGGATGAGGTGATGAAGGACCTGCGCGACAAGGGGGTCAGGTTCGAAGACTACGATCTGCCTGGACTGAAGACCGAGAACGGCGTCGCTGAAGATCCCCGGATGCGCTCGGCTTGGTTCAAAGACCCAGACGGGAACGTCATTGGGATCGTAGAGGCGGCTTTCGATCTCGGCCTATGACTAAAAAGGGAAGATGAGGGGACCACCCGGGTCGCATACCCCCCGGGCCGATCCAGGCCGGGGTCACCGCCC
Organism: Actinomycetes bacterium; assembly: GCA_024637095.1. Classification (GTDB taxonomy): domain Bacteria; phylum Actinomycetota; class Thermoleophilia; order RBG-16-64-13; family RBG-16-64-13; genus Soudan-30. Next base: position 8,453 of record JAGXFV010000025.1, read on the forward strand.
CGGTCCTGGGCCGTCGCTCCGGCAAACATACCTCCGGCAGCTCCTGGGAAAAGTGAGACGAGCATCTCCGCTCGGCGAAGGAGGCTCCATGCGAACCCAGATTCTTACCTCGCGCTTCTCCCGGCGATTACCTCCGCATTTCTCTTTCCGCTTCGCCCTGAATATCGCGGCACTGTGGTCGGCGTTGATCTGGGCACTGATGTCGGCGGTGATTGTAGCCATGTTGGCTTCTGCAGGGCCGGCGACCGCACAAACTGCCGGCGAAGGCGACCTGCGGGTGGACGTAGTCGCCACCGGCCTGCGCGTTCCTTGGGAGATGCGCTTCCTGCCGAGCGGCGAGTTGCTCGTGAGCGAGCGTGACGGCGGCCTTGTGCGCGTTGATGTGGAGACAGGGGCACAAACCCGGCTGGGCACTCTCCCGGTCACGGAGCAGGGTGAGAGCGGCCTACTCGGCTTCGACCTGGATCCCAGCTATCCCGCCCAACCCTACATCTACGTGAGTTACACGCGCTCCACGGGTGACGGCATGGTCAACCGCGTCAGCCGCTTCACCATTAGCGGCGACAGCATTGGCTCGGAGGTGGCGCTGGTGGACAACATCCCTGCGGCGTCGATCCACGACGGCAGCCGTGTCGGCTTCGGACCGGACGGCAACCTGTGGGTGACCACGGGCGACGCAGGGCAATCGCAACTCGTGCAGGATAGGGCTTCGCTCGCCGGCAAGGTCCTCCGCATGGACCGGGCGGGCAACCCCGCGGCGGGCAATCCCTTTCCGGGATCGCTCGTCTACAGCTACGGACACCGAAACCCCCAGGGGCTCGCCTGGCGCGCCGGGGACTCCAATCCGTTCGTCACCGAGCACGGTCCCGACACCAACGACGAGGTCAACCATCTGGCTTCCGGGGCCAACTTCGGCTGGCCCGAGGTACGAGGATTCTCGAATGACCCCGCCTTCCGTAACCCGGTGCGCGCGTGGACACCGACGATTGCTCCGGCGGGCGCCGCCTTCTACGAGGCGGGTGCGATTCCCGGCTGGAACGGCTCCCTGCTCTTCGTCACCCTCAAGGAGCGGGATCTCCGCCGGCTGGTCCCAGCAGATGCCACCTTCGGCTCGGTGGCCCAAGAGCAGGTGCTCTTCGACGGGCGTTTCGGTCGTTTGCGCTCGATCACTGTGGGTCCGGACGGCTCGATCTATCTGGGTACCAGCAATCGCGACGGCCGCGCTTCGCCGGCCCCCGAGGACGACCGTATTCTGCGGGTGAGTTTCGCCGGATTCTCCGCGTTTAGCGACGTCCCGGCGGGGCATCGCTTCTTCGCCGCGGTGCAGGCTCTGGCTGAGCGGGGAGTGGTCCAGGGGTACGGAGACGGAACCTTCGGCCCGGACGATCCGGTGCTGCGGGCGCAGCTCGCGAAGATGGCAGTGCTCGCCTTCGGACTTCACAGCGAGCCCGTGGACAACCTGAGCGATCCCAGTTTCCTCGACGTGGCTTACGACGGCGACGCCTATCCTTTCGACTATGTGGAAGAGGCCGCCGGCGCAGGGCTCGTGCTGGGATACGGCAACGGCCTCTTCGGACCCTCGGATCCCCTGCTGCGGGTGCAATTGGTGCGGGTGGTGGTCCGGGCGGCGGACGCTTCCCTGGCCGAGCCTCCCCCCGGATACGACCCCGGCTTCACTGATCTGGCTCTCGAAGACCGCGCCGTGGTGGCCAAGGCGGAGTTCAACAATCTGGTGGACGGACGCTCGACCACGATCTTCGACCCCTATGGCTCGGCTACCCGCGGTCACGCGGCGAAGGTGGTGTTTCAGGCGCTCCAGGCGGCACAGTAGGACAGAGGGCCCCTAGGGCGGCTGCCCATGAGCCGCCACCGGCCGGGGATTGCGACCGCGGGTGACGGACTGCCCATGGACGGAGTGCGCATCTGCCAGCGGGTGGCGGCGGCTACGTGGGGCCGGCCCGCTCCGCCAACTGCTGATACACCCGACACAGGCCGAAGGTGTCCCGTGCGCAATATTCGCGCAGGCTGGCAAAGAGTTGTGCCCTCGCAGCCCCGTTCTGTCCGCTCCGCACCATGGCCTCGTATCGCACCGCCGCCGTCTGTCCGTCCGCGATGTCGAGGTCGTCGTAGCCAAGATCCGACACCAGGGCGGGCAACACCAGCTTGAGCGAAGTGCGCCCGCGAAACTCGTGGTGCTGCACGTGCTGCCTGACGACCGGCTCGAGATCAAAGAGCCGCGCCTCGAGCGCGGCGATCTCCTTGGCGTATTCAGGCAACTCCTCAGCCAGTTGCCTGAGCCGGGTCGTCTCGTACGGCGAGTAGACCACCACGCTGCCCCGGTCTCCCACGCGCTCGAGTAGAGCCTCAATCAGCCCCGAGCGAGGGTCGCTGCGGTCCTCGTGGAGGTATTCCCAGTGCCGTAGGCTTCCGTCCGCGTCCAATCGATGCAGCGACCACTGTACCGGTATCACCTGGTAGGGGCGAGTCCCCGGAAAAAGGGGCAGCGGTGACATCACCGTCTCGAAATCCAGGAAGAAGAGGGGGTGCTCCGCTGCAGCCAGCGCCGAGGCGAGCCCATCGGCGAAACTCACCCGGCGCTCGGCCGCGACGCGGCAGACGGTGTGCTGGCGGGGCTGCAGTGGCGGATACACCGGAGGGACCTCGGTCACCGAATAGATGCCGTCGGCCTGCAACGCGGCCAGCTGCTCATCGGTTACCCAAGGAAGGTCGGTGATCGCAAAGTCGGGCAGTAAGGCGTGGCAGTGTCCCAGATACGCACAGTCATAGGGCTTCCGGCAGTGCTTGCCGAACCTATTCTCCGGACAGTCGCGACTTAACATCCGGCGCATCTCGGCCAGGCGGGCCGGCAGGATCTCCAGATGCGAGCGGACCTGGTCGGTGACGTCTTCAAGCGCGAACAGGCGGTGCGGATCGTAGTCTCCCCCCTCCCAGATGTACTCCCGATTTACGTAAAGGATCGCGGCCGAGCGCACCGTGAATCCTGACCGCTCGATCGAATGAACCTGGGCAGCAGCGTCGGTGACGTGCTCTTCCTTGGCCTTGGTCGACTGCTTGACTTCAATTACATCCCAACAGCCGTCCGGCGCTTTGAGGAGAACGTCAACCCGCACGAAGACGCCGTCGCCGTCGAAAGCGGCCTCGAAGAGGGCTTCGGTGCCCCGGCGCATCAGCTCTCTCGTGGTCTGCAAGGCGAGGGCACCCTGGCGGTAGTCCGCCTCAACCAACACTCCATCGCGGTACCGCTCGCGGGCGAGTTCCCCCACCCGATGGCCCATGTCGAACAGAGCCCGAGTCGTATCGGAGATGGGGTCGGCCAGTTGCTTGCGGTAGCACTCCAACCAGAGCTGCCTATGGCACTGCAGTCCTTTTTGGTAGCGCGACTTCGAGAGGTTGGGAACCCTTGCGGCCATGTTGAGGCCCTCCTGATGACGTTTCTCCGGCCGGGGATAGCGACGGCCCAGCGGTAAGACCAAAATAGCAGGCGGTCCGGACAGACTCGGCTGAGGGATGCTTCTTTTCCCCGGTGGGTTTCGTCGATGGATGAACGCTTATACGATGAAGAGAGGTCGCGTTGATATACCACCGGCAAACTCATCGACGGGGGTCGGAGATGATGCGGGAGTTCGAGGGTAAGGTTGCCTTGATTACGGGAGCGGGCTCCGGGATCGGCAGGGCCACAGCCCAGGCGCTGGCGGAGGGTGGGGCCAAGGTGATGGCGGCCGACCTCAGCGCCGAAGCCGCGCGGGAAAGCGCAGATTTGTGCGAAAAAGCAGGCGGCGTCTGCCAGGCCACTGCCGCAGACGTCACTTCTGCCGCGCAAGTCGAACAAATGGTGAACCGGACCACGGAGGCCTTCGGCCGTCTCGACATCGCGGTAAACAACGCCGGCATCGGCGGACCCGCGGCAACCATCGCCGACTATGAGGAGGCTGCCTGGCGCCAGGTAATCGACGTCAATCTGATCGGTGTCTGGCTGTGCATGAAGTACGAACTCGCCCAGATGACGAAGGCGGGAAGCGGGGTGATCGTCAACATCTCCTCGATCCTCGGACTGGTGGGCTTCCCTCAGGCGTCGGCTTACGTCTCGGCTAAGCACGGCGTGGTCGGCCTAACCAAGAGCGCTGCCCTGGAGTACTCCGGGCAGGGAATCCGCATCAATTCGGTCAACCCCGGATTCATCCAGACCCCAATGCTTGAGGCGGCGGGGATGACTCCCGGCACCGAGATGCACGAGTTCCTGGTAGGCAAGCACCCCGCCGGGCGCCTGGGAACCTCCGAGGAAGTTGCTGAGTTGATTCTCTGGTTGGCCTCCGACCGGGCGAGCTTTATTACCGGCGGCGCTTATCTGGTGGACGGCGGGTACGTGGCGCAGTAGCCAAGCGCGGGGGGTTGGTTCTGGCGGTCACAAGACGAGAGCTGAGACCCTCCGCCAAATCTCAGCGCGTGCTGGCCTCCTTGCTGCGGAGAGGCCGGATTCGCTAGACCTGCACCGCCACCGAACTGCCGGAGTCCAGCGGGTTGGTGCGGGCCGCGAGCGAGAAGAGGTAGGGGTAGTCCTTCTGCAGATGCTGCACGTAGTCGAGCCATTCCAGCGCCAGCAGACCGTAAGCTCTCTCCACGTCGCCGGATAGGTGCTTCACGTCGCTGGCGGGCAGGCTGTCGAAATCCCCGCGGCGGCTGAGCTCATCGCTTAGGTGGAAGACGCCCCACATGGCATCGGTAAAGGTCTCGTGCTCCAACAAGTTGGGATTCTGCAAGAGGCCCAGCAGGAAGCCGCGCTTCTCCGTCAGAAAGGCGCTCAGCGAAGCCAGGTCCTCCCAGTCGGCCTGGATCCCGTAGTCATACTCCACGGCGGCCATCTTGGCCTCCTGGTAGCGGGCCTCATCCCAGCCGGGGCCGACGAGAAAGTGCTCGCGCACCTCCACATCCTCGTCCAGGAGGGAGATCCGGCGCAGGAGCTCCGACCCCACCTCGCTGAAAAACGCCCCGATCACCATGCTCAGCTTGTTCATCATCTCCTGGTGGGCGCGCCGCTCGAGCAGTGAATGGATGATCATGGTGACGATCAGCACCTCGACCGGGAGAAAGGCGATGTCGTGCAGGGTGTAGATGGCGATGTGGTGGAAGTCCTGGAAGATCGCCAGGTGAATGGCGAACAGCACCACCGAGGTCAGCAGCAGGCCGATGCCCAGTTTGACCGTCCAGCTCAACCCTTTCATACAGCATCTCTCCTTAACATTGGCCCACGAACAGGGGTTCCAAGGTGGCCTCCGGCCGGTCTTTCTCCGTCTGCCTCAGCCAGAAGTCGTCGGGGAAGAGGGCGAGCAAGGCGCCGTCGCTTCGGGTCAGCACTTCAATGCGCCGATGGTTGCGCAGTGTGGCCGCGGTCCGCGCGTCCGTCCGCCGCGCCAGGGTGTACGGGAGCGCCGTGAGTTCCACCGGAGCCCCGAACTCGTTCTCCATCCGGTGCAGAGCCACTTCGTATTGCATGGGTCCCACCGCGCCCAGCACGGGCACGTGGTCCGCGCTCCCGGGATAGCTGAGAATCTGAACCACGCCCTCCTCCTCGAGCGTTGCCAGACCCCGGCGGAACTGCTTGTGCCGCCCCGGATCGAGCGCCCGCACCCGCCGGAAGTGCTCCGGAGCAAAGGCGGGAATGGGCGGGAAGCTGATCGGCTCCTCCGTGTAGAGACTATCTCCCAGCCTGAGGTCACGGGCGTTGACCAGTCCGACCACGTCTCCGGGGAAGGCCTCGTCCATAGTCTCGCGTCCCCGGCCGAAGAGACCGTGGGCGTAGTTCGTCGAAAAGGGCTTGCCCGTACGCGCGACCTTCACCTGCATGCCCCTCTCGAAGCGTCCCGAATTGACCCGCACGAAGGCAAGCCGGTCGTGATGCCGGGGATCGAGGTTGGCCTGGACCTTGAAGACCTGACCGGAAAACGAAGCGCCCAGAGGACGGCCTCCCCCATCCTCATCCGGACGCGGCAGCGGCGCCGGCGCGAGATCGACCAGGGCGTTGAGCAGAGCCCCCACGCCAAAGTTCCAGAGGGCCGAACCGAAGAACACCGGCGTCACCACTCCGGTGAGGAAGGCCTCGAGGTCAAAGTCGGCGCCGATTCCGTCGAGAAGGGCGAGTTCCTCGCCCGCAGTCCGGCCCTCGGGTCCCGCGCTCCGCAACCGAGACAGGTCCAGCCGCTCCTCGGGAGCTTCGGTCGCTCCGCGGGATGTGCGTTTGAACCTGCGGAAGCTGCCGTCGCGCCGATCGAGCACTCCCTGGAAGTCGGCCCCCAAGCCCACCGGCCAGGTCATCGGCGTCGGCACCACCGAGAGCTTCTCCTCGATCTCGTCGAGCAGCCCCAGAGGCGAATCGGAAGGCCGGTCGCACTTGTTGACGAAGGTGATCAGAGGCGTTCCCCGACTGCGGCAGACCTCAAAAAGGCGGAGGGTGCGCTCCTCCACCCCTTTGGCCGCGTCGAGCACCATGACCGCGGCGTCGACCGCCGTCAGCACCCGGTAGGTGTCCTCGGAGAAGTCGCGGTGACCGGGGGTGTCCAAGAGGTTGAGCACGTGCCCGCGGTGGGAAAAGCGGAGCACGGTGGAACTGATGGAAATGCCGCGTTGCTGCTCCATCTCCATCCAATCGGACTTCGCCGCCTGGCCTCCTCGGCCGGCCTTGACCGCTCCGGCCGCCTCGATGGCGCCGCCGTAGAGCAGGAGCTTCTCGGTGAGGGTGGTCTTTCCGGCGTCCGGGTGAGAAACGATGGCGAAGGTTCGGCGGCGCTTGGCCTCTGCTCTGATGAGTTCGGCCTCGGGGTTGGGGGCCAATTGTCTCCTAGTCCATTAGTGCGTATACGGTCTCTGAATATACATCAGAGTGGGTGATCCGGCCGGGGCTGGTTATCGTCGAAGCCCAGCACCGCCGCCACCTGCGCGTCCTGCGCGTGGAAATCCACGGTCAGATTCTGGCCCACCACCGACGAGAGCTCGCCCAGTTCCTGTTCCAGCGCCACCGGGATGTCCTCGGGAGAGCCGATGTAGTAGTAGTTGCCGCCGCCGGAGTCGGCGATCTTGCGCAGCAGGTTTTCGTTGAATTGGCAGCCCACCCCGAAGATGCTGACCAGGCGTCCCGCGGCCAGACCCTGCTGGGCCAGATCCCCCAGCCCTTCGGCATCGGTGATCCCCTGGTTTGCCAGTCCGTCCGAGAGTAGAAACACCCGCCGCAGTGCCTCGCCCTCGGCTCCCAGCTGCTGCAGGCCCGCGGTCAGGCCCGCAGAGATGTCGGTGGAGCCGTCCCACCGCCTGCCGCGCATGCACGATCTCCTCCCCATACATCGAGCCACTCCGATCCAACACCACGGAGATGTCGAAGGGAGGACGGCTCTGCTCCTGTTGTCTCCGATGCGCACGCGGTCCGGCCCGTCGGCGTCCTTGAGCACCCGGAGCGCTGAATTCGAGGCGGAGCGCAGAGCCGCCCGCTTCTCCCCCACGTGATCCCACATGGCGTGATACTCCATGGCAAAGAAGCTGAGGTCCAGCAGTTCGCGCTCGTGCCCTTCGTGCAGCTCCAGATCCAGCATCTTGTTCACGCTCTTCATGCCGTGGGTCCAGTCCCAGCCGTCGTGGGTGCGGCCGATATCGTGCCAGGCCGTCGCCTGCAGCACGGCCTCTCGCTCGAGGGGCGCCAAGTCCACTTCCTCTGCGATGGAGATAGCGTGGGTCAGCACACGGGCTGCATGAGGAACGCCGTGGATGCCCTGTGCATCGCGGAACCACGAGGGGTCTATTTCGGGCCACGCAAGTCGTTCGGGTAGGGCCACTCGCGTCTCCAGTGTGCGTCCTCCTATGCTTCAAGCCATGCGGGCAGTTGCTCTACCGCTATCTCCACAGCCGTGAGAGCCCGCGGCCGGCGAGCCTGCCGGTGATCCGGCGGCCGACGCGCTTCCCGACCCGCCCCTTTCGCACTGCCTGCACATCCCCGAGCATCCGAGCAACCATGTAGAGCAGATTGCGAATGGAACCCATAGCCCACCCCTCACCCGTCGAGCAATCGCGTCCGGGTCAATTGACCGTCCGTTTCACCATACAATTTGTACCGGACAGACCTCGCAGGCGTGACCTCACTCGGCCGGTGCCAGCGGTCATCGCTCTTCCGTCCTCACGTGGCGCAGCACCACCGGGCGCCCGACGACCGCAACCAGCACCAACAGCATGAGAAACACCAGAGCGATCGGTTCGGTTTCCGCCAGACGGAGGATAAGGGCAACCGAAGCCGTAGCCGCGCCCAGCGCGCCAAATCCGGTCACCCAGCGCGAGCCCGTTCCTTGACGAAAAGCCAGCCCGCCGACAACCGCGAAGGTGAAGAGGAATGCCAGGCTGGCCGCCTCGACCAGGGTGGTGAGCGTGCCCACCGCGGCCAGGAGCCCCGCCATCACCCCTAGGCCGATCACCGCCCGATCCGGCACGCCGGCGCCGTTCTCATGCTCGAGGCTTGCGGGCAACTCGCCGTCGCCGGCCACCCGGTAGGCCAGCCGGGCGGTGGCGAAGAGCGTGGCGTTGATCGCCGATCCTGTGGAGAACGCCGCGGCGATCGTGACGACCACCAAACCGGCGACACCAAATGCCTGCCGTCCCGCGATGGCCAGCGCGACCTCCCGGTGCTCCACGACCTGGTCGGCCCCGATCAGCATGGCCGTGCCCACCGCCACCATGAGGTAGACGAAGATCACGACGACAATGGCCGACAGCAGCGCGCGGGGCAGGGTGCGCTCCGGCCGGTCGATATCCTCGTAATCGTAGGTGAGCAGCTGGAAGCCCTCGTAGGCCATGAACACGGAGGCCGCGCCGAAAAGCGCGGAGCCGGCCCCGGAACCCGGCACACCTCGCGAGAGCATCGGCGGATCCCACTGCGCCAGCCCCCAGGCAGCCAGCCCCACGAGCACCGCCAGCTTGAACCAGACGAGGACCACCTCCACCCCGCCGGCCTCACCCACCCCGCGCAGATTGAGCCCGATGAACAGAATCATGATGCCGACCGCCGCGGCGCGCGGGAACCACGGCCCCAACCCCACGACGTGCCCCAGGTAGCTCCCGAAGGTGAATGCGTAGACCGCGTTGGTGAGCACGTAGCCGACGATCAGCACCCAGGAGAGGCTGCCGGCGAACCCCTCGGCGTCGATCTCACGCAGAAAAGTGAAGGCTCCGCCCCCTTCGCCATAGTGGGCGGCCAGTTTCACGTAACTGTAGCCCGCCGCCAGCGCGACGAGCCCGGCGGCCAAGAAGCTGAGCCAAGCCCAGGGACCGGCGATGCCGACCACCACTCCGAGCGTGGAGAAGATCCCGCCGCCGACCATGCCGCCCACGGCCATGGACCAGGTGCCGTTGAACCCGAGCTTTGTTTTCGAGGAGCCCACTGCCTCCATCCTCCGCACAGCCCTTACCTCGTCAATGCCGAAGGTTCGCCCGCGTCGGGGTTCCAAAGGGCGATGGCCGGCCGATCAGTAAGCTCGTGCTCATAGGCGAGAACGCTGAGCGAAGCCGTGCCCAGCAGAAAGTGCTGCGCCCGGGCCGCCGAGAGCCCGATCCAGCGGGCGGCGAGCACGCGCCCGAAGTGGCCATGGGAGAATAGCGCGACGTTACCCCGAAGCGCTCGGAGGCGGACGAGAAGCCGGTCGGCGCGGGCCCCCACCTGGTCGGGCGCTTCCCCGTCAGGAGCGCCGTCGCGAAAGAGATTCCAGCCCGGGCGCTTCTCGAGGATGTCGGCCGAGGTTCGTCCCTCGTAGCCACCGTAGTCCCACTCCGCCAGGTCCGGCTCTACTGCGAAACCAGCGGCCGGCCCGGCCAACTCACAGGTACGCCGGGCGCGGAGCAGCGGACTGGTCACGACACGTGCGAACGAAATCTCCCGAAGCCGCCGTCCGAGTTCCCGCGCCGCCTCCTCGCCGTTTGCCGTCAGGTCGATGTCCGTGCGACCGGTATGTCGGCCGGAGAGCGACCACTCGGTTTCGCCGTGCCGGATTACGTACAGCCGCAGAGACGAGCGGGGCGGAACCGGGCTGTCCTGGGAGCGGGGGTGCAGATTGGACGTCATGCTCTCACCGTACCCAACTGCATTCAGAGGGCGACCATACGGGCGGCACAGTCAGGCAGAAGCATGGAGGCCGAAGTCCGCGTCAGGATCTACGTCCCGAAGGTGTGGGTGCTCAGATGGCGACCGCAGTGGGCGATGACGATGCGGCCGTCGACCATCTCGGCAAAGTGGATACGGAAGTTCTGGTCGCCCACGCTCAGATGCTTGTCGGCCAGGTACTTCACGCCGCCCACGGACACCTCGCGCTCGTAGCCGTACTCGCCGACCGTGGCCTCACCCTCGCCGTTAGCGTAGTGCAGCCAGGAGCCCACCTTGGACCGCTCCTCCGCGAAATATTCGGCAAGACTCTTCGCCTGGCCGCTGCCTTGGCCCTCCACCTGCGCCATGCGCTCTCTGGCGCGCTTGCCCAGGGTCTCCAGCGCCAGGAGAACGCGGAGCGGTTGATAAGTGTTGGCCTTCCTCGCCGACCTCCAGGCCTTGGGGTGAACCTGCAACGAATCGTCGAACTGCTCCGCGGCACGCTCGAGTGCCTCGACCACGGTCTTGGGCTGGTATCCCGGAGGCTGGTACCCCGGGCCTTCGTCCCGCTCCCGCTGCTCCTCGAGCAGGGCCTTCTCGGCCCTGAGGTGCTTCAACTCCGCATCCTGCAATTCAACCAGAGCGACCAACTTGTCCTTGTCGCCCTGCGCCTCGGCGAGCGCCAGCGCCGACTCCTTGCTCTCTTCCCGGCGCTTGACCGCATCGCGGATGGCCTCGACCCGAACCCGCACGTCTCTCTGATTGATGCGGTTCCGGCCCACCTCATTGAGTGAACGGAGGGTGGCCTCGCGGATCTGCTCGGTCGAGACCACGCCCGCGGACGCCCAGTCGCGCAGGTAATCGACCGACAGCGCGGCCAGTTGCTGGGGCAGATTGATGTCGTTGACGTTGGCCTCGGCACAGACGAATTCCAGAGAGCGGCGGAGCTTGGCGAACTCGAAGTCCGCCAATCGGCCGTCCTTCTTCCGCACTCTGAGCGGGTTGGGGCGGGTCGCCAACTCCTCCAGCCGCCGGCAGGCTTCTTCGAGCGAAGTTGCGGGCTCGACCGGGCGCACCAGATCTTCCAGAATCGGGTTGCGGAGGTAGTTGGGATCAAGCAGCACGATGGGCTTCCCCCGGTAACGGGCGTTCCAGATGTCCATGGTGGTGCCCACCGACACCTTCCACATGTTGGCCACCACGATATCGGCGTCGTCCAGAGCCTTTAGCTGGCGGGAGAAGTCGTAGTCGTCGCCCCACTCGGTGGGATCGATGTATTCGAAGCGCGGGCTCTGGTTCTGAACCGCGTTCCTCCAGTTGTGCCGCTGCTCGCGGTTGCACCCACTGAGCGGCCCCGAGAGGTACACGACGCCGACACGCTTTTCCGCGGCCTGCCGCGGCTCTTCCATGGAACCTCCCCTACTGACTCCTGCCACATAGCTCGCCACCGGCAGGCGCCGAGGCCCGGGTGGCGAAGGAAAGCGCTGCATTCAGTGTCGGCTCCGGACGACGAGCAGTCAAGAGGAAGTACGCCAGGTTGTCCAGCCGGTGCAACTCATGGCGGCGGGGTCGAAGTCGAGCGGGTTGCGCAGCTGTTCGAGATGCCAGGCCGGATCGGATGCCGGCCGCCCCGCGACGATCCAGGCCGCAAAAAAGAGGGGCGCCCTGGCGGAGGCGCCCCGACTGAACTCGAGCCGCTGTCGGCCCGCCTACGCATTCGGAGGCCGACAGGCAGATTTAGCTACTACTTGGCGGCCAGATCGGCGACCAGTCCGTGTTCCCGTTACCGGGGCCGGGCGAATCCGCCGCGCTGTCGGCATTGTAGCTGTTGGAGTCGGCGTGAGCACCGGCTTGGTTGTGGCCGGGCAGGAAGGTCACGCCCCCAGACGGCAACACATTGCCGCCATGGTTGTTGAGCACGCCGAGTCCGGCGTCAACGCAGAGGAAGGCGCCGCCGTCGTCGCCCACCACCGGTGGCGCGGCCGCCGCCGCGGGGGCCACGGTGAAGACGAGCATCGCAAGGAGCGCTGCCAGCAGAATCGCCGGCCAGAGAGCCTTCGATTTCGCGATTGTCATAGTGAATCTCCTTTCTCCGGACCGGCCTCCGCCCGCCAGCGGCACCGGCCTCCAATAGATAAGAAGATCCTGCCCACCAAGTATTGGGAGGCGCTTTCGTATCCCTTACGAGTTACTTACCACGTCGGCAGTAGCTTTCTCTTCTGAATTCGGAGCGCGCGCCTCAGAGAGCGCACTCCTGAGTGGGTGGACCGCCGCGACCGAGCGCCTAGCGCGCCCAGGGCAGCTGCGCCCAGTACTCCAATTCGTTCATGTAGAAGTCCCCCCGTCCGATTTTCCCTTATCCGAGTTCTTCCTTCTTGCCGTTTCCCACGCCTGCCCGAGCCAAGCTCTCCCCCAGCTCCAGCGCGTCAACCGGCCAGTATTCTTGCGGCCGAGGCCGGTGGACCCCGGCTCTCCCCTCCTCCGGCCGGCAGGAAAGCAGCTTCTCCCGCCACTGCTCGGGGACGGCCTCCTCCCCATGCACCGCCCCCAAGAGGGCAGCGGCGATACAGGCGTTGGTGTCGGTGTCCCCGCCGGCCATCACCGTTTGCACCACTCCCTCCTCGAGCGAGGACGCGTGCAGCAGTTGGTAGAAGGCGTTCTGCAGGGCTTTGCGTACCCAGCCCTGCTGGTAGACGTAGTCTTTCGGCGGCAGCTGCGAGGCTGTGGTGAGCCAAGCCTGGGCATGCTCGGGCACACCGTTGGCCGCGGCCCACTCGCGCGTGAACTCGTAGAGCTCCTGTGGCGAAGGACCCGTGGCGATAGCGTGGGCGAGGGCGACGACGAAGAGGGCGTTTATGTCCTGAGTGATCTGATGCGGATGCGTAAGGCGGGCGTCTCTGCGCGCCCACTCCGCCAGCTCCTCCGGCGGCTGTTGCCACCCAAAGATGCCCAGGGGACTAATGCGCATCAAGGCTCCGTTGGCCTGGGAGCCGGCGTCTGCCTGTTCCCGGGCCGCCTCGGCCGGATCGCCGCCCTCGCGCCGCGCGGCGGACGCCGCCCTGAGAGCCCGCCCGATGGTGTTGCCGATATCGAAGGGCACCGACTCGTACCACCCGACGTATCCCCGAACGACCGCCGCCTCGTCATAAGTCCCGTGCCCGACCAAGCTGCGGGTCAAAGCCAGGGCCAGCTCGGAGTCGTCGGTAGGTTGACCGGCGATCAGAGTGAAGGGACCGCCGTCCGCGAGCTCCCGCAGCCCCTCGGGATAGCTCTGCCTGATCTCTGCCGGCCGTCTGAACTCGACCAGGCTCCCCAGCGAATCTCCGGCGAGCTGACCCAACAGGCACCCCCGCGCCCGGCTCAGAACCCCGCCGTCGAGCGTAGACTGCTGCCCCCGTTTGTTCATGTCTCCCCCCTTCCATTGATCAGAGCGAAACCACCGCTACGTCTAGTTTCACCATACAATAGGCCGAGATCCGGGGCGGCAGCGCTCGACAAGCGTGGTGCCAAATATGCGGGCGCGAGCAAAGGAGGAAGCGGAGTGGGAGGATCTCGCACATTCATTATCTCCGACATTCACGGTCGCCCCGAATTTCTCGAGAGGCCACTGGAGCACGGCGGCTTCCGGCGTGGAACCGACCGACTGATATTCGCAGGCGACGTGGTGGATGGCGGTCCGCGACTCGAAGAGTGCCTGGGGCTGATCGAGAAGTGGGCCGACGAGGTGCTGGTCGGCAATCACGACCAAGCGATCATGCTGGACTACTGGATCCCAGGCCAGCATCCGGAGAGCCGACGGTACCGCAGTCGTCTACGAGAGCAGACCATGCTCATGAACCCCGACGGGAAGCTGCGGGTGGTCACCTTGGTGGAAGGGGTAATCGTAAGCCACGGGGGACTCTGCCAGAAATACGAACAGGTACTCAGCGACCGGTGCGCCGGTGATCCGGCGATCCTGATTGAACTGCTGAACAGGCAGTTTCGCGAGGCCTTCACCGAGCAGGAGCACACAGGCGCCCCGAGCTCCGCCTACATCATGAGCAAGTGCGGGGCTCCCCACCGCTACCGCCCGAACTCCATGGGCTGCGGGCACAGGCCACTCGGTTCGCTCTCCCAAGTCGTCGGCCACAGCCCTCCCAACGATCTTTGGGGCCCGGACTTCCACATGATCGACCCCAACTACGACCAGGGCTTCCGCTACGCGGTGATCGAGGACGGGAAGGTGCGCGTGGAAACGGCGAATGGCGGATGATCCTGTGTCGGTACCAGGCCTAGCGAGAATACGGTCGCAATCGGTCGCCGCCGCCTCCGCCAGTGTCGTCTGCCCGTGGGCTGGGCAGCCCTTAGTCACCCTCGCCAAAGCGTGTCTGCTTCCCTACCAACCGCAACACCAGTTCGCAGGTGCGCTCGACCGGCAACTGCTCGGCCGAGAAGGTGATGGTTTCGGGCGGTGTCTTATCCGTATCGACACTCTCGCCGTAGCTGTCGAGAAACGCTTTGGTCTCGGCCAACATCTCAGCGGATAGGTCTGACGTAAATATCTGAAAGCTGGGTCGTCTTACCTTGGTCGGGAAGACCCAAGCCACCCGCTGCCGCCTCGCACGCCTCCGGTTCTTAATCGAGAAACCCTTGGTGCCCATGGTGTATTCGACGTCGGCAGATTTCAGGCAGCCGAAAAGTTGCTCGAAGTAGGCACGCTCAGTCTGATCGCAGTCGTCCAGGAAGGCCGCCTCATCAATCTTAGCCGGGGAGAGGCTACGGATGTTGCTCTCGACCAGCTTCGACAGCCGCTCCTCATCGAAGTGCCGAGCCTTGTCGTCGGTGGCCAGGTCACGCCGGATCTTCAGGCTTAGCTTTCCCAACGCCGCCACCAACTGCTCCCGTTCCTCATCGGTGACTCTGCTGTCGCCCGCGACCTCGTTGAAGAGCACGGCAAAGGCGTTAAAGGCTTCCAACACCTCCTCGCTGGCGTAGTAGGACAGCTGCTGGTTGATGATCTGGATCTCCACCTGGTGCTTATACGAGACCTCCTCGCAGAGCATCACCTGCTTCACCTGCCCCAGCAGATCGTTATAGAGATTGACCTTCGCACCCAAAATCTTGTCGTTTAGCTGGCTGATACGCTCGGACTTGGCCTGCTCTTGGATCAGCTCCTTCTCGGCGGCGGACTGCCGGTTGAGGAGAAGCATGGTGATGATGACGGTGATGATCGACCCCAGGAAAGCCGAGGCCACCTCGCTCGAGAAGGGCGGCGCATCCTCATCGAAGAAGACGCTGAAGAAGAGAAAGGAGGCCACCGCCAGGGCGATGGCGAGCAGGATGAGGTAGAGGTCCCGTCTGGAGGCAGTATCCCGCTGAGTCGTGTCACGCTGCGCGCTCATTCACCGACCTCCCTGACAGCTAGTACCTATCAACACCTTACTACGCGACCCCCTCCATCCCGTACTTGCGCGCGAATTGCGGGACCCAGTCGCCGTGTCGGCCGGTATGAGCTGCCGCCGCGAGCACGTCCTGCACACTTATGGCCGCGACGTGATGGCGCAGCTCCCGCGGCACAAGCTCCAGGAGGAAGGGCATCAGCCCTCGGTCCCCCTTCGGCCCCCGCGTGAAGAAGGTCGGGCTGCGCTCATCGCTGAGGAGCACGAAGCTGCCCCCCAACTCGAGCGCAAAGAGGAGTTCGCGGAAGAACTGGTAGTAGTTGGAGAGCAGGCAGGCGCGATCGGTTCCCACGGGCCCTTCGAGAAAGCCGTGAGCGGCGAGGAGCTCCCAGTAGCGCCGGCCGATGAAGTGCAGGTAGCAGAGGTCTTTGTCCGCAGTGGGGTTGCGGCCGTCGCAGTCGCCGCCCGCGAAGACCGAGCAGCCCCCGAATTCCCGCTCAACCAGTTTGGATTCGATGAATATCCGCGCTCGACCGGCGCTGTCGCGCACCACCAGATCCATCGAGGTCGGCTGCCCGGAGTCCTCGTTGAACACAGTCCGATCCTCGTACTCGAACTCTGCCCAGCCGACCTCCTCCGGCCACTCCACCCCCGCCTTCTCCAACCTGAGCCTCAGCGGTTCGTAGTCCTCCCGGACGATTAAAGGGCCGATCAGGTTGAAGACCATGGCCTGCGAACTCAGTCCGTGGTGTGCGTACTTGTGCAAGGGGAAGCAGTCGCCCTCCGCCTGGCAACGCGCCCGCTCGGCCGCGACGTACTCCGCCACCTCAGGCAGGATGATGTTCTTGGGCCAGTCCCGTTCGAGGTCGGCCAGGCAGTAATCGTACTTACGGTGACACTCGTAGCCCCGCTCGGCGAACCAAGCGCTCGCCGCCTCCCGCAGAGCTTCCTCGAAGCGACGGTGGCGGGGGTAGGGCCACTGCTGGGCACGGCGACGGCTGGACGCGGATTTAGTCACCTGCACTCCTCCCTCCGCTGCATTGGATCATTGCGTGTGGGGGCCAGCGAAGGCTCGTTGGGGCGCCGCCAAAGCTCATCCCGGATACACCAGCATTCCCTCAGCCCGCGCAGCCCCGGCGAGTCTCTCGTCAAAGCAGGCGAACACGAGGTTCTCCTTGGCTTCCTGATGCACCCGCTCGTGAAGCGCCACGGCCGAGGCGAGGTGGATGGCGTCGAAGCCCCTCAATGGATGACGCTCGAGGAGATCGAGCACGTACGGCTCCAGTTCCGCATTCACTTCGACGCGGATGAGAGCTTCCCAGTCATCGCGAAACTGAGCGATCAACCGCGCGAAGAGGTCGGGGGGCACGTTCGCCTCGCGCTCCTTCCGATGGAAGGCGGTCAACGCTTCGGCGTAGGCGACGAAAGACGTGGCAATGTAGTCGGCCGAGCGCCACCAGATGAGGACCTGGTCGGAGTGGCTTTCGCGCACGTAGCGGTTCACCAGGGCGCTCGTGTCGAGGTAGAGGAGCAATCGCCGGCGGCTTCCTACCT
This sequence comes from Actinomycetes bacterium, assembly GCA_024637095.1. Classification (GTDB taxonomy): domain Bacteria; phylum Actinomycetota; class Thermoleophilia; order RBG-16-64-13; family RBG-16-64-13; genus Soudan-30. The sequence goes on from JAGXFV010000025.1 coordinate 25,511, forward strand.
GCGCGCTTCGAGCACGATCTCCGAGACCGCTCGCCCCTCTGGAATGTCGAGGGCTGCGAAGTCGTCCCTTCGCGCTCTGGCCGGCAGGGTGACGAGCCCTTGCTCCACGAGAGGTTCGATTGCCTGACGGATCGGTCTTCGCACCGTGGGCTCCCCCGTGATCCTGGCAACCGGACGCCCCCTGTCGGTCACAATGATCTCTTCTCCGGCCTTTACCCGGACCAACAGTCGACTGAGGTTGTTCTTGAGTTCCCTGATGCCAACCTGAAGCACTACAGCCTGCCTCCGTCCCTCGACACTGGCCACGGCTTTCACCCGTTCCGCGCGGCGCGCCTCCTGCATGTAGCTATTCTATCAACGATGTAGCTATGATGGCTCGGTGGACGAGCCGAAGGTGACCGTTCGGCTACATAGCCACCGCCCTGAACTCCGGCACCGCCACACGCGTGACCATCCCGATCCCGGTGCCTCCCACCGCGCAGGTCCCCACGTCGAAGCCCGGCAGCTCGTCCAAGAGTCCCCGTGAGGCCGCCTCGAAGCTGCCGCCGATCGCGTCCAGGTCCTCGACGTTGGCGACCCGGAAGATCACGTGCGTGTTGCACTGGCTGAGGATGTTCTTGCTCACCCGTGCCGGGCGCTGGCTGGCCACCAGGATCCCCACGTTGAACTTTCGCCCCTCGGAGGCGAGGGCAAAGGTGGCCTGCTCCGAGAAGCGCAGTCGCTTGAGCAGCCCGGTCTGCTGCTCGGGGGCGTAGTTCTGAGCCTCGTCGATCACCACCAGGAAGGGTTCGCGCCCGTCCACCTCAAGCGAGCGGCGGTAAACCCGGTTCATGAGGCCGCCGGCCATCCGGGCGCGCGCGATGAGACCAGGGTGCTCGCGCAGGTTGAGGATGTAGAGCCCGGGCCGGGAGAGGTCCACCTCTGGCCCGACGGCGGTCCCGTTGGCCGCGCCCCCGCCCTCCACCATCCGCGCGGCGGAGGCCGTGCCCCCGGCCGTTTCCACATCGGAGCTCTCCACGCGAACCTCGCCGGCCTCGTGATCCTGCCGCGCTCGCTCGCGCAGGGTGTAGGCGTTCTCCTCGCGCAGGCAGAGGTCGTCCCGTTCGCAGAGCTGCTCCACCACTTCGAGGAGCGCTGCGGCTGCCTTATCGTCCTCCTCCTCGTTGGCGGCGTCCCGGAGCACCTCACAGAACTCCGGCAAGTCGTCGTCATCACCCAACGTGTCCGCGATCTCCTGCAGCCGGGCAAAGAGGGCACCGTCCCGGCGGTCTCGGCGGAAGGCCCGCTTGAGCGCCTCCTCCTTGAACTCGCCCTCCTCCATCAGGCTGCGATCCACCTCGACGGCGAGATCGGTCCAGCCCCGCTCGCCGGCCAGCGCGTCCGCCACCGCCGCATATTCGCCATGGGTGTCGATCACCACTACGCGCAGGTCGTGGAACTCCTCCAGCCGAAGCAGGTTCCGTAGCAGCACCTTGACCGCGTTCGACTTGCCCGCCCCGGTCATGCCGAGCACGGCGGTGTGCTTGGTGAGCAGCTCCTGTGTGCGCAGCGAGAAAGGTGAGGTACCGAACAAGGGAATTTGCCGAAGCACGGCTGAAGGGCTACAAGAAGAAGTACGCCAATGCGGAGGACCACCACGTGTACGCATGCGCCTACTGCAGCGGTTTCCACATCGGGACGATCCCAAGCGAACTGAAGACCGGCGCCCCCGGCGTCGGACCACTTACAGGATAGACAAGTTCAAAGCCAGGGCCGGCAAAACGTCGCGCGGGGCTAAGTGGGACATAGGAATCAAAGTATGCTATCTGATGTAAGATGTAAAAGACTAGCCTAGCAAGGTAAAACCAAAGTCGCCTCGACCAGGCGGGGGAAGAGAGCAAAGATGGGTCGCATGACCAGAACCCAGATCTCCCTCGAGGAGCACCAGTATCAGTTCGTGCGGCGGCAAGCGGCCGAGCAGGGCAGCAGTATGGGGGCCTATCTGCGGTCTCTGATCGACGAGGCGATGGCCGAGGAGCGACCGCGTTCCAGCATCATGGATCTCGCCGGCATCTTCGAGGGCGGAGGCCTGACGAACGCCGAAATCGACGAGATCCTGGCCGATGAGGCCGAGCACGGCACAACCTCTCACGAGAGAGACGAGCCGCCACGGGAGCGGGGGGCAAGTTCGCGAGACGAGGCCGACTCTTGACCACCGCTTTCGTCGACACGCAGGCCTGGTACTCCTTCTTCAACTCGCGCGACCCCGCCCACGCCCGCACCAAGGCGGCGATAGCGGAGTTCGAGGACCTGGTTACGACCAGCTTCGTCTTCGCCGAGATCCTCTCCCTCCTGGGGAGACGGCTGGGCCAGTCCGCCGCCATCAGGGTGGGGACGCTTCTGCGAAGCTCACGCGAACTCCGCATGATCCATCCCGATGAGGGACAACTGGCGCGGGGCTGGCGTCGCTTCCTCGAGCAGCCGGACAAGACCTACTCGCTGGTGGACTGCCTCAGCTTTGTGGTAATGGAGGAGCTGGGAATAGAGACGGCGATCACGGGCGATCGCCACTTTCGCCAGGAGGGCTTCCGGGTGCTGCCCCAGCCGGAGTAGGGGCATGGATGGCACCGGCGCGCCGCGTGCCTGCCCTACCGCCGCCGGCGAATGATCAGCGTCGCCCCCACGATCAGCACCGTGCCCACCACGGTGAAGACGAAGACGGCCTGGGCCGTGGGATCGCCCTCGGCCAGGCCCTCGATCAGACGCACCATATCGCGCATGCCGCTCCTCCCGTTTCCCGCCGTCCTGGTCTGGACTACCCCCCGCCCGGCCCCGTGCTCACTCTGCAGACAGTATTTCGGCAGGCGAGGCGGCGTCAATGAGGGAGAGTCGGAGGTCGCCTTTGCTTCCCGTCGGTACCGGAGTACACTTACTGTGTACACCAAGCGCGACCGGGGCGAGAATCGCGAGGAGTGACAAGATGCGTGAAGTGAGCGTGCGCGAGGCGCGGGCAGGATTGGCCGGTCTGCTCGACGCGGTCGAGGCCGGCGAGGAAGTCGTCATCACTCGCCGCGGTGCGCCCGTGGCTCGCTTGACAGCCGCAAGCGCGGCCGTGGCGGCGTCAATCTCCTTTCCCAGCCGTAGGGACCTCCGTGAGCAGATGCCCCCCGCGAAGACACCGAGCCACGAGGTGATCCGACAGCTTCGAGAAGAACGTGGCTGAGCATTGCGCGACGGGAGCCAACGCCGGCGGCCCCTCCGCTGCCTCGGTCTATCTGGACACCAGCGCCCTCGTGCCCTACTACCGCCCGGAGGCTGCAAGTTCGGCGGTCGAGGAGTATCTGCGGAGCGCAGGGCAACCGCTGACGCTCAGTCGCCTGACCGACGTCGAACTCGCCTCCGCGCTCAACCGCCTGCTACAGATGGGCGAACTCGAGGAGCCTCACCTGCTCTTGATCGAAGCCGCCTACCTGGACGACCTGCGGGAGGGCCGCTTCGACCTCGTCGCACTGCCGCCAACGGCCTTCGCCCGCGCCCGTCTCTGGCTGTCGGAGCGCAAGCTGCACCTGCGCACGCTCGACGCCCTTCACCTGGCCGCCTGCCGCGAATTGGGGGCGGGGCTCGTGACCTGTGATCAGGCCCTGCACGCTGCGGCGCTCGACCTGGGGATGGATTCGCGGCTCCTGCGGTGACGGTGTGGGGCTCCCGCGACCAGGGCTGCGGTCAAAGAGAGGGGCCCCGCGGGCATTGGGGGCCCCTCGTCCTACCGAGCGAGGTAGGGCTCGGCAAGTTCCCGCTTCTTGGCGCTTACTTCCTACTCCGAAAACACCGGCACCTCGTAGTCGTTCATGCGCACGTCCCCCTGGATGCCGGTCTTCTGCATGACCTCCTGGGCCAGCTTGCCCGACTGCTCGATGCCGGCGTCGCAGCAGTCCTTGTCCCGCCACAGGGTGAGCGAGAGCACCTGGTCGTTCTCCCGGTCCACCAGGAGGATGGCCTTCTCGAAGCCCTCGAGCAGCTTGGCCTTAGGTGGCACGATTTCGCGGTAGTTGGCCACCGCCTCGTCGAACTTCTGGTCGCTGATCCCCTGGACGGTAACCGTCATGACTCTGCCGTGCATGATTCCCTCCCCACTCGGTTCTCGGTGAGCCGGAGGTTCCGTCGCCTGCCCACCCATCTCAATTGTCGGAGGCCAACCTTAAGCAAACTCAAAGTTCAGCCAAAGATTGGGATCGGGACTCAGAGACTCATCGCCCCGAGTCGCCGCCCCGGCGCCCGTTCCCCTCACGCGCCTGCCGGGTAGAAGAAGCGCCACATCCCGGCGGTGCTGGTCTTCACACGCACCTCGGCGAAGAGCTACCTGCGGGCTGCCCAAGAAGTTCGGCGCTCGGCCCGGGCGGCCACGGGCCTGCCCGATCTCTCCCGCCTGAAGCATACGGAGGCACCCATAAACGAGGCGACCTTGCACCAGGCCTTCGAGGAGGCGCGGGGCGCCGTCAGCTCGTGCTGGGGCTAGGTGCAATACGAGGGTTGGAACTGGCCGGGATAGGCGAAAGCAAGACCGAGGGGAAGGGTGTTCTGAGCGATGAAAGCAGTTCGAACCGAAGAGCGGCCGGGAGCACGCGGACGCCTGAAAGGAGCGATGCGCGAGACGGTGCTGCTGGCCTCGGACGCGGGCTGGGAGCTGGTGCTGGCCGAAGCGCGGGCGGGAACCGAGGTGCTTCCCGTGCCCATGGCCCGGCACGAACTGGGCTACATCATCTCCGGGCGGGTGCGGCTCACCCCGCTACCCCCCGACTACGACCCCGCCGAGATCGACCTGGACGAGGCCCGCCTAGATCTGGGGGCGGGCGACGCCTTCGCCTTTGACCAAGGCGAGCGGGTGATGATCGAGGTGCTCGAGGACCTCACCTTCACCTACGCCCGGCCGAGGGCGACCCGAAGGGCGACCACCTGACTATCGGAGTAACAGAGCCTAGCGCGGAAGCCGGCCCTCCGCCGCCGCCGTCACCGTCTGGGCGATCCGTCGTGCGCGGGTGTCGGCGCGTTTAGCGGTGACGATCCAGTAGAGGATCTGCTTCTTCTGCCCGTTGGTGAACTCGGCGAAGTGTCGCCGCGCCGCCTCGGGCGCCTGCTCCAGGGCGGCGGCCAGGTCAAGCGGCACCACCAGGTCCTCCACCTCGTCCAGCAGCGTCCAGGAGCCGTCTGCCTTGGCCTGTTCGATGGGAGCGAGGCCCGCGGAGGTCATCCGGGCGGAGGCGATCAGCCGGGCCACCCGGGCTTTGTTCGACAGAGACCAATTGCCACCCGGGCGGCGCGGGGTGAACAGCTGCTGGAAGCGATGCTCATCCAACCGCCGCACCGTGCTATCGATCCAGCCGAAGCAGAGGGCCTCCTCCACGGCGGCCTCGTAGGTCAGGCTGGTGATGGGATTCCCCTTCTTGCCCACCGCCAGCCAGATGCCCTGGGAAGCGGCGTGGTTGGCCTCGAGCCACGCCCGCCAGGACTCGCGGTCGACGAAGCAGAGCAAGGGCAGTTCGGACAGGCGGGCGCTCACGGCACTCCTGTGGTCTTGGTGGACGGCAATCATGGTTTCTTACCCCGCGCTGCCTCGGGCGAAAGAGGTCGAAACCCCTTTGCGCGCACCACGACGGGCGCGCCCCACCCCGGCCGCCGCCGGTCCCCGGCTTCTCTGCTAATCTAGCCACTTCTGTTACAAACCGAAAGGGCTCTTTTGGCCGAACTCCTCAAACTGCTGATCGTCTTCACCGTGATCATCGGCCTCCTGCGGCTCAAGCTCAACCTGGGGCTGGCAATGTTGGCGGGTGCCGCGATCTTGGGGCTTTCCATGGGCATGGATGCGCTCGAACTCGGACGTTCGGTGTTGGGCGCGGCCGTAGCTCCCACCTCGCTCACCCTGGTGGCGGCTCTGGCGCTGATCATGGTGCTGGAGAACGTGCTCCGCACGACCGGCACCTTGAACGGACTGGTCGACTCGCTGCGCGCGCTCTTCGGCGACAACCGTGTGGTGATGGCCACCATGCCCGCGGTCATCGGCCTGCTGCCCTCCCCGGGCGGAGCCTATTTCTCCGCGCCTCTGGTCGAGGAGTCTGCGCACGGCTGCGTTATCGGCTGCGACCGCAAGAGCTTCATCAACTACTGGTTCCGCCACCTGTGGGAGTACGTCTCGCCGCTCTATCCCGGCTTCATCCTGACCGCTGCCCTCGCCGGCGTCTCCATGGGTGATCTCTTCCTGGCGCAGGTGGTCTTCCCCATTACCATCCTGGGCCTGGGGATTCTCGTGGGCTTCCGGGGAGTGGCCGCCTCTCCCACCCTGGGCGAGGTCAACCGACGGAAAAATGCCCTGCTCCTCTTGAAGAGCGGTGCCCCCTTCGCCGCGCTGATGCTGCTGGTGGTTGTGGGCGGGGTCAACATCACGCTGGCCCTAGGAGTGGTGCTCGCGGTGCTCTTCCTGGCCCACCGCTACGCTCCCCGCCGGCTGGCTCAAACCGTGCGCGAAGGCGTCGCCGCCAAAACCCTCTTCCTGGTGGTGGGCGTCCTGATCTTCCAGGGCGTGGTGGAGGATTCGGGCGTGGTCGAGCACATGCCCCAGATCCTGGACGACTTGGGGGTGCCGGTGCTCGCCATCTTGTTCCTGCTGCCCTTCCTCGTGGGCTTCATCACCGGGGTCGCCGTCGCCTTCGTGGGCATTGCCTTCCCCCTCATCCTGCCGCTCGTGGGTTATCCCGATCCCGACCTCGGCATGCTGGCCTTCGCCTTCGCCTCGGGCTTTGCCGGAGTGATGTTCTCGCCGGTTCACCTCTGCCTGGTGCTCACCAAGGAGTATTTCGGCTCCCCTCTGGCCCCCATCTACCGCACCATGGCGGTACCGGAATTCCTGGTGGTGGGGGTGGGTCTGGTGCAGCTCTTCGTGCTGCATCAGCTGGCCGCCTAGCGTGTGACCGGACGAGGTCCAGAGAAAGACCGCGCGCTCGAAGTGACCAGCTGTCCAAACTTTCCCGCACCGTCCTATTCCCCGGCTCGGGCGAGCCGGGGAATCAGTCACCCAAAGACTAGTTGGCATCCTCCTCGTGATACTTGAAGGAGACCTTCACCTTGGCCCGGTAGGCGGCCACCTTGCCGTCCTCGATCTTGAGGTCCTGCTCGACTACTTCGGCCACGCGGATATCTTCCAGCCTCTGCGCCGCCCTCTCGACGGCAGCGCGGGCCGCCATCTCCCAAGACTCGGTGCTCGTCCCGACGAGCTCGATCACCTTGTATACCGATTCCGCCATCTCGTTCACCTCCTCGGGGACCAGGTCCCCGCTCGTGCGGTGCCGGACGAGACCCGGTGCTGCTGCCCTAAGCTCGCTCCCAGGCCGATCGGCCGCCCAATTACCCTTCTTCATCATCTGCACAAGTGGGAAGGGTGTCAACCGATGGCCGCTGGACGGCCCCAAAGCGCGGGCGGAGGACGACGCCGCGGGGGTTGCGCGAATGGAACGCCGCGGCCGACCGCCACGGGCGGGCGGGATGATTGAGCGCAGGCGCTAAAACTCGGAAGCGACCGCCTGGAGTTCGTCTTCCAATTGCCGGCGACGGCCTTCGTCGACGAAGGCGGCGGCGTAGGAGTTGCGGGCAAGAGTCAGGATCTGCTCCCGCGTGAGGTCCAGGGCTCTCTGCGCAGCCAGGAAATTCTCGGTGATGTAACCGCCGAAGTAGGCAGGATCGTCGGAATTCACCGTAACCATGAGTCCCAACTCCAGCATCCGGCGGAGCGGGTGCGCCCGCAAAGAGGAGACCACGCCCAATTTGACGTTGGAAAGCGGGCAGACGGTCAGCGGCACCCGTTCCCGTACCAGTCTCTCCACGAGATCGGGGTCCTCCAAGGCGCGCACCCCGTGATCGATGCGGCGCGCCCGTAGTTGGTCCAGAGCCTGACGCACGAACTCAGGGGGCCCCTCCTCCCCGGCGTGGGCGACGGCGAGCAGCCCCCGCTCCCGTGCGCGTCGAAAGACCTCCTCGAAGTCGTCCGGAGGGTGGCCCACCTCGGCGGAATCCAGGCCGACCGCGACCAGTTCCTGCGCGTGCGGCAGCGCTTCCTCCAGCGTCGCCAAGGCCGCCTCGGGGCCCAGGTCGCGAAGGAAGCACATGATGAGCCGGGAGGTCATCCCCCACTCCGCCTGGGCATCCTCCAGGGCCCGGCCTATGCCCCTTGCCACCACTTCGAAGGGGACGCCCCGGGCGGTGTGGATCTGCGGATCGAAGAAGAGTTCGACATGGCGCACCCGCTGGGCGTTCGCCCGCTCCAGGTAGGCCCGGGTGAGTTCGTAGAAGTCGCGCTCCTCCTGCAAGACGGCCGCCCCCTGGTAGTAGAGATCCAGGAACGACCGCAGGCTCCCAAACGAGTAGGCCGCCCGAGCCACCTCCACCGTACGATACGGCAACTCCAATGAGTTTCGCCGCGCGAACTCGAACATCAACTCCGGCTCGAGGGTCCCCTCCACGTGAACGTGGAGTTCTGCCTTGGGCACATTCCGAATCAGAGCATCCAGAGCGGTCGTTTCCTGGGCCACGGTCTCCCCTGCTCGCCGGCAACGCTGTCCCGGTCTTACTACCACCGCTCGGGCGTGCCCGAATCCCGAATGGCTCACTGGGGGAGCAAATCACTGTGGGCGTGCCCCCCAAACCGGGGAATAGTGAAGTATTGCGCCATGCAACACAGAAGCTCCGGAGAAAGAGTAAGAGATGAGCAGTTCACCGACTCCGTGCGGCGCGCGTTTGGTCGCGAATCTCGCGCTGATGGCCAAGCGGTGGCTTCCCCGGGGAGTCGCCGCTTTCCCGTGGGCGCCGACGACCCCCTTACGAGTAGCGGCGCAGCCCCGGCTCGCCGTAGTCCTGACGCTTGGGCGCGAACTCACCGCACCAGGCGCCCGCCACCACAGCGGGCCAGACCCCTGTCAACGCCGACCGCGATCCGTCGCCGCCGATGCCTTCCCGAGCCCCGTCGATCATACCTGCCGGGACGGGAGGCCAACGGTGACATTCGAGCGTTCCGGCTTCCCCCGCCTCCGCAGCGGAGGTTTTCTCAGCATCGCCGCCCTTTCCCTGGACGGCGGAGAAGTTGCACACCTCACAGCTCTCTCTGGTTCGCATCCGGCACCTCCGCCAAGACGTCTCGCTTCCACGCGGCTCGAGGCCGGCTTCTGTGCCCCCGTACCCTGAAGGCCGAGTTGCCACCCTACTCGCCGCGTCCTCTGTTTGACAGTCTATCCTTCTAGACTTAATGTGAAATTTAGCGCACGAATTGCGCCAAGAGAACGACAACGCCCAGCCACCGACGATTCGAGGCCGCATGCGCTACGTCATCATCGGTAACGGAGTGGCGGGAATTACCGCTGCCGACACCATCCGCCGCATTGATCCCGACGGCCACATCGCATTCGTCGCCCGGGAAGCCTTCCCCCCATACTGCCGGCCCATGATCTCGAACATCCTCGCCGGCAGTGCCGAACTCGATGAACTGCCCATCCGGCCCGACGACTATTACCGCTCCCTGGGGGCCACAGCCTATCTCGGGGTGGAGGCAACCGGACTCGATCTCGAACGGCGTGAGGTCTCCATTTCCGCCGGAGCCGACCTTCCGTTCGACCGTCTGCTGATCGCCAGCGGGGCAGATCCGCATCGCATCGAAGCCGAAAATCTCGATCTGGACAACATCTTCTTCATGCGCACCGTCAAAGACGTGCTGGGCATGGTGGAGGCCCTGCCGAAGGTGAAGCACGCGCTGGTGCTGGGCGGCGGACTCGTCGGCTTCAAGTCCGCCTATGGCTTCCTCAGCCGCGGGATCCGCGTGACCATGCTGATCCGCTCCGGCTTTCCGCTGGCCATGCAGATCGATCAGACCGCGGGCGAGATGATTCAGGCGGAACTCGAACGTCACGGTCTGGAGGTGCGCACAGGTATCGAGGCAACCGGCTTCGAGACCGACGAGCGTGGAGCCGTACGCGCGGCCCGGCTCTCCGACGGCAGCTCGCTCGCGTGCGACGCGGTGGTGGTGGGCAAGGGGGTATTCCCCGCCCGCGGTTACGTGCCCCAGGCAATCGAGACCGACGCCGGCATCCTGGTGGACGACCACATGCAAACCAATGTCGCCGGCGTATACGCCGCGGGCGACGTGGCCCAGCACGTCGACGTCGCCCGGCAGCGGCCCTGGGTCAACGCCATCTGGCCGGTGGCCGTGGAAATGGGGCGGGTGGCGGGCCACAACATGGCCGGCTATCCCATGCGCTATCCCGGAAGCCTCTCGCGTAACGTCATCCGCATATTCGATTTGGACGTGATGACCGCCGGCATCGTAAGCCCCAGGGAGAGCGAAGGCCTGCAAACCGCCGAGCGATACGACCACCGCCGCCACACCTACCGGAAGCTGCTCTTCCGCGAGGGTGTGCTGGTGGGATTTGTGCTCGTCAATGACATCGAGCAGGGCGGCGTGCTGATGAATCTGGTCCATCAGGGTGCGGTCCTGGACGGCCTCACCGCCCACGCCCTGGGGCCGCGCTTCAATGTGGGTCAGGTGATGGGCCGGGGCCGCAAGCCAGGCACCGCCTATCCGGCCCATGTGAGCGGGGCCGCCTCGACGCGCCACACCGCCAACGCCGCGGCGGCCGATCCCTCCGCCGCCATCTCAACCGCCACCCAGTAGGAGGTAGCGTCCGTGAAGCAGGTGATCGTCCACCCGGAGCGATGTGTGGGCTGCATGCAGTGCATGACGGCCTGTGCCACCGCCCACTCGACCGCCAAGACCCTCATCGGCGCGCTGCTCGAAGAGCCGCGGCCGGCGCCCAGGATTCACGTGGGAGCAGGACTCGAGGACGAAGGTTTCCCCAACCGCTGCCGCCACTGCGATCCGGCTCCCTGCCAGCTGGGCTGCCTGCCCGGAGCGATCTACCGAGCCAAAGGGTCCAACACGGTGATGGTCGACTACGACCTCTGCATCAACTGTGCCTCCTGCGCCATGGCCTGTCCATACGGGGTGATCCGTTTCGCGCAGGATCCAAAGGCGCCCCCGGGCAAGACGGTCGCGGTCAAATGCGACAACTGCGTGGATCGGCAGGCTCAGGGCAAGGTGCCGGCCTGTGTGGAGACCTGCTTCGTCAACGCCCTGACCTTCGAGGAGCCCACCGCAGCCATGAAGCGGCGCACCAGCGAAGTGGCGGCCTCGATCTCCCTCGATATGGCCGCCCAGCGCGTTCCGTTGTCGGCAACCTGGGATCTGCAAACCGAGATGAAGCGGCGCCAGAAGGCGCTCGACCAGCGGTGAACACCCCCGCCGCGAAATCATGCCTAACCTACGAAGGAGAATAGATGGGCGCCAACGGTAACGGTCACAAGAAGGGCGAGTTCAGCATCACCCAGGATGCGCAGGCGATGCTGGCCAAGGCGGAGCGCGATCAGGTGGAAACTGTATGGGACCGCTTCCAGGCGCAGCAGCCCAGTTGCGGCTTTTGCGAAACCGGGCTCTCTTGCCGTATCTGCGCGATGGGTCCCTGCCGGATTGATCCCTTCGGCGAAGGGCCGCAGAAGGGCGTCTGCGGGGCGGACGCCGACATCATAGTGGCGCGTAACTTCGCGCGCATGATCGCTGCGGGCGCGGCTTCGCACTCGGATCACGGGCGCGATTTGGTCGAAACGCTGACGGCGGTGGCCGAGGGTAAGGCCGAGGGCTACGGCATCGCTGACCCCGACAAGCTGCGGGCGTTGGCCGCGGAGTGGGGCGTCGAGGTCGAGGGCAAGGACGAACTCGCGCTGGCGGGCGCCCTGGCCTACGCCATGGAAGAGGACTACGGCATGCGCAAGAAGGCGCTGCAGTACGTGACCCGCGCTCCAGCCAAGCGCCAGGAGATCTGGGAGGGGCTCGGCATCACCCCGCGGGGCATCGACCGCGAGACCTCCGAGATGATGCACCGCACCCACATGGGCGTGGACAACAACTGGGTAACCATCCTGCTCCAGGGCCTGCGCAACTCCTTGGCCGACGGTTGGGGCGGCTCCATGATCGCCACCGACGTCTCGGACGTGCTGTTCGGCACGCCGCAACCCCACGCCAGCCAGGCAAATCTGGGCGTGCTCAAGGAGGACCACGTCAACATCGCGGTCCACGGGCACAATCCGGTGGTCTCGGGAACAGTGCTCCAGTCGGTCGAGAAGGAAGAGATGGTCGCCGCCGCGCGCGAGGCCGGCGCGGCAGGTATCAACTTAGTGGGACTGTGCTGCACCGGCAACGAGCTCCTGATGCGCGCGGGCGTCCCCCAGGCGGGTAACCACCTGATGACCGAGCTGATTCTGGTGACCGGCGCGCTCGACATGATGATCGTCGATTATCAGTGCATCATGCCCTCGCTGGGTGAAGTGGCCGGCTGCTACCACACCCGCATGATCTCCACGAGCGACAAGGCCCAGTTCCCGCGCTTCGATCACCGCGAGTTTCACCCGGAGACGGCCCAAGGGACCGCGGACCAGCTGGTGCGCGACGCCATCGAGGCCTTCAAGAACCGCAACCCGGACAAGGTCAACATCCCGGTGGAGCCGATGGACCAGATCACCGGCTTCTCCATCGAGGCCATCCTGGGGGCGCTGGGCGGCACCCCGGAGCCGTTGCTCGACGCGATCAAGGACGGCACCATCCGCGGCGCCGTGGGCGTTGTGGGTTGTAACAATCCCAAGATCAAGCACGACTACGCGCACGTCACCCTGATGAAGCGCCTGATCGAGAACGACATCCTGGTGGTCGACACCGGCTGCGCCGCGGTGGCCTCGGCTAAGGCGGGCTTCAAGAACGCAGCCGCCAAGGAGTGGGCGGGGCCCGGCCTCAGCAAGATCTGCGATGCCGTGGGCATTCCCCCGGTGCTCCACCTGGGAAGTTGCGTGGACAACGTGCGTATCCTCACCCTGCTGAGTGCTCTGGCCAACGCCCTGGGAGTGGACATCAGCGATCTCCCGGTCGCGGGTTCGGCGCCGGAATGGTACTCGGAGAAGGCCGTGGCCATTGGCGCCTACTTCGTGGCATCGGGCGTGACCACGCACCTGGGACCCATGCCTCCGGTGGCGGGCAGCATGAACGTCGTGGGCCTGCTGACCCAAGGGCTCGAGGAGCACGTGGGCGCCACCTTCGCCGTCGAGCCCGACCCGGAGAAAGCCGCGGTTATCCTGATGCAGCACATCGAGGCCAAGCGGGCAGCTCTGGGTCTGAACAGCCGCGAGGTGCCGGAGGCTCTTAAGGCCGAGGCAGCGCCGGCACCGGCGGCTCCCGTGGCGTAGAGCTAGACGCGACCGCACCTATTCGCACATCAGTGTTGTAGACGCGCTGGCGCGCTCGCCGCGTTGACTGCGCCAGCGGAACGGACCCCAGGGTTTGTTCCGCTGGGTTCGTTGGGGACCTCGTCCTTGTCGGGAACCCAACAAAAGGAGGACCTCTGAACAGAGGATTCATTCGTTCTGTGGTTCTCCTGCCGGCGCTGGGGGCGCTAGTGCTACTGCTGACCGTCCCCCTGGCGTTCCTAGACCCTCCACCGGCTTTTGCGCAGAGCGTACAGGCGGCGGTCGACGATCTCCGGGACTTCGACGTCACCTTCGAAGAAGGCGCGATCAGCGACGCCGACCTGCAGGAACTGGACGAAGCCGCCGCCCGCTTGCAAAACGAAGCCGGCGTCTTCAAGGTGGTCGTGCTCTCCAAAGAGGTGAGCGATTTCTCCAGCACCGACGCCTTCGCCGAAGAGGTCCTAGCCGGTCTGGGCGAGGAGGGCCGGGTGCTCGTGTACACGCCCGACACCGCGGCCGTCGCCACGACCGTCGACCCCGAGAACGAGGCGGCCCAAGCCGAGACCGCCGCCATTCGGCGCGCCAACGAGAGCGACTCGTTCGCCCAGGGAGCTCTGGCCGCCGGGCAACTGTTGCTGGGAGGCGACCTGCCTCCCGCGGCCGAGGGTCCGTCCGAGGGTATCGACTCCGGAGGTTCTGAGGGCGGGGGTCTGTTCTCTCTCTGGTGGCTGTTTGGTCTCGGCGGGCTGGTGTTGTTGATCTTTCTCTGGTGGAGCGGCACCTTCCGCACCAAGTCCAGCTATGAAGAGGTAGAGGCCGAAGCTCTGGGACGGGGTGAGGCCAAGGTCAGGGAAGCCGTGAACCGGGGGGCCAACGCGATCATCAAACTCGACGAGCGCGTCAACCTGCCGGATTCGCCGCGGGCGGCTCAGGAGGACTATCGCGAGGGGTCGCGGCTCTTCATGGCAATTCAAGGCGATCTCGAGGAGGCGGACACGCGGCCCGAGCTGGAAGCGGTCTACCCCCGGGTGCTCGAGGCCATCTGGTACTTCGATAGCGCCGAGGCCCGCCTGGAGGGACGAGAACCTCCGCCCAAGCCCGAACCGGAGTCTCTGTTTCCCCGGGGCGCGATCATCCGAGAGGAAGAGGCAACTGCGACGGGCCGCCCGGAATCGCCGGCCCAGGTTCCAAAGGGTTCCGAGCAGTCAACTACGCGAACCGAGGACCAACGCCATTACCGCGACTACGACGAAAGCCCCTGGCTGACCGACGCTGCCACCATCGCGATGCGCATGCTGATGAGCCGCTGGGGATGGGGAGGCTACCGCAGCTACCGCCGGCCCATGGGCGACGACGACTTCGGCCGCAACTTCGGCGGAGGCGGGATCTTCGGCGGGGGTCAGAGCCGGGGAGGCAGTTGGCGACCGCGAATCAATATCGGCGGGGGTCGGGGCATGGGGTCCCGCGGCGGTGGAGGCGGGCGCGGCATGGGAAGGAGATAGCCGTAGGACTCCGAGCGCCACGCCCCTCGAGGTGGTCCTTTGGAGGATGCACGGATACGCACACCAAGTAGAGGCCAGGAAACGGCCTCGACGACAGAGGAGGCCGCCATGGCGGGACTTTGGGACTACATCAAGACTCTCTTCGGCCAGAAGGTGGAAGAGATGAAGGACCCCGAGGTCGAGATCGAGCAGGCCATCAGAGACGCCCGCGAGCGAGACCGCCAGCTGCGCTCGCAGGCCGCGAAAGTGATCGCGCATCGCACCCGCCTGGGCACCGAGCAGGAGGATGCTGGGGAGGAACTGGCGACGGCTAAGGAACTGGCCAAGCAGGCGCTGATGAAAGCAGATGAGGCGCGGCAGGCCGGCCGCGAGGAAGATGCCCAAAAGTGGGAGCAATCGGCCCAGGCTATCGCTCTGCGCATCCAGGCAGCGCAGGGCAACTACGACCGGCTCCAAACCCAGCTCGTCACAGCCGAACAGCAGGCGGTTCAGGCGAAGCAGGCCGTCCAGGAGAACGCGATGCAGCTTCAGGAGATCTCCTCCCGGCGGATGGAGCTATTGGGGCAGCTGGAGACCGCGCGGATGCAGGAGTCAGTCAACGACGCCATGGGCGCGCTGAGCGCCCGCGTCGACGAGGAAGGACCCGACCTGCGCAAGATCGAGGACAAGATCCAACAGCGCATGGCCGAGGCCCAGGCCACGGCGGAATTGGACTCCGCGACCCCCGAAGGCTCGATGCGCGAGCTCGAGCGTTCGGTCAACCGCGCTCAGGCCGATCAGGTGCTCGATGACCTGCGGACGGAACTCGGCCTGACAAGCGGTGCCCGCGGCGCCCTACCCGCCAGCGAGCGGCCCGGGCTCGAGAAGGGCGGCGACAGCCCACAGTAGGCAATGACCTCTCCACCGGCGTGCAGGCGCGCAGCACCGAAGAGGTTAAGACCAACGACATCACTAACCGCATCGGGCGGGGCGACGCGGGATTCGTTGTGGAGCTAGGACGGCCGGGAATCGGGGTCAACTACCGCGACGTGCAGACGGTGACCAACCTGGCCGCGGCGGGGCGCCGATTTTGGAGCGGGTAACCCGGTCACGGGACTGATAACCGATGCGCGCACCGGCGAGATCCGGGAAGATCTGCAGGACTTTCCCTCGGTCATCAGCCTGGGGGTGAGCCCGCGCGCACGGATGCCAACGGCGAACGGGCGATGAGAGTGCTACACGAGACCGTGCGCCGGGATTAGAAGGGCAGCCACCCGCTCTTCTTCTTCCTCTTCTTTAGTTGGCCTTCGGCGCTCTCGCGGGCTTCGCGCCAGGCTTCCTTGACCTCACCGGTTCCCTCTTCCAAGCCGCGCTTGGCCACCTCGAGCATCGGCGAGGTCCGTTCGCGGGCCACGCTCAGGTAGGGGCCGCCCCGCTCCCTGGCGGTTTCGAGGCCGCGTTCCTTGATCCCCTCCCAGTCCACCTCGGGCCGGAACCAGTACCAGACGGCCGCAGCGGCCATGATTAGGCTCAAGGCGTTGATGATCACCAGGGCCCAAAGCGCCGAATTGATGCCGGCCGACTGCTTCAACTGCCGCCGCTGTAACTCCGCCTGGACCAGGTCGTCGTAGTCGTCCTCATGCTTGGCCAGTTCTTGCAAAAGCTGATCCTCATCCATCTGCTGTAGTTTTTCGAGCCGGCTTTCCTGCTTACCCACTTTG
Source organism: Actinomycetes bacterium (assembly GCA_024637095.1). Classification (GTDB taxonomy): domain Bacteria; phylum Actinomycetota; class Thermoleophilia; order RBG-16-64-13; family RBG-16-64-13; genus Soudan-30. Next base: position 42,012 of record JAGXFV010000025.1, read on the forward strand.
CACCTCCAACTCCATAACACCATTACCCCCCTGGAAGAACCATTCCCGGAGCGTGGGGGATAAACCCAGGAAGCGCGCGTTACGGCCGCTCCGAGCGGGAAGCTGGGCAATATGAAGACCTCCAAGGGCAGCAGGGGACACCTAGGCGCCCGCATCCGCCGTACCTCGCGTTTTGCGGCCGCCTTCTTGGTCGGCATACCATTGGGCTTCTTTGGAGTCTTCAACTTCCTGCTGACGGACACAATCGAAGGCGGCGACGTCGCCATCGCCTTTGCGATCCTGGTCGCGGTCTACGCGTTGACCGGTCTGGCCTTTGGCTACGGCATGCGCTGTCAGCCCTACGAGCTGGCGCTATGGCTCGCGTTGCCGGGCCTGGTCGCAGTCCTCATGCTTCTCTTCCTGGAGCCGGGGCGAATACTGCTCCACCTGGGGTACGCCGCAGCCATCGGAGCGGCAAGCGTGATGGGAACCTCCCTCGGGGCGGCACTGCGGGCCAGGTTCTGACCTCTGGGGTGGGAACGGTCCCCTAGTGCTCGGCCCCCTCTGGGGTGGGAACGGTCCCCTAGTGCTCGGCCCCCTTGGGACTCAGTCGCCCGCGAAAGAGCAGAGCCACCACCAGAGCCGTTGCCGCCAAGGCGGCCGAGGCATAGAAGGCGCCGTTTCTGCCGAATCCCACCCAAAAGAGGCCAACGAGCGGAGGCCCCAGGGTCTGGCCTCCACGAATCACCATGGCATTCACCGACATCATGGCTCCGCGATATTCCAGAGGCGCCAGGCTGGCCACCGAGGTCATGATCGCCGGGGTGTTGAGGCCGTTGGCCGCACCAAAGATGGCAGCGGGGATGATCAGCAGCCAGATCGAGTCGAGCACCGGGATGAGAAGCAGCGACACGGTGTAGAGAGCAAAAGCCAGCCGGATTGCGTCCCCCAACGGCAGCCACAGGCTGATGCGCCCCAGTTGCGAAGAAACCAGGGCAGTGGTCAGCGAGGCGCTCGTGAAGACCAGGCCGATGGTGAGGGAGGAGGCGTCGAAGCGGGCGCCCATCAGGAGCGAGAAGTAGGTAAGGTAGCTCCCGTAGATGAAGATGAAAGTGAGCACCCCGGCGGCGAAGAGGGCCAGCAGCCGAAGATTGCGAAAATGAATCCAGGCTCCCGATAGGTAGGCGCCCACCGTCCCGCCCCCCTTGGGCTCAGGGTTCTTCAAGAAGAGCAACACCAGGAGGGCCACCGGGAAGGCCAGCCCGGCGAGGGCAAAAGGGTAATGCCAGCCCAGTAGAGCCAGGGCGCCCCCGATCGCGGGATAGGTGGCCGTACCGATGCTGAGGACGCTTGCGTTGAGGCCCATGGCGGCGGCGCGGTCCTGCCCGGAGAAGAGATCGCCGATCAAGGTGGTCGCCAGCGCTCCCAGTGGGGCGCCGCCCACCCCTTGCAGCCCCCGAAAGATCAGCAGAATCTGAAAGTCTCGGATGAATACCTGGATCATGCCCGCGGTTCCGAACAAGAGCAGCGCGGGAATCAGGATGCGGCGGCGACCCAAACGGTCGGCCGCCACTCCCAGGAAGGGCGCGAGGAACACGCCGGGCAGGGTAAAGACAGTGATCAGCAGGCCCACCTGGCCCTCCGAGATCCCCAGTTCCCGGGTTATCTTTGGAAAAGCGGGGGTGATGCTGGAAACCGCGAGAACCGCGATCAGAGTTACGCCAAAGACGACCTGGAGATTGCGTTCAAGGTAGAGACGGAGGGCCATGGGTTCTGTACTTTACCCCGGCCGACCCGCCCGACACCAGGTATCGGCCCGGTCGGGGGAGGCCGCCCCGGCAGGGCGGACGTGCCGCGGCGACCGCACCCAAGCATGCACCCGAGCCCGCACAAAAGCCCCGCAGGCGGGCCCGGCACGGCCGCCCGATCAGCGCGAGAGGGCGCGGCCCAGTATGAGCGTCACGTGGCCGCGGCCGGCCGGGGCGTAGGGATCGAAACTCGTGGCACTCCTGCCGTACACCAGGCCGTTGAAGCGGGCGCGGGCGACCACCGCGCGGTCCTCCACCGCCACGTCCCGAAAGCCGGAATCGTAGCCGGCGGGAGGCTGAGCCAAGCCGGTGCCCTCGGCCCGAACCAGCACCCGAACCAATTGCACCCGGGTCATCGGCTCCCATGGCCCAAAGCGGCCGTCCCCATAACCCTGCATCAGCCCGTTGGCCACGGCGGTCTGAACGTAGCCATTAGGGTAGGCGGCCCCATCGTCGGGCAGGTCGGGAAAACTCAGGATGCCTCCGACGGGTGCGCCACCTGCAAGCGCGTAACCCTCCACCACCATCTTGGCTACCTGGGCCCGCAGCGCGGTTCCGGACGGGCCGAAGGAGCGGTCGCCCCGGCCGTCGACTGCATTCAGCACGTTCAGGAGACTCAACCTCTGGTAGAGCTCGCCGGATACCGGCACATCCCAAAACAGGCGGCGCAGCGCCGGGGGCATCTGGCCGGCGGGGAGGCCTTCCCGCTCTTCGGCCAGCAGCGCATGCCCCTGCACGCGGAGTTCCCCCGCGACCTGGTCGTAGGAGAGCCCGTGCAGGTCGGTCCCCTTGATCAGGGCGAGACCGGCCATCACCCCGGCAGCGGCGCCCATGTTACCCCGCACCGACTCCATCCTCACCGCGGAGCTATAGGCGCTTTCGTCGCTCGAGACGGCGGTGGGAGCGAGCAGGTAACCAAAGCCGCGAGGAACCAAGGCGCCCATCGGCACGTGGACCGCGGCCTCGGCCGAGATCTGCTGGGCACCGGCGGGATCGTGCCGGTCGTATCGGGCATAGCGCCCGAAGGCGACGCTCTGGCGCCTTCTGCCCGCGTCTATATCGGCGCCGCTATAGAAGTCTTCGCCCAGGAACCGCACTCCGGCGCGGACGTAGGGCTGATCAGGGATCCGGTCGACGCCCACGTGGGGGTAGCCGTGTTCCTGCAGATAGCGCACCTTGTCAAGCACCGCGCTCGCCATCCGCGCCCGCAGAGCCTCGCGAGAGTCGGGCTGCGTCACCCAGGCGAAGGTGTCGGCCGGAGGTCGGTAGTCGCTCCATGCCTCGTTGAGCTCTCGCCGGTCGTTGGGCAGCACCTGGCGCATCGACCAGCTGTCGGCAAAACCCAGCAGGTTGTTCTCCCCGAAAGTGAAGTCCGGTCCGTAAGTACTTCCTTGGTAGAGCGGATGCGTCAGTTGGGCCAGAGGCGGGGCGCCCCCTGGATGGAGACGCAGGGTCAGCAGCATGCTGAGCGATTGGGGAGCGGTGGAAAACCCGTTCTCGGGGCCGGGAGGAGCCGGAGCCGGACCCAGCACATCATTGAATAGGGCGTTTCCCGTACCCATCATGTAGTCGGCACCCAGGGCCCGGCCCAGGTCGCCCTCGGGGGAGGCGTCGATCACCAGACGCGCCTCGACCTGCTGCCGGGCGCCCGTCGGACTCTCGACCAATATGCGGGTCAGACCCTCGGCACCGGGCGGCTCGACCTGCACGAGTTTTCCGCTCAGACGCCGTAGGCCGCTCTGGGGCAGGAGCGAGCGCAGCACCTCCTGAGCCACCCGGGGTTCGTAGCGCAGGCGGCCGTCTCGGGCGGCGTCTATACCCTGAGCCGCGTAGCGAGTCAGCACGCTCCGGCGAAACTCGTCGTAGAAACCACTCACGGTGACGTGAGGACGGAAGACGTCTTCGACCGAGAGTCCCTGGACCAGCGGGCTCTCGAACTCCGCGGCGGGAGCGACCAGCGCCAACGAGAATTGCCGCCCAAAACGGCTGCCCAGTCTGTCCAACGCGCGAAGCGCTCCTATCCCGCCGGTGGTGGAGCCGTACACCAACACGTCGACCGAGAGAGTCTCGCCTGCCGTCGCTTCGTCCCCGGCCGCTTCGGCCGCCGCCGCTTCGGCCGATGGTGAACCACCGGTAGCGGCTGCGTTCGACGCGGGGAACACGCCCAGAACGAGCGCCAAGAGCAGCAGAGACAAGGTCGCCGCGGTACCTAAGCCCCTTCTCGCATATACTCGCCGGCGGCCGGCGTGTCTCACCGTCATCTGCCTACGCACCTCTCCCTGAGCCCAGTTCCTGTACGGCATGCGACCCTACTCCCCCTCGGCCCGGCTTACCCTCGGCATCGAGTCCTTGAGCGCCGGGACCGCGACACGGGGCAATATGGGCGCCTCGGGACGCAGATCGGGCAACCAACGCAGCCAGTTGGGCAAGTACCAGTTGATATCTCCAAGCAGGGCCATGGTAGCGGGTACCAGGACAGAACGCACGAGCGTCGCATCCAAGAAAACCGCGACCGCGAGTCCAAAGCCGACCTGCTGCATCATAACCAGGCGGCCGGAAGCGAAGGTCCCGAAGACCACCACCATAATGGCCGCGGCTCCGGTGATGATCCGCCCCGTGGCTCGCAGCCCCACGGCAACCGATTCCTGGTTGCGGCCGGTACCGTCGAAATGCTCGCGGATACGGCTCAGGAGGAAGACGTGGTAGTCCATGGAAAGCCCGAAAAGGATGCAGAAGAGAAAAAGCGGAACCCACGCCTCCACTGCGGGAGTTCGCTGGAAGCCCAGCAGGTCGGCTCCCCAACCCCGCTGAAAGACCAATACCAGCACTCCGTAGGCGGCCGCCACCGAGAGCAGATTCATGAAGATGGCTTTGAGGGGCACCACCACCGAGCGAAAGACCACCAGCAACAGCAAGAAGCTGAGCCCCAACACGAAGGCAAATACCCACGGGGTGTAACCTCCGATAACCGCGAAGGAATCGACCTCGGCGGCCGTTTTGCCGGTGACGTAGGCCTCGACACCCGCGCCTTCCAAGGCTGCCGGCAGTATCTTTTGCCGCAGATCCTCGACCGCAGAGCGCGCCGGCTCCGAATTCGGCCGGTCCTCCAGATACAGGGTCAGGCGGGCTACCTCGCCGGAGCCGGCCCACTCGAGTTGCGGTTGGGAGAAGCCGGGGATCGCGGCAAGGGAGGCAGGCAGGCGCTCGACCGCCACGCGGGCCTCGTCGTCCGCCGGCCGCAGCGCCACCTCGACGGGACTGAGCACGCCGGCGGAGAAATCCTCCTCCAGCAACCGATAGGCGTCCCGCGCCTCTCCCGGGGGCAGCGTCTCGGCGCCGGCGGCGCCACGCTCGAGCTGCAAGAAGGGCTGCGCCAGAAGGAGAAGTACTCCCCCGGCCAAGATCACGCTCAAGACCGGCCGGACCATCACCCAGTGGGCGGTCCTCCCCCAGAAGCCGGAATAGGGCTGTCCCGGCCCGTTGTCCCCGTCTTCATCGCGGGAAGCCTGCTTTGCGACCGGGCGGGCCCTCCACCGCAACCGGCTCAGGCTCAGCCAGTCGATACGGTCTCCCAGCAGGCCGAGCGCCGCCGGCACCAAGGTGAGCATGGCGACGACCGCCACGCCGACCACCAAGGTCGCCCCCAGTCCCAGCGAACGGAAGGTGGTGATAGGCACCAGGAAAAGCCCCAGCAGAGCCAGGATCACCGTCACACCCGAGAAGAGCACGGCCCGGCTGGCGGTCGCCCCGGTAACACCGATAGCCTCGAGGGAGCCACGGCCGGCAGCACGCTCCTCCCGATAGCGCTCGATGATCAAGAGAGCGTAGTCGATACCAACCGCCAGTCCGATCATGAAGATCATATTGACGACGAAAAAGGAGAGATCGAATACCCGCCCGATAAGGGCGGCCAGGCCGATGGCCGTCACGATCGAAACCGCGGCCAGACCCAAAGAGAGCGCGGCGGCAAGCAGCGCGCCGAAGACGAGCACCAGCACGCCCATGGCGGCCGGCAGTCCCACCAGTTCGGCGCGAATCAGGTCCTCCTCGGCGATGCTCATGAAGGTCTCGCCGACGCTCCCGTCGCCGATCATGGTCAGACTAAAACCGGGAGTACGGTGACTCTCGAGAATCTCAGCCAGCCGCTCTTGGTGGTCCGGGGTGGGCGAGCCGCCAATGGCGTGGGCCCCGCTTCCTCTCAGCGTGACCTGGACGAGCGTGCTTCGGCGGTCGGCCGAGACCAGAGCGGCGGCGGACGCGGGGTCAAAGGCCGCCACCAGAGGATGGCTGTAGGCTTCCACCACCACATCACGGGATGCAAGCAGGTCCGCCGTCAAATCTTGCAGAAGCTGCTGGTAGACGGCGTCATCTACCGTCGCTCCGTTTTCCGCGGACACCACGAGGGTTTCCTGTTCGCCTTCGGCCGAGCCAAAGGCTTCGTTCAGGAGTTCTTTCCCCTGGACCGACTCCGGGCGGCCCAGCAGCGTCATCTCCCCCGCGCTCACGACCGCCCCGATTTGCAGCGCCGAGAAGACCGCAACGATGAGAACGGAGAGCCAAGAGCCGAGGACGAGCCATCCATGCCGTGCGCTCCAAACGGCAAGCCGGCCGGTCAGCGAGTCCAAGACCAGGGGGTGAACGGTTGCATCGGCGGGATCAGAAGGCATGAGCTCGTATGCTAGCAGTTGCCCTCGAAAACGGCCGCTCGAAGACCCCCGCTTTCGGCCCTAGAGTGAGGCGAGCCCCAGAACCTTTCGCAGCATGCTCGGCCGCAGGTCCCAGAGCCAAGACGTCTCGACCACGTCGGGGTTGTTGCAGGCGGTGCAGGCCTCCGCTTCGCGGGCCATCGCCCGATAGCGCGGTGATCGATACAGCGCCTCGAGACCGAGGCCGTCCGCGATCTGCGCGAAGGATGCCAAAGGCCGATCGCGGCGCAGACAATCGCGCACCGATCCGTCCGCCTCGATGGTGAGAATGGCCCGAGGAACGCGGCAGGTGTACTGGGTCAGCTCCGGATCGCGTTGCAGCAGCCGCAGATAGCTTTGCGTGGAAAGCAGGGGGTAGCCCAAGGCCTTGAGCCGCAGGGCGCTGTAGGCGGCGCCCCGAAGCTCATCCGGCGCCAGCGCCAGTTCCGCCAGCCGCTCATCGAAGCCCCCGCTCTGCATCTGCCCGGTTTCCATGGGGCAGAAGTAGAGGCCCGCCCCCCACCTCTTCGCCAGCGGGGCCACGCGTTCAAGCGCACCGGGATTGGCGCCGGAGAGCACGGTATTTAGCAGGAGCCGCGGCTTTAGCGGGTCCCCCGCCAACCGCCCCACCAGTTCTTCCAGGCGCTCGAACAGGCCCGGGATACCCCTCAGTAAGTCGTGCGCCTCTCCCAGGTCGTCCACGCTCAAGATCAGGGTATCGACCGCTCCACGCAATTCGGGCCAGCGGCGGCCAAGGAGGTGGCCGTTGGTGATCAGGGTGACGAGCAGCCCGGCCTCTTTTGCCGTCCAGAGCAGCCGGGGCAGGTCGCGGCGCAGTGTGGGTTCTCCGCCCCAGACCACCAGTTGCACGAGTCCCGCACGCGCCGCCTGGCGGTAGAGCTTCTCCACCTCCTCCGTACGGAGTTCGCCCGCCGGTGCGACGGCGGAAGCGGTCCCGGAAGCGGTCCCGGAGGCCTGGAGCGCGTTCTCTGTCCCCGGCCTCTCGGTGGATGATTCCTGCGGCCGCCGCCACATGCAGGTGGGGCACCGGGCGTTGCAGCGGCCGGTCAGGAGGTGACTGAGGATGAAGGGACGGCCAAGTGCGCGGCTGCGCAGGAACCCGGCCACCAGCCGGCAACCCTCGAGCGTGCGGGGCATTTTGGCCACCTACGACTCCCGTGGATCGGGACCAAGCACTCATGTCGTGCCAGGCCAAATGTTCGAGATTCGAAGCTTACCCATTTGACCTGGGACCCTTACCGTTGTAAAACCCCTGTAGGGACGTTTTTGGCTCTTGCCGGACAAACGTCCTGACTTCCTTACGATGGGGGACCATATGAGGTCCGGGGGGCCTACTCTAGCGCTTCACGCAGGAATCACGCCGGCCCGGCGTCGCGTGTTGCCGCACCCCAAGCCCTGCCCGAGGCGCGGACCGCGCTGGCCGCTGGGGAACCCCTTGGGGGGGTGGTGTCCTTGAAAGTCAGCAGCTGACTGAGGCGTCACTCCAAACAAGGAGGTAATCCAGTGTCCACTGGGACAGACACACAAGTGTCTCCCGCAGAGCGTCCTTCGGCCCCGACCGATCCGCTTTCGTCTTCAACGTCCTTCTGGGCCTCGAAGACCGCCGAGCGCATCCTAACCCTGCTGGTGGTATGGGGGGCGGCGGCGGCCATAACCTACGTCTTCTGGTGGATCGACAACGGACTGGTAGACGCCAGTCTGTTTTCCGCGGTATTCGCCTATTGGGGACTCTTCTTCATTTTCACCCTCGGCCTGTACCTAGGTCTTGGGGGAGGCGACTGCTACTCGTGCACCCTACAGAACGAGCCGTTTTCCCCGGAGGCCCTCCGCAAGGCCGCGGGGATCGGCATCGCCATGGTCGGCACCGCGATTTCGGTCGCGCTCACCACTCATTTTGCCCAATACGCCGGCCCCGAAGGAGCTCAGGGTCTCAATCTGGCCGGAACTCAGGTGTTCTCACTACTGCCCCTGCATTGGGGCTTTGTCTGGGTGGTCTTCGTCCAGCATGTCGGACTGGTATAGGAGGTGCTGCGATGACCAACATCGGAGGCAAACTCGGAGTTCTGCTGGCCATAGTCCTACTGGCCGCCGTCAGCGTCCTTGTCATGACCGCCCTGGATTGGCACGTCGCCGGAAGTGACGACGCGCAAGGGCTGCTCGGACTGGACATAGACCTGTGGCTCATCTTTTGGACCCTCGCCCTGACCGGCTACTGGGGGTTGCCCGGAAAAGATGTGCCCTACGTGCGCAAAGCCATCGGCACCGTGGTCATTCTCGTCTTGGCGGTGGTGTTCACCTACGTCTTCAAGGCCATAAGCCCGGGCATCGTCGGCGGAAGCGTGGACGAGTACCCCTTGATGTCCATTACCTTCGTAGCCTGGTCCCTGGTCTTCGTCATGACGGCTCTCTGGGTGGGGTCGTTCTATCCCAAGATCTAGTCTCGAGAGAGAGGACAAAGCTCATGCAGAGGAGACAACCATGATGACCACCCGGAACCGTGTGCTGCTCGAGGTGCTGGTGGTCGGCGTGCTCACCGTCGTGACGACCGCCGTCCTGCTGGGGCTCAACATCGGTGGAGTCATCGGGTCGGTGGTCGCGCTCTGGGCGTTGCTCTACATGCTCTGGTACAACTATCTGGTGACCTGACCCGACGCCCCGTTCCACCAGGAACTAGTCGCTATCGAACCGGCCGAGGCCAGCGGTCTCGGCCGGTTCTGGACGAGCCAAACGCCAAGAAGGCCGCGCGCATCTGCCCTGCACGCTGACGAGCCCGGGAGTCAATCAGCCAACCTATGGAACGCCCAGAGTGTGGCTGCCTGCAGGAGGCCGCCCAGGATCGCCATCGAGACCAGCGCGGTGCCAATGGCCCCCCAGTCGTAACCCGTGACCATCAGGGCGCGGATCGCCTCGATGACGTAGGTTACGGGATTCCAATCGTTGACCACCTGCATCCAGTCGGGCATCAACTGCTGAGGGACGAAGGCCGTGGAGATGAACACCAGAGGAAACAAGAGCAGTGAAAGCGTGCTGGTCGCCTGCTCGCTCTTGGTGATCAGCGCGGGTACAAAGCTGACCCCCGCGAAGGAGACCCCGAACAATCCCGAAAGCGCCAGGATAAGCAGGAAGCCGCCCACCCCAGTGACCAGTTCGGCGCCCAGCAGCAGGCTAACAATCAGCACCACCCCGGCCATCATGGCGGCTTGGAAGAAGAGCGGAACCATCTCGCCCGCGAGGATGGACCAACGAGCGATGGGGTTGGCGCGGAGCTTGTCCAGATAACCACTGCGGTACTCGAGCAGTAGTCCGTAGCCCGACCAGGCGACGGCCATCAGCGCAGTAAAGGCCACCTGCCCGGGGGCCAGGTACGCCAGATAGCTGGTCTGCTCACCAAAGCCCGGCAGCTGCACGATGTCCTTGTAGAGTTGGCTGAAGACCAGCAGTTGGATCAGGGGAAAGAAGATGATGCTGACCACGTTCGCGGGGACGCGGATGAACCGCCGCGTGGTGCGGATCCCCAGGTAGTAGGTCTCGTAGGCGAAGCCGGTGAGCACGGCCATGACTAGCTCACCACCCCATGATGATGGGTTGATCGGCGGCCTCTTCGCGGATGCGCCGGCCGGTGTACTTCATGAAGACGTCGTCCAGGCTGGGACGACTCATTTGCAGCCCGGTCACCTGCACGCCGCTTCCTTCGAGTCGGCGAAGCAGCCCGGGGATCGCGGCTCCCGCGTTGGCCACAGAAAGGCTGACCCCAACCGGATGGTCCACGACGTCCTCGGCCGAGACCATCCCCTCGAGCAATCGGCGAACGTCCGCCACCTCGTCGGAGGAGCCGTTGGGCTCAGTTTGCAGGACCACGGTCTCGGCGCTGATGCCCCGCTTGAGCGCTTCCGGCTCACCTTCGACCACGATCTGTCCGTTGTCAATGATCGCCAGGCGCGAGCAGAGCCGGTCGGCCTCTTCCATGTAATGGGTGGTCAGCAGCATGGTGGTGCCCGCCTGGCTGATCCGTTCGAGTTCCTCCCACAGGGCGGACCGGCTCTGCGGGTCAAGGCCCTCGGTGGGTTCGTCGAGGATCAGCACCTCCGGCCGGTGCATCAAGGCCGCGGCCAGATCGAGCCGCCGTTTCATTCCGCCGGAGTAGGTGCCCGTCAGTTTGCCCGCGACCCCGCCTAGGGCCATCATCTCTAGCAATTCGTCGGCGCGGCGGCGGATCTCCCCGCCGCGCATCCGTTGCAGGCGTCCGGCGAGTTCCAGAGTCTCCCTGCCGGTGGAGAAAGCATCGAGGGTGGGGGTTTGCATCGCTAGGCCCAGCCGCCTCCGCACCTCGCGCGGTCTTCTGACAACGTCGAAGCCGGCCACCTGGCCCCGCCCTGACGTGGGCCGAAGCAGCGTGGCGAGAATACGTATGGCCGTGGTTTTTCCCGCTCCATTGGGGCCCAGCAGACCAAACAACTCACCCCGTTCGACCGAGAAAGAGATGGCATCCAGCGCACGCGTACCCGTGCCGTAGACCTTGACCAGGTCTTCGGTTTCGATCGCGTAGTCGGAAGAGGCGCTCAATTTGCTTTCACCCTGGGGGCTCAACTGATAGAAGACTCTAGAGCGGGAGATTCCCAGTAGGGGGCGGGGGTATGCATTCCGCATATTTCCTATTCCTCGGCAAAACTGCGAGCAGTCCGCGCCCCCGTTCGGTAGAATCACCAAAACCCCGGCACGGAGGTAGCGGCCTTGATCGAGTGGGAGCGTAAGTACGAGAGGGAAGGGCTCAGCTTCGACGACGTCCTGCTGATCCCCGCAAAATCGTCGGTGATGCACCGGCAGGCCGACGTGAGCAGCCGACTGACGCGCTCTATCACGCTCAACATTCCCCTGCTCTCGGCCGCTATGGACACGGTCTCCGAGACGGCCCTCGCCATCGCGCTCGCCCGGGAGGGCGGGCTCTCCGTGATCCACAAGAACCAGACCATCGAGTCCCAGGCCGACATGGTGCGCAAGGTGAAGCGGTCCGAGGCCGGGATGATCGTCGACCCAATCACACTTCCGCTAACCGCCACCTATGGCGATGCGGAAACCCTGATGGCGGAGTACAAGATCTCCGGCGTGCCCATCGTGCACGAAGACGGCCGCCTGGCCGGCATCATCACCAACCGCGACACCCGTTTCGAGACCGACTACACCAAGCCGGTCACGGAACTGATGACCCACGAGCCGCTGGTCACGGTGCCCGTCGGCACTACCCTGGAGCAGGCCATCGAGCGGTTCAAGATCCACAAGATCGAGAAACTCCTGGTGGTGGACGACGAGTACAAGTTGCGCGGGCTGATCACCATTAAAGACATCATGAAGAAAATCGAGTTCCCCCACGCCTCCAAGGACGCACTCGGGCGTCTTCGAGTAGGCGCGGCCATCGGCACCGGAGTGGACACCGATGAGCGCATCCAGGCCCTGGTCGAGGCGCAGGTGGACATCGTCTGCATAGATACGGCTCACGGCCACTCCACGGGAGTGTTGGATACCGTAGAGCGTGTTCGCGAGCGCTACCCCGACTTGCAGCTGATCGCGGGCAATGCGGGCACGGCCGAAGCCACCCAGGCTCTAATCGATCGCGGCGCGGATTGCGTGAAGGTGGGGATCGGCCCGGGTTCGATCTGCACCACGCGGATAGTCACCGGCTGCGGAGTACCGCAGGTGACCGCTATCAGCGACTGTGCTCGCGTGGCCGAAGAGGCGGACATCCCCATCATCGCCGACGGCGGCATCCGCTACTCCGGCGACCTGACCAAGGCCGTCGCGGCGGGCGCCAACTGCGCCATGATCGGCTCGCTCTTCGCAGGCACCACCGAGGCTCCGGGGGAGCGTATCCTCTATGAGGGCCGCAGCTACAAGGTCTACCGGGGCATGGGCAGCGTGGGGGCGATGCGCGACGGCAGCGCCGACCGTTACTTCCAAGAGAACCAGATGAAGCTGGTGCCCGAGGGCATCGAGGGCATGGTCGCTCACAAGGGACCGCTGGGCGATGTTGTCTTCCAGTTGATCGGCGGGCTGCGGACGGGGATGGGTTACACGGGCTCGGCCACCATCGACGAGATGCGGCAAAAGGCGCGCTTCATGCGCCAAACCGCAGCCGCCCTCGCCGAGAGCCACCCGCACGACGTACAGATAACCAAAGAGGCGCCCAACTACCAGGGGCGCTAGGAGAGGCGCCGTCCGCCTCCGGCCGGCCGGGGCCGCGCGTTTCGGCCGGTACTAGTGCCCGTGGTGGTCGAAGATGCGGCTGACCGCCCGCTCCACTTCCCCGGACACGGCTTTGCTCACGCGGACGTCCGCCGCCTCGCTCAGGGGCCGGACCAGGACCTCGCGGAGGGCGGCCAGCCCTTGATCGCTCAGGCGGAAGCAGTCGTGCACGCCCTCCCCGTAGCAATCCTGGCAAACCACCCCACCCAGGGACGGGTCGAAGGCGCACAGGAACTCGTCCTCGCCGCACTTCTGGCAGGAATCCAGCTCGGGCAGATAGCCGTGCGCCACCAGCAGTTTGGAACGGGCGGCGAGCACCACCCCAGCCGCCGCCTCGCGGCTCTCGGCGAGGGAGAGGTAACCCACGGCCCGTACCAGCAGGTTGAAGGCGGCGGCGTTCTCCTCCTCTTCGGGAAAGTAGCGGCGAACATCCTCGAGCAGGCGGGCGCCTTCGTCCATCCGGTATAGCTGGTCCCGCACGGCCTGAAAAGTGCGGATGGTCTGGGCCCCGGTGATGCTGTAAAGGCTGCTGCGCCCTAGGTGAAGCGAAATCTCCACCAGACTGAACGGCTCGAGGCGGCCGCCCAGCCGGGACTTGGTGCGCCGAATGCCTTTGGCGATCGCGGACACGCGTCCGCGATCGCGAGTGTAGAGGGTCAGGATCTGGTCGGCCTCTTTAAACCGGCGTGAGCTGACGACCAAGGCCGGGGTCTCCAGGGATCGGTTCCCGCCCGCCATGTCACTCTCCGGCCGAACTTAAGGTTGCTGGACTCGAAGGTGCGACTAGGACTCGGAAAAGCCTTTGATGATATCGACCGCCGAAGAAGTGCCGATGCGGGCGGCGCCCGCGTTGATCATCAGTTCCGCGTCCTCGGCGGTACGGATGCCGCCCGCGGCCTTGACCCCCACGTTCTCGGAAAGCAGGTCGCGGAAGAGTTCGACGTCCTTGGCCGTGGCGCCGCCCGGGGCCTTGCCCGAAGAGGTCTTGAGAAAGTCCGCGCCCGAATCCTCGACGATCTTGGCCACCAGGCGCTTGAGCTTTTCGTCCAGGTAGTAGGCCTCCACGATCACCTTGACCTGCACGATTCCGCGGCCGATGTTCACGCTCTTCATGCGCACGGCCCGCGTCAGGCTGGCCAGCTCATCCCGTACATAGCGGAAGTCACCCGAAAGCATGGCCGGGATGTTCATCACCACATCGAGTTCATCCGCGCCGGCCGCAACAGCGGCCTCAGCGGCGGCGATCTTTGCCCGTCGGCCATCCGCTCCGTAGGGGTAGGAGACGACCGTTCCCACCTTGACGTCGTGACCCCGCAGGAGCTGCTGCGCCAAGGGGACAAAATACGGAAAGATAGACACGGACGCGAAGTGGTGTTCGATTGCGTCCTTGCACAGCCTTTCGACATCCTGCTCGGTCGCCGTAGGCTCGAGCAACGTGCTATCGATGGTCTTGGCCAGCTCCTCGACTCTCAAGTGATCCCGTCCTTTCCGCCCGCACCGCCGCCTTTCGGCCGCCCGGTCGCGAGCGAGCGCCTCTACTCGGAAACTACCATTCTACCGCCCTGTGCAAGCCCCCTGGCGAGCCGCCGAGTGTTTGCCGCTCAGCCGCGCCTCTGCGCCGGGGCTCTGCCGGGCCGCGAGGCCGCATCCTCTACAATCCCAGGCGCTCGAGCATGCTCGAATCGCGGCGCCAACGTTTGCGCACCTTGACCCCCAAATCCAGGTAGAACTTCGAGCCCAACAGCGCCTCGGCCTCGCGTCGAGCCTCGGAGCCGATCTCCTTGATGCGCTCTCCCCCGACTCCGAGCACAATCGGCCGCTGGGAATCCCGCTCGACGTAGATCAGGGCGCGCACATAGACCAGTTCGCCACCCTTTCGCGGAGCCATCTCCTCGACCTGCACCGCCAGCGAGTGCGGTACTTCGTCCTGGGTCACGCGGATGGCCTGCTCCCGGATGAGCTCGGCGATCAGAAGCTCCTCCGGCTGGTCGGTCTTCGTACCCCTGGGGAAGTAGAGAGGGCCCTCGGGGAGCCTTTCGGACAGCTCCAGGCGCAGAGCGGCAACCCCGGTGCCTTCAAGAGCGCTCACCGCGAACACGTCCTCGGCAAACCCCATTCGGCCGAGCACGTTCCTCCGGAGTTGCACGGACTCCTCGCCCACCAGATCCACCTTGTTGAGCGCCACGAGCACAGGCGTGCGCAGCTCCGCCAGCCGGTTGGTGATGAAGCGGTCCCCCGGCCCCGGCTCCTCATCGGCGGGCAGCATGAAGAGAACCACATCCACCTCGGTCAGGGTCTCCTCCACCCTCCCCTGCATGCGTTCAGTCAGCTGATCGCGCGGCCTCTGCACCCCGGGGATATCGAGCAGCACCAACTGATACTCGTCCGTCGTCACCACTCCGGTCACGCGGTGTCGGGTGGTCTGCGGTTTGTCCGAGGTGATGCTGACCTTGCGATCGACCAGCGCATTCACCAAGGTGGACTTGCCCACGTTCGGCCGACCCAGCAGGGCCACATAGCCGGAGCGAAAACCCGGCGGGGATTCGCCAATGACGTTCACGCTAGTCCTCGTCCCAGGCGAGCACGATGCGATGTTCGCCGGGTCCATAGAAGTCCTCGATCCGCTCGAGTTCTGTGAAACCGAACTCGGCATAGAGACGGCGGGCGCGCCGGTTCGCGGGGTCCACCGTCAGCCTCACGGCCCGCACGCCGAACTCCCCCAAATGCCCAAGCAATTCGCGGAGGAAGCCCCGGCCCAAACCGCGCCCCTGAAAACGCGGCCGCACCCAGAAGCCCACCACCCACGCGGATTCGGGCTCGTCCATCATGCGCATGGCTTGGCAACAGGCCGCGATCTCTCCGTCGATGAGACCGAGGAAGAGCGCTCCCGCCCGCGCCACCACACCCAAGTCGTAGCTGCGCAGCCCGGTCTCGCCGAAAGCCTCGCGGTCGTACTCGGAGAGCAGAGCGAGCGTCTCCTGATCGGGCGCGGTCCACCGCTCGATGGTCCACCGCTCGATGGTCAATCCCGAGTTGCTCTCATCCAAGCCGGCCGCATCGGCCACGCCGGCCGCATCGACAGTGCCCGCGGCGTTCGCGTCGCCCGCCCCGCCGGTCGTGCCGGCCGCACCCTGTGGATCAGACCGTCGTTTGCCGGATTCTCTGACTTCCGTCGCCGCCTCCTTTCCTATCTGTTCAGCACCGGCGAAGGGAGTCCTCGGCGGCCGTTGGCTTTACATCTGCCCAGCCAGAGCCGCGCTCACGCCGTCAGGCGCCACGCCTTGCTCAATACGCCACCTGAAAGATGAGTGTGGTCACCGTGGCCCCGAGCAGCGCGCCCAGCGATACCTCCACGGTGGTGTGAATGCCGGCCTGTACCCGGCTTTGGGCGGTGAGCCCCGCCATGAAGAAAGCCATCGCGCTGACCAACAACTGATAAGACGTGCCTGCCAGCACAAAGCTGATGGCGGCCCAGCCTGCGAACGCAACCGCGGCGTGCCCTGATGGCAGGCCGCCCGAGAGTAGATCGGTCCGCCCCGCCAGGGCTTTGGCCACTATAACCAGGAGAATCACGAGAATCAGCGCCACGAAGGTCAGATGGGAGGCGGAGCTCCTCAGCGTAGTGAAAACGGAGGCCGAGACGCCCGACGCCTTGGACCCGAAGACAAAGTAGGCCACGACGAGAGCGTGCATCGCAGCGACCAGCACAGCGCCCGCGGAAACGTCCTTGGCCACCTTGGCGCGAGGATCGTAGTCCGGCATCACCAGATCGACCAAGGCCTCGATCGCCGTGTTCAGAAGCTCCGCGATGAAGACGAAGGTGATCGCACCGAAGATGGAGAGCAGCTCCAACCGCGTGAGCGGGAAGAAGAGGCTCGCCAGCAGCACGACGAAGGCCAACGCGAAGTGCACCCGGAAGTTGCGCTGATAACGAAAAGCGTAGACCAGCCCCTCGAAGGCGTGGCTGAAGCTCCGGAGTATGCTGGCCCGCGGGGCGGGGCGCCAGGGGATCGGCTCCGGTTCGGCGCGCCCAAGGTGCCGCTTGTTCTCGGCCCGCCGCGATGGCCGGTCCGCGCGGCTCACTCGGTTGTGATCAGCGACGCCGGCGGCACGGACGCCAGAAGCTGCACCTCCCGGCTGCGCATCTCGCCCTGGTCGACCTCGTGGTCGTAACCGAGCAGGTGCAGGGTGCCGTGGACCACCAGCCGCCGCAGCTCTTCACCCAAAGGCGTGCCCTCTTCCGCGGCGTACATGGCGGCCACCCCTGGGCAGATAACCACGTCTCCCAGCCGGTTTCGCGCCTCGTCGTCAACTTCCGGCCACTCGGGCTGGTTCTCCAGGTTCAATTCGGGAAAAGCGAGGACGTCAGTCGGCTCGGCCACATTACGGAAGCGGCGGTTGAGCGTGGCCATACCGTTCTTCTCGATAAAGGCGACCGCGACCTCGCCCTCAGCTCCCTCGGCGTTGAGAACGGCACGCACCAACTGCTTCACCGCCCGCTCGCGGATGCGCACGGGAGTCTCGTTGCTCACGTCCACCTGGACGTCCCGGATGCTGCCGGTCGCCTGAACCTCGCGGGCGGCGCCACCACCAGGAGGCTTCAGCCCGCTCCCCTCGCCGAAATCCGGGGCCGAAACGTCTTCCGGTTCTCCGGTGTCGGCGAAGGCGGCGGATTCCCCATGTTTTCGCCGCACCACGTCCGTCCCCTCACCGCTGTATCTGCTCGGAGACCCATATCTGCTGGACGAAGGCACCGCCCGCAGCCGCACCTTGTTCGGCCCCAACTCCTCAGCGATCGGGCCACCACCGGGGGCATCGGCACCGGAACCGCCGCCCGGGCCACCGTCCTGCCCACGGCCGGGGCCACCACCGAGGGCGCCGCCGGCCTTCCGCTCGCCGCCGATGAAGCCACCCCCGGCTCCGCCAACCGCGGCCTTCTGGACGCGACGCTCCTGCCGCCCATTGTCCGAAGGATAGGGAATCCGTCCCCCGAGCACTCCCCAGAGCGAAGTTTCGAAGACCTCACGGATGCGGTTCAGGTCTCCCAGGCTCAGCCCGGACTGGTCGAGTTGCCCGTCGTCCACCTTCTGCTTGATCACTTCGCTGATCAGCCCCTGTAGTTTCTTGGGCGTAGGGCTCTTCATCGCCTTGACCGCCGCCTCGACGCTGTCCGCCAGCATGATGATCGCCGCCTCCTTGGAGTGCGGCTTCTCGGCCTCGTAGCGATAAGACTCCTCGGCCACGGCGTCCACCGAGGTCTCCTTGGCCTTCTGGTAGAAGTAGGAGAGCACCGAAGTGCCGTGATGCTGCCGGATGATGTCAGTGATCGGGCGGGGCAGCCCGTACTCCTTGGCCAGTTCCCCCCCGTCGCGCACGTGAGCGGTGATGGCAAGCCGCGAGATGTTGGGGTTCAGCTTGTCGTGCGGATTCTTGATATGCAGCTGATTCTCGATGAAGTACTCGGGCCGCATCACCTTACCGATGTCGTGGTAATAAGCGCCGACCCGCGCGAGCAGAGCATTGGCCCCGATGGCCTCCGCGGCGGCCTCAGCCAGGTTGCCCATCAAGATGCTGTGGTTATAGGTCCCCGGGGCCACCTGCATCAGCCGTCTGAGGAGCGGGTGGGCCGGATTTGCCAGTTCAAGCAGCCGGATGGGCGTGGTGAGATTGAAAGCCGCCTCGAAAACGATCAGCAGACTCACGGTCAGTACCAAGCTGAGGATTCCGTTGGGTATTGCCCAAAGAGTCAGCCCGAGCGATTCGACCACTGGGGTGTCCAGCAAGAGCTCGGCGCCCAGGATCGCGGCCGCGCCCGTGACGATCACGTTGCCGGTGGCGGTCAGAAATTTCGTACGCTGGTCCAGCCGAAGCATGGGCTGCAAGGAGAAGAGACCCATAACTAGGGCGACCACTGTATAGCTGAGCTCAAAACCGGTCAGCAGTCCGACATTGAGCCCGCCGAGAATCACCAGTAACAGACCGGCGCGCAGGTTGAGTATGACCGCGCTGAGCATGCCCAGAGCGGCGGTGGGGATCAGGTAGGGCGAGAATTCGGGCAACAGCAGGAGCCGGGCGGACGCGGCGAAGGCGAGGAACAAGATGGTGACGACCAGGAGTAGATTGTTGTCCTCGAGCGCCTCGGGGCTGAGCAGCTTGAGGAATGAGTGAAGGAACAGGAGTTCCAGCACGACCAACAGCAGCGTGCCCACCCAGTCCCTGGCCGCCAGCCAGCTTCCCTGGGCGGTGGGACTGGACATCACGATGACAACGAGCCCAAGGGCCATCATCGCGAACACCACCATGGTGAACCGGGAGGTGTCGCGCGCCTCTATCCAGCTGCGAAAGCCCCGCAGCTTCTCGTGGAGCAGAAGCCTGTATTTCATCTCGAAATCAAAGCCCCTCCGGCTCAGCGCCGGCGGCGGCGCCCCGGAGAG
The DNA here is from genome assembly GCA_024637095.1 of Actinomycetes bacterium. Taxonomy (GTDB): domain Bacteria; phylum Actinomycetota; class Thermoleophilia; order RBG-16-64-13; family RBG-16-64-13; genus Soudan-30. The sequence goes on from JAGXFV010000025.1 coordinate 61,176, forward strand.
CTCCGCTCGTTCCCTTCCAGCCGATCCAACTCTTCGCTGTGCCGTTTGTACGCGGAAACGATGTCCTGAACCAGGCGATGACGGACCACGTCCCCGCTGTCGAAGGTGATGAAGGAAATGTCCTCGATCCCCCCGAGTATGTCGCGAACGATCTTCAAGCCGGAGCGCTGGCCGGCCGGAAGGTCGATCTGGGTGACGTCGCCGGTTACCACCATCTTGGCGCCAAACCCCAACCGGGTTAGAAACATCTTCATCTGCTCCGGACTGGTGTTCTGCGCTTCGTCCAGGATTACGAAAGAATCGTTCAGAGTCCTCCCCCGCATGTAGGCGAGCGGCGCCACCTCGATAGCCCCGTTCTCCAGGTATTCCTGAACCCTTTCGGGATCCATCATATCGTAGAGAGCATCGAATAGAGGCCGCAGATAGGGATCCACCTTCTCCATCAGACTACCCGGCAGATAGCCCAGCTTCTCGCCCGCCTCGACGGCAGGACGGGTGAGGATGATGCGGGCGACCTCGCCGCTGAGCAGAGCGCGAGTGGCCATGCCCATGGCCAGATAAGTCTTGCCCGTACCCGCCGGGCCGATGCCGAATGTGATGACCTTGTCTCGGATGGCGTCAACGTAGGCCTTCTGGTTGACCGTCTTGGGGGCGATGCGCCGGCCGCGATGTTCGATGATGACGTCGCCCACGATCCTGGTCAGCTTCATGTTCCCGCCGCCCTGCCGGACCTCCCGGCTACCGCCGGCTTCGCCATTCTTGTCGAGTCCGGCCGCGGCTTCCCGGCGCATGCCGGTGCCCTCCGCTTTGTCGCTTTCGGGGGTCAGCCCGCCCTCTGTTTCGCCGGGCTGGGGGGTATCGAGAAGCGATGCCCCCAGCTTGATGGTCGCCTCATCCAGGGTGTGTCCGGCTTCGACCAGCCCCAGCAGTTCCTCGACCAACTCGGCCACCCGCTCGACCTCTCCTTCGGGACCCTGGAGCGTGAGCTCGTTTCCCCGCAGAGTCAGGTCGCAGCAGTCGATCAACGACTCCAGGCGGCGCAGGTTGGCGTCCGCCTCGCCTACGAGCAGGGCGGCTGCCTCGTTGTCCAGGTATAAAGTCTTCTTCATTCGCCGGTTTCTCCCGAGGGGGCAAAGGTTCGAGTGCGGCCCGGGTGGAACCACCCTGGAGCCGTGACGCGCGGGCGCGTTTAGGTGGAGAGCCGCTCCTGGGCCAGGCGGGAGGCCATCTTGCCATCCACCTGAGCCCCGCCGCGGGCCATGACCAAGGACATCACCTTGCCCATGTCTTTGGGCGAGGAAGCCCCGCTCTCGGCGACCGCTTCGTCGATCAGCGCCCGCAGGGCGGCTTCGTCCATCTGCTGCGGCAGGAACCCCTCGATAATGGCCAGGGCGTGCTCTTCCTTGAGAGTCAGCTCCTCGCGCCCGGCCCCCCTGAAGGATTCCGCCGACTCGAGGCGTTTCTTCCGCTCCCGCTTGAGAATGGCGATCTCCTGCTCCGAGCTGAGTTCAGAGCCGCTCTCCTTGGCCTCGCGCTGCAGTTCGGCCAGAAGCATGCGGTAGGCCGATAGGTCTTCCTTGCGGCCCTCGCGCAGGGCGGTCTTCATCTCCTCCTGCACCTGTTGGGTCAGCGCCATCAGAATCCTCCAAGCCGCTCTCCGCCCAGCACGTGGACGTGCAAATGGTCCACCTCCTGGCCGGCGTCGGAACCGATATTGGAGACGATGCGGTAGCCGGATTCACGGATGCCGAGCTTCCCGGCTACGGCAACGATGCACTCGAGCAGAGCGTGGCTCCGGTCGGCCTCCCACTGCCCGATCTGATCGAGCGATGCGAGGTGTTCTTTGGGGAGCACGAGCACGTGCACCGGCGCTTTGGGGTGGAGATCTTTGATGGCGAGGAAGCGATCGTCCTCGAGGACGCGTTCAGCAGGGATTTCCCCCCGCACGATCTTGCAGAAGATACAGCCATTCATTCGGCGATTAGTATACTACCAATCCATCAGCGCAAAGCGGACCACGGCCGCGGCCACCGGCCCGGCCGTCTCGGTCCGCAGAATGCGGCGTCCCAGCGAGACCAACTCCCCAAGCCCGGCCAGCCGCTCGAGTTCAGCCTCCGTCCAGCCTCCCTCCGGACCCACCACGAGAAAGACCCTCTCCGGTTTGGCCAAGGTCGCCTCGGCCTCCAGCCGCTCCTTCATTGAGACCTGGGCAGCCGGCTCCAGGATCAGGCAGAGACCGGTCCACTCGCCGGTGGCCAAAGCCCGCATCTCCTCCCACGAAACCGCGGCCACCTCGGGCACCGCGGACTGCTTGCTCTGCCGCGCGGCCGCCGCGGCTACGCGGAGCAGGCGCTCCATGCGCTGTTCGAGTCTTTCCTGGGGCACCGGAGGCGAACCTCCCGCCGGCAGGATGAGGAAACGGTCGACGCCCACCTCGGTGCCCTTCTCGACGACCTCGTCGAGCAGCTTGGGTTGAGGCAGGCCCTGGACCAAAGTGAGATGAAGCGCGGCGGTCGGCAGTTCCCTCCGCCGCTCGAGCCGCACCGCCACCCTCTGTGAAATCTCGGAAAATGAACAGTCGAAGAGGGCGGCTCGTGACGCCTCCGACCCCGCGAACACGACCTCGCAGGGATCACCGGGCCTCGCGCGTAGTACCGTGCGGGAATAGCGAGAGTCCTCGTCACTCAGGGTAATTAGTTCGCCCACGGCCGGAGGAGATACCGCCGCCGGTGCGGTTCCCCCGGTCTCTAGAAAGAAGCGTGGCCGAAAACGCCTCTTGGTGTTTTCGGCTGAGAATGTCACCGCGGGCTAGTTCTCCTCGGCGATTAGTTCGCGGACACGCTCCAGCGTCTCGTCAACGTCCTCGGTCTCCTGCAGATCCGGGGCCTCGACATCGGGTTCGATCCCCTTCTCGTTGATGTTCCGCCCCTCGGGCGTGAGATAGACGGCAGTCGTCACCTTCAGGGCACCCCCGTTGCTCAGCGGCTCGATGGTCTGCACCAGGCCTTTGCCGAAGCTGGTGTCCCCGACCAGGGTTCCCCGTCCCGTGTCCTGGAGCGCCCCGGCCACGATCTCCGACGCGCTGGCCGAGAACTCGTCAATCAGCACGTAGAGCGGAACTCCGTCAAAGGCCTGTCCCTCGGCCTCGTAGACCTGCTTGGGCGAGTGCAGGCCCTCAGTGGTCACGATGGTGCCGTCCTCTATGAACAGGCTGGCCACGTCGACCGCCTCGCTGAGAAGGCCCCCGCCGTTACGGCGCAGGTCGAGGATCACCGCGTCGGCCCCGCCCTCCTCCACGTATTGCTCAAGGGGATCGCGCAGCTTCTCGGAGGACTCCTGCGAGAAGGTGAAGAACTGCAGGTAGAGTACGTCCTGGCCCTCCACGTCCAGCATCTCGGCCTCGACCACGGGGATTTCGATCTCCCGCCGCTCCAGCGTGAACTCCAGGGCCTCCCCGCCCTCGGGCAGGTGGATCTGATCCTGAGGCAGATCTTCGGGCACCGGCTCGGCGTCAGCCGGCGGCCGGTAGACTTCCATGTCGACCGTCGAGCCCTCCGGGCCCTTGATCAGGGTGACCACCTCCTCCAGCGTCTTGCCCCGCACAGATTCGTCGCCAACCACCGTGATGATGTCGCCGGATTCAACGCCGGCTTCCGCCGCGGGGCTGCCCTCGAAGGTTGCGACCACGGTAACCAGACCGTTCTTTTCCTCGACGCTCATGCCGACACCGGAGTACTGGCCACCCGAGTGTTCCCGGAAGCGTTCGTACTCCTCCGGGCTCATGTAGGTGGTGTAGTCCTCTTCCAGACCGCTAAGCATGCCGCGAATGGCGTCGTCCTGGAGTTCAGCGGGCTCTACGTCCCGGTAGTAGTTGCTCTCGAGCTCGCCCAGGACCTCCTCCTGCAGGCCGAAGTCCAGCCCGCCGACATCGGCCAGCGCCAGGGCGTCTTGGATGCTTCCGCGCACGCCGGGATGCACGCCGACAAGGATCCCGAAAGAGAACACGACGATGAGCAAGAGAACGGCGACAGCCGTGAAAAGCGTGTTACGGAGCGCTCGCTCCAACTGACCTCCAAACAAAAGCCGGGCCGACATCCCTAATGGCGGCGGCCCGAGCGGGGGTTCGCAAACCGGGGTCCCCGGCCTCGAACGAAGATTTTACAGGAAGTTAAGCGGGTTTACCGGGGAGCCGTTCCGCCGGACCTCGAAGTGCAGGTGCGGTCCCGTTGAGTATCCCGTGCTGCCCACTCGCCCCACCTGAGAGCCTTTGCCGACCGACTGCCCGTTCGAGACCACAAGCGACGATTGGTGAGCGTAAAGCGTGGTCAACCCTCCGCCGTGCGAGATGATCACCGTCTTGCCGTAGCCTCCGCGCCAGCCGGCGAACACCACGGTTCCCGCATCGGCGGCCTTGATTGGCGTGCCCGCGCCCACGGCGAGGTCGACCCCGGTGTGCATCTTTCGCGTCTTGAAGATGGGATGCACCCGATAGCCAAAGCTCGAGCTGATGCGACCCGAAACCGGCCAGATCATCTGCCCGGTCCCCTGCACCGATCCGGCCGCCGGAGTGGAAGCGATACCGCGCAGTTCGGCTTCGATGCTGTTGGATTCCGCGAGCAGGGAATTCTCCTGCTTCTCCCAGGCCGCCTTGTCGGTCTCGGCCTTCGCCACGATCGCCTGCTTGGCGTCACGGGCGCCGTCCAGTTCCTGGAGAGTGGCCACCCGCAGGCCGACCAGTTCTTCGAGACGGGTGGTGGTCGCGGCCTGCTCGGCCTCCATCTTGGCGACCTGCGCCTGATCCTGCTCGAGCGAGTCCTTCTCGCGCGCCACCTTGGTCCGCAGTCGCTCGATCTCGTCCAGCACCTCTTGGTCCTGCTCGATGACCTTGTTGAGCAGATTCATCCGATTGATCAGATCGATCAGCCGCTCGGTATTGAGCAACATCTCCACGTAGGCGACGTTGCCGCCCTTGTAGATCGCCGCTGCCCTTTCCCCCACCCGTTCCTGGTGGACGCTCAGATCTTGACGCGCCTTGTCCAGGGTCTTTTGGCGCTCGCGGATAGCCGTCTCCAGCCGATCCAGTTCGGCACGGGTCTCGGAGAGTTTGGCCTCGGCAGCGTCGCGCTGGCGGGTGACGGAGGCGAGTTCGCCCTCCAACCCGTCGATCTTCTGATCGAGTGACGAGATGTCCTGGAGAGCCGCCTTCTTGGTGGCCTCCGCCTGATCTATGTTCTTGCGGATCTCGCCGAGTTTGCGCTGGTTTTCGTCGAGCTTGTCCCGCAGTTCCGCTCGGCTGGTGGCGGCTTGGGCGGAATCGAGACCGAGCGAGGGAGCGGAGGGCGGAGCCGCCAGCGACGCAGCTACAAACAGGCCCGCGAGCAACAGGAGGGCCAGAGTTTGGGAAACCCTTCGAGGTAGCCAGGGCCGACCGGCGCTCCGGCCCGCGTTGGCCCGGGTCGCTTCGATACGCACCTCTGGGATGCGCGTCTCCAGGATGCGCGTCTCCGCGGCCGGAGCCGCCCCCGGGCGCGTCCCTCTATCCGTGCCGATCCCCCTGATGCTCATATCCTCCCTGAACCGATTTCCTGGTGACTCCATAGTTCTCCTACGTTCGGCGCGCCTCGAGGTGACGCGCCCGCGCAATGCAGGTCTCTGCTCGAGTGGTCTGGTTGAGTGATTGTCGCCCCGAATTCGAGTGCGCCGCTAGACGTTCAGGAAGCGCCGCAGACCGAGACCCGACCCGGTCGCGCCGATCAAGGCGCCCACTCCCAGGAGCACGATGGCAAGCTGCACCAACGAGATGGCGTCGAAGGGCACCGACAGGAATATCAGGTTCTCCCGGATGCGCTCGACCACGAAGTCGGTTCCCAGTTGCACCACTGCCAGAGCGGCGGCGGCGCCGACCGTGCCCACCACTATGCCCTCGATGACAAAGGGCCAGCGAATGAACCAGTTGGTCGCCCCCACGAGTTTCATGATCTCCACTTCCTTGCGGCGGGCGTAGATCGAGAGCCGGATGGTGTTGGAGATCAGCAGGATCGACACCCCACCAAGCATCACGAGGAACACCACCAGGATGTTGCGGATGACCGAGGTCACCTGGAAGATGCGTTCCGCTATCTCCTGCCCGTAGCTGACCTCGTCGATGTACTCACGTCCCTCGAGCCGCGAGGCGATGCCCCCGACCTCCTCCGGGTCGTTCAGGGATATTTCGAACGAGGCAGGCAGGGGATTCCGCCCCAAGTCCTCGACCACATCGGCGCCTTCGCCCATGTCCTCTTTGAGCCGCTGCAGGGCTTCGTCCTTGCTCACGAATTGCGATTCCTTGACCTCTTCCCAGCCCACGATCTCCGCTTGCAGGGTCTCGATCTGCTCTGCGGTCACCGAGTCCTTGAGGAAGACACTGATCTCCACCTTCTGCTCGACGTCCTTGAGCACCGCCTCGATGTTGTAGACAAAGACCATGACCGCACCGAGTACGGCCATGCTCAAGAAGACAGTCACCAGCGCGGCAATGGTCATGAAGTAATTGCGTCGCAGGGAGCGCAGCGCCTCCCCCAGGAAGAACTTAAGCTTCCCCATATCCACCCCTCCGCTGGTCTCGGACGATCTGCCCGTCGTCCAGGGCGATCACCCGGCGGCGCATGGCATCCACCATTTCCCTATCGTGAGTCGCCATGATCACCGTCGTGCCGGTCTTGTTGATCCGGTATAGCAGCTGCATGATGCCGTTCGAGGTCTCGGGGTCCAAATTGCCCGTGGGTTCGTCGGCGATCAGTAGCGGCGGGTGATTGACGAAGGCGCGGGCTATGGAAACCCGCTGCTGCTCCCCGCCCGATAGCTCATCCGGGTAGTTGCTGGCTTTGTGCGACAGACCGACCAAATTGAGTATCTCGCTCACCTTGCGCTTGGCGGAGCTACCGCCGTTGCCGGTGACCTGCAGTGCGTACAGCACGTTGTCGAAGATGGTCTTGGAGCTCAGGAGCTTGAAGTCCTGAAACACGCAGCCGATGTTGCGCCGGAGGTAGGGAACCTTCCATTTGCGCAGGGTCCCCAGATCTCGGCCGCCGACGGCGATCTTGCCGCGATCGGGATCGATCTCTTTGATCAGCAATCTGATGAAGGTGGATTTGCCCGAGCCCGAGGGACCCACAAGAAACACAAACTCGCCCTTCTCGATGTGCAGATCCACTCCCTCGAGCCCGATGGTGTCGGGGGGGTATATCTTGGTTACGTCTTCGAACTTGATCAACCGCGTCTCCTACTTCTCCGCGTACTGCTCTCGTCAGAGCGAGACCGAACCGTCGCAAAACCATCAGACCGAACCGTCGCAAAACCATCCCTGGCACAGGGAACGTAAGAGGTATTCTCGACGGCGGCGTTAACTCCTTGAAGACCCCGCCGGCTCGCAGGGGCTCCATAAACTACACGATGTAGTCCAAAGTTGCTACCCATTAGACTGGATTAGGCCTTTCCCCGGTCCTCTGCCGCCGCCCGCTGCAGCAAATAGGCCCGGATGAACTCGTCGATATCCCCATTCAGCAAGCCCTCGACGTTGCCCTTCTCCAGATTGGTGCGATGGTCCTTGGCCAGGGTGTAAGGCGCCATCACGTACGAACGGATCTGACTGCCCCAGCCGATGTCCTTCTGCTCACCCTTTTCCCGAGCCAGTTCTTCCTGCCGGCGCTCGTGCTGAAGAAGAACCAGTTTGCCGCGTAGCATCTTCATCGCTGTCTCGCGGTTCTGCAGTTGCGAGCGTTCGTTCTGGCACTGGACAACTATCTTGGTGGGCACGTGCGTGATGCGCACGGCGGAGTCGGTCTTGTTGACGTGCTGGCCGCCCGCGCCCGAAGCCCGGTAGGTCTCAACGCGCAGGTCCTTGTCGTCTATCTGCACCTCGGCCGCTTCTTCGACCATGGGGGTGACGTCCACCGAGGCGAAGGACGTGTGGCGCCGGCTGGCCGCGTCAAAAGGCGAGATGCGCACCAGCCGGTGAACTCCCCGCTCGGCGGCGGCCAACCCATAGGCGTTCTCTCCCCGGATGGTGATCGTCGCGCTCTTGATGCCGGCTTCGTCACCCTCGGTCGCTTCGTTGACTTCGATTTCGAATCCGCGGCCGCTCGCCCAGCGCATATACATGCGGAGCAGCATCTCGGCCCAGTCCTGACTCTCGGTGCCGCCGGCACCCGGGTGGATGCTCATGATGGCGTCGCCGGCATCGAACTCTCCGTTGAAGAGACGCTGCTCCTCAAAGCGGTTGAGTTCTTCCGCCACCTGCCCCCCGAGTTCATCGAGTTCCGAGGTGACTTCCGCGGGCAAATCCTGTCCCTCGCCCTCTTCGGCTCCCATCTCGAGCAGCACGCCCATGTCCTCGAGGTGCGAGGTGACCAGACGGTAGAGCTCCAGGCGGGACTTCAGGCGGCTGTAGCGGGAAGAGACCTTCTGGGCGTAGGTCTGATCGTCCCAGAAGTCGGGGCCATGCATCGCCTCCTCGAGGGAGGCGATTTCCCCCTCTAGCGAAGCCGGGTCAAAGGTACTCCTTAACCCAGGCAAGCTTCTCGTGGAAGCCGGCCAAATTCTCCTGATACTGGGTGGCGGTGCGCGTGGTGTCGGTGTGCTGATTCATGACTAAGCGTCTAGGCTCCGTGGCATTTCTTGTATTTCTTTCCGCTGCCGCAGGGACAGGGGTCGTTGCGACCCACCTTGTCGTCCACGTGACGCGGCGCTGTGACGGTCTGCGTGGCGCTCTGCGCCTGCTCGTACTGCTGCCGGCTGGTGTCGGCCAGTACCGGGTTCTGGGCGCCGAAGCCGAAGGCTGCTGCAGCCTGACCGCTGCCCATGCCCGGTCCGACGTAGGTGACGTCGCCCTTGGGCTTCTCGACGACGCTCTCCTCCTGCTCCGGCCGGGTAATCTCCACATGGTAGACATAGCGGATGAAGTCCTCCTGGATGGAATCCATCATCCGCTGGAACATGGCGAAGCCCTCGGACTTGTATTCGACCAGAGGGTCTCTCTGCGCGAGCGCGCGCAGTCCGATGCCCTCGCGCAAATAGTCCATCTCGTAGAGGTGGTCGCGCCACTTCCCGTCCAGAACCCGTAAGAGCACCCAGCGCTCGACGTTGCGGATCATCTCCTCGCCCAGCTCGTCCTCGCGGGACTGGTAGACCGCGAGGGCGTCCTCGACTACAAGATCGGCGAGTTCTTCGGGCGTCAGGGTCTCCACGTCGAGCCCGGCGGGGTCGAGGGCGGTGGGGAAGAATCCCTTCACGATCGTCAGGAACTCCTCCAGATCCCACTCTTCGACGTACTGCGTCTCGACGGCGAACTCGGCCACCTTGCCGCGCATCACCCGCTCGATGATCTCGCGCACGTCTTCGCCCAGGTCCTCACCTTCGAGGATGCGCTCGCGCTGACCGTAGATGACCTCTCGCTGCTTATTCATGACGTCGTCATACTCGAGCACGCGCTTCCGAATGGCGAAGTTCTGCTCCTCCACCTTCTTCTGAGCGTTCTCTACCCCGCGGGAAATCAGCCGGTGCTGGATGGGCACGTCCTCCTCGAGGCCCAGGCGGTCCATCATGCCGTAGATGCGGTCGCCTGCGAAGAGCCGCATCAGGTCATCCTCCAGCGAGATGTAGAAGCGGCTCGCGCCCTCGTCGCCCTGCCGGCCCGAGCGGCCCCGCAGCTGGTTGTCGATACGCCGCGATTCGTGCCGCTCGGTGCCCAGAACGTACAGACCGCCCACCGCCTTGACTCCGTCACCCAGCTTAATGTCGGTCCCCCGGCCGGCCATGTTCGTGGCGATGGTGATGGCGCCCTGTTGCCCGGCGCACTCGACGATCTGCGCTTCGCGCTCGTGCTGCTTGGCGTTCAGTACCTCGTGGGGGACTCCCCGCCTGGTGAGCATGCCGGAGAGCCGCTCCGACTTCTCCACCGAGATGGTGCCGACCAGGACCGGCTGGCCCCGGTCGTAGCAGCCGGCGATGTCCTCGACCACAGCCTTGAACTTGGCCTTCTCGGTCTTGTAGATCAAGTCGTCGCCGTCATCACGGATCATCGGCATATTCGTGGGAACGACCACGACCTCCATGTCGTAGATCTCCCGGAACTCGTCGGCCTCGGTGGCCGCGGTCCCCGTCATGCCCGAGAGCTTCTCGTAGAGCCGGAAGTAGTTCTGCAAGGTGATGGTGGCGAGGGTCTGATTCTCCTGCTTGATCTTGACGCCCTCTTTGGCCTCGATGGCCTGGTGCAGGCCCTCGGAGTAGCGGCGGCCCTCCAGCACTCGTCCGGTGTACTCGTCGATGATCTTGACCTCGCCGTTATCCAGCAGATAGTCGACGTCGTGCCTGAAGAGCGATTGCGCCTTGAGCGCCTGCTGCAGGTGGTTGACCAGCTGCCCGGAGAGGTCTTCGTAGAGGTTGTCCAGACCCAGCATGCCCTCGACCCGGGCGAGGCCCTCCTCGGTGATGGCGACGGTCTTCTTCTTCTCGTCGACCTCATAGTCGTGCTCGGCGGCGGCGCGTCCGTGACGGTCGCCGTCGTGATCCGAGCTGTCCTCGTGGGTGACGTCCTTGGACTTCAGCTGCTTGGCTATGCGGGCAAAATCGTAGTAGGTTTTCGCGGCATGCTCACCCGCACCGGAGATGATTAGCGGGGTCCGCGCTTCGTCGACGAGGATGGAGTCCACCTCGTCCACGATGCAGAAATGGTGGCCTCGCTGGACCTTCCCCTCGCTGGCGTGCGCCATGTTGTCGCGCAGGTAGTCGAAGCCAAACTCGGTGTTGGTGCCGTAGGTGATGTCGCGCAAATAGATCTCGCGGCGCTCCTCGGGCTTCATGCCGTTGTGAACGGCACCCCCGGTGAGACCCAGGAACTCGTAGACCGGCCCCATCCACTCGGCGTCCCGCTGGGCCAGGTAGTCGTTCACCGTGACCACGTGCACGCCCTCACCGGGGAGCGCGTTCAGATAGACGGGCATGGTTGCGACCAGAGTCTTGCCCTCGCCGGTCTTCATCTCGGCGATGGAACCTTGATGCAGGACCACCGCACCCATCACCTGCACGTCGAAGGGGCGCATACCCAGAGCGCGGCGCGCCGCCTCGCGGACCACGGCGAAGGCTTCGGGCATGAGCTCGTCAAGCCCTTCGCCTTCCTTCAGCCTCGCCCGAAACTCCTCGGTCTTGCCCCGAAGTTCATCGTCGGCCAACGGCTCGATCTCGGGCTCGAGTTCCGCCACGCGCTCGACAACGTCATCGAGTTGCTTAACCTTGCGGCCCTCGCCGGCCCTGAGGATCTTGTCAAACAAACCCATATTTACTACCTGATGTTCTCTTCTATTTCTGGGGCTCGATCAGCCCATAGTCCCCGTCGCGACGGCGGTAGACAACCGCCGTGTCATTGGTATCCGCGCTGGTGAAGACGAAGAAGTCGTGGCCCACGAGCTCCATCTGCAGAGCGGCTTCCTCAGCGGTCATGGGCTTGATCATGATCTGCTTGGTCTTGACGATCTGAGGGGCGCCCTCGCCCTCTTCGGCCATGGTGGTCTCCGCAGCGCCCGCTGCGGGCCGCTCGAGTGGCTTGACCCCAAAATTGATCACGGCTTCACGGTGCCCCAAAGCGTGGCGCTGGTTCAGCCTTCCCCGGTACTTCTTGACCTGCCGCTCCAGCTTGTCGGCCACCGAGTCGAGCGAGGCGTACATGTCGGTGGTCGCTTCGCGCGCGCGGATGACCGGACCCTTGGTGAAGATGGTCACCTCGGCCACCTGGTTGTCCGCGATCGCGGGGTTCTTCTCCTGCATCAGCTCGATGTCACACTGAGCTTCGTCAAAAACGTACTTGGAAAGCCGCCCGATCTTCTCTTCGGCGTACTCGGTCAGCGCGTCCGTTAGTTCGACGTTGCGGCCCTTCACGATAAGCTTCACCAGGGTCTCCTTGTCCGTTGTCGATTCGACCCGGGCTGAGCCTCGAGGCGAACAGTACATGTTACCACCCGCTCCCTCTCGGACCGGCCCTGCGGGCCCCGTCTGCAGCCGCTAATCCCGGGCGATTGAGCCGGCGCCCGGGGTGCGGCAAAAGGTAAGGACGTAGACGGGGAGCCCAAAGCTACCCTTGATTACTGCGGAAACCTCGTTCGCCGTGGCTCCCGTGGTGTACACGTCGTCCACCAGAATCACCGCCTTCGTCTCGTCGGGAAGCGTGCCCGGCGCGGGCGCGAACGCCCCTTTGAGGTTCTCCCGCCGGCCACGGCGGTCCAGCGACTGCTGGTGGCCGGTGCGGACCGTCTTGCGCACCAAGGCGCGGGCCTCGCATTCCGCCGTCCGCGCCAGCCTCCGGGCGAGGACCTCCGCTTGGTTATACCCTCGGCGCCGCTGCACGGACCCATGCGCCGGAACCCAGGTGAACAGCACCGAACGTTCCGGCATGGGCTGGGTGCCGCCGAGCGGGGTGGCGCCGCGTGAGGTGGAGCCCGGCGGGGTGGGCCCGGGTCGGCCGCCATCCGGTCGCCTCCCGCCCGAGACCGCCATGTCGAGCACCTCGGTACAGGCCGGCCAGGCGAGCTCGGCCATCAGGGGTGCCAGGGAACGGAGACCGGCCCCTTTGAGACCCACCACCAATGAGCGGGCGGCATCCCGATACACAAAAGCGCTCCGCGCCGCCTGGAAGGCGAAGCCGGCGGCAACGCATTCACCGCAGTAAGGTACCGAAAGCCCGGCGCCTTCGGCCGAGCCGCAGCGGACACATACATCTGCCAGAGGCGCAAGCGTTGCAGCGCACTCATCGCAGAGCAGTTCGCCAAAACCTCCGCAGTGGGCGCATCGCGCGGGAAGGAAGAGCTCGAGCAGCGCCTCCTTGGCTTCTTCCAGCCAGCCGCGGCGCCCGGCGGTGCGGGGCGTGACGGGAAGCTTGGAGGCGGTTCCCCGGCCGAGGGCCGGGGCGGCATCGGCCGGCGCAGAATTTGCCTGTTGCATGATGTGCGGGCGCCTCTAGGCCAACCCCTCGTCGATCACTTTCTCTCCCGCCTCCACCAACGACCCGACATCCACCAGCGATCGCTCAATGACCGCGGCTTCCAGCAGGCCACAACGCTCCCCCACGACCGAATCCACCACGCGGGCCTCCGGCCATACCGAAGTGTGCGAGGCTACGATGCTGTCCCGTATCTGCGCGCGGGGACCCAGCAGCACGCCGCCCCACAACACGCTCGACTCCAGGCGGGCCCCGGCTTCGATCACGCAGTAATCCCCGATGACCAGTGGTCCCCGCAAGACGGCGTCACCCTCCACCCGGCAATCGCGGCCCAAAAGCACGGGGCCCTCGACCGAGGCTTCAGGCGAGATGTAGGTGCGCTCCCCGGCGCGCACTCCCGGAGCCACCTCCGTCCCTTCGGGTTCCAATCGCACCTTGCCCCGAAGCGCGTCGAAGTTGCCCTGACGGTACTCGGAAAGGCTGCCCACATCGTTCCAGTAGCTCGCGATGCGGTGCACGTAGAAGGGAATGTCCTCCTCCACCAGGCCGGGAAGCACCTGGTTGCCGAAGTCGTAGAAGGTGTCGGCGGGAATGCGCTCGAAGATCTCGGGCTCGAAGATGTAGATGCCGGCGTTGGAGAGATTGGACAGCGCCTCCTCCGGAGCCGGTTTTTCTTGAAAGCCGGTGATACGGTCGTTCTCGTCCACGATCATGACCCCATAGTCCGAGGGGTCGTCGACCTCCTTGACCGAAAGGGTGGCGATGCCCCCCCTCTCCCGATGGGTGCGGACGGCCGCCTCCAGATCGAGGTCGGTGAGGGCGTCGCCGCTCATCACGATGAAGGTGCCCCTCCCTAGGAAGTCCTCGTTGTTCTTGACGCCTCCGGCGGTGCCCAGCAGTTCCTCCTCGTAGGCGAAGCGGATGGACATGCCCAGGTCGTAACCGTCGCCCAGGTAGCTCGTCAATGTGTCGGGGAAATAGTGGATGTTGATCACCACCTCGGTAATCCCGTGCCGCTTGAGCAACTCCACGATGTGGTAGAGCGCCGGACGGTTCGCCAGCGGCGCCATCGGCTTGGGTATCAGGCCGGTCAACGGACGCAGGCGGGTTCCCAGGCCGGCGGCCATGATCATTGCACGCATTTAGCAAGCACCTCCGGTCAGCCTCGCCTTGCTCGGATAGGGCCCCTCGGCCACGGGGCGCAGGCTGTCCTCGTAGGGGGGACGCGCCGTCCCCTTTTCCGTAACAATTGCGGTTATGTTGGCGGCGGGGGTCACGTCGAAGGCGGGATTACGTACCCCCACCCCCGCCGCCGCCACCCGGACTCCGCCCATGTGAGTGACCTCTTCAGCAGGACGTTCCTCTATGGGTATGCCGGAGCCGTCGGCCAGCGAGAAGTCGACCGTGGAGATGGGCGCGGCCACCACGAAGGGGACCGCGTGCTCCCGGGCCAGCACGGAAAGAGGGTAGGTCCCGATCTTGTTGGCGGTGTCGCCGTTCGCCGCGATCCGGTCGGCTCCCACCACGATCACGTCGATCTCGCCGCGACTGAGGAAGTGTCCCGCCATGTTGTCGGTGATCAGTTCCACCGGGATCTTCTCCTGCACCAACTCCCAGGCGGTCAACCGCGCACCCTGCAGGAAGGGACGAGTTTCATCGACAAAGACTCGAAGCCCGGGAACACGGGCGAATACCGAACGCACCACCCCGAGCGCCGTCCCGTAACCGGCCGTGGCCAGGGCTCCCGCGTTGCAGTGGGTCAACAGCGTGAGGTCGGGTCGGCCCTGCGTCAATTCGGCCAGCAAGTCTGCGCCGTTCTCGCCGATGGCACGGCAGGCGGCCAGGTCCTCTTCGCATATCTCCAGCGCCCGCCGCTCCATCAGTTCGGCCGTCTCTCCCGGTTCGAGACCATTGCGCGCCCAAATCCGCTCCATCTCGTCGAGTGCCCACCTCAGGTTAACCGCGGTGGGACGGGTGGCGAACAGACCTTTGGTTGCACGTTGGAGCGAGGAGCGAAAGGCTTCCGCGCCGAGCGCGGATGACTCCCGGGCCGCCAGCGCCAGTCCCATCGCCGCCGCGACTCCGATGGCGGGAGCACCCCTGACCACCATGGTGCGGATGGACTCCGCGACCTCCTCCCAGTTGCGGCAGATTACATACTTCTCGTCGTGAGGCAGCACCCGCTGGTCAATCAGCACGACCGTACTGTCACGCCATTCGATCGTCCGCACACCGGTCCGCACGCCGGTCATCTGCCTGCTCCCTCGTCGATCAACACCGCCGCCATCAACCTGTCCTGATGGGCCAGAAGCAGGGCGATACCCGCCAGTTCCGCGCTCACCGCCTCCACCTCCGGCCGCCGCATGAGTTCGGTTTCCAGTGCACCCGGGTCCCTTTCTTCTCGCACACATACCACCACGCCCTCGGGGATAACCGAAGGCCGGAGCGCCTCCGCCGCAGCCGCGGGGCGGTAGCGCCCGGCCGTGGTGGGGAAGCGCGGGCCCCGCCGATCATCGTTCGGCCCGATCAGCGGAGAGGGAACTGTGAAGGCGATGTGGTCGCGAACCAGGATCATCCTGGGGAAGGTAAGCTCCGTGGCGGCCGCAGGTTCGCGAGCAGGACCCCGGCCGCGAAGGACGCGCCCGGCAAGCACCAGGCCGACCAGAGGACCGGCTTCGAGGAGCAGCTTGTCGAGAGCCTCCAGTTCGGCGGGGGTCTGCCGGCGGGCGAGGTTGCGAATTCCCTTCTCTGCCAGAGAGACGACCCCGCCTGCGGTCCCGGCCAGGCGCAAGGCGAGTTCGCGGCCGCGCTCGAATCCGGCCGCCCTGGGCGTCAAGAGGACGAGGAGACCCTCGTCCCCGATCACTGCACCGGGACCATCGACTCCGCGACCTCCAGCATCTCATCCCGGTCCAGGCGATAGGAAAGGGTGTTGGAGATCCAGTAGAGGACTCCGTTACGCTTCCACCAGATACGATCGACCTTGTCCTCGTAGTCGACCACCGTCAACTCGAGATCGCCGAGCTTGACCTTGTCTCCGGGAGAGGCCGCGGGGGCGTCGACGAAGACCGTCTCCATAAGGCCCAGGTATTGGTCCTCGCCTTTGAGCTTGTAGTAGACCTTGAGCGCAGCCCGGTTGCCGCCATCGGAATCTATGTCGTAGAGCCGGTGATCCTTCCAACTGTAACCCTGAGGGATGGTGGTCGGCGCCATCAGGTCGAACGAGGCCTGGTTCCTCAGAGCCTGCCAGTCGCCCGCGTTCGGCATGCTCGGCATGCTCACCGGTTCTCTCTGGACGTCCCCCGAGGGCTTGAAGTCGGCACCCAGAATCACGGTGATGGTGGAGACTCCCTCGGCCACGACCTCCCCGGCGTTAACCGCTTCGGCAACCTGTCCGGCCGCCCCGGATTGGCCGGCGGGATACGCCACCACCGTCTCGTCGTAGTCGAAGCTCTCAGCGTCGCCGATACGATTGACCGAAGCGCCCATGTTGCGCAGATACCTCGCCCCGAGCGAGGCCTCGCCACCGCGGCCATTGCCGTTGAGCACGTCGACCGTCACGCCGCGCAGGTCGGGAGAGCCCTCGTCCGGAGTGGAGGCGTTGCCCTGATCGGCGGTCGCCGCATCAGCGCCGGAATCGGGCGCATCCCCGTCGGTGCCGGTCTCGCCTTCGGCCACCTGTGCGTTCGCCGGCGCGGCCGGGGGAGTCAACAACTCGTCTACCGCATCCCGGACCGCGGCATCAGTGGCCGTCACGTAGGAGATGCCGCTGATGGTGTCCATGCCCGATTCCAGGGTAACCTGGCGGATACGGTCCGGTCCAAGCCGGATGCCGTAATAGGCCAGTCGGAGCAGATCCCCGGTATCGATCTCGGTCTCCAGGTTGGAAGCCACCACCTGCACCATCTTGGGAAGCTTCAGGGCGCTGTCCCAGCGGAAGGCCTGATCCTTGACCGCTTTGAGAAAACGCTGCTGCCGCTCGATCCGGCCAAAGTCACCGTTGGAGTCGTGCCGGAAGCGCACCCAGTCGAGTGCGTTCTCACCGTATAGTCGCTGGTATCCGGGCTTCAGATTGATCCATTCCCAGGACTCGGAGTCGTTGTAGTAGCGGCGGTCGACATCCACGAACACGCCGTTGAGCTGCTTGGTGACCTCGCGGAAAGCATCGAAATCGATGTTGACGTAGTGGTCCACCTTGACGCCGGTCAGGTCCTCCACCGTCTGAATGGCGAGCAGCGGTCCGCCCAGGGCGTAGGCGGCGTTGATCTTCTCCTGGCCAAAACCCGGGACCGCCACCCGCAGGTCGCGGGGCAGCGAGAGGACCGAGGCGAACTTGTGCTCAGGATCGACGTGCAGCAACATCATGGTGTCCGCACGTCCGTACTCCTCGTCGCCCAGTTCCGCCCGGCTGTCCGAGCCCATCAGCAGGATGTCCATACCCTCGGGGTCCTCTATATCGGCCGGGTCGACGGTCACTCCCCCGTAGCCTTTGCGCGTGGGGTCATCCCGCTCGATGTATTCCGAAATCTGGTCCGATCGCTCCGAGTTCTGCGTGGTGCCCAGGGTGTAGTTCAGCCAGAGGTACGTACCTCCCGCCGTCACCAGCACCCCGGCCAGCGCGAACATCGACAGCCACACGAGCACACGCGCCCAACGGGCGCCGCCCGCGTCGCCGACACGGTAAACGGTATAGGGCTTCTGACTCAGGAAAGGATCCTCCGGAACTTGAAAACGTAGAGTGAGTTTAGCTTGGAGAGGGGGCTTCGACGAGGCGCCGGTCCGAGCGCTCCCCTCCGGAATCCACGCGCTCGAGGTCCGCGCCCACCGAACGAAGCTTCTCCGTGAAGCCTTCGTAGCCTCGGTCGATGTGGTAGATGTCCCTCACCTCGGTCACGCCCTCGCCCATCATCCCGGCCAGCACCAGCGCCGCTCCTGCCCGGAGATCGGGGCAGCGAACGATGGCCCCGGTGAAACTGCGGCCCCCATTGACGAGGGCGTGATGGCCGGCCACCTTGATGTCGGCGCCCAAGCGGACCAACTCGTCCACGAAGCCGAAGCGGTTCTCGAAAACGTTCTCGGTCACTATTGAGGATCCCTGAGCCAGGGACAGGAGCACCACCATCGGCGCCTGCAGGTCGGTGGGGAAACCGGGATAGGGAAGCGTGGCTACGTCCGTGCCCGTGTAGTCGCCGGAGCTTCCCCACACTCGGATCTTACGTCCGTTCTCCTGGACGTGGACTCCTACCGCCCGCAATTTCGCCAGGAACATCTCGAGAATGTGGGGGGTTATGCCCTCGACCTCGAGGTCGCCCCCGGTGACGGCCGCCGCCACCAAGTAGGTTCCGGCCTCGATACGATCGGCCATCACCGTGTGCTCGGTCGGACTGAGCTCGTCCACGCCGTGAATCTCGATGCGAGAGGTGCCGGCTCCCTCGATACGGGCCCCCATGCTGATCAAGAATTTTCCCAGATCGAGGATCTCGGGTTCGCGGGCAGCGTTATCGATGACCGTGGTGCCCGTCGCGGTGACTGCGGCCATCAGCAGGTTCTCGGTCGCACCCACGCTGGGGTAATCCAGGAAGATGGAGGTCCCGCGGAGACGTTCCGCCGAGACCTCAACGAAACCGTGATCCACCCGAACCTCGGCACCCAACTGTTCCAGCCCGCGCAGATGAAAATCGATCTTGCGCGGGCCCAAGTTGCAGCCGCCGGGCATGGCCACCCGCGCCCGGCCAAAGCGGTTGAGCAGAGGGCCCATGATCTGGATGGAGGCACGCATGCGCTGCACCAGATCGTAGGGAGCGACGTGCGACTCGACGTTGGTCGTGTCGATGGTGAGCGTGCCCGCCTGGAAGTCGATCACGGCGCCCAGGAACTCGAGCACCTCGCTCATCGTGCGGACGTCCTGTATCTGCGGGACGTTGTGCAGCCTGGTGGTTCCCGGGGCCAGGAGACTTGCCGCCATCAGCTTGAGGGCGGAGTTCTTCGCCCCCGAAACATGGAGGCGGCCGGTCAATGGCCGGCCGCCTCGAACCAGTAATCTTGGTCCTTCAATCACATTTTTCATCGCGCTAACCCTACATCCGCCGGGTAGGAACGACAAGGCGGCCCGGGAGAGGCTCAGACCTTGCGAACCACCTTGATTCTATTCTTCGCCCTGACCACCGCTTTTTCCTCCACGTGGGGATCGAGGCAGTTGTCCTCGTCCGCGGCGCCCAGACGGCAGGTCTCGAGCTTCTTCTGCGCCTCTTCATGGGCCTGCTCCGCCCGCTCGAGGTCGATCTCCGAAGCCAGTTCGGCGGCGTTCGCGAGGATGATCACCTTGTCGAACTGCACCTTGGCAAAGCCCTGCGCAACGGCCACCGAGAACCACTCACCGGCGGGGGTCTTGACCCGACACTCGCCGATGGCGAGCGCGGCCACCATGGGGGCGTGACGCGGCAGGATGCCCATCTCGCCCCCGACGGCGGGGATGATCACCATGGCCACATCGCCCTCGTAGACGGGGCCATCCGGAGCCACGATCTCCAGCCGCAGGAAATGCTGCGTGTCGACGGGGACGGCCACGGCCTAGGCCTCCTCGCCGCGCATCTTCTTGCCGGCAGCGATGACGTCTTCGATACCGCCCGCCATGTAGAAGGCCTGCTCGGGCAGGTCGTCGTGCTTGCCCTCCACGATCTCCTTGAAGCCGCGGATGGTCTCCTGCAAGGGCACGTACTTGCCCTCGCGGCCGGTGAAGGCCTCGGCCACGTTGAAAGGCTGGGACAGGAAGCGCTGCACCTTCCGGGAGCGCTGCACGGTCAGCTTGTCCTCGTCGGAGAGCTCGTCCATACCGAGAATGGCGATGATGTCCTGCAGGTCCTTGTAGCGCTGAAGGATCTCCTGCACCTGGGTCGCCGTGTCATAGTGCTCGTCACCGACGGCGTTGCGCTCGAGGATCCGGCTGGTCGAGTCCAGCGGGTCCACGGCCGGGTAGATGCCCTGCTCGGTCAGCGCCCGGCTGAGCACGGTGGTGGCGTCCAGGTGGGCGAAGGAGTTCGCGGGTGCGGGGTCGGTGAGGTCGTCGGCGGGCACGTAGATCGCCTGCACCGAGGTGACCGAGCCCTTGTCCGTCGAGGTGATCCGCTCCTGGAGCTCGCCCATCTCTGAGGCGAGGGTGGGCTGGTAACCCACGGCGGACGGCATCCGGCCGAGGAGGGCCGACACTTCCGATCCCGCCTGCACGAAGCGGAAGATGTTGTCGATGAAGAGCAGCACGTCCTGGCCCTGCACGTCGCGGAAGTACTCGGCCATGGTCAGCCCGGAGAGGCCCACGCGCAAACGCGCGCCGGGAGGCTCGTTCATCTGGCCGAACATGAGCGCGGTCTTGTCGATGACGCCCGACTCCTGCATCTCCAGGTAGAGGTCGTTCCCCTCGCGGGTGCGCTCGCCCACGCCCGTGAAGACCGAGATGCCCCCGTGCTGGGTGGCGATGTTGTTGATCAGCTCCTGGATAAGCACGGTCTTGCCCACGCCCGCGCCCCCGAAGAGGCCGATCTTGCCGCCCTTCACGTAGGGAGCGAGCAGGTCGATCACCTTGATGCCCGTCTCGAAGATCTCGGCGGTCGGCTGCAGGTGCTCGAAGGTCGGGGCGGGCCGGTGGATGGCCCAGCGCTCGGCATCCTTGTCGATGGGCTCGCCACCGTCGATGGTGTCCCCAATCAGGTTGAACAGCCGGCCCAGGGTGGGTTGGCCGACCGGCACGGTAATGGGACTGCCGGTGTCGGTAACCTCCATGCCGCGGGCCAGGCCGTCGGTGGAGTCCATGGCCACCGTGCGCACCTTGTTGTCACCCAGGTGTTGCTGCACCTCGAGCACCAGAGTGCCGCCCGCGCCGTTCTGCGAAGGCCTTTTGACTTCCAGAGCGTTATAGATGCCGGGCAGCTCCCCGTCGAACTCGACGTCGAGCACAGCTCCAATGACCTCTACGATTCTTCCCTTACTCACCTGTGTCTGCCTCCTTGCGGAAATGTCCCGCTTCCGCTCTCTTCTATTCCAGGGCGTCGGCGCCCGCGACCACCTCGAGAATTTCTTGGGTGATGCTGGCCTGCCGGACCCGGTTCATGGCCAAGGTCAGTTGATCGATCATTTCGCTCGCGCTCTCGGATGCGTTCCGCATGGCGGTCATCCTTGCGCCGTGCTCGCTGGCGGTGCTCTCCAGGAGAGCCCGGTAGAGGGTCATGTCCAGATAGCGCGGCAACAGTTCCCTCAGAATCACCGAAGCCGGCGGCTCGAAGATGAAATTCAGGTTGATGGCGGCCGCCTCGGGCAGGAACTCCGGCACGAGCTCCTCCTGGATGGGCAGGATCACCTGGTCGGTGACTACCTGTTCCATGGCCGATTTGAAGGAGTTGAAGATCAGGTGGACCCGATCGACCCGCTCCCCGGCGTAGAGCTCGGCCACCCGGTAGGAGATGGCCTGAGCATCGGGGAAGGAAGGCATATCCGTGATCCCCACGTAGGTGCGGTCCATCTGATAGTTCTGGAAGCGCAGCGTGCCCACGCCGCGCTTACCCACCACGATCAGGTCGGCCTCGATGCCCTCCGCCTCGTATTCCCGGTAGCGTTGCAGCGCGGCACGAATGATGTTGGTGGTGAAAGCGCCGGAGAGGCCCCGGTCTGCGGTCAGCACCACGAGCGCCACCCGCTTCACCTGCTCGTGCTGCTTGAGCAACGGGAATTCGGAGGGGTCCACCTCGAGGTAGCCCGCCAACCCGGCGATGAACTCCATCATCTGCAGGGCGAAGGGGCGGGTGTTCTCGATCCGCTCGGCGGCGCGGCGCAGCCGCGCCGCCGCCACCATCTCCATAGCCTTGGTGATCTTGCGCGTATTCTGGACGGAGGTGATCCGCCGCTTGATGTCCCTTGTGGTCGCCATGAATACCTAACGCAGCCTAGACCGCAGCCGCCATGCCGGCGGCGGGCTCCGCGATGCCTTCCTCCTCCTCGCCCACGAAGGATCTCTTGAAGTCGCGAATCCCCGCCTTCAGCTTCTCGGTGACCTCGTCGGAAAGCTCCTTGCTCTCGCTGATCTCCCGCCCGATCTCGGGGCGTTCGGCCCGCAGGTAGTCCCGCAGTCCCTCGGTGAACTCCGACACCGCCTCCACGTCGATGTCGTCCAGGTAGCCGTTGGTGGCCGCGAAGATCACCATCACCTGCTCCTCGATGGGCAGAGGTTGGTACTGGGGCTGGTTGAGCGATTCCACCAGCCGCTCGCCTCGGGCCAGGGTGCGCTGAGTCTCGGGGTCGAGCTCCGAACCGAACTTTGCGAAAGCCTCGAGTTCCCGGTACTGGGAGAGGTCCAGCCGCAGCGAACCTGCCACCTTGCGCATGGCCTTGATCTGGGCGCTGCCGCCCACCCGGCTGACCGAGATGCCCACGTTGATGGCGGGCCGGACGCCGGAGTAGAAGAGGTTGCCCTCCAGGAAGATCTGGCCATCGGTGATCGAGATCACGTTGGTGGGGATGTAGGCGGCTACGTCGCCCGCCTTGGTCTCGATGACGGGGAGCGCGGTCAGCGAGCCGCCGCCCATGGCGTCGGAGAGCTTGCAGGCCCGCTCCAAAAGGCGGCTGTGCAGATAGAAGACGTCCCCGGGATAGGCCTCGCGGCCCGGGGGGCGGCGCAACAGCAAAGACATCTGCCGATAGGCGTCCGCCTGCTTGGTGAGGTCATCGTAGATGCAGAGGGTGTGGCCGCCCTTGTAGGTGAAGTACTCGGCCATGGAAGCGCCCGCGTAAGGCGCGATGTAACGCAGCGGAGCCGAGGCGGAAGCCGAGGCCATGACCACGATGGTGTAGTCCATGGCACCGCTGTCCTCGAGCCGGGCCACCACCTGGCGCACGGTCGAAGCCTTCTGGCCGATGGCCACGTAGACGCAGATTACGTCCTGGCCCTTCTGGTTCAGGATGGTGTCCACGGCGATAGCCGTCTTTCCGGTCCCCCGGTCGCCGATGATCAGCTCGCGCTGGCCGCGGCCGATGGGAATCATGGAGTCGATGGCCTTGATCCCCGTCTGCAGGGGCTCCTTCACCGGCTGACGCTGGATCACGCCCGGCGCCTTCACTTCGATCGACCGGTACTCGTCGGCCTCTATCGGGCCCTTGTCGTCCAGGGGGTTCCCCAACGGATCGATCACGCGGCCGACCAGGGCGTCACCCACCGGCACCTGAATGACCCGCCCGGTCCGCCGGACCAGATCGCCCTCCTTGATCAGCGTGTCCTCACCTAGGAGGACGACGCCCACGCTGTCTTCTTCCAGGTTGAGCACCAGCCCCATGACGTCATGGGGCAACTCGACCATCTCGGAAGAAACGGCGCTCTCCAGACCGTGGATCCGGGCGATCCCGTCGCCGACCATGACGACGGTTCCCACCTCCTGCATCTCGACCTCTGCCTCATAGTCCTTGATCGTGGACTTGAGGATGCTGGTAATTTCCTCAGGACGCAGATTCAACGGAAACCTCCATGGATGCGGTCGGCTTGAGCAGTCGGGAACGGAGTTGATCGAGGTAGTGGCGGACGGTGGCTTCGGCGATCCGGTCGCCCACGCGCAGCCTCACTCCCCCGAGGATGGATTCATCGACGGTGAGGGCAAGTTCGACCTTCTTCTTCAGGGCGCGCTCGATCTGGCCGCGCAGTTCCTCGGCCATCTTGGCAGGCACGGGAACCGCCGTGGTCATCTCGACGTGCACGATCCCCTCAGCCTCTTCGATCAGGTCGAGGAGTAACCGATAGGCCTCATCCAGCACGAACTCTCTGTCTTTGTCCACGATCAGCCGCAGAAAGTTGCGAACCAGCGGTTCGCCCCCTTCGGTCAACCGCATCAGAATCTCGGTCTTCTTGGGCGCCGACAAGTCCTCGTTCTGCAGGAAGGTTCGTAGCTGCGGGGACTGCTCCAACGCCTGGAAGAACTCGCCCAGGTCCCGCCGAACCGGCCCCAACCGGTTTTCTTCGGACGCCGCCTGGAAGAGCGCCTCGGCGTATACCCGCGCTATCTTGGTCTCGTCGCTCAACTTCTTCGCTTCCCCGTGGTCGTATTTCCGGGCCCGGTCCGGAACGGCGCGACTAGTTCTTGTCGCCCAACCGCTCCACGTCGATCTCGTCGATGGCTTCTTTGATCATCCGCATGTGGTCCTGGTCGGAGAGGGTCCTGCGGGTAACCTTCTCGGTGGCCGCCACGGTCAGGTCGGCGACCTCGCGTTTGATCTGGCGCAGCGCCTGCCGGGTTTCTCGTTCGATCTGCTCGCGCGCCTTCTCCACATTGCGCTCGGCCTGCACCCGCGCCTCGGTAAGGATCTCGTTGCGGGTGCTCTCGCCGACCTTGCGCGCCTGCTCCAAGATCTCCTCCGCGTCCCCCCGAGCCTCGGCCATCTGGGCGCGGTAGTCCTCGATCAGAGCACGCGCCTCCTCGCGCAGCCGCTCGGCCTCGCGAATGGACTCGTGGATCTCTTCCTGGCGCTGGCGTTGCAGTTCGATCAACGGACCGTAAGCAAACCTATAAAGAAGGAAGACGAGAAGAAGAAAGGTGAATACGGACCAGAGAAACAGGCCCGGTTCGATCTCGAAAATCTCCATTTGCTATTCCAGCGCTCCTCGATTGAAATGTGCGGCCCGGGGGCGGCGCTCCGCCCCCGGGCGTACAGCTTCTCTGTCCTACGAAACCGCCAGCAGGATGGCGATGACGAAGGCGTACAGGGTCAGGGCTTCGGCGAGAGCCACCCCGATGATCATGGTGGTCCGGATGTCGCCGACGGCTTCGGGCTGCCGGGCGATGGCGTCCGTGGTGCGCCCAGTCAGGTAGCCGATGCCGATGCCCGGGCCGAGGGTCGCAAGTCCGATGCCGATTCCGGCGGCGAGACGTGCAGCTGCTTGCGGATCCATGTCTCTGTCTCCTCCTTTGTGGAGTTGGCTAGTGGCCCGCGTAAATCGCGGACTCGATATAGATCACCGCGAGGAGAGCGAAGATGTAGGCCTGGAGCAGGGCTACAAAGATCTCAAACCCGTTCATCGCCACCACAAACGCGAGGGGGGGGATTGCGATCAGGTAGTTCTGGTACTCGAGCACCAGGCCAAGCATCACCAGGATGATGAGGTGGCCGGCAATCGTGTTCCCGAACAACCGGATGGCGAGCGAGAGGGGCTTGAAGAACTCTCCCATCAGGTGAACTACGAAGAAAATGAGGTTCAGAGGCAATGCCATCGCCTTGGGCACGCCCGGAGGCGAAAGCCATGAGCCGACATAGCCTCTTACCCCATGCCGCTTGAACCCCTGGTACTGAACGACCACAAACACCACGAAGGCCATGCCGAAGGTGACGTTGATATTGGTCGTGGGGGTATACGGACGAAGCGCAACGGGCTTGGGGATAAGCCCGATTAGGTTCGTGAAGAGGATGTAGACGAAGATGGTGAGGACCAGGTAGTAGTACTTCTTGCCCTTCTCGCCTATCTGCCCGGTCAGGTGTCCCGTCCCCAAATTGAGCAGCACTTCTCCCGCTGTCTGCAAGGCGTCGGGCTGCTTGCGCAGGCGGCGGGCAATGACAAAGAAGAAGACGAATACCACCAGGGCCGAAACCCACATGTAGATCACGGCATTGGAGATCGAAAAATCGAAAGGCCCGATCTCAGGCAGATTCCAAATAGTCTGAACCTCGAGCTCATGAAGAGCCTCGGTGATCTTACTGGCTTCGGCTTCGTTCGCCACTCGCTTGCCTCTCCTTCCCGGTTACGCGCTGTCCCGCGCTGCGCCCAACGCTCCCCGTCCGGTCACGTACCGGTAGAGCGACCAGCCGGTGAGCACTGTGAACAGGGCGACAAAGGTGGCGAGGGTAACAACAATGTGGATCGGTGTGAAGAGGACCAGGACCAGAGCGATTAGCCCCAGAAGACTGAGGCGGAGAAAGAGCGTGGCCACCGAGAGGGCCGGGAGGGCTCGGTCAGCGGAGCGCGAAAGCCAAAGCTGCGAGCGGGTCATGAAGAGATGGTAGGCCGTGGCCAAGGTCAGACCCACCGCGACCGAAGCTACTATTTGCAAATCACTTCCTCCCCCCTACTGCGGGCCGGGCGGCTCGTCTTCCCCCGGCTTCCGGGAAGAAGTCGCGAGCAGAGTGCGCACCATGGTGTAGAAACCCACCGCCGCACCCAGGAACACACCCCCCACCATCAGCCACGGGCCCGAGTCGAGCCAGCGGTCGAGCAGATAGCCGATGCCGGTGAATACCAGGACATATGCGACGAGCGAAAAACCTACGCTGCCGATCTGTCCCAGGTCGCGCATGCGATTGTCGCTCATCCCAAAGCCGCCCGTATTATAGGGTTCAGTTCAGACCGATACAAGTTGCATGTTAAGCGTCCTATCATTGCTGACTTAAGCGCACTGAATCGTACTGCGGCGGGCCGCCGGGATCGCCGACGGTTGCAACTGCACGCTCACCGGGATTCGGCCTTTTTCTCGAGTGCGCCGTCTGCCCCGCCACCCGCGGTACCGTCTGTTTCGCCGCCCACAACCGCCTCCCCCGAAGCCGTCACTGAGGCCTCATCGATCAGGTCGCGACTCTCATCACCCAGTTCGGAAGGGGCCAGCGTCCGCGCCGGCCGACCCACCAGTTTGCTCCAGCGGAGAATCTCCAACTCGTAAGCCAGAAAGGCGGAATAGGCGCCCACCGCCGCCGAGAGTAACAGAGTGAGCCATACAGGAGCGAAGCGCATTGCGAGGGCCACCACGCTGAGCGAAGCCGACCAGGAGTAGAGAATCACCACGGTCTGCCGCTGGCTGTAGCCCAGATTCGAGAAGCGGTGATGGAAGTGCCCCCGGTCGGCGACGTATATCGGGCGCCGGTTCTTCACCCGGCGCAGGATGGCGAAGCTGGTGTCGAAGATGGGAATGCCCAACACCGCGAGCGGAATCAGCAGGGCCACGGTGGCCACTCCTTTGAGGAAACCCTGAAGGCTGATGGCCGCCAGCAAGAAGCCGAGCAGCAGCGAGCCGGAATCGCCCATGAAGATGCTGGCCGGGTGAAAGTTGTGCCAGAGAAAGCCGACGGTGGAGCCCGCCAGAATCGCCGCGAGGATCCCCATATCGTAGCGGCCCAGGGAAATGGCGATAATCGCGAACGTGGCGGAAGCGATGGTGGAGATGCCGGCGGCCAGACCGTCCATGCCATCGATGAAGTTGACGATGTTCATGATCGCGACCACCCAGATCACGCTGAACACCACTCCCACCCAACCTAGCGCGACGATGCCCAGAAAAGGTACGGTCAGGGTCTCCACCCGCACCCCGTAGAGCACGATCATCAGGGCGATCGCCACCTGCCCCAGGAGTTTCACCTTGGGGGGAACGTCACGGACGTCGTCTACCAGCCCCAGCAGCGCGGCCAGCGAAGCGCCCGCCAGGATCCCCCGGGTGACGGGATCCCCGGACAGAAACATCAGCGAGGGGATGATGATGCCGAAGAAGATAGCGATCCCGCCCAGTCGGGGCGTGGGCACCGCGTGAATCTTGCGAGCGGCGGGAAGGTCAATAATCCCCATCCGACGGGCGAACTCGCCCACCATCGGGGTCAGGATCCAAACGATGGCCATGGCGAGGCCGAACCCCAGGAAGGCGCGATAGGTGTCGTCGAGGAAATTCTGGATGTCGCTCACTGCTCGCTAACCGGCACGAGCCGTATGCCCGATTCGGCGAAGACCTCCGTGGCCAAGTGGTCGGGATAGGCTCCCGCGAAGTACACGGTTTCGATGCCGGCGTTGACGATCATCTTGGCGCAGACTACGCAGGGCTGGTGGGTGCAATAGAGTTCGGCGTCGCGAATCTCGGTTCCCTGGTAGGCAGCCTGAATGATGGCGTTCTGTTCGGCGTGAAGCCCCCGGCAGAGCTCGTGCCTCTCTCCCGAGGGGACGCCCAGTTCGTCCCGCAGGCAGCCGCGCACGTCGCAGTGGGCCAGGTCGCGCGGAACCCCGTTATAGCCCGTGGCCAGGATCTGACGGTTCCTCACGATCACTGCCCCCACGTTCCGGCGCAGACAGGTCGAGCGGGTCGCAACCACCCGTGCGATCTGCATGAAGTAGTGCTCCCAGCTGGGGCGTTCCATCGTCATTGCCTGCCTCCCAGAATCGGCTAGCGGGTGCCGAACATGCGGTCGCCGCCATCGCCCAGGCCCGGAGGGATGAAACCCGGTTCATTCAGCCCGCGGTCGATGGAGGCGGCGTAGATCGTCACGTCCGGGTTGGTGTCCGCGCTCATTCGCTCAGCCGCTCGTAGATGGGGTGCGCCTCGGCCAGATCACAAGTGCGAGCGCGCAGTTCTCCCAAGCGCTCCTCCGAGGCTCCGCCGCGCAGGACCTCGGCCACGATCCGTCCGACCTCGGCCGCCTCCAGGGGCTGAAAGCCCCGGGTGGTTATGGCGGGCGTCCCCAGCCGGATGCCGGAAGCCACCGCGGGAGGACGATGATCGCCCGGCACCGGGTTCTTGTTCGCGGTGATACCAACCCTGGCCAGCAGATCCTCCGCGTCCTTGCCGGTCAGTTGGCTCTCTTTGAGGTCGACGAGCATGAGATGGTTGTCGGTGCCGCCGGAGACCAGCTGCATGCCGCCTTCGAGCAGAGCAGCGGCCATGGCCGCTGCGTTGGACACGGTCCGAAGTTGGCGCTCCCGGAACTCCTCACGGGTGGCCAGGTGGAAGCACACCGCCTTGCCGGCGATGACGTGCATGAGCGGCCCGCCCTGCAGGCCGGGAAAGATGGCTTTGTCCAGAGCGGCGGCGTCGCGCTCGCGGCAGAAGACCACGCCGCCACGGGGCCCGCCCAGCGTCTTGTGCGTGGTGCTGGTCACCCACTCGGTGAAGGGGAAGGGTGACTGATGCACACCCGCCGCGACCAGACCGGCGATGTGCGCCATGTCGACCATCAGGACAGCATCCACCTCTCGACAGATTTCGTGGAAGATGGCGAAGTCGATCTCGCGCGGATATGCGCTCGCGCCCGCCACGATCATCCGCGGACGGACCTGACGCGCGAGTTCCCTCACCCGGTCGTAATCAATGCGGCCGGTCGTTTCGTCCAGGCCGTAGTGATGAAAGGTGTACTCCCGGCCGGAGAAGTTCGATTTGAGACCATGGGTGAGATGGCCCCCATGCTCGAGCTTCATCGCGAGAACGGTATCGCCATGCTCCAGGGCGGCGAAGTAGGCCGCATGATTGGCCTGCGAGCCGGCGTGAGGTTGGACGTTCACGTGTTCCGCCCCAAAGAGTGCGCGTGCCCGCTCGATGGCCAGGCTTTCGACCTCGTCGACCACTTCGCAGCCACCGTAGTAGCGGGCGTTCGGATAGCCTTCCGCGTATTTGTTGGTCAGGACGCTTCCCACCGCTTCGAGCACTGCCCGGGGGGTGAAGTTCTCCGAGGCGATCAGCTCGAGATTGTCCTGCTGACGCCTGAGCTCGGCCTGAACCAGATCGGCCACGGCGGGGTCCATCTGGCGCAACGCGCTCTCGCCGTGGCTGTCTACCACGGTTTCGCTGGTCTTCACCTTGCCCCCCGTGCACCTTGGTGGTCCGTCTCCGCGAGCCGTTCGCCGGCCGCCTGTCCCGCGCCTGGGGCAGCAGCGAGCGCCTGTCCTCTCGGCAGTCCGCCCAGCATGTCCACGCGCCCCTGGTGACGCCCCCCTTCAAAGCCGGCGGCGTCCCACGCCTCCAACATGGCCAGGACCGCGTCGATGCCCAAAAGCCGAGCGCCAAGACAGAGCACGTTGGCATCGTTGTGGCGGCGGGCCATCTGGGCGCCGTAGGAGTCGGCAGGGGTGACCGCCCTCACCGCGGGAAAGCGGTTGGCCGCGATGGACATTCCCAAGCCGGAGCCACAAACGAGGATCCCGAAATCGGCTTCTCCATCGGTCACGGCTCGAGCCACCTGTTCGGCATATACCGGATAGTCCACGCGTTCTTCGGAATGGGTACCGAGGTCGGTGACCTCGTGGCCCAGACGATCGAGGGCTTCGCTCAAAGGGCGCTTGAGGGGCAGGCCGGCGTGGTCGGCCGCAATCGCGTAGCGCATCGTGCTCCCGCTCGGATGGAGGTGGTTACCTGCGGCCGCAAGGATACCAGAAGGTCTTGGTCTCTCCGGTCGGCTTCCCGGTTACTGCGGCCCGAAATCGGCGGCGCGGAATGCGTCCGCGTCCAGAAGGTAAACCGTCTGGTGAAAAAAGGGAAAGAGCGAGGTGCGCCGTGCGGAGAGCAGCGCGAAGCCCTGGTGCGCGAACAGGGACAGCCATTCGGCCTCGCTGCGCGGCCCCGGAACCGCCGAGTCCCACCCACCATTGAGCAGGGCGTCTATCAGGCCGCGCCGCCGATCGTTGCCTCGCGAGATATGCAGGTCCTCGAAGACCACGACCCTCGCGGCAACCCGCGCAGCCTCGACGAGGAGTGACTTTGGATCGGTGGCGTGATGCAGGGCGAAAAGCATCATAACCACGTCGAACGACGCGTCGGGATAGGGCAGGTGGCGCCCGTCGAAGAGCAGCGGCGACATATCCGGGTAGCAGCTGAGATCGACCACGTCGCAGGTTCGGACCGAAGAAACCCGGCTTTGCAGTCTTCGGGCGATCTGGCCGGTCCCGGAGCCGAGGTCGAGCACGCGATCGGTCGGGCGAAGAAACGGAAGGCACAGCCGGGCCACGGCCTCTGCCCGGCCCCAACCGAGGGCGCGCACGCTCCCCCGGCCCAGGGCTGTTCTGAGGACCATTTCCGGGAGTAGCGGTGCGCCCTCAGTCCCCACTCGGATCCTCTGCCTGAGAAAGGTCGGCCTCCGACGCCCCCTGCCCGGCACGCAGGGCACCGGCCACAGCCTCCAGCGCCTGTTCCTCGAGAACTGCCCCCTCACGCAGCACCCGTGCCGTGCCGCCATCATCAAGCGGACGGAGGTCCACCACGGTGGAGGGAACGCCGGCCGGCCGTGGGGCGTCTCGCAAATCCTCGAAGGCCAGCGAACAGCGGGTCAGCAGTTGGGGCTCGGTCTCGCCCAGAGTGGCGGGGGCGGGAAGCCCGCTGCGGTTGGCGCTCGTGGCCGCCAGCGGCACGCCCGTTCGGCGAAGCAACTCCATGAGGACGGGGTGATCGGGGACCCGTACCCCCAGCGAATCGGGGGTACCCACGCGTTCGGGCCGAAGAGTGCAGGTGGCAACGACGAAGGTGTAGGGACCCGGCAGCAGTAGCCGGAGCACCAGCCTCGCCGGCCCAGAGAGGTCGGGCAGCAGAGCCTCGATCTGAGCGGCCGAGGCAAAAAGCGCGGCCACGGGGCTCTCGGGAGGACGTCCTTTGGCCGCGAACAAGCGCTCGACCCCGGGGCTCGAGTCCCAGGCGGCGGCCAAGCCGTAGACCGTATCCGTGGGCACGCCCACGACGGCCCCCTGCCTGAGGGCACCGGCGACGGCAGCCACCTCCCAGGGTGTGAGCTCTCGCGAGTCCCGCACCGCCGTCCCCGGACGCAGTGCGCGGACAATGCGCTCCCGGCCGGAGAGGTCCCGCTGCGACGCTACCTCGGACAGGCCGGCGCCGCGCAGCACCTCGGCCACCCGCTCGGCCTGGTCATGACCCACCTCCACCAGAAGAACTCCGCCCGGGCCCAGTGCGGAAAGTGCCTGGGGAGCCAGCCGGCGATATACCTCGAGCCCGTCCGCGCCCGCGTCGAGGGCGACCCGGGGCTCGTAGTCCCGCACGTCGGGCTCGAGCGCCTCGTATTCATGTGTGGGGATGTAGGGCGGATTGCTGACCAGAAGGCGCAAGGTCCCGGAGGCGAACTCCCCAAGCAGGTCGGCGGACACCAATTCGACGGCACCGGCCAAACCCAGACGCGCGCGCTTACGCCGGGCCACGCCGAGCGCCTCCCCGCTGGAGTCAGTGGCCAGCACGCGCACGCCTCCCTCGGTAGCCAAACTGAAGGTGATGGCGCCGCTGCCGGTGCCCAGGTCGGCCACCACAGGCGCCGCCCAACCCCCACCGCTCGGCACCGGTGACAGCGGCGGCCTCACCCGCAGCTCCTCCAGGGCGGCCTCCACCAACTCCTCGGTTTCCGGACGGGGAATCAACACCCCGGGGCCGACCTCCAGCTCGAGATAGCGAAAGGCCGCGCGGCCCAGGATGTAGGCGATTGGCTCCCGGCGGGCGCGCCGGGCGATGAGTTCCCGGTAGCGCGTGACCTCCTCCTCGCTCAGTGGCCGCTCCGCCTGAATGATCAGCTGGATCCGCTCGAGTTGGAGTGCCTCAGCCAGCAGTAGCTCAGCATCGAGGCGGGGAGAAGAGGATCCCTTATCGGCCAGATACTCGGCCGAAACGCGCAGCAGAGAGGAGACGGTCCAAGAAGGGGTGGATGCGGAAGCCATCGGGCCGACCTCGCGAGGCCGCTATACCTCGGCGGACGCCAGCTGCTCCGCGCGCGCCTGAGCGACCAGGGCCTCGGTGAACTCGTCGAGCTCGCCCTCGAGGATGGCCTCCAGCCGGTGAGAGGTCAATCCTACACGATGGTCGGTGACGCGGCCCTGGGGAAAATTGTAGGTGCGGATCTTCTCCGAACGCTCGCCCGAGCCCAGCTGCGTGCGGCGGTTGGCGGACAGCTCCGCATCTTGCTCCGCTTCGGCCACTGCCTGCAGGCGGGCGCGCAGGATTCTCATAGCGCGTTCCTTGTTCTGCAGCTGGGACTTCTCGTCCTGGCAGGAAACCACCAGCCCCGTGGGCACGTGAGTGATGCGCACCGCCGAATCCGTGGTGTTCACCGACTGTCCACCCGGCCCGCTCGAGCGGTAAACGTCGATGCGCAGTTCGTTGGCATCAATGCTGACCTCGACCTCGTCCGCCTCGAGCAGCACGGCCACCGTAGCCGTCGAGGTGTGGATGCGACCGGTGGACTCCGTCTGCGGAACCCGCTGCACGCGGTGCACGCCGGACTCGTACTTGAGCGTGCCGTAGGCATTCTTGCCTTTGACCGCGAAGATGATCTCCTTGATGCCCCCTACCGGCGACTCGTTGGTCGAAAGGGCTTCCCACTTGAGGCGGTGCCGCTCGGCATAACGCGTGATCATGCGCAGGAGCTCGGCCGCGAAGAGAGAGGCTTCGTCGCCGCCCGCCGCCGCCCGGATCTCGACCAAGGCGTTCTTCTCGTCGCGGGGGTCCTTCTCGATCATCGCCGCTCGGATTTCGTCCTCGAGCCGCTCGATCTGCCCCCGGGCCTTGGTGCGCTCCTCGTTCAGAAACTCCTTCATCTCCGGGTCGACCCCACCCTCATCCAACATCGCGCGGGTGTCCTCCTCTGCCTGCTGGGCGGTCAGATACTCCAGCGCCAGGGCATGGGCCTCACTCAGGTCGGAGTGGGCCTTGGAGACTTCCGCGTAGCGCGGCTGATCCTCATAGATCGAAGGATCCGCCAGTTCCTCGGCGAGCGCCCGCTGCTTTCCGATGATCTCCTTGACGAGGCGGTCGATCAACGCGCGGTCACGCTCCCGCCGGGGCCGGCACTCTTCCCGCCTCGTGCATCCTGCAGGGCAAGGGCTCCTGCCCGCCGTCGACCCTGAGTACCTCGCTCAGGGAGGAGACTGCGACCTCCACCTGATCGTCGGTCGGCTCCCGAGTAGTAAGGCGCTGCAGGCCCAGTCCCGGCCACAGCACCACTGTCGCGAGAAAACCGTCTTTGTGACGACCGGCGTATTTGATCACCTCGTAGCTCAGACCGGCGACCAGCGGGATACCGATGATCCGCGAGGCCACCAGGATCCACAGCCCGGGCTTGCCGACCACGGCGAACACCAGGATGGCGAGCACCATGACGATCAGCAGGAAGGCGGTGCCGCAACGCGGATGGAGGGTGCTGTACTTCTTGTTGATCCGCTGCGGGACCAATTGCTCGCCGGCCTCGAAAGCGTGAATGGTCTTGTGCTCGGCACCGTGATACTGGAAGACTCGGCGCAGATCGGGAATGCGGGAGATGACCACGACGTAGGCCAGGAAGATGACCACTCGAATTACGCCCTCCACCAGGTTGAACAGGAAGGCGTTCTCCAGCATGAATTCGAGTTCCTTGGCGATGAACAGCGGGAGAGCGACAAAGAGCCCGATGGAGAAGAAGACGGCAATCACCAGGGAAAGGCCCATGTCCTTCCAGCCCAGCGTCTGCTGCTCGCGCTTCTTCTGGCGAATCTCTTTCTTGGTGAGCTTCGTTTCGTCCTCGACGGGCACGCAC
This sequence comes from Actinomycetes bacterium, assembly GCA_024637095.1. GTDB lineage: Bacteria > Actinomycetota > Thermoleophilia > RBG-16-64-13 > RBG-16-64-13 > Soudan-30. Next base: position 95,404 of record JAGXFV010000025.1, read on the forward strand.
GCTTCGCCATAGATCTCTTCGCCCGTGCTGAGATTGGCCGAGATGCCGAGCGCGCGGACGCCCAGGCTGAGGGACTCGCCAAGCGCCACTATGCCGCGCAGGACGGGCAGCTTGAGCAAGGGATAACGCTTGCCCAGATCATTGAGCAGGAAAGAGTGGAGCCCGATCGCCTGGGAGGGGCGCCGCACGGCGATTCCCCAAGAGCGCCTGCCCCGCATCATCACCCCTTCGAGCACCGCCTGTCCGCCCACGGAGTGGCTGTGCCCGCACTTCCCGGTCGCACACTCGTCTTCCTCGAGGGCCCGGCTCTGGAAGAGAGCCCAGCTCAGGAGCAGAAGATGTTGAAGTTGCCGAAGATCGGTGAGAATTCGCTTCATCGTCTCAACTTTCCCACATGGTCAGATTGTCTACGCGCCTTACCTGGTGGCAACGACGGCATCTCGCTTGGTAGGTCTCCAGCGCGCCGACTTTGACCAGAGCATCGTGCTCCCCCGCCGGCTGCCCGGCGACCAGTCGCTGAGTGCGGGACGCCGGCGCACCGCACTCCGAGCAGATCGCCTGCAACTTGTCCACGAACTCAGCCACCGCCAGTAGCATAGGCATCGGCCCGAAAGGCCTTCCTCTGAAGTCTTGATCGAGCCCGGCGACAATGACCCTCTTCCCCCGGTCGGCCAAGAACTGAGCCACATGAACCAGCTCTTGGTCAAGGAACTGGGCCTCGTCGACGGCAATGATATCCGAAACTTCGACACCCTGTAGTAGAAGGATCTCCTCGGCTCGTTGGACCGTGCAGGCCTGGCGGCCTGCGCCGTCGTGCGAGCGCACATCGCAACCCTCGAAGCGGGTATCGAGCGCCGGCTTGACCACGACGATCCGCTGTCGTGCAATCTCGGCCCGCCGCAGCCTGCGCAAGAGTTCCTCGCTCTTGCCGCTGAACATGCTGCCACAGATGACTTCGATCCAGCCGTCGCGGCTGGGAACTCTGCGATTCACCACCGACTACTCCACAGATACGCCGGGCCGAGGGCCGGGTGCCCGAACAAGAGCCCCGAGCCCGGGTGCGCTCGGGGCTCAGGGAAAGGGCCGGAAGCCCTCCCCCTATTTCTTCTCTTCAGTCGAGCTCTCGCCGTCGGTCGGGCGCCGGTACTTCCGGTTGAAGCGCTCCACCCGGCCGCCGCTGTCGATCAGCTTTTGCTTCCCGGTGTAGAAAGGGTGGCAGACAGAGCAGATCTCCACCTTGATCTCCGGTTCGGTGGAGCGCGTGGTGAAGGTGTTGCCGCAGGAGCACGTTACCTTACTCTCAACGTACTCGGGGTGAATATCCGACTTCACAGGATCCTCCGCAGGGTACCCCGGAACGCGCAGGCGTTCCGTTCTAGTTCAAATTCGGGCCATTGATGATACCACGCGGGCCGGGGCCTCGGCGGGACGCCACGTAGCCGCGGACATGCTCGAGCAGAGCCCTGCGGTCGGTAACCTCGCCGGCCTCCCAGGCAAGCCCCGCCTCCCGCAACACCTCACCCAAGAAGGGCCCGGATTCCAGCCCGAGCTCGGCCATCAGCAGGCGACCGTCGAGCGGGAAGGGCTCCGACTGGCCGGACTCGCGGCGTGCCCACTCGGTCAGCAGCTCGTCCGCCGTCTTGCGCCAGGGAGTGGCCGGCGAAAGGGCGAGCAGGTGGGCCGCACTCGTGAGGACGCACTCGGGCACGAAGGGGGAGGCCTCCCTGAGGTAGCGCGCGGGCTCACGCCCTCCGTCGGGACCTTCCGAGAGAAAACTCAAAGCCGGCAATTCTCTGACCACGCGCTCGAGCAGCCTGGTGAGGGCAACCGAGCAGCGCAGCCGTCCGCAGATATTGCGGACCTGCTCTGCCCCCTCCACGGCGGCCGCAATCTCCGCTCCGTGCTCGCTGGGGACAGCCGCCCAGCCGAGGGCGTGGAGCAACACGGCCAGCCTGAGCGCCACCGGACGCGGGACCATGCCGTCCACCTCAACGGCCAGGCGCTTCTCCAGAGCCTCCCAGGGTCCGGGGAACCATTTTCCCGGCCGCTCAAGAATGTCCTCGAGCCGTCCCAGGGCGGCGGCGGTGTGCCCAAGCAGAGTGGTGCCCTGGTCGGCACGGCGCAGAGAGGCCGGCACGGCGACTTCGGGTAAGAAGAACGGAAGCAGCCCAAGCTCGCGCCACACACGGAATGCCCCTGGAGAGCGCCCGTCGTTGAGGGTAAGCACCACTTCCGAGAGGATGCGCTCTCCGGCCGCTTCGGGCAGCAAGAACGCCTGGCGGCGCACCTGTTCGTCCACGCCTCGCCCGGGTTTCAGGCCGAGCACATGGATAAACCGGGCCGCGCGTAACAAGCGCAAGGGATCATCTCGAAAGGCGTCCGGCCCAACCGGGACCAGCAGGCGCTGCTCCAGGTCCGCCACGCCCCCGTGGGGGTCGATGATTTCCCCGCCTTCGAGGGGGAGAGCGATTGCGTTGACGGTGAAGTCTCGCAGCCCCAGGTCGCCTTCGAGGCTTCCCCCCCGCAGCGCAGCAATGTCCAAATGCCCCTCGGGCATCACCACGCGATAGGCGGCGAACTCGTGCGAGAGCGCGAAGAAGGGGACTCCCAAGCGATCGGCCAGCACTCGGGCAATCAGTGCGGGGTCCTCGGTGACCACGACGTCCAGGTCAGGGGAGGGCCGTCCCAGGAGGCGATCGCGCACGCTGCCGCCGACCAGCCAACCGCGGGCACGCCGCTCGAAGAGCAGCGCGGTGAGACGATCTAAGAGAGGGTGAGACATCAGGACCGGTGAGGGACTAGCCCTCCCGTTCCTTCTTGCGAAGGCGGCGCCGGTGCAGGAACGACTCCCAATAGTAGATGAAAACGCTGTAGAAGACGAAGAAGATCCCGCTCCACAGGGCGTTGACCCAGACGGACCGACTTTCGTCCCCCACCACATACTCCATCAGGAGAAAGTAGGCGAGACCCAGGAAGGCGCCCATGATCATGGAGCGCCGAAGGGTGGGCTTCCCTCGATTCGCGGCCTCGCGCTTGCGTTGGGTCTGCCGGTGCACCCGGCGTTTTTCCTTCTTGGCCATCCGCTACTCCCCGCGCTCGCGCGCCATCGCTTTGACCACATCTCCGCGGGTGATGATGCCTACCAGCTTGCCGTCCTCGACGACGGGCACGCGGTTGATGTCTCTCTCGACCATTTCGGTGGCGATGTCGCGGATGGAGGTATCCGGCTCTACCGAGACCACCTCATCGCTCATGATGTCCGCCACCTTGGTGCCGTAGGCCTTGCGGAAGCGCTCTTCGAAACGGCGGATGCTGTCCACGTAGATCACGCTGTCCAGAAACTGCACGTAATGGGGAAAGTGGAGTTCCACGTCCTGGTAGATGACGTCGCCCTCGGTTGCCACGCCGACCACGCGCCCCTCGGGATCCAGCACCGGCACTCCGCTCACCTTGTGCTGCGACAGAAGCTCTGCGAGCTCGCGCACGCTGGCGTCGGCCCCGATGGTTACGACCTCCTTGCGCATGATGTCCCGTGCCGTCAGTTGGTCCACTTTGGCCTCCTGCTATACATTTGCTCCGCGACCACCGCCGCGAGTTCATCGGCTACGTCCTCCGCCACCAGGCCCGCTCCCCGCGTGGCGGCGATCCTTCGCCCCGCCTCCGCGTGAATCCAGGCGCCCGTCCGCGCCGCGGGCCCCGGCTCCAGCCCGCGCGCGAGCAGGGCTCCCACCAGACCGGTGAGGACGTCGCCCGTCCCGGCCGTGGCCAACTCAGGCGGTCCCTGATCCACCACCCACACTTCCCCTCCGGGATCTGCGATCAGTGTCGACGAGCCTTTGAGCAGCACAACCTGTCCCGAGATCTCGGTGGCCCGGCGAACAGCCGCCAGGTGCGAAGCGGCCACCTCATTCATCGGTGCCTGTAGAAGCGAGGCCAGCTCCCCCGCATGGGGACTGAGCACCAAACCCGGCCGGCCCTTGAGGTCCTCGAGCCGCCCGTTGAAGGCGTGAAGAGCGTCGGCGTCCAGGATACCAGGAGACCGAGTTTCGCGAACGAGACGCCTGACCGCCTTCGCAGTGTCCTCGTTACGCCCTAACCCCGGCCCCAAAGCCAGAGCGCCGACGCGGTCGTCCGCGGCGGCCGCGAGCAGCGCCTCAACATCGGTCACGGCCTCAGCGTCCGTCACCGGCTGCACCACCACCTCCGGCGCGAAGCCGACGACGAGCGGCATCACAGGCTGCGTGGTCAGCAGCTTGACGTAGCCGGCACCGCCTCGCACGGCAGCTCGGCTGGTCAGGAGCGCTGCCCCCGGATAGGCGGCCGAACCGGCCACCACCAACAGGTAGCCCGCGCTGTACTTGTGATCGTCGGGACGGGGTCCTGGAATCCGCGCGTCTTTCGCGGTGACCACACGCAACTCCGGGGCGGGTTCCAGAAAGCGGGGGACGCCAATGTCCCAGATCAAGACCTCGCCCGCCGCCTGCGCTCCCGGAGGGCATAGAATGCCGGTCTTGGCCGCGTGAAAGGTTATGGTTAGGTCGGCGGCCACGGTCCCTTGGGCGATCGCGCCGCTGCCGGCGTCGACCCCGGTGGGAACGTCCACGGCCAGAACCGTTGAGCCCCCCGCGCCTGCGCGGTTGATCCGCGCCGTCCACTCAGGCACCCGGTCCCGGAGCTCTCCGGTGGCTCCCGTCCCCAGCAGGCAGTCAACGATCAGTTCGGCCTCATCCCAGAGGTAGTCCGGCGCTGCGGCCCCCAGTCTAAGATTGACCCGCGAGCGCTCGGCCGCCCGGAACTGAAGGGCGGCGTCGGCGGAGAGTTCCTCGATCGAATCGGCGACCACCACGACGGCCACCGGATGCCCGGCCAGATGCAGCTGCCGTCCCGCGGCTAGGCCATCCCCAGCATTGTTGCCCTTGCCGCAGACGATAAGCGTGTGCCGGCCCGAAAAGCGCTCGAGGATCAGCCGGCTAACGCCGAGGGCGGCGCGCTCCATGAGGACCGGGCCGGGGAGGCCGACCTCCTCGATTGTGGCGGCGTCGAGCCCTCGCATTTGCTCGGGCGAGAAGGCCTCCGGTCTCTCCGCCGGGCGGCGCAGGCGCAGAATGTCTTCGGCTTCGTGACTCATAGCTGGCTCACTCTCCTCGGCCGAGGTCGGCGGAGCCCCCACCGATCCCCCGGCTTGCGTGGGGGGCCTCACCCGATATCGCCACCGCCCCCGCCGTGCCACGGGAATGGCTGAGCGAGATCGCGATCACTCCGATGCCCCGCGCCCTCGCCGTATCGCGCGTCCGCCCGTGGAGCTTGACCACTGGCGGAGCGTGCCCAATCACCTCGATCTCCCGCCAGCAGAGCACTCCCGTTCCCAGGAGCTTCCCCACGGCCTCCTTGGCCGCGAAACGGACCGCCAGGCAGGGAACCGGATCCTTCCGCGCCGCACACAGCCGCAACTCCGACTCGGTGAAGACCCGCTGCCGGAGGCGCGGGCGCCGGGCCAGCACTTCCGAGAAGCGGGGCAGTTCGACCAGATCGAGGCCCACGCGAAGCGTCACTCCACGGTGACCGTTTTGGCCAGATTACGCGGCTGATCAACGGTCTCCCCGTTAGCCGTTGCCACATAGTAGGCGAAGAGCTGCAACGGCACGGTGGCGAGCAGGGGCGACAGCACTTCGTCGGTCTTGGGGACGTAGAAGACCTCGTCGGCCATGTCGGCGATCGCCTTGTTGCCCTCGGAGGCGATGGCGATGACATGGGCCCCTCGCGCCTTCACCTCCTGGATGTTGGAGATCAGCTTCTCGTAGGTATGCCCGTCGGTGGCCACCACGACCACCGGCGAACCCTCTTCGAGCAGGGCGATGGGCCCGTGCTTCATCTCTCCTGCAGCGTAGGCCTCGGTGGGGATGTAGGAGATCTCCTTGAGCTTGAGTGCGCCCTCCATGCAAACCGGGAGGCCAATGTTCCTGCCCAGGTAGAGGAAGAAGCGTTGTTTGGCATAGCGCGCGGCCACGGCTTCGATCTGTGCAAGCCGGCCGTCCTCCAGGTAGCCGTTCAGCATGGTGGGCACCCGCCGGATCTCCTCGGTCAGCTGCTTGACGTACCCGTCGCCCAGATGCCCGCGGATCTCACCGAGGTAGAGCGAGAGGAGAATCACGGCGAGCACCTGCGCCTCGAAGGTCTTCGTGGCGGCCACACCGATCTCTAGTCCCGCCCGGGTGAAGAGCACCCCGTCGGCCTCGCGAGTCGCCTGGGAACCGACGATGTTGGTGATGGCGAGCACCTTGGATCCGGCCTGCCGGGCCAACCGCATGGCCGCGAGCGTATCGGCGGTCTCGCCCGATTGCGTGATGGCGATCGTCAGCGTGTCCGGGCCGATCACCGGCTCACGGTAACGAAACTCGGAGGCCACGTCGATTTCCACAGGCAGGCGTGCCCACTTCTCGAGCGCGTACTTGCCCACCAGGCCGGCGTGGTGGGAGGTGCCGCAGGCGACGATGATCACCTGGCGCAGGCGCTGGATCTCCCCGCTGTCGAGGCCGAGCCCCTCGAGCTCCACCCTGCCTTCGTGGGTCACCCGCTCGGCCAGCGTATCGGCAAGCGCGGTCGGCTGCTCGTTGATCTCTTTGAGCATGAAGGTCTCGTAGCCGCCCTTCTCGGCGGCGTCCTCGTCCCAGTCGACCTCCTCCGCCTTGCGATCGATCACGTTGCCTTCGAGGTCCGTGATGACGACCGAGTCCCGGGTCACCGTGACGAACTCGGCGTCTTCGGGGAAGATCACCGTGCGCGTCTCGGAGAGGAAGGCCGTCACGGCCGAGGCCAGGAAGTTCTCCGTCTCACCCAGTCCTACGACCAGAGGGGTCTCCTTGCGCACCGCCACCATGGTTTCGGGGTCCTCGGTGGTGATGGCCACGTAGGTGAAGTGCCCCTCCATGTGCCGGAAGGCCTCCGCCGCGGCGTCGCGCAGATCCCCCCGGAAGGCGCGCTCGATCAGATGCGCCACCACTTCCGCATCCGTCTCGGAGGTGAATTCGTGTCCTTCCGCCTGCAATTCCTCGCGCAGCGCCAGGTAGTTCTCGACGATACCGTTTAGTACGATGGCGAAACGGCCCGTGCAGTCGGTGTGAGGATGGGCGTTTTCGCTAGAGGGCCTGCCGTGGGTCGCCCAGCGGGTGTGGGCTATGCCCAGGTGGCTCTGATTGGGCATCTGGTCGAGGATCTCTTCGAGCCGGTCCAGATTCCCCACCGAATGGAGCAGGTCGAACTGCCCCTCGGTGATCACGGATATCCCGGCCGAATCGTAGCCGCGGTACTCGAGCTTCCGCAACCCTTTGAAAAGGATATCCCTACAGGGGCGATCCCCCGCGTAGCCGACTATTCCGCACATTCCGCTTTCCTCCCTACACCAGCGCGCTCTTCACCGTGTCGGCCAACCGATTGGCCACATCCTCACAGCGCTCGCGCGTGGGTGCTTCTACGATTACTCGAACCAGCGATTCCGTACTATTCCTTCATCCCGTCGGCCAGGTCGGCCAGACTGGAGCCGGAATGCTTGAGCACCTCCGCCAGAAGCAGGCCGGTCTGCATCCCGTCGCCCGTCACTCCCGCCTCGAGATAGATGATGTGCCCCGATTGCTCGCCGCCCAGTACCGCTCCGGTTTGTTCCATGCGCTCGAGTAGGCGGCGGTCGCCCACGTCGGCGATCTCCAGCGTGTTCTCCTTGACCTCGGCTTCCTCGGCGAGCGCCGACGCCAGAATCGTCATAATGCGGTCGCCGTTGACCGCGCGGCCACCTGCATCGACCGCCAGCACCCGGTCCCCGTCGCCGTCGAAGGCGAGGCCCAGGTCAAAGGTCCCCTGTTCCATGCGGCCGCTCAGCAACCCGAGATGAGTGGAGCCGCAGCCCTCGTTGATATTACGGCCGTCAGGGCGGTCACAGAGAACTTCGACGTAGGCACCGGCCGCCCGGAAGGCCACCGGGGCCGCGCGGTAGGTAGCTCCGTTCGCACAGTCAAGAAGGATGCGCAGCCCGCTCAGGTCCACCTCGAGCCGCCCCAGAAGGTCGTCGACGTAGCGCGCGGAGGACTCTTCGACATGCACGATTTCGCCGATGGGGGGATCGTCTGGGGCGCCGGTGGCAGTCGCACGCGGAGCCGCGGCACCCTCCAACTCCGCCATGACCGCCTCGATCCGCGCCTCCCGGGAGTCGCTCAGCTTCTTGCCCTCCGGACCGAGCACCTTCAGCCCGTTTTCTCGATAAGGATTGTGTGAGGCGGAGATGATGATTCCCCCGTCGTACTCGCCCGCGGCCACCAGCCGGGACACCCCCGGAGTGGGGATGACCCCCGCCAGATAGGCCGTCCCGCCCTCGGCGGCTATGCCTGCGCTGAGCGCGGCTTGCAACAAGGAGCCCGAGATCCGGGTGTCCCGCCCGATGAGGATGCGCGCGGCACCGGCGTCGGTCAGTACCCTGGACGTCGCCCTGGCCACCCTCATGGCCAACTCGGGGGTCAGGGTTACGTTCGCGACCCCGCGGATCCCGTCCGTCCCGAACCAGCGCCTACTCAAAGCGCACCTCCACAAAGGGTGACGTCCACGCTGCAACCAGCGCATAGTAGGAGGGAATCATCTCCACCACCGCTCCGACTTCGGGAGCCTGAGCTCCCGCGGTGACCTCTGCGACGAGATATTCGCTCGAACGTCCCACCTCGCGCATTTCCGGCCGCAAGAAACGGACCGGGGCATTGCCCAGGTCCTGACTCCCCAAACCCAGCACCACGCGTTGGCTGCCGACCTCGGAGAACTCTTTAGTATAGCGTTCGAGCACCTTGGCCCGCAGGCGGCACCCGTCCTGCCGCCCACCGGGAAGCGCGCGAAAACGCACGGTTTCCTGCCCAAGCAGAAGCGCCTCCCCGCAGCGGATCTCTGTCACCTCCAGAGGCAGACCGACTCCGTCCATTAGCAGGCCGAGAAGGCTCGAGTTCCCGCCCGACACTTCGGGCACGGCCACTCCGCCGGCCTCCAGCCCCCGGGCCGCTGCGGCCAGCATTTCCACCGATGCCTGTACATGCTCCGGTCTTTCGGCAAAACAGGCAAAGTTGGTGGCGACACCGCGGAGGCGGGTGCTCGGCCCGAGCGCGGTCTTCCGGGCGAGAGCGTGGAGCTCCTCGAGCGGCGCGCCCTCCCGCTGATCCCCGGTTTCTACCAGAACCATCACCTCGGCCCGACCGCCACAACCATCCAGCCCCTCCAAGCCCGCGGGCGAGGAAACGTAGAGCACGTCGGCCCACTCCCGTTGCGCATCGCCGGCGGTGAGATGAATGCGGTGCAGTTCGACCCCGGGCAGCGCCGCACGCAGGCGGGCGAGGTTGGGCTCCCGCGAATCGGCGAGCGCTGCCGCACCCCCTTCGAGCATGGCCCTGGCCACCGTGGGGTCCCCCAGACAAGCCTTGGTCACGCCGACCAAACGCGGAGGCTCTCTGCGCTCGCCCAGCAGCGTGGGACGGCCGAGCAGAGCGCGGACCGCCTCGGCATTATCCCGGATCGTGTCCGGCCTGATCACCAGTTCGGGCAACAGACTCCCTCCACCGGCCCTTCGATGAGTGGCCCAAGGACCAAAAAAGACGAGGCGGGGGAGCTGGCTCCCCCGCCTCGAGTGTTCCTGACTATCTCCCGGCGACTAGCGCTTGGAGAACTGCGGACGCTTGCGCGCCTTCTTCAGCCCGGCCTTCTTCCGCTCGACCATCCTCGCGTCGCGGGTCAGGTGACCGGCCCGCTTCAGATCCGTCTTCAGATTGGGATCGGCGCTGACCAGCGCTCTCGCGATTCCGTGCTTGAGCGCGCCCGCCTGACCGGATTTGCCGCCGCCGTGCAGCTTGGCGACCACATCGTAACGGCTCTGGGTCCCGGTGGTGAGAAGGGGTTCCCGTACCAGCACGGATAGGGTTTCCCGCCCAAAGTAATCGTCCACATTCATGCCGTTTACGGTGATGCTGCCTCCGCCAGGAAGCAATCGCACTCGCGCGACCGAGGTCTTGCGCTTGCCGGTGCCCAAGTAAGTTACTGCTGCCATTCAAATTCCTCCGGCTGCTGAGCCGTATGGGGGTGGGTCGGGCCGGCGTACACCTTGAGCTTAGTGAGCTGCTTAGCCGCCAGGCGATTCTTGGGCAGCATGCCCTTGACTGCACCGCGGATGACGTCCGTCGGCTTCTGGGCGATCATCTGCTCGAGAGTGCGAGAGCGCAGGCCGCCCGGATAACCCGAGTGCCGGTAGTAGCGCTTCTGCGATAGTTTCTTGCCGGTCACGGCGATCTTTTTGGCATTTACTACGATGACGAAATCACCGGTATCAACGTGGGGGGTATAGCTGGGCTTGTCCTTGCCCCGGAGCTTGCCCGCAATCTGCGTGGCCAGCCGCCCGAGCGTCTTGCCCTCGGCGTCCACCACGTACCACTTTCGTTCGACTTCGCCCGGCTTTGCCGAGTAGGTTTTCACACTTCCTCCTTGAAGACGCGACCGGTGATGATAGTCGAGCAGCCGGAGGGTGTCAAGGCGAGGTCCCGCCCGGAAAGGCGCCCGTAGCATCGATCGAGGTGCTGCCGGAACTCTGATCCGGCGCAAGTTCTCCGTCATCATACCGGATTCGCCAGAGGAAAAGGCCCTGCGCGGGAGCGGTGATCCCGCCAACGTTCCGCGGGGCTCCCTCCAGCAACTCGAGGAAATCGCTGAGAGTCCGGCGGCCGAGTCCGATCTCGACCATCGTGCCCACGAGAGTTCTCACCATGTGACGCAGGAAGGCCGGGGCTTCGATCTCCAGCCACAGCAGCCGTCCCCGCTTTCGCCAGCGACAGCGCAGGATGGTGCGCGTGAAATGTCTATGCTCCGTTTCGGTGGGGGTGAAGGCGGTCAGGTCGTGCCCGCCCACGAGCGCCTCCGCCGCCGCGGCCATCGGCCCCAGGTCAAGGGGGCCGCGCAACCACCAAGTGTGATTCCGGAGGAAGGGGTTCTGAGAAGGAAAAAGCCAGATGAGAAAGCGATAACTACGGCTCAGCGCCTGCCGGCGCGCGTCGAAGTCTGGAGCCGCCCTCCTCAAGCCGAAGATGGAAATCTGAGCGGGGGTCAGCGCGTTGAGCGAGTACAGCAACCCGGAGGGGTCGACCTCGGCGGGGAGGTCGAGACTCACCACCTGACGGTAGGCGTGCACCCCCGCATCGGTTCTCCCTGCCACCGTCAGAGGGGGGGCTTCCCCGGTGACTCGAAGCAAGGCTTCCTCCAGCGCGCGCTCGACCGTGGCCAGGCCGGGCTGCTTCGCCCACCCGTGGAGGCCGGCGCCGTCGTACCTCAAGTCCATGCGATAGCGGTCCAACATCTACCAGTGATCCCAGAGGACGGCGCCGCTCAGCCAGAGGAAGACGCCAGCCGCCGCCACGGCATCCCACCGCCCGAACTCGAGAGCCCGGAAGCGGGTGCGGCCCTCGCCGCCGCGGTAGCAGCGTCCCGCCATCGCCACCGCCAGTTCGTCGGCGCGTCGGAAGCTGCGGGCGAAGAGAGGGACGACAAGCGGCAGCAGCGCCTGCGCCAGCTTCCGCGGATTGCGCACGTCTAGGCGGATACCCCGTGCCTGCTGGGCGACCATCAGGTCGCCGAACTCTTGCACGAGCGTGGGAATAAAGCGCAGGGCTATGACCATCATCAAAGCCATTTCCTGACTGCTCAGCCTCACCAGGCGCAGCGGCCGCAGCAGCCACTCCACGCCGTCCGTCAGCGACATGGGGGCCGTGGACAGGGTGAGCACGGTGCCCGCAGCGAGA
>JAGXFV010000004.1 GCA_024637095.1 Actinomycetes bacterium
CGACTGGTGGCTCGCGCTCACGGGGCTGCTGCTTGGCGCTCTGGTGCTTTCGCATCTGGTGACCACTCTGGCGCTCATCTTCATCACCCCCAGTCTCCTGGTGCTGCACCGCAACCTGCGGTCGTTCTTTTGGCTGGCAGCCGTCTTCCTCCTCGGCTTCTGCCTGCAGGCCTTCTGGGGCCTCCCTTTCCTGGACAAACTGGAATGGACAGCGCACATGAGCTGGAACCAGCTCACCGCCTTCGATGATTTGTTGCCTCAGGAGATCCGCATCGTGGCCGCCCTCGGCGTGGTGGGCATGGCCTATGCCCTGGCCAAGCGGGATCTTCGGACCTTCCCCATGTTCTGGACCGTGCTGGTATTGGTGGTTCTCTTCTACGCCCTGCCCGACGGCCGCCTCTGGAATGCGCGTCTCTTGCCGTTCTTCTACTTCACCGTGCATCTGTGGGCGGCCTACGGCGTGGCCTGGTTACTCCGCCCCTTCCTAGTGATTGCGGACGACCTGTTGAGCCTTCCGGACCGCGTATCGGCACGGGCCTACGCCCCGCTGGTGGGTATCCTGGTGGTCGTTATCGCGGTGGCCACCAGCACGACCGCGGCGGGTTGGATCCGCTGGAACTACTCGGGCTACGAAGGCAAGGACGGCTGGCCGCAGTATCAGGAGATCCTGGACTTCATCGACGAGCAGCCGCCCGGTCGGGTCATGGTTGAGCACAATCAGAAGATCGACCGATTCGGGACACCTCGGGCGTTCGAGATCATCCCCTACTGGGCCGAGGGTCACGACACCATGGAGGGTACGCTGATGGAGGCGGCCTTCACGGCCCCGTATCACTTCATCAACCAGGCCGAACTCTCGGTGGAACCGAGTCACGCCATCGTCGGTGTGGAGTATCCGCCGAGGAACACGGGCAGGGGGATATCCCACCTGCAATTGATGAACATCCCCTATCTGATCACGGTGTCCCCCGAGGTAACCGGCGAAGTGAACGCCGACCCCCGCGCCGATCTGCTGACCAAGATCGACGAGTTCAGCATCTTCAAGATCGCGGGCACCGGAGGCTACGTCGAGGTCGCGGCCAATCAGCCGCAGCGGCTGGTGACCGGGGACTGGCGGACTCCGGTGGTCGATTGGTATACCACCGATCCCGCGCTCGATGTTCCCCTCGTGTGGGATAGGGGAGAGGCAGGCGTGGAGCAGTTCCCGGAGATTGCGGCCGACGCGGTGACCAATCCTCCGCGCGAGCCTCTATCGGCCGATGGCGCTGTGATCTCGGAGCAATTCGAGGAAGAGAAGCTCACCTTCGAGACCAGCGCCATCGGCGTTCCGCATCTGATCAAGATCTCCTACTTCCCCAACTGGCAGGTGGAGGGGGCCGAGGGTCCCTACGTGGCCTCACCCTCTTTCATGATGGTGGTTCCCACCCAGCGCGAGGTCACTTTGAGCTACGGTTCCACCGCCTCGAACACGGTCGGCCAGACGCTGACGGGGTTGGGACTGCTGGCGATCCTCGGCATTCTGGCCTTCTCGCTCTGGCGGAGGAATCGCGGCCCTCGGCCTGAGACCGACAACGGGTTCGCTCCCGACAAGGTCCCGGGAGAAGACGCTCAGCCGATTGTCGGCCAGACGGTTCTCTAGCCTGTCTTACTCAACCCCTCGATTAGGGGTGCCAAACGCTCTTGCGGCAGCGCGGTGAACATCAAGATGGTGCTCCCGCCCTCCAACCAGCCGGCCAGGAACTGGTTCTCGCCCATTGAAGCGGTCTGCACCTGGGTTCCTCGAGCCTGCATGATCTCGCCGGTCGGCAGTTGCTGGGCCTGCGCCCCGTTCTGCTGATTGAGGCTGATGAAGTAGGTTCCGCCGGTGTGGGTGTAGGTGGAGACGATCAGGTGGCTACCCTGCTGGTCTTTCCCGGCCTCCAGGCTGGTCAGTTGCCATTCAGGATCGTCCAGAAAAAGCAAGGCGTAGGGGAACTGCCGGGCGAGTTGGGAGAAACGTTCGGCGATGGTGCCGCTGGTGGGCACGACCGGCTGTCCGCTGGGATCGGGTGCGGGCTCCTCGCCGGAGACGTCGCCCCCGGTGGCTGCTGAAAAGCCGGGAATAAGTGTGGTCGAAGTATTGGCCGCACCGGAGGAGGGCCTGGTGGTCGAGAGACCCGGCGAGGTCGTGACTGTGGGCGCCGACTCTCCCTCGCCTTCGTCCCAAACGGTGGAGGTCGGAGCTTCTTTGCTCTCATCGTCGAGAACAATCTGTTCGAGGCCGGAGGTCGTGTCTGCCGACAGTGGCGCTCCTGCATCGTTGTCGCTCGTGGCGTAGGCGACCCCGACCAAGGCGATCCCGAGCAGCGCCAGTAGCAGTCCGCCGAAGCGGAGGGTCGATTTGCGTATCACCCCAACTCAACCCAGACGCGGCGGTTGCGGGGCCCGTCGAATTCGGCCAGATAGATGCTCTGCCAGGTTCCCAGCTTCAAGCTCCCTTTGGCGACGGGGACGGTCAGATGCGTGCCGACCAGGCTGGTCTTGGAGTGGGCGTCGGAGTTGCCCTCGGCGTGACGGTAGCCGCCTTCGCGAGGAATCAGCCGGGCGAGGATATCTATCAGGTCCGTCGCCACCGAGGGATCGGCGCCCTCGTTGATGGTAACCCCCGCCGTGGTGTGGGGCACGAATACGTGAACCATGCCCGAATGAGAGGAATCAAGCTCGGCCAAGGCGGCGTCGACTTCGGAGGTGATGTCTACCAGGACCTCGCGCCGGGGGGTCCTCACCGAGAACTCAAGCACGAGCCGGACGTTCCGCTGCGGTGATCGAGGTGGAGGTAAGGGGATTCGAACCCCTGACCTTCGCGATGCGAACGCGATGCTCTCCCAACTGAGCTATACCCCCACGGGCGGCGAAATCCAGAGGTCAGGGCACCTAGATCAGACCGAAGGCTCGGAGTATGACCAGCACCAGGATCAGCAGGATAACCCCGAGCACAACATCTCTCACGCTCACGACATACCTCCTATGAGTTTCCATCTAGCGGGGTAAGCGGTCGGGCCCGCGAAGCCCTATTTAAGCCTAAACCCAGGGCGCCTACAAGCGGGTGCGCGGACGGGCCCCTCTCCCGGCCGGCCGCCCGAGCGGGCAAACTGATCAAGCCGAGCCGGACGAGAAAAAGAGCAGGACCAGGAAGGAACTGCCGTTTATGGTGGCGTGAACGGCTATAGGGGCCCAGAGGCTCCCGGTGCGCCAGAACAGCCACGCGAAGGCCACACCGAGCACGAAGATGGCGGGGAAGAGTTGCAGAGAGGCGTGGGCGAAGGCGAAGAGGGCGCCGCTGACGAGCGCGGCCGGCCAAAAGCCGAGGTGATGCGCCGCCCCCTGCAGCAGGAACCCGCGGAAGAACAACTCCTCGCCCACCGGCGCCGCGAGGATCACCGTGAAGGCCATCATCGCCACCTGGAGCGGTTCTCTCCCGAAAAGGAAGATGTCCCGGGGGGCAGGCAGGTTGATCACCAGCCCGCCCAGCAGGTTAACCGCGATGATCACCGAAGCGAGAAAGGCAAGCAGGCCGGCCAGGCTGCGCACGTCGATGGGCCGAAAGCCCAGTCTCTGCCATCGCTGCTTCTCGCCGCGCAGGCCGACGAGCACCACCAATCCCGCCAAGAACAGGTATGTGGTCACCACCTGTACCGTGAAGACGAGCGCCGCACTCGTGGCACCTGGGAACGCGGAATAGAGACCTATAGGCATCAACAGCGCGCCGCCGAACGAGGCCAACAGGGTGATGGCGAGCACTCTTCGCCCACTCCATTCCACCTGCGCGAAACCGCGCCGTTCCCCCAGACTGCGGCCACTCCCGGTCGGCTCGAGGAGTTGACGGACCAGAGAGGGTTCTTCGATCAAGTCTCTTCCTCTCCCCCCAGGTCACCGGGCGGCGGAGGAAAAGCCGGGCCGGGAGACCCTCTCATGCCGCCTGCGTCCGCGATCAGCTTTCGCATCTCTTCCCAGGGCTCCAGGGCGGCCTGGGCCTGCTCCTCATCGATGACGGAGATGGCAAAACCGGCGTGGACCAGGGCGTATTCGCCCACCTGTGCCTCGGGGCAGAGGAGGAGGGAGATCCGGCGGCGGACCCCCTCCAGGTTGATCACGGCGTTCAGGCCGTCGATCTGCTCGATGCGCGCAGGAATGGCCAAACACATGCTAGCCCTCGTCCTCCGTGGGCTCCGGTGCGGCCACCTGTTCCGGCGCGGCCGGGTGCGATTTTGCGGGCGTGGGCTCCGGCGGGGGCGCGGGCGCCGGTGGGCTCTGGAGGTCGTTTCCGTTCCTCTTCAGGAAGGGGGTCAGCAGATCGATGGGGATCGGGAAGATCGTGGTCGAGTTCTTCTCGGAAGCGACCTCGATCAGGGTCTGTAGGTAGCGCAGTTGGATGGCGGTGGGAGTGCGGTCCAGGACAACGGCGGCCTGGGCCAGCTTCTCCGAAGCCTGGAACTCGCCCTCGGCCGCGATGACCTTGGCTCGGCGCTCTCGCTCGGCCTCGGCCTGGCGAGCCATCGCCCGCTGCATGCCTTGAGGAATCTCTACGTCCTTGATTTCGACCATGGAGACCTTGACCCCCCAGGGGTCGGTCTGCTCGTCGATGATCCCCTGCAGCCGGGCGTTGATCTGTTCCCTGGCGGTGAGCAGATGATCCAAATCGCTCTGGCCGAGCACGCTGCGCAGCGTGGTCTGGGCGATCTGGGAAGTGGCAAGTATGAAGTTCTCCACCTCGATGACTGAGTTGTTCGGGTCTACCACGCGGAAGTACACCACGGCGTTCACCCGGATGGGAACGTTGTCCATGGTGATGGCTTCCTGGGGCGGCACGTCCATGGTCACGGTGCGCAGGTCGACCTTGATCATGCGATCGACGATAGGGATGAGGAAGAAGAGACCCGGTCCCTTCGCCCCGATGATCCGGCCCAGCCGGAAGATAACGCCCCGCTGGTACTCCGGCACGATCCGGACCGACGCGGAGATCAGCAGGACCGCCAGGGCGACGATCACCGCACCCGAGGTCAGCAATTCCATTACTCCTCCTTATCCGCCCTCTGCGGGGCTTGCTCACGCCCGTCTGCCGGGCTTTTGTCTTCATCCGTCGTCTGTTCGACGATCAGGGTGAGGCCCTGGACGGCTGTGACCGTGACCGCTGAGCCTACGCTGATCGCGCTGCCCGCCTGAGCCCTCCATAGCTCGCCGTGGACCATGACCTGTCCCACTGGGTCGATAATCTGGCGCACATGACCCTGAGCGCCGACCATGGCCTCCAGACCCCCGCCCGACGTTTGGCGCCGCGCCCGAGCAACGGCGCGGGTCACGAACGCGAAGAAGGCCAGCGTGGCCAGTGAGGTCACAATGATCACCGACCAGTCTACCCTCAAAAAGCCCTCCGGGGCGTCGAACAGAAACACCCCGCCCAGGATCATAGCGGCCACTGCTCCAATGGCCAGAATACCGCCCGAAACCACGAAAACTTCGGCCACGAAGAGTATAGCCGCCAGAATCAGCAGGGCGACGCCCACCAGATTCACCGGCAGCACCGACAATGCGTAAAGGCCCAAGAGAAGCGAAATCCCCCCGACGATCCCCCCGACGCCGATGCCCGGGGACTGCAGTTCCAGCACGATTCCGAGAACCCCGACCATCAGGAAGATGTAGGCGAAGTTGGGGTTCACCACGAGGTGGAGAAAACGCTCCGCCCAGTTCATCTCCACCCGGTGGACGGGCGCGTCCGCGGTCTGCAGGGTGAAGCCCTTAGGCACGGTTTCGAAGCCGTCGAGCGCTTGTAGAAGGGTGTCCAGGTCCTCGGCCACGAACTCGATGACGCCGATTTCCTCGGCCTCAGTGGCCGGGAGGGATTCCGCATCGCGCACGGCCTGTTCCGCCCAGTCGGCGTTACGACCATGCTCCTCGGCCAGTGCGCGGATGTAGGCGACGGAATCGTTGATCACCTTGCGAGTTAGGGTCTCACCCATCTCGCCGCTCAGCGAGACCGGGGTGGCGGCGCCCAGGTTGGTCTGGGGCGCCATGGCTGTGACGTCGGCGCCCATCATTATGTAAACTCCGGCTGATGCCGCGCGGGCTCCGTTCGGATATACGTAGACGACCACCGGGATGTCGGCGTCGAGTTCGGCTTGGATTATCTGCCGCATGGACGAATCCAGGCCGCCGGGCGTATCCATCAAGATGACGAGGGCCTCGGCCTGAGCATCGTCGGCGCGCCCGATCGTCTTCCCGAGATAGTCGGCAAGCGGAGGATCGATGATGCCGTCGGCTTCGGTCACCCAGACCGCGCCCTGGGGTTGGGCCAGAGCGTCAACGGAGGGGAATCCCGAGATTCCCGCAGCGAGCGCAGCGAGTCCCAGGATCAGGGCGGCGACAAGCCTCGTTCTTCGCCGGCGCCGGAGTAAAGGCCGCAGCCTCGTGAGCGCTTTGCGTGGCATTGGTTCCGCCTAGCTTACGGGCGTTTTCGCACGATCGATCCTAGAAGCGGCGGGCCCCGACGAAGTCAGAACGGGTGAAGGGCGAGTAACGCACCACCTCACCGGTGTAGGGGGCATGGATGAACTGCTCCCCGCCCGCAAAGATACCCACATGATGCACCGGATCGCCGAAGAAGACCAGGTCGCCAGGGAGCAGGTGCTCACGCGAAACGGGAGTGCCCAGCATGAATTGGAGCCGCGAAGAGTGAGGGACGTCGACGCTGACTTTGGCCAGGACGTACTGAGTGAGTCCGGAGCAATCAAAGCCCGAGGGCGACGCGCCCGCCCATACGTAGGGCACTCCCAGATACCGGTGGGCCACCTCGACGATGCGGCCTCCGCGACTGGACGCGGCGGGCGGCGAGGAGGGTGAGGGCGGCTTCTCTTCGGGACTCTCCTTGGGCGCCATCCTCTTGCCTTCAGTCGCGGGGGTCGAGCCCTGGTTCGGATTGCCGGCGGGGGCGACCACGGCTTCACGATCGCCGGAAGATCCGGACGCCTCTCTCGTAGTCGATGCGTCGGTCTGCCGTTGCGCCTCCTCTTCGGCGGCAAGCCGAGCCTTCTCCTCGGCTGCGCGCCGGGCCTGCTCTTCGGCTCTTCGTTTGGCGGCTTCCTCGGCAGCCTTGCGGGCGAGTTCCTCCTCCCGCACTCGTTCCTCTTCCACGAGCCGGAGGATGTCGCTTTCCACCGACGCCAACAACTCGGCCCGTTTGTCCAGCTGGGCTTCGACCGCCTTCCGGCTCTTCTCGAGCTCGCCGGCGATGACGGCGCGACGTTCCCGCTCTCGCTCCAGTTCCGCGAGTTCCCGCTCCAGTGCTTGGCGCAGACGGCGGGCTTCGCTCAAATGGTGACGATCGCCCTCGAGTACGTTGCCCAGGTACCGAACCCGATCGACCAGTTGCCGCAGAGTGGAACTCCCTGTCAACAGCTCGAGCGGTTGAAGGCTCCCGTGCTTGTAGACGGCGGGAAGGCGCTGCATCAGCTGTTCCTCGACAGCCTCCAGAGCCTCACTCGCCGCATTGACCCGCTCCTCAGCGCGCCCCTCGTCCGCCTGTGCCCTTTCCAGAAAGTAGCGTGCCTGGTCGTAATCCTCCACCAGTATTGCGATCTCGCGGTCGAGTGTTTCGGTCTCGCTCCTCAGGCTCTCTGCCTGGGAGCGCTGGTTCTCGAGCCGGTCCCGCAACCCGGCCAGCTCCTGATCTTGGGAGTTCGGCGGGGGCGCAGCGACCGCGGGAAGGACGAAGAGCGAGAACCAGACCGCGATCAGGAGCGGTAGGGTGGCCCACCTCCTACTCCGGTCTCGGAAGATCCTGCTGGCTCCGAAGGTTCTCCTGGCTCTGAAGATTCTGTTCGTGGCGCTCGGTTTGAAGATGCCTCCACCCGGATCGGCTTGCCTGTTGAATGAATTTTATTCGTCCGCGGCGCGACGAATCCTGCCCTGGGCTTCGTGGGCCACGGCCTCCAAATTGAACGGTCGAACTCAGTTTCGGGTGCGGCTCCACATGGCGGGGCTGGGGGCGGTCCAGGGGCGAGGCTCCGGGAGGAGGCTGCGCAGCTCTTTGAGCGCGGGTATGAGCCCCACGAGTTCCGCTTTGACCAGGAAGACTTGGCCGTTTCCGGAAACCACAGTGAACCCCTGCCGCTGGAGAAACTCAAGTCCGCAGAGGTTGCGCAGCCCGCAGAGATTCTCGTCTTCCAGCGGGCGGCAGTAGGCGAAGACGCGGCGCACTCCGCGGCGCCGGAGTTGGAACATGCTGCGGTGGAGCAGCCTCACCGGATCATGGGCGCGGCAGCCGAGGCGACCCCTGAGGCAGAAGAGAAGCACTTCGTCATCCGGCGGCGGATTAAGCGGCAGAATCTGGGTTCTCGGGAGTTTGCCAACAGGGGCATACTGCACCGCGGCCAGCGTTTCCCCATCATCCTCCAGCATCAACCCCGGCGGACCCCACTCCCGTTCCACACGGCGCATCCACTCCAGGCGAGAGGTTTGTCTGGTGGCATCCTGCTTGGCCGTCTGCCACCAGAGGCAATCCGGGCAGGGAGCGGGCAGGCGGTGCTGCGTGGAGCTGATGACCTCGATGAAGCCCGACATGCGGCGGCGTCTACTCTTGGTCTTCGGCGGGCGGTCCCACCTCTTCGACGAAGAGAGTGACCCGCTCCACGCTGAGGTCCAGGAGGGATTCCACCGTCCGGGCGACCTCCTGGCGAAGACTGCGGGCCAGATCAGGAATGATCACGCCCCAGCAGACCCGCACGTGGATGTCGATCTCCACGGAATCGGCGGTGGGTTCGTGCACGACGATGCCCTTGGCCGGTCCCCCCATGCCCACGATATGCGTTAGTCCTTCCAGGGCAGAGCCGTGGAGTTGCTCGATTCCCGGCATGCGGCGCACGGTTTCGGCAACGTAGCGGGCCACGACATCTGCGGCCACGAGAGGCCGGTCGTCCTCGATGTGTTCCGGGCGAACCGGCATGTCTCCCCGGACCGCGTCGTGCTCAGGCACTCCGCCCCCTTTCGCTCAGACTGATGTCGTTGTCCCTATTCATACCACGCTCCACCCCAGCCGAGCGGAGACGATATATCGTCGCCTGGGGTCGGGTCAGCAGCCGCAGGGGCAGGAAGGTCGTGCCAATGCCCCGGCTGACCACAACGAAGCCGCTCCCCCAGGGTTGAATGCCCTCGAGGTAAGGCAGTCCCTCGCGATGCGGGGCCCAGAGCCCCCAGGGAGAGGGCAGCCGGATCTGGCCGCCGTGCGTATGGCCCGCGAAGGCCAGCCGGAAATGCTCCTGGAGAGAGTTGTCGGCCTCGGGTGGGCGATGGATGAGGAGCACGGGGAAGAAACCTTCTTTGTCGGGAGGCTTGAGCCCATGTCCCCCGGTGAGGTAATCGGCCCCGCAAAGAGCCAGACCGGTCCCCTCTCCGTCGGCATCCGGGTGGGGCACGAGCACGCACTGATCTTCCAACTGGATGATGCCCGCCTCACGCCAGGCGAACTCAAGCGGGCGGTGGGCCAGGGGGTTCTTGCTCAGACCGTACTCGTGATTGCCCTTGACGGCAAAGGAGCCCAGGCGCGGCTGTAATCGGGAGAGTAGGGCTAGACCTTTCCGGCCGCCGCGCCGCCCGCCCAGAATGTCCCCCGTGAGAAAGACCAGGTCCGGCTTCCGCTCCTCTGCCCATTCCACGGCTTTGCGCAGAGATCTCAGGTTGAGGCCGGGTTGACCGGCGTGAACGTCGGAGAGGTGAAGTACCGTGAGGCCCTCCAGGGCCGGCGGCAGGCCGGGGACAGTGAGCTCGCGCTCGCGTCGTTCGAGCCACTGCGACTCCCAAAGCATGTATGCCGTTCCCGTGCCCGCGGAGAGCACGAGCCCCAGGGCGGCCCCAGCGAGCTTCCTACGCATCCTGCTCCGTGGCCTCGTCCCCGTTGCCGTTGCCTTCGTTCATGCGCGAGCGAATCTCGGAGATCTTCTGCTGAACCGCGTCCTCGACCTCGTCCGGGGACGCCCCGGAGTGCGTCAGCTCGGTTTTGATCCAACCACCGCTCTCTTTGAGGTGAGGCAGCACTTTGGTCTCAGCCTGATCGCGCCAACGTCTGCCTCTGTCGGTGAAGAAGAACACGGCAAACGCGGCCCCGGCGACCGCTCCCAACACTGCCCGCAGCGTGCGGCTCATCTCAAACCTCCATGCCTGTGGTTGCCTCCATACCCGGTGCCTTCGGCCTCATCCGCGTCACCAGCACCACTCCGGCCGCCACAGCGGGGAGTGCGGCCAGCCCGAGTCCGACGAACACGCCGTGCAGTCCCACCTGGTCGGCCACGTAGCCCATGGCTCCCGCGGCGAGAGAGCCCACCCCAAATGAAAGGGTGAAGCTCAAGCCAAAGGTGATCCCGCGCCTTCCGGGTGGGGTCAGGCGCGCCAGCAGCGCGTTGCCCATCGGTTGCCCGCTGAAGAGCAGGATGCTGGCAAGGATGCCCGCCAGGACCATTGTCCAACCGCCGGTGCTGCCCATCACCGAAAGCCCGAAGGCGACCACCACTGCCGCCGCGAGGTAGGACTCGCGCAGACGGGAGGTCTCGGCCGCGAGACCTCCCCCGTACTGGCCCAGCACGCCAAAGAACAGCACCAGCGTGCTCAGGGCGCCGCCGGCGAGCACACCGGACACCGCCCCCGGCGAGCGTTCGGTCAGATAGGCGGGGAGGTAGGCGATGAAGCCGTTGTAAACGAAACCCAGCGTCAGGATTATCAGATAGGTTGCGATCAGTTCGGGCAGCCGAGAACGGAAGGGAGCCAGCCGCTCCTCCTCGTGGGCGGCAGCGTGTTGGTGTTGGTGAGGAGCCTTCGCCTGAGGCAACCGCCAAGCAGCAAGTGCAGAGTAGCCGAGTCCCAGAGCGCCCATCAGCAGGAAGGCCCCATGCCAGTTGGTGAGCGAAGCGAAGATGCCCAGGCCCAGCGGGGCAATGGCTATGCCCACGTTGCCGCCCACCCCGTGCATGCCGAGTGCGCGGCCGCTCTTGGGCAGGTGCGTGGTGATAAGCGCGAGCGCCGGCGGATGGTAGAAGCCGCCAAAAGCGCCGAGCGCCACCAGGGAGAGGCCAAGCGTGAGCAGGCCGGTGCTGAGCCCCGCGGCGATGCAGGCGAGCGCAGAGCCGGTCAATGAGAGCAGCAGGACCCGCCGTGCCCCGAAGCGATCTGTGAGGTAACCGGCGGGCAGCCCCAGCACTCCGAAAGCCATCGCGCTCGCGGTGGCGAGCGCGCCCAGCACGAACCAGGAATCGTACTCACGCTTGAGCAGCACCAACACGGAGGGATAGGCCAGGGTGTTCGCGTGAATCAGGCCATGGGCTCCATAGACCCAGGTGATGTCCGAAGGTCGCTTCAGGCGGATCTCCAAGTTTGGGCGACGGGGTGCTCGACGGTATGGTACCGACGCGGCGGGGAAGCGACCTGCGTCGAAGAGAGTTCCGATTGCACCGTCGAAGAGAGTGACGATAGAAACGAATCATGAATGTGTCAAGAGATAGCATGGCGTCGGCGTCGGCGCCGGAACCGGATTTCGAGAGGGCTTGGCTGGACTGTGCCCGAGCGATGAGTGCGGCGGCCGCCGAGGGGGTTATGGCGCTCGTCGGAACCGCCGCCGGGAGGGCCATCGTGGGCGTGGGCAAGGGCGGCGATCAGACCCTCGAGCTGGATCGTGTTGCTGAGGAAGCGATGCTGCGGATTCTCGAGGAAAGAGCTCCGGAGCGGTACCGCGTCGTGTCGGAAGAGATCGGCGCCGTGGGTTCGGAGGACGCCCCCCGATTGGTTCTGGTCGATCCCGTGGACGGGAGCCTCAATGCCAAACGGGGCCTGCCCACGTTCTCAACCGTGGTTGCCGTGGCCGCGGGCCCTTTGATGGACGATGTCTTTGTGGGCTACATAGAGGACCTGCCCACGCGGGCCTGGTACGCCGCCGGCCGAGCCGAGGGCTTCACCATGTCCAGATTGGTCGAACCGGCATCGGTCGGCGAGCAGATCGAGCTGATTCTATTGGAGGCGAGTCAGCCCGAGCGGCACGAATTCTCGCTTGCGGACGTGGCCCGATTGGTGGACGAGCCGGCTCGAGCCGGCGTGCGCGTTCGCAGCCTGGGCTCGTTGGCTCTGGCCATCAGTCAGGTCGCTTCGGGGGTGGCGGACCTGTTGCTGGCGCCTGTTCCCTCCCGCGCAGTGGACATCGCCGCTGGACTGCATATGGTCAGGCGGAGCGGAGGGGGCGCGGTCGCTCTCGACGGAACCGAGCTTTGGGAGCAGCCCCTGGACCTGGAGCGACGCGCCCCATTCATCGCGTGGAGAGCCGGCCTGGACGGTGACCGCCTGCTCCGGCGGGCGCGGCGTCTGCTCGGTTAGCGCCGCAAATCTACTCCGCGGCGGATTTGGCGAGCAGCCTCTCCGCGGCCTCCAGGGCGTGCAGTTGGATCTCGGGGTCGGGGTCCTCCAGGCACTGATAGAGGGCCTGTAGTCCCTCTGGGCTCGGTTGCTCCACCAGCTGGTCGATCGCCGCCACGCGGATAGATTTGTCCTCGGTGGAAGCGAGTATGCCGGCGAGCTCTTCGGTGGTGAGGCCCGCCAGAGCCCCAGCCTCCTCGTCCTGCGCCGCCTCCTCTGCCGGCGCTGCCTCCTCGCCAACCACCCACTCCTCTGCCGGCGCTGCCTCCTCGCCAACCACCCACTCTTCGGCCGGCGCGAATGCCTCGGCGGCCGGTTCGGCGGCCGACTCCTCAGCCACGGGTTCGGCGGGCGACTCCTCGGCCGTTCGCGAGGCGCCGCCGAATTCGATCTGGGGTGCAGGAGCCGGCGTGGAGGTGTCTTCGGCGGGGGTCTCGAACGCCCAGGCGGCTTCTTCCTCGCTGACCACCAGAGGTGGGTAGGCGATCTCTTCGTCGGTTTCTTCCTCGAGGTAGACCGGTGCCCCGTCGTTTTCGGAGGGGAGTTCGGTCTCCCGGGTCAGTTCGCCCTCATCCTCCGACGACTCCCAAATGGGCTCGGATTCGATGACCGGATTGGTTATCGTCCTGTCGGTATCGCGGAGTTCGGCCGGCTCGGGTTCTGCCATTTCGGGGTCTGCTGCTGCCTGTTCGGATTCGTCATCGACGGGAGGTTCGGGAGGGACCGGCGCTGTGGTCAGCGCCTCGGCGGAGGGAACTTCTCTGGTTTCGGCCTCTTCCCACTCTTCGGGCCCCTGCTGCAGGGTCTCGGCGTGCTGACGTAGGCGCTGCAGACGCTTGCGTTTGTTCTCGTTCTTCCTTCCTCCGAACTCCTCTTCGAGGGCGTTAATAGCCGCGAACAGTCTGTCTGCGCGGTAGAGTTCCATTCGGTGCAATTCGTTTCCGGTCAGCGAGCCTTGACCCTCCACCAGGTTGCGCACCAGAGAGGCTGCGGGGTCGGCGGAGCGGCGGATCGGATGTCCCCAGGCGGGCCCGGCGTCGGAGGGGACCTTTGGGGGAGCATCGAATGCGGCTTCGAATGCGGCGTCCTCACTGAGGTCGGATCGTCCGGTATCCGAGGCTGTCGCCTCCGCATGCTGGTGCGCCTCTTCGGGCGTTTCCTCCACCCCATCCTCTTTGAGGCTCGGATATGCGGCAGGGGAGGGAGATGCCGGCGAGGTTTCCGCGAGCGGTTCTTGGCTGAAGAAGTTCTCCCTTTGTATCCCGCTTTCGAAAGCGGGGAAGGTCTCAGTCTCTCTGTATTTGACGGCACGGCGGTTGAGATGAATCAGCAGCAGCACCACGACCAAGAGGGCGAGCGCTAGGGCCCCCGCGGTGATAAGAGTTGCGTCCATTGGCTCGGCCTTCCCTCATTCCGTTGTCTGTCGCTTGGTGGCCCGGGTATGTGGCCCCGTATACAGTTAACGCGCGCCGGGGGCCGCGGTTACTGTATCGCGCGCACGGTTTGGCCGGCCCAGGGCTTCCTCGAAGTGTACTAGGATTCACCTGGTAATCCTGCCCGATAGAGGAATCAATGATTGACACACACTTGCACCTGATCCCAGGAGTCGATGACGGGGCACGCGACTTTGCCGAGAGCCTCCAGATGGCCAGAGCCATGTCCGCCTCGGGCGTGACGGCCGCGATCTGCACGCCTCACGGGGATGACGGAGTGGGACCTTCCCCGAAGGAGGCCCGGCGAGAGCTCGACCGATTGGCGGAGATGTTGGAGGAGGAAGGCATCCTGATCGACCTTTACCTGGGGTACGAACTCACGTTTGATTTCGCCGCGGCGAGGGCTCCCGAGTCCTTGCGCGATTATGCGCTCGGCCCGTCGGGACGCTACGTGCTGTTGGAGGCACCCTACCGGGGGTGGCCCTCCTATGCCGAAGACCTGGTCTATCGCCTGAGGCTAAATGGCCTCACCCCGGTGATAGGTCATCCTGAGCGCAACGAGCGCCTTTCGCGCAATCCCGAACTGCTCTCGGCCCTCCTGCGCTTGGGCGCGGTTTCACAGGGAACGGCCGCGAGCCTGCGTGGCCTGTTTGGGTCGGGGGCCCGTCGCGCTCTCCTTGGGATGCTGTCGCGGGGAGAGCTGGACATCCTCGCCACCGACGCGCACTTTGCCCGGCCTGAGGTATGGCGTCTAGACGAGGCGGCGGCCGAGTTGGAGCGGGAGTTCCCCGGGGCGGACCTGGACCGCCTCACGCGGCGCAATCCCCTCAGCATCCTCGAAGGAAGACCTGTCGAGCCGGGCGTCCCTCTGCAGCGGCCCCGTACCCTCGGGGGGTACCTCCGCCGGTTGGTGGGGTAGACTGTCTTACATGTTTTCCCGAGGGCGTAACAACACAGTCGCTGAAGAAACGGCCCCGATCGAGGGGAAAAGCGCGGCGCGCCGCAAAGGAGCCTGGCGGAGGCGAATCGCCAATCTCCTCATTCTCGCAGGCTTGGCGGTGCTGCTCTATCCGGTGGGGACCTGGGTCTATACCTGGTACGAGCAGGCTGAGCTCGAGAAGGAACTCAATCAGGCCCACCCGGATTTGGCGGGGGACTCCGAGGAGCTATTCGCCGACGGGATGGTGACGTTCACCCGAGACCTGAACGAAGATCTCGCCAGCCTGCGCGCCGAAAGGGCCGACCTCCGGCAGGCCGCCGAAGTCGCCCGGGACGGGGCCGAGGCCCAGCAGCTATTCGAACGCGCCAAGGAATTCGCCAAAGAAGTCCGCGACCAGGGTGGTCTGCCGATCGGCAAGTTGATCGTCCCGAGCATTGGTCTTGAATCGGTACTGATCCAGGGCGCCGACACCTCAGATCTGCGTGAGGGGCCTGGTCACTGGCCGGAAACTCCCCTGCCGGGGCTCGGCGGCAACTTTGTGGTCTCGGGACACCGCACCACGTACGGCGCTCCCTTCTTCAAGCTGGACAAGGTGGTCGAGGGCGATGAAATTCAGGTACTCATGCCATACGTCGCCGCCCAGTATCGGGTGACAAGAACCATGATCGTGGCCCCGGATGAGGTCGAAGTGGTCTCTCAGCGCGGCCTGGAGGAGATTTCCCTGGCCACGTGCCACCCGATCTACAGCGCGCGTCAGCGGCTCGTGGTACAGGCGGAACTGGTCGGCTTCAAGCTTCTGGGCTCCTAAGCCGGACCCTCCCCTTGGGGCCGTAACCCCGGGCCCCGGTCTCCTGGCGTACGCTCTCGTTCCCCCTCTGAATTTCGCCACGATAGGTAATAAGCCCTTACAAAAGTAAGGTTTCAGAGGCTTTGCTCCTTCGGCCCTCTCTGGCTCCTGTCAACTAGACGGGAGGTTTGGACTTACAAAAGTGCTGTTTGTTGCGTATGGTGAACCACATTCACCGTTTGGCCAAGCACGGTGGAACGTCCCTGCCCTAAGGCGGAGTCAAGTAGGAATGGTCAAGTGAAATTCAGGGTCAAACAGGGAGTTGTATAGACTGGGCTCTTGTTCTAGACTGCCTTTCGAGGAGCCTGAATTTTGCGACCCGAGACGAAGGGGTACCAGAATGTCGACCGTGGGCAAGCGGCTGCGAAAGCTGCGCAAGGATAAGGGCCTCACTCAAACTGAGGTGACCGGCGGGCAGTACTCCAAGGAGTACGTGAGCCAGGTTGAGTTGGGCAAGACCAAACCGTCGCGGCGGGCCGTGAAGCTGTTCGCGAAATACCTCGATGTAGACGAGTCGTACTTTGAGACCGGTGTCGATCTGGCGGGCAGCGAGCGCTTTGAGAACCTGATGGCCAACGGTGAGGTGCTGACCGAGCGGCGGGAGTACTCAGAAGCTATGAAGTGCTTCGACGAGGCCCGGAGCATCGGCGAGAAGGCCGAGAATCAGGATTTCATCTGGAGATCCGAGGTTGCCCGGGCATGGGTGATGCACTTCTCAGGAAAGCGGCGCGAAGCCCTGATCATTCTTGCCGAAGCCCGAGCCTACTACGAGGATCGTCGCCCCAACAGCGTGGAACTGGCCGGCGTCTTCTACCGAGTCGCTTCCATTCGGGAGGCGCTGGGTGACCTCAAGCTCTCGCTACTGATTCTGGATGAGGCCCTCAAGATCATCGACCGCGCCGCTCTGCCGGCCGACCACCTGCGTATCCGCATTTACCGCCTCATGGCCTCGATTCATACGAAGCGCCACGACCTGCAGGCCGGCCGCGAGGCAGCCGAGTCCGCCCTGGAACTGGCCAAGAGGTTGGACGATCGCAAGGCGCTGGCCGAGGCGTATTGGGAGTCCGCCGTCCTGGAGGAGCGCCGCCGCGAGTTCATGAAGGCCACGGAGTACGCTTTGCGCGCGCGGGACATCCTCACGGAACTCGGCGACCAGCAGGATATGGCCCGTTTGATGTGCGACCTGGGCAAACTGAAGCAGGACATGGGTCGGCACGACGAAGCGGTGCAGCACTTCGAAACCGGCCTCGAGTTACTGCACTCGGTGGACGATCCAATTACCCGGGCCTCGCTCCTGAACGGTCTGGCCGAGTCCAAACTGGCCTTGGGCGACATAGAGACCTCGTTGGACAACACCAGCAAGAGTCTGGCCATTTTGGAGGGGCGCGAGTACGAGCCCTCTCTGCAGGGAGCGGGACATCTGTTGCGGGCCAAGTCCTATCTGGCCCGCAAGGATTTGGGCGCAGCCCGGAGAGAACTGGAAGCTGCTAAGACTCACTTCGAGGCACTCGAGACCAGCATGCATCTCGGGGGTGCGCTCAAGCTAGAGGGAGACCTATTGTTGGTCGAAGGGCGCACCGAAGAGGCGGCCGGCACCTTCCGGCGGGCGCTGGAACTAATCGAGATGAACCCTTGTTGATCCCCGCGCTGCTCGGCATTCCCGTCCGATCCGGCAACCTTCGACGTGCCGTTTGCGGGGTCGGGTCGGAGACCTATACTATAGACACGCTGTAAACAGTGGAAATTACTCTTGGTCTCGGCGGAGCCGTCGGGACAGGGGGCGGAAATACATGGCAGTTCCAACCCAGGGTGCAGACCTCGAGCATCACGTTGTAGAAGCGTTGAAGCTTCTGCCTGCTCTAATGCGCTCACTTGACCGGAGAACGCCGAATCATGCACGTAAGCTTGGCGCCTCTGCCGCCCAGATGCGGGCGATCGTCCATCTCGCCGAGTACGGTCCCCAGACCATGGGGGAGCTTGCCCGGGGGCTCGCGATCACGACGCCATCGGCCACGGGACTGGTCGGACCACTGGTGGAGAAGGGCTTTTTGCAGCGCGAACGCGACGTCACCGATCGCCGGGTGGTCAGGGTCGATCTGACGCCGTCGGCAAGAGTCGAAGCGGAACGTCTGCTTGCCGAGAGACGGGAAGAGATGGCCACTGCACTCGTAGGGATGAGCGAGCAGGAGCGTGCGCATTTCGTGGAAGGCTTGCGCCGTCTGACGGACGTCTACGAATCCAGGGCCAGAAGGGCGAGAGGGGCTTGAGGCACGGGCTGCCCCGAGGCGCTCCGTGCTATGCTTCCGCGGTCGACGTAAGGCCTACTTCACCAATACGGAGTCGATGGGCGTAGAACGCTTTCTCGCATACCTGGCCGCAGCCCGGCCGGTGATCGATCGCAGTCTCCACGAGTACCTCGACGTAGTGGAGGCAAGCTCTTCCCTCCACACCTACCTCTACGGCATCCTTGACGAATTCGTGGCGCGGGGAGGCAAGCGTGTGCGCCCGGCGATGGCGATGATGGCCTGCGAGGCGGTCGGGGGCGAGCCGAAGAGGGCCCTACCGAGCGGGTGCGCGGTTGAGTTCTTTCACGCCGCCGCCCTCATCCACGACGACATCATGGATGGCAGCGAACTTCGCCGCGATGCGGCCACGGCCCACATCGTTCACGGGGTCCCCCTGGCGATTAACACCGGGGATTTCGCTCTCGGCCTGGTGTGCACGATCGTAGTGCGGGATAAGGGCCTCGACGACCGGACGAAGATCTCGGTTCTGGACGCGATCGGGGAGATGAGCGCGCGTACCATCGAGGGCCAGGCTCTGGACGTGGGTTGGGTGCGAGACGACGTGTACGACCTGACCCCGGATGACTACCTATACATGGCGCTTGGCAAGACCGGCTATTACTCTGGCATCTCGCCGCTCAAGATCGGGGCGCTGGTTGGCGGAGCAAGTCCAGAGCAGCAGGCGGCCCTCGAGCACTTCGGCAAGAACGCAGCCATCGCCTTCCAGATTCAAGACGACCTTTTGAACCTAACCGGCGATGAGCAGTCCACGGGCAAGGACTACCTCAACGACATTCTCGAGAGCAAGCGGACGCTGATGGTGATCCACGCTCTGGAATCAACCCAGGGTGCTCAGCGCGAGAGAATGGTGTCTCTCTTGCGCAGAGGCACGCAAAAGACCGACGCCGAAGTCCGCGAGGTAGTCGAGTTGCTGCAGGATGTGGGATCGATCGATTTCGCCAGGCAAACGGCCCGCACACTGATTCTCGAAGCCCGTTCCTATCTGATACCGCTGCCAGAGTCCTCCGCGCGTGACGCGCTCGCCTCCATGGCGGACTTCTTCCTCGAACGCGAGCGCTAGCCCGGTGCGGGCGGTCGCGACCGACGGGCGCGGTGGTCTCGAGGTGCTGACCGTGCCCCGACCGCGGCCTGGGGAGCACGGGGCTCTCCTCAAAGTGGACGCCTGCGGATTCTGCGGCAGCGATCTGGACAAGGTGCGAGATCATGCGCTGCCGGCGGGCAGGGTGCTCGGCCACGAGGTGGTCGGCCATCTCCTCGAAGACGGATCCCTCGGGCATCGGGTGGCGGTGGCGCACCACGTGCCTTGCGGCCGCTGCCTGCGCTGCCGCTCCGGTCACTCCTCTCTTTGCGGGCAGTTCGTCAACTCCGAGCTCGACCCAGGCGGCTTTTCCGAGTTCGTCGCCGTCTCGCGGGTTCACCTGGACAACGCCGCGTTTGCCCTGCCCGCAAGGATCGGCGATCTCGAAGGAACCCTGGTTGAGCCGATCTCGTGCGTTCTGCGAGCGCTGGATACGGCCGCTGGCCTTCTCGGTGCCTATCCGCTCCCGGGTGTGCTGGGGGCGGGGGCTCCGGACGGGGGGCCGGACGAATGGCGCGGTGCGGAAACCGCGATTTTCGGGGGTGGTCGTTCGGGTCGGGTGGGGGAACTGGAGGACAGGGACGTCCTCGTGGCGGGGTGCGGTTCGGTAGGATTGCTCTTTCTCAGCCTGCTGCGCGCG
The DNA here is from genome assembly GCA_024637095.1 of Actinomycetes bacterium. Classification (GTDB taxonomy): domain Bacteria; phylum Actinomycetota; class Thermoleophilia; order RBG-16-64-13; family RBG-16-64-13; genus Soudan-30. Next base: position 19,668 of record JAGXFV010000004.1, read on the forward strand.
GCCGCCCACCTCCCCGCCGCCGGATCCCTGCATCCCGGCCGGCTCTTCTATCTGGAGCCCGACCCTGAGCGGGCGGCGCTGGCCGAATCGCTGGGGGCCCGCCCCTGGTCGCCGGACCAACCGGTTGGGGTTGCTTTCCTGACGGCTCCGCCGGCATTCCCCCAACTTGTCGCGGCCTTGCCGGAAGGCGCCGTTTTGCTGGTATTCGCGGCAGCCGCGGAAGAGGTCTCCCTGCCGTTGGAACGCCTTTACCGCAGGGAACTCGCCATCGCCGGAGTGCGCTCTGGTTCGCCGCAGCACCTTCGGCGTGCGGTTGAGCTCCTGGGTTCGGGCCGGCTCGACCTGAGTTGGTTCAGGCCTCTGGAGGTGGACTTCACGGAGTTGCCGGCAGCTGTCGCAAGGTACGCCCGCGGCGACGTGCTCAAGGTGGTCGCGCGCCCATGAGGCAGGCGCTGTTTCACGGACCCGGCGATGTGCGGCTGGCCGAGGTTCCCGTGCCCTCTCCCGGTGCGGGCGAGGTGCTGGTCAAGGTCGAGGTCACTTTGGTCTGCGGGACGGATGCCAAGACCTACCGCAGAGGACATCCGGTGCTGCTGGCGGAAGCGCCCGCCCCCTTCGGTCATGAGTATTCGGGGACCATAGTCGAGACCGGGGAGGGCGTCTCCAATTTTCGATTGGGCGACCGCGTTACCAGCGCGAACTCCGCGCCCTGCGGTCACTGTTTCTTCTGCCGGCGGGATCAATTCTCGTTGTGCGAGCATCTCCAGCCTCTGCTGAACGGAGCCTACGCGGATTACCTGCTGGTGCCCGCGCCAATCGTCGCCGTGAATATGTTCCGGGTACCGGAGGGAATGCCCGCGGAGCGCGCGGCCCTGCTGGAACCCCTGGCCTGCGTACTCAAGGGACTCGAGGTGGGCAATCCCGGCCCGGGAGTCAGCGTGGCCATCATCGGCCTCGGCCCGATCGGTCTGATGCTGGTGTACGGGGCGGCGGCGCGGGGGGCGCGGGTTATTGCGGTGGGCAGGGGCGAGCACAAGTTAGAGGCCGCCAGGCGCATGGGCGCCGAGCACGTGATCGACTCCGATGGTTCGGACGATCCCTTGGCCGCGGTCCTTGCCCTGACGGAAGAGGAGCGGGGTGTAGATCTGGCCGTGGAGGCGGTGGGCCTTCCCGAGGTGTGGGACTTCACCATCTCGGCCGCGAGAAAGGGGGGTATGGTGAACTTCTTTGGGGGCTGTGAAGAGGGTAGCCTCGCGACCGTGGACACCTACCGGCTGCACTACGAAGAGCTGACGCTCGCGGCCGCATTCCATCACACTCCGCGGCACGTGCGGCTGGCGATGGACCTGCTGCAGCGCCCCGACTTCCCTCACGAGGTGCTGATCACGCACCGCTATCCGCTCGAAGAACTGGTGCTGCCCCTGCGAATGATGAGCAAGGAACTGCCGCGCGATCCCGCCTTTATCAAGGCGGCGGTCGTCCCCTGAGCGCGTGGTACGGTAGCGGAATGCCGGATGAGCGCGTCAGACGACTGCTGCGTGAGCTCCCCTCGATCGAGGAGCTGCTGCAGGCCGCCGAGTCCCGTGGTCTTCTCGGGGAATATCCGCGAGAACGCATAGCCGACGCCCTGCGGATCGTCGTCGAGCAGAGCCGCGACAGGTTGCTGCGGATCGCTCCTGCGGAAGCGACCGAGGAGCTGGTGGCGGGCGAATCCCTTCTGCGGGAGGCGGCCAACCGGCTGAAAGTCGAGTCTCAGCCTCGGCTCCGCCGGGTCCTCAACGCCTCGGGAGTCGTGATTCATACAAACCTCGGCCGCTCCAGGCTGGCGCCTTCCGCGTTCGCGAGGGTGGAGCAGGCTGCTCTCCATTACAGCAATCTGGAGTACGATCTCGCGGCCGGCGCCCGCGGATCGCGGCACGATCACGTGGAGGGCCTCCTCCGGGGCCTGACCGGGGCCGCCGGAGCCATGGTGGTCAACAACAACGCCGCCGCGGTGCTGCTGATGCTGGCCGCGCTGGCTGAGGGCCGTGAAGTGGTCGTCAGCCGGGGTCAACTGGTGGAAATCGGCGGTTCTTTCCGCATTCCCGACATCATGCGGCTGAGCGGCGCCCGGCTCGTCGAGGTCGGCACCACTAACAAGACGCACTTCTCTGACTACGAGCGGTCGCTCACCGACGATACGGCGCTGTTGCTACGGGTGCATACCTCCAACTTCAAGGTGGTTGGTTTTGCCGAGGAGGTCCCAGTTGAAAGGCTGGTCGAGCTGGGCCGGAATCATCAGGTCTTAGTGGCCGACGATCTGGGCAGTGGGGCGCTCCTCGATCTCCCGGCCTCCTGGAAAGAGCCGTCCGTCGCCTCCTCGCTGCAGGCAGGAGTGGACGTAGTCAGCTTCAGCGGAGACAAGCTTCTGGGCGGACCGCAGGCCGGCATCCTCCTGGGCACGGCCGAGGTGATCGAGCGCTTGAAGCGTCATCCCTTCGCCCGCGCAGTCCGCGTGGACAAGATGACCTTGGCCGCCCTTGAGGGAACGCTGCTGCTCTATCAGGACCCGGCAAGTGCGCGGCGGGAAATCCCCACGCTTCGCTACCTCGAGCGCGGCCCTCAGGAGACGCTGCGGCTCGCCGAAAGGCTGGCGGAATTACTGGGGGAGTTGGGGGAGTCGGCGGGGATCAAGGATGCGGCCGTCTGCGTCCGCGAAAGTGTCGGCAAGGCGGGAGGCGGGTCTTTGCCGCTGCTGGAGATCCCGAGCCATGCGGTGGCGTTGCGGAGTGGCGTGGAGGCCTCTCGACTGGAGGCCGCGTTGCGTCGGGCTCCTTTACCGCTGATCGGCCGCGTAACTCAGGATGAACTGTGGCTCGACGTGCTTGCCCTGGACGAGGAGGAACTGGAAGAGGTGGCCAACACGCTGGTCTGGGCGCTGAGGCAGGGGCCGGCGGAGGACCTGGCTGGTGATTAGGCGCGGGCTTACTCTGGGCACGGCGGGTCATATCGACCACGGGAAGACCACCCTGGTCAAGGCGCTCACCGGCAAGGACACCGACCGCCTGCAGGAAGAGAAGGAACGGGGGATCAGCATCCAGCTGGGCTACGCCGAACTGACTCTTCCGGGAGGCGCCCACCTATCGATCGTCGACGTTCCCGGCCACGAGCGCTTTGTCAAGAACATGGTGTCCGGCGCGACCGGCATAGATCTCTTCTTACTCGTCGTCGCCGCAGACGACGGGGTGATGCCCCAGACGCGCGAGCACCTGCGCATCATCGAGCTCCTGGAGATCCCTCGCGGGGTGGTCGCTCTGACCAAGATCGACATGGTTGACCCCGAGATGATCGAATTGGCGACCGCCGACATCGAGGATTTTCTGGCCGAGACGCGTTACGTGGACGCGCCTGTGATCCCGGTGAGCGGGGTCACGGGCAGGGGGCTAGAACAGCTGCTCGAGGTGCTCGCCGAGGTGGCGCAGGGGGTGCCAGAGCGGGGAACCTATCCTGCCACGCGAATGCCCGTGGACCGAGTCTTCAGCCTGAAAGGGATCGGCACCATTGTCACCGGGACCCTCTGGTCGGGGGAACTCGGCACCGAGGATACGGTTACCGTACTCCCGTCGCGGGAGGCCCAGGAGCTGAGCGAAATCCGGGTTCGCTCCATTCAGGTGCACGACCAAGGAGTGGAGCGGGCCCTGGGAGGACAGCGGGTGGCGCTCAACCTGACGGGCATCGACAAAGAGGAGGTCGACCGTGGGCAGTGGATCGTGCTGGATCCTGCGGTGCGCCCCACCTATCTGGCCGACGTGCATCTGATCTTGCTGGCCGATGCGCCCGAGCCCTTGACCCGGGTTTCCCGCGTGCGGGTGGATCACGGCACCCAGGAGGTCATCGCCAAACTGGTGCTCGCGGATCGGGAGGAGTTGCGCCCCGGCGAGGACGCCTATGCCCAGCTTCGCTTTGAGGAGCAGGCCCTGGTCTACCCCGGAGATCACTTCATTTTGCGATCGCTGACGCCGGTTTCGACGATCGGAGGAGGCCGCGTCTTCGATCCTCACCCGCGCAAGCACGGCACGGATCCTCGGTGGCGCGACCGGCTTCGAGTATTGGAAGAAGGCAGCGGCGAGGAGATCGCCAAGCTGCTGTTACACGAGGCTTTTCCGCAGGGGATTCGGCGCCGCCGTCTGGACGAGAGCCCTTATCTCTGGCGGCACGAGGGATCCAAGGTGGTCAACCGTCTGCTTCACCAGGAGCTGGCGCACGAAGGGCCGCAGAGCGCGCTCTTCCTTTCCGAGGAACTGTGGGGGTTGGCGGAGCGGGTGATGGACGCGCTGAAGACCCGGGCGCGGGAGGAAGCGCTCGACCCCTACCTGACCGTCGGAGGCATACGCCGGCTCGTGAGCGGGGGTCAGGAATGGCCCGCGCTCGACGCGGCGCTCGAACTGCTGCAAAGGCAAGAAGCCATCGTGCGCACGGAGCATGGTTACCGCTGGGCGGAGGCCGCCGGAGGCCTGGAGGGTCGGGACGCCGAGACCGCCGAGCAGCTCTACCGGGCGTTTGCGGAAGTCGAAGTAGAGACGCCCACGGTGGCTGCGGCCGCTGCGAAGGCCGGCCTCACCCCGAGCGAGGGGTTACGCTTGGTGCAGGCGCTGGAACGGCACGGCCGGATGGTCAAGGTGGGCGAGGACCTCTACTACGCGGAACCCGTCCTCTCGGCTCTCATCGCGCGGATCAGCGCGGCGATGGAGGAGCGCGGAGAGATCACCCTCGCGCAGGTCCGCGACCTCCTGGACACCTCGCGCAAGTATGCTCAGGCGTTGCTGGAGCACATGGATTCGGAAGGGTTCACCCTGCGAGTGGGAGACGCCCGCCGCCTGCGCAAGCGCCGGCGCTAACCCCGGCCGCACCAGCGCAAGAGCATGAGGGCGATGACTTCCGCTGCGGTCATCACGTCCTCGAGCAGGACGTATTCGTCGGGCTGATGGGCCGTGGCGACGACCCCGGGGCCGAAGACCACGGTGGGCACGCCTGCGGCTGCACCGAGCAGGCCGGCGTCCGTCCCCCAGGGTGCGGCCACCATCGCCGGGCTTTCTCCCCGGACCTCCTCGACGACCTCGACCAGCATCCGAACCAGTTCGGACTCCGGATCCAAGCTGCAGGGCAGCCAGCGCGCACCGAACCATTCCAACTCGACCGGGTGCTCCGCCAGCCAGCCGTCCTTTTGGCCGAGCTTCGATATGGCTCTGCTCATCTGGGCCTGAGCATTCTGGATGGTTTCGTCGGGGGCTACGCCCATACGCCCCTCAAGCGCCACCCGGTCGGGTACGCTTGAGGGCCACTCCCCGCCTCCAATAACTCCCAAGTTGATGGGCACCGGTATGGGCGTAGCCGCGTACAGGGGATCGGTGATGCGGGAATTGCGCTCCTTTTCCAATTCCAGGACCGCGGCGACCACTCCCATGGCCTTCTCGATGGCGCTGACGCCTTCGTAGCGTGACCCTCCGTGCGCCCCGCGCCCATGCACGGTGAGGCGGAACCACAGGGAGCCCTGCTGCTTAGGAAACACGGCCAGGCCGGTGGGTTCGGGAATCAACCCTGCGTCGGCCCGGTAGCCGCGAAGGGAGGCGGCGAGGGTCCCGGCCCCGCCGGATTCCTCCTCCATCACCGACTCGAAGATCACGTCCCCGGCCAGGCGAATTCCACATCCCTGGAGTGCCTGCAGCGCCAGAAGAGAGGCGGCCACCCCGCCCTTCATGTCGCTGGCGCCGCGGCCGTACAATCTGCCCTCAACGAGGTTTCCGCCCCAAGGGTCCTGCGTCCACTGTTCAGGATCGCCCACCGGGACGACATCGATATGGCCGTTCAGCAGGAAGGAGCGCCCTCCGCCGCTGCCGGGCAGCTTGGCTGCCAGATTCGGGCTACCGGCGAAATCGGTTCGGGGCGACGCGAATAGAGGATGGGAGGAAAGTTCCTCGCCGTCGGGCTCCCAGAGGTCTACTTCCATACCCAGGCGCTCCAGTTGCGCGGCCAGCAATTGCTGGATCTCGGTCTCCTGGCCCTGGACGCTGCGGCAGCGGGTCATCTGCGCGAGCAGCTGCGCGGCCTGATGCTCGCGCTCTGCGAGCCACTGATGGATCGCCGCGAGGGCGTTCGGCTCACGCGTTTTCTCGCTCATCTCCAACCTCCATTGGCGATGGGCTCATGGCCCGCGCGTAGGGTCATTCTCTAGAGCTTCTCGTAGATGGTGGCGATTCCCAGACCCCCAGCCATGCAAAGCGTCACGAGGCCGTAGCGCACGTCTCGCCGGTGCATTTCGTTGAGCAGAGTCGTGGTGAGCTTTGCCCCGGTGGCGCCCACCGGGTGTCCGAGGGCGATGGCTCCTCCGTTCACATTGACCCGTTCCGAGTCCAGTTCGAGCTCCCGGATGACCGCCAGGCTCTGGGCGGCGAAGGCTTCGTTCAGCTCAACCAGACCGATGTCGTTCAGTGTGAGCCCCGCGCGATCGAGGGCCTTGCGGGTGGCAGGCACGGGACCGATGCCCATGATCGCCGGATCGACGCCGACCGACGCGAAGGACTTGACCCGGGCAAGGGGCTCGAGCCCGAGTTCGTGGGCCTTTGCCCTCGAGGTGACGACAACGGCGGCCGCGCCATCATTCATGGGACATGAATTCCCAGGCGTGACCGTTCCTCCAGCGAGGAAGACCGGGCGTAACTTTCGGAGGTCTTCCATCGTCGCCTCCGGCCGGACCGACTCGTCGCGGTCGAAGATGCGCTCCGAGTGTCGCTCCTTGACCGTGACCGGGACGATTTCCGCGGCGAAACGGCCTTTCCGCTGGGCTTCGGCCGCGCGGCGGTGGCTCTCCAGGGCGAAGGCGTCCTGCTCCTCGCGGGTGATACCGTGCCTTTCGGCCAGGTTCTCGGCGGTTACGCCCATGTGGACACCCTCGAGCGAACAGATCAGTCCGTCGCCAAAAAGGGCGTCCACCATGAGATCGTCGCCCATGCGCTTGCCCCAGCGATGTTGCACAAGGTGCGGCACGAGGCTCATGTTCTCCACCCCGCCGGCGACCACGCAGTCCGCCTGGCCGCTCATGATCGATTGTGCGGCCAGGTCGATGGCTTTGAGCGACGATCCGCAGGCTTTGATGACGATGAACGCCGGGGTCTGCCGGGGAAAACCCGCGCGCTGGGAGGAGATTCGGGCCGAGTTGAGGCCGCCCCCATGCACGTAGCCATGGCCGAAGATGACCTCGTCCACCGCTTCCCGCGGAACCCCGCTGCCGTCCATCAGATCGTCCAGGACCAGTCGGCCCAACTCTGCCGCGGGAAGATCCTTCAGAGAGCCGCCGAAAGCCCCCACGGCGGTGCGGCGGGCGGCTACTATTACGGCTTCCTGCATGGTTCTCCTCTCGGTAGGTCCACTCGGTGGACCTTAGGGATTCAGAAGGATCCCGGGTCCCGGTCCACGGCCAGCCTGGCGGAGGTGGCGGACAGCACCTGCTCGACCGAGACTCCCTCCGCCACTTCCTTGAGAAGCAGGCCGCCGGGGGTCACCTCGATTACCGCCAGGTCGGTGATTATCAGATCCACGGCTTCGCGCGCGGTCAGGGGAAAGGTGCACTCCGGAAGGATCTTGGGTGAGCCATCCTTGGCCGTGTGCAGCGTGAGCGCGATCACCTTTCGGGCCTTCTGCGCGAGTTCCATCGCTCCGCCCATCCCAGGGACCCGCTGTCCCGGTACGAGCCAATTCGCCAGGTCCCCGCGCTCGCCGACCTGCAGGGCGCCGAGCACGGTCAGGTCCAGACGGCCGCGGCGGATCATCCCAAAAGCAATCGTGCTATCGAAATAGGAAGCGCCCGCCTCCTCGGTGACAGGCAACCCGCCGGCATTGATCAGATTGGGATCCTCGCGACCTCTCTCAGGGGTTCGTCCATAGCCCAGCATGCCGTTCTCGGCCTGAAAGGTGACCCGGCGTCCCTCGGGGACGTGGTCGGCAACCAGGGTGGGCAGGCCGATACCCAGGTTGACGACCATGCCGTCGGAGATCTCCTGGGCGGCTCGAGCAGCCATCCGCTGCTTTACTCCCAGCCCCACTTCCACTCCACCCCCTCGCTCTGCACGACCATGTCGACGAAGATTCCCGGGGTGACGATCTCCTCCGGTTCCAGTTCTCCCACGGGGACGATCTCGTCGGCCTCGGCAATAGTGAAATCTCCGGCCATGGCCACAAAGGGATTGAAATTGCGCGCCGTCTTGTCGAACAGTAGATTCCCCGAGAGGTCGGCCTTTCGGGCGTGAACGATGGCAACCTCCGCAGTAAGCGCGGACTCCACCAGATACGTCACGCCGTCCCCGAGGACCAGCGTCTGCTTGCCCTCCCCGGCGATCGTATCCAGTCCCACGTCTACGAGGATGCCGCCGAGCCCTACGCCCCCTGCCCTGATTCGCTCGGCCAGGGTGCCCTGCGGGCAGAACTCCACGCGCAGTTCTCCGTCGGTCATCTGCTTTCCCGCGACGGGGTTGGAGCCGATGTGGGAAACGATCAGCCGACTGACCCGCCGATTGACAATCAGCGGGCCGACACCCACTTCGGGAAAGCCGGAGTCGTTGCCGATGAGGATCAGGTCGCGGACCCCCGACTCGAGCACTGCCCGTATCAGTGTTGGCGGGGTGCCCACCCCTCCGAAGCCACCGTACATCAGGGTCATGCCGTCGTGGAAGACTTCGAGCGCGCGGCTGAGTGGCACCACCTTGCCGTGTTCGCCGGTGACGGTCGACGCCACCTTGCCCTGCTCGGCATCGGCATCGGCAACGGTACGGGACCCCGCCGTCTTGGCCGCATCATCGGGGCGGCTCATACCCCGGTGATCTCGGCGCCGTGTACCATCCACATATCCGATTGCAGTTGCTCTTCGACGTCATAAAGGGCGTCGTCGAGGATGGCGATCAGCCGGTCGAGGTCGGTCTCCGAGATATTGAGAGGAGGAGCGATAATGACCGCGTCTCCGGGGCGCGAATCCGCGCCCGCGAGCGCCGGATAGAGCAGGAGGCCGCGGTCCTGGGCCGCCTCCACCAATCGCGCCGTGGCCTGGCAGGATGACGGGAATGGCGTTCGCGTCAAGCGGTCGGCGATCAGTTCGACGCCCCAGAGCATCCCCATGCCGCGCACGTTACCGACGGCGGGGTGCCGTTCTTCGAGCTCTCCCAGCCTGCGCGCGAGCACCGCTTCCAGGGAGCGGGACCGCTCCACGAGTTTGTGTTCGGCCATGTAGCGGCAGACGGCGAGAACCACGGCACAGGAGAGCGGGTTCCCCGAGAAGGTGTGGCCGCTCATGATGGCCCCCGAGCCGTCGCGGATGGTCTGCACCACCGCATCGCTTACCAAGGTAGTGGCCAGCGGGGTGTACCCTCCGGTCAGCCCTTTGCCGAGCGCGACCAGATCGGCCTGCACGTGCCAGTGATCAAGGGCATGCGCATACCCGGTTCGGCCGCAACCCGTCATCACTTCGTCGGCGATCAAGAGAATGTGATGGCGCTCGCAGATCTCTTTGATCCGGGGGAAATACTCCGGTGGGGGAGGAATCGCACCTCCGGCCGCGCCAATCACCGGTTCCACGGCGAACCCGGCGATGGAGTGGGCGCCGATGGAGGTCACCTTCTCCTCCAGGTCATCGGCACAGGCGATACCGCAGGACGGGTAGCACCTACCCAGCGGGCAGCGGTAGCAGTAAGGGGGAGCGACCACGGGAAAACCGTGGAGCAGTGGGGCGAAGAGCCTCCGTCGCACTACGTGGCCGGACATGCTCAGCGCCCCCAGTGTGATGCCGTGGTAGCCGAGAGAACGGCCCAGCACGATGGTCTTGGTCGGCATCAGCCGTTCCCGCCAGTACTGCACGGCGATCTTCTGCGCTGTCTCCATAGCTTCGGAACCGCTATTGACGAAGAAGACCCAGTCCAGATCTCCGGGAGCCTGGCTCCTCAGCTCCTCGGCCAGCATTTCGGCGGGGGGGTTGGAGAACTGACCGCGGTAGGAGAAGGAGATGCGCGCCGCCTGCTCGGTCATCGCCTCGACGATCTCATCCACGCCGTGACCGATAGCAGCGGTAACGGCGCCGGAGCAGCCGTCCAGGTAGGCGGTACCTTCGGCATCGTAGATGTAGCTGCCCTCTCCCCGTACTGCGACCGGGTAGGCGCGATCGAGGAACGGCGTGATTAAAGGCATGAAGATCTTCCCCCAACGTGGCGCGTCCAGCCACTTATAGCAGCAGGCGCGGCGTTGTACTATGCGCGGGCTGGTACACAAATATACGCAGCCAATAGGCCCACTTGTACAAGCCGGGTCGGCCGCCCATACTTGCAGGACTGCGAATGCTGTACAGGACGGAGAAGAGGACGAGTCTGTGCCGTTGACCATGAGAGAGATTCTCGAACTGGACCCGCTGGGTCGAGGGCGATTGGTCGCCGGCGCCAACGGCCTGGACAACGAGGTCCGTTGGGTGACGATAGTCGAAGTACTTGAGGACGTCGGCCGTTTGGAGCCGGGTGAGCTCCTGGTGACCACGGCCTATCAGCTGAGTGAAGAACCCTTGCGGCAGCGCGAATATGTGGCAGGTCTGGCGGAGAGGGGCCTCGCCGGGCTGGCCGTGATCACCGGTTTCTATGTTGACGAGATTCCTGCCGGAATGCGTGAAGCGGCAGACGAGGCCCGCCTTCCTCTGATCGACTTGCCGCCCACGATCAACTTTTCCGATATCACCCATGCCGTGCTGGAGAGATTGGTGAACCGCCAGTACGAGCTACTTGACGCCTCGGAGCAGGTCCACTCCGAGTTGACCCGCCTGGCGCTGGAGGATGCGGAACTTGCCGAGCTCATCGAGATGATGGGCCGCTGGACCACGGGAGAGGTCGTCTTGTGGAACGCTTTCGGCCACCCGGTAGAGGGGCGACTGGATGACGCCGTCCAAGAGGTCCTCGCCGGCCTGATCGAGACCTCGTCCGCGGGACACCCGTCCGCGGGGGTTCCGCTTCCTACTCTGCGCTTTCTCCTGGACGACGGAGAGTGTCTGGTGGTTCCGGTGCACGCCGGGCCGAATCTCTACGGCTACGTCACCCTCACGCACAGAGGAGGGCGCATCCGGGAACTCGAGGCGGTGGCCCTCGGGCACGCTGCAACGGTTGCTGCTCTGCTGTTGTCGCGCAGGGAAGCGGTTGATGCCGAAACCGCCCGACTGCAGGGTGAGTTCATGGACGCTGTTCTGCAGGCCGGGGAGCGCGACCGCAGCGGTGTCATTGCCCGCGCCGCAGATTTTGGCTGTCACCTCGATCGGCCGCACGCTGCACTGATCTTGGGTGGCGGCTGCGACTCCGAATCGCTGAGTCAGGGGGAGTCGCCCTGGCAGAGGTGGAATGGAGGCCGGGCTAGGATCACGAGTCTGGCCTCCGACGTGCTTTGCTCACGGGTCGAGGGCTTTCTGCTCAGGCCACGCAAGGAGCAGCTGGTCATCCTAGCTGAGGTCACTTCGGCCGAGGAGGCCAAAACCGTCGGCGAGGCCTTACTCTCCCTGGCCGACAGCCTCGGGGAGCCCTTGCGCGTGGGAGTGGGCATGGTCGCGCATGACCTGATGGATTTCGAGCGAAGCGTGCGTGAAGCCGAGGTTGCTTACCGCTTGGGACCTCTTATTGACTTTGAGCAAGGGGTGGTTCCCTACGAAAGATTGGGCCTCTTCCGCACGGCAGTAGAACTCGAGCAGAAGGGGGTATCGCTGGACGAGCTCTGCCGCACCTCCCTCGGCGGCTTGGTCGCGGACGACCAGCGTATCCGGCGGCTCCGGGGGACCGTGGACGCCTTCTTCCGCAACCACGGGAACCTCCAGGCGACCGCCGATTCGCTGTACGTGCACCGACACACGCTCCGTTATCGCCTGAAGCGGGTGGAGAGCATCACCGGTCGCGACCTCAAGGACCCGATGGATCGCCTTAGCCTTCACTTCGGCATCGTACTCTTTCGATACCTCGAGGCGACCAACGACGGCATCTGAGCCAGGCCGTCTGGGAAGGATGAACCCGCGGCGCTACAGAACCTGGCGCAAAAATCTGCTGGTGCGCTCCTCTTTGGGTGAGTCGAACATTCGCTCGGGCGAGGCGTCCTCGATGATCAGCCCCTCGTCCATCATGACCACGCGGTCCGCGACTTCTCGGGCGAAGCCCATCTCGTGGCTTACCACCAGCATGGTCATGCCTTCCGCGGCTAGATCCTGCATCACCTGCAGCACCTCCCCCACGAGTTCGGGGTCGAGCGCCGAGGTCGCCTCGTCGAAGAGCATGATGTCGGGTTCCATCGCGAGGGCCCGGGCGATGGCCACTCTCTGCTTCTGTCCGCCGGAAAGTTGAGAGGGATAGGCTCGATCTTTGTCCTCGAGGCCGACCTGGGACAGCAACTCCCGGGCCTTTTCTCGAGCTACCTTCTTCTTCTGCTTGCGCACATTCATGGGGGCCATGGTGATGTTCTCCAGCACGTTCTTGTGCGGGAATAGGTTGAAGTGCTGGAACACCATGCCGACCCGCGCCCGGACCTGATCCAGGTTCGTCGAATCCGGGTCGACCAGATGGCCGTCGATGTAGATCGAGCCTTTCTGGGCGAGCTCGAGAAAGTTAAGGCAGCGGAGCAGCGTGCTCTTGCCTGAACCGCTGGGGCCGATCAGCACCACCACTTCGCTGCGATCGACCTCGAGATCGATTCCTCGCAGAACGTGCAGTTTGCCGAAGTACTTGTGCACGTCCTCGAGCTTGATCATGTGGTCCGTAGTACTCATGGCGTCGCGTACTCCAGTTGCGGGGCCTCCGGTTCGTTGCGTTGCTTCTCCACATCAAGGCGAGCTTCCAGCCGGTTGACCAGCAGGGTGAAGATCAGCACCAGTATCAGGTAGTACATCCCGGCAACGATATAGGTCTCGAAGGGCTGGAAGTTCTCCGCCTGAATGCTCAGGGCGGTTCCGTAGAGCTCGGGCACGCCCAGATAGGCGACCAGGGAAGAATCCTTTAGCCCGATGATGAACTGGTTGCCCAGAGGGGGTACCGCGCGCCGAAAGGCCTGAGGTAGGACGACCAGACGCATGGAATGCCAGTAGGGAACCCCCAGCGAACGTGAGGCTTCCATCTGGCCCTTGTCGACAGACTGTATGGCTCCGCGGAAAATCTCGGCGACGTAGGCTCCGGAGTGAATGGCCAGGGCCAGGGCTCCCGCCCAGAAGGAGCTCAGCACGATCAGGCGGGAGATGCCGAAGTACAAAAACATCAGTTGCACGATCAGCGGTGTTCCGCGAATGACCGTGATATAGACGTTGGCCGCCGCGTTGAGCAGTCGGTTTGGCGAGAGCTTGAGGAAGGCGATTACCAACCCGATCACGACCGCCAGCAGCAGCGATACCGCCGTCAGACGGAGGGTGACCAGTGTCGCTTCTAGGAAACCGACGTAGTGGTCCTGGAAGATGGAGAGCACGGTATTCCCCCTTGAGTGGTGGGCGGCCCGCCCGTGCGACGGGCCGCCCCTCTGCTACTCGGTTACTCGCCCAGGATGTTCCGGCCGAGCCACTTGTTACTGATCTCTTCGTAGGTGCCGTCGGCAATCATCTCTTCGAGGGCCGAGTTGATGTCCTCGAGGAGTTGGGTGTCGTCCAGACGGATGGCGATTCCCATCTCGTCGATGTAAAGCGGTTCTCCGACATCTTTGATCGGCATGCCGTTCTCGTTGATAGCGGAGAAACCGACGACCTGGTCAGTGATCACAGCGTCCACCCGCCCGGTGGGCAGATCCTGCAGGGCGATGACGTCGCTGTCGTAGCCGACCACGTTGTCTTCATCGGTCAACTCGATGGCGATGTCTCGGAACGTCGAGGCTTTGACCACGCCGATCTTCTTGCCTTCCAGGTCCGCTTCGCTCGTGATGTCTTCATTGTCCTCGGAGACGAAGATCTGCGCGCCCGAGCGGTAGTAGGGCCGCGAGAAGTTGACCTGCCCAAGGCGTTCCTCGGTAATGGCCATAGAGCCTACGATCGCGTCGTACTTCGAAGACTTGAGGCCCTCGATGATGGTCTCCCACGGGTTGGTCACCGGATTGGCGTCCATGCCCATGCGGTTGGCAATCTCTTTGCCGATCTCGACGTCGAAGCCGACCAGCTCGCCGCTGTCGCTGTAGTTGAAGGGCTTATACAGGCCGGACATGGCATAGTTGAAGCTGCCCGACGTCTCGGTGGCCTCTTCGGTGGTCCCGCTTCCGTCTTCTGTAGTTTCGGTGGCTTCTTCGGTCGCTTCTGTCGAGTCACCACTATCCTCGTTGTCATCCCCGCCGCAGCCGACGGCGGCGAAAGTGGCCACCATCATTAGCAGAAGCAGCATGATGCCGAGCTTCTTGGTCATTCTTCCCCCTCTATTGGAGTATCCGCGGAAGGGCAATGATACCGAGCCGTTCTTGCTACCGATATCAGCCCCTCTGGCCAAAGACGGGGACAGACTGTTGTACACATAGTCCAAATGCCGGAGCGCGTCTCCTGGCTGCACGGCGTTTGTCACCGCTGGTTTCCTCCGTTTTTCCTTGCTGAGCGAGCTATTCGGTTTACGCATGCTTTTTTATCAAGTATAAGTACCTTACTTCTTTAGAAGATTCACATTTATTCTGTAGACAAAGAATGGCTTGACGATTGTGCGGATGCATAGTAGAACCATACTCACGGGGGAAAGCTTCTGCAGGTCGGACCGCGGGGTTACGGCTCCAAGCTATCTGCGACCGGGTCACTTGTCCCTTTTGGCGACGCGGTGATCGGGCGTAGCGTCCCCTCCGACAGATTGATCCGCTGGATGGAAATGGGGGTGGTGCCTTTTGGATTGGCGGTGAGCGACGCGGAGTGATGTTCCACTCGTGGTCGCGTCGGCTTTCAAGTTCTCACTCATGTCGCTCCAAACGGAGGGATCCCTATGGCGAAGTACACGTCGATGGCATACAACAGCTGGGACGAGATGATCTTCGGCACCACGAAGAACCCAGTCTCGATCGGTCTCGGCCCGGTAGAATTGGGGAAGGGTTGGGTCGTTCCTCAGATCGTGCCGCATCCCCGCCCCGGTAGCACCGACACCAAGGAAAAGCTGCTCCGCGAGTACCAGCGGATGACCGATGACGCCCTGGGCAGATGTGTCGCCCTTGGTTTCCCCGCGCTCGTCATCGAGTTCGAGCACATCTATCAGATGACCAGCCAGCCCGATTGGGCCGCGGCCATCTTCAAGCAGGCCAAAGCCCAGATGCAGGACTACTACGACAAGTACGGTCTCAAGTCTGCTCTGATCTCGACCGTGGCCGACCTGCGCAAGCCCGACATGGTGCACATGCGGAAATCGCAGGAACTGGACTGGATGCTGGAAACCTTTGCCTCCACGGCAGAGAACGGGGCCGACGTTCTTTCGATCGAGACCATGGGCGGCAAAGAGGTATTCGACTGGGCCGTCCAGCGTCAGGATATCCGTGGCGTGATCTTCGGCATAGGCGTCCTGTCGAGCCGCGACATGGCATGGCTCTGGCCGCAGATCGTGGACACGGCTAAGAAGAACAACATCACCGCGGGCGGCGACACCGACTGCGCCCGTGGCAACACCGCCATGTTCCTTGCCGGCGGATATACAGCCACCGACCTGCCGCACACTTTCGCGGCGCTGGCCCGTGCTTGCTCCGCGGCACGCTCCCTGGTGGCGTACGAGCAGGGCGCGACCGGTCCCACCAAGGACTGCGCGTACGAAGATCCCATCATCAAGGCCATCACCGGCGTTCCCATCACGATGGAAGGTGTCGCCTCGGCCTGCGCCCACTCCGAGATGCAATCCAACATCGTCGCGGCCGTGGTCGACCTCTGGAGCAACGAAGCGGTCGAGTACCACGACATGTTCGGCGGCTCGAGCGTCGAGGTCTTTACCGAGATCCTTGGCTACAACGTGGCTCAAATGAACGCTTCCATAGCGCTCGGTCAGGAGAAAGTGCTGCGCGACATCAACATCGCGAGCGACAAGTACCGCGACGTCCACGGCTTCATGCTCTCGCCGGACAACTCGTATGAGATCGGCAAGGCCATCGTGGAGAATATCGACAGTTACTACGGCCGGTCCAAAGCGGCAGTCCTCAAGACGGCCGAGCTGATCTCAGGCGACAGCAAGATGCAACTGACCGAATTCGAAAAAGACGCTCTAGACAAGGCCCGCCGCGAAGTCGAGGCACTGCCCGACAGCGAGGACGAGTTCATCGATCAGTGCCTGAGCGACTACAAGAAGGTCGCCGGTTTCGACCCGAGTGCATACGGCTTCTAGAGCCAGCAGCTCCAAGAGCAGGCGTTCTTTTTAACAAGGAGGCACGATGCCAAAGAGTCTGAACGAAGTGAGCGACTTCAGCAATATTTTCACCCGGTACGACATTGGCGCGGCGGTGCAGAAGCGGGGCGCCGAAGACGTCAGCACGGACAAGGTCCTCCAGGCGATCGCCACCGGAGTGGTAGACGGCGATGAGGATGTGGTGCTCGAAAACACCAACAAGGCGCTCGAGAACAACGAGCCCACCAAGGTCATCGACACCCTCATAGCGGGGATGCGTGAGGTCAGCAAGTTGTGGGATGACGGGGTGTACTACCTGCCCCAGGTGATCCTCTCCTCCGACGCACTGATGGTCGGTCTGGAGAAGGCCGAGGACGCGATGGGCGGCAAGGCCGTGAAGAAGGGCACCGTGGTCATGCACTGCGCCCACGGTGACATCCACGACATCGGCAAGAACATCGCCGCGGCGCTCATCCGGGCCAATGGGTTCAAGGTCATCGACCTGGGCTCCGACGTCCCCGAGGACGAAGTGGTCAAGGCGGTCAAGGACAACAATGCGAACCTGGTGACGGGTACGGCCCTGATGACCACCACCATGTCGGCCTTCGCCAAGATCGCCAAGATGATGAAGGACGAGGGAATGACCACTCCCTTCGTCTGCGGCGGCGGCGCTGTGTCCGAGGAGTACGTGACCAGCTTCGATCTGGGTGTCTACGCTGATCAGGCCAAGCAGGGCGTGGAGATGGCGACCGACGCCTCTTCCGGTATGTCCTGGGAGGATATGCGCAGCAAGTACAACCTGGTGATGTAGCCCTCTACCCGGGCCTTTGGGCGGCTCTCCTTTGCTCTCGCCCTAAAGGTCCAACTTCGCTCTGCGGGGCGGCGCGCCATTCTGGCGCGCCGCCCCGTGCATGTCCGGAGAGGCCCGTGCGAAATACGCGGGAGCGGGTAACAAGACCACGACAGGACGGATTCGATCAGTGGGAGATCTGACGTGAACCACAAAGAGCGCTTCATGGCAGCTATCAGAGGTGAAGAGACGGATAGGCCCTCGGTCTTTTCGGCGAACCAGACCGCTACTTACGATCAGATGGAAGCTTCGGGAGCGTCTTGGCCGGAGGCGCACCAGGAAGCCAAGGCCATGGCCGACCTTGCGGCTGCCGCTTACACCGAGGCCGGGTTCGATGCCGTCCGCGTTCCCTACTGCCAGACCATGGAGGCAGAAGCCCTGGGATCGACCGTCAAGTACTCGGGGAGGGAAGGTGTGCCCCGGATTCTCGATCACGGGTACAACCCCGGAGATTCCATCGAGTTACCCGACGACTTCCTCGAGCGCGGCCGGATCCCCGAGGTACTGAAGGCCATCAGGCTGCTCAAGGAACGCTTTGGCGATGAAGTGGCGGTGGGCGGCAACGTCGTGGGTCCCTTCTCCATCGTCGCCAATCTGCTGGGCATCACCCCGGTTCTCAAGACCAGCTTCAAGAAGCCCGACGATCTCCAGCCTTTCTTGAAGGTAGCCGAGCAGGCCGGTACCGAACTCGGCAAGGCCATGGTCGACGCCGGCGCCGACTTCCTGATCATCGAGGACATGATGGCTTCGATCGACGTAATCAGCCCGCCGATCTATAAAGCCGTGGCGCAGCCCTGGGAGAAGCGGCAGATCGAGAATCTGCCCGACGTCCCCACCATCATCCATATCTGCGGAGCCGTGAATCCCATCGGCAAGGACATCGCCGAAACCGGTGCGACTGCCCTCAGCGTGGAGCCGAGCGTGGACGCGCCCGCCCTGAAGAAGGACCTGGAGGGCTTCGGCCGGCCGATCCCGCTGATCGGTGGTGTGGATGCGGTGGACACGCTTTTCTCCAAAGGAGAAGAAGCGGTAAAGGCCGACGTTCGCAAGGCGCTCGATCAAGGCTACGACATGATCGCCCCGGGCTGTTCCATTCCCCCGCAGGCCACCATTGGAAAGTTGAAGGCCATGGTAGAGGCGGCGGAGGAGTATGCGGACAGCTCCGCCTAGCTCTTTTCAGGCCTCGGATCTGGCAGAACTGCGCGCGCAGGTAAGCGCGCGCAGTGGACTGCCCGTCCGCGAACGCGAGGCCACCGCGTATGACGGGGTGTGGGCGGTCGGGGATGAGTCCCTGCTGTTTGGCGCCTTGGTGGCGGGCGAGCGCCCGGGCGAGCAGCTGGCGCGCGGAGTAGTGCTCGACAAGTGGGACGATGCCGCGCGCGCGGGACGGGACGATTTGGTTCCGCGGGTTGAGCCCTATCAAGACCACGACGGTCTGCTTTACCGGACCGCCCTCGCCTACCACCTCGACATCCCGGTGGCCTTTCACGGGCACACCGGCGTGGGGAAGACCGAACTGGTGCGGTACCTGGCCTGCCTGCTGCAGGCTCCCCTCTACCGGCTGAACCTGCACGGGCTGTCCACCACCGACGACATCATCGGCAAGTTGCTGCCGGCAGGCGCGGGAGAGGTTAGATTCCAGGACGGCCTGGTCACCACCGCCGTGCGCCACGGAGGGGTGCTGCTGCTCGAGGAGCTGAATGCGACGGGGCAGGAGGTCTGGTTCTCGCTTCACGGCCTCCTGGATCAGTCGCGTGCCCTCGTTCTGGTGGAGAAGGACAACGAGGTGGTGAGGCAGCATTCGAACTGCCGCATCTTTTCGACCTTCAACCCGCCTGAGTTTCTCACCCTCTACCCCGGCACCAAGGAGCTCTCCACGGCCTACCTGCGCCGCTGGGCGTCCATACGGATAGGTTTCCTCGACCGGGAGGCGGAACACGCCCTCCTGCTGCGACGCTTCCCCGAGCTGGCGGGCGAGGAGTGCAGCGCGGATGTGGAGGCCATGCTCGAGGTCGCCGCCCTCGCGCAAGTCATGCTGGAGCAGAGTGCGAGTTCCTTCCCCTTCGTCTTCGCCACCGGAGTGCTGCATGCCTGGGCGCGTTTGGTGCCCTATCTGGGACCGTTGCCGGCGGCGCGGATGACGTTCTACGACGTGCTTGACGAACGGCTCAAGGCGGTCTTTCGAGAGCAGGTCTTTGCCTACTCCACGCCTTGGGATCTGAGCGCACTGGGGTAAACCCGGGGGTGTTCGCGACTCTACGCGACCCTACGTGGGCCTCCCCGACCCTATCTGATCCTCAAGACCAGAGGGCCAGCGAGGCTGCCCGGGCCTCGGCCACGATCTCGTCCAGCAGTTCGAGAAATACCGGCAGGGTCTCCCACCCCTCGGTCAGGCAGAGCGACCGGGGATGGTAATCCGGGCAGATGCCGAGCCCAAGTCCCAGGAGGTCGATATTGGCCCGCTTTAGCCAGGGAACCAGGGTTTCGCTGTAGTAGGGAGCAAGCTCCGAGCCCCCGAGCAGGGGGAGCACGTCTCTAACCGGCGTGCCGTCGGTCAAGACCACGATCATACGGTGGTCGGCAGTCACGGACTGAGCCTGCGCGGCCGCCCAAGCCACCGCTTCGACCTCCTTGGTTCCCGAAATCAGGTAGCCGAAGTCGCCGCCAAAATCGGTGGAGAAAGTTCCGGTGCGGTGATCGTGCACCCGGGTGAGCTCAGAGGCGTATAGGGTCACGTCGACCGGGACGCGAATAGTCTGGAGGACCTCGGTGAAGGCGGCCGCCACGGCCAACGCTTTGGAGGCGTTGTCGTTCTGCAGCATGCTGTAGGAGGCATCGACCAGGAGATGGAAGTAGTAGCTGGTCTTCTGAGGCGTTTCCAGCCTCTGGAACAGGCGAAGGTCGCCCTGGATGACATAGCGGCGCAGATTCGAGGTGCCGATGTGCTTGCCTGCCCGGTAGCGCCCGCGGTGCCGCCGCTCCCAGTTGGCGCGCAAAGCGCGCCGCAAAGCCGGCACTTCCTGCGCGAAGGCTTCTCGGGCGCGTGGCCCGTAGTCTGCAGCCAGCCGCTCGAGAACCTTGCGGTTGATCTCCGTGGGTTCCAGTTCGCTTCCTTTGGCCACCTCGACCCGCAGCAGCACCTCGCCCCCGTCGACGTGCGGCAGAGGAACGATCTCGCCCCAGATGGGCTGGGCGGTCCCGCGGGCATTCAACTCCAGGTCCGCGGCCAAAGGCTCGAGTTCTCGACGCAGGGCTTCGGGATCGCCGGCAAAACTCTCGGGGCTGCTGTCCGTCCGGTCCCCTGCGAGCATCTCGGCGGCCAGCATCTGGGGCAGCAAATCCCAGAGCAGGAACTCGGCGAGCGCATAGGCTCCGGCCAGGTCCCCGGCCGAGAGCACCCGATTGAGCGGAGCGCGCAGGCGGCCCGAAAGCCGTGATGGAGCGTGTTCCTGCCGTCGTAGGAGCAGGCCGGCCTCCCCCAAGAGCGCCATATCGGCTCCCGCCGATTGCGCCCACGCCTCGGCCCGCGCGTCCCCGCCCTGCAGCAGGTACGTGGCGTGGGGGAAGCGCAGGCGGAGAAGGCCGTCGCAGCGGTCCGCCTCCAGCCGCTCGAGCAGCCCCAGGATGGCGTCACTTCCCCGCTCGGTGGCGACCAGCTTGCGAAGCAAACGGGAATGGCGGCGGGGGCGGGGATCGTTCAGAGCGATAGCCACGGGGTCGGGATCTTCGGGTCCAGGAGAAAAGAGCAGACGTCCCAAACCATGGAGCACCCCCGAGCGGAGGGCCTTGCGATAGTCGTCCGCGACCGCCCTCTCTGGCGCCGCCGGCAGACACTCCGGCGAGAGCAGGCCGACTATGAGGCGGACGGCAAAACTCCCGTTACGGCGCCGCATCCAGGTGAGCGAAAGCCGCTCGCTCAGGGAGAACTCCACGCTGAGGTCGACCTTGGCCACCGAGCCCGCGAAGACCTCAGCCGATCGCGCCGCCGCCTCCAGCTTCTCGACCAGATGGCCCGACTCCTCGAGCGAGAAGCCGGGGAAGATCAGGTGTGCGGGTTGCTCGAACCTCGCGTTGGCCATCGGCCGCTAGCGCGCCCGGATGAACTGACTGAAGCTGAAGCACTTGTCGGGGCAGGATATCTGGCAGCGCAGGCAACTGAGGCCCAGGCAACTCGCAGAATCCACCCGCACCTCGGCCCGGCCCTCCTCGTCGTAGTCCAGACTGATGGCGTTCTCGGGGCACACGTCCTCGCAGGTGCCGCACGAGGTGCAGCCTTCGAAGCAGGCCACCATCTGCATGCCGACGTCGGTGACCACTTTGAGGCCGCGGCTTCCCAGATCGGGGATGTCCCGGTCCACCAACCGGATGACCTCCGCGTTGTCGGGGAATTCGCGCGGTGCGGGCAGTCCCTGGCGCTTCATGAACTTGAGGTACATCTCCCAGGGCATGCCCTCGGTCCAGTAGGCCAGTTCCAGAATGTACACTTCCTTGAACACCTTGGCTTCGGCGAACATGGAGTGACTGGCGCGCAGGTTCTTGGCGATCTCCTCGATCTCCCAGACGTGGTCCGGGTCGATCACCAGGTCGCGCGCCAGCATCAGGGAGGTATTCCCGATCTGGTACATGCGCTCTACCGAGGCCGGCACCATCCCGATCATCTGCGCCTTGCGGGCGTCGACGTACGTGCCCGAGGCGCCCGCCATGTAGGCGACCTTGACTTCCTCCAGGTCGATACCAAGTTCCTGAGTCAGGGTGACGTGGCCGGCGCGGGCGGCCCCGACCGCCTTGCCCACCTCGATGACGTCTTCCTTACCGAGGACCACCCCGTTGGCCAGATGCATCTTGCCGTCCGGCGAGTCCAGCCCGGGCAGTTTGACGAAGCCGTCCTGCAGCCCGAGGCCGATGGCGCCCATTACCCCGGTTCCCGTGATACCGCGGGCGATGGCCTCGCCCTCCTCCAGGATCTCGCCGGTGCGGGGATCGACCACTCCCGCCCCGGCGGCGAACATCTCTTCGTTCAGAACCAAATTGCGATACCCGCCGTCGGCAGCCTGCAGATCGGAGATGGCCCCGGGGGCCGCCAGCATGCCGTAGGCTATGGCCTGGCCCTCGAAGGCCGGGCCGCACGCGGCGGAACCGGTCACTACTTGATCGCCCACCTTGAGCGCCATCTCGGCGTTGGTGCCGTAGTCGGTGGCCAGGGATATCTCGTCCCGGTCCAGCATGCCCGACTTGACCATCATCGCCAGGGCGTCCGCGCCCACTTCGTGCCGGATCGCCGGGGGCACGATCAGCTGGGCGTCGTCGGGAAGGCCTAGCCCTGAGATTTCGCCCACCAGGCCGATACGGGCTTCGCGTGACTGAAGTTCGACGCCCAAAGATTCCCGCTTGCGCTCGCCGGCGTAGGCCAGATCGCGGATCTCCATGCCCTGGAAGAGGGATAGTTGGATGGGGTTACCGCAGATGCCCAGGCGCACCACTTTGTCCCGGGGAATACCGAGCGCCTCGATCACCTTGTTCGCCGAATCGGCCAACAGATGACGGGCTATCGAATCGGGCCCGGCCTCCACGCTCTCGACGGCAAAGTGGAGGTGGTCCATCACGTTACCGCCGGGCAGCGGATGCTGGCTGGTGATCGCCGTAGAGACGATCTCGCCGCTGTCCAGGTCGATGGCCTGTCCCCGAATCCCGCTGGTGCCCAGGTCGAGCGCTATGCCGTATCGTTCCATGCCTCTCCCCTACTGTTGGTTGGTGGCTCGAGCCGCTTTCGTTGATCCGGCGGCGCACAATCTTTCGAACGCCTGGTCGAGTTTCTCGCGCTCGAGGTTCTGGCCGATCACGACCAGGCGGCCTTCGGGAAGGGGTCCGGAGGGTTGCTCCTCGAGGGTATCTCCTGCCAGATCCAACCTCAGCCAACCTTTCTCGGTTTCGGCCAAGGCCTTGGCGCGCTCGATCTGCCCATAGCCGCCGCCGCGCAGATCCTGGAAGAGTTCGGTCAATGCTTCCCCGGCGACGGGGAGGAGCAGTTTGCGGCTGACCGAAGCAAAACCCTGCAGGGCTTCGCTCTCCGGAGCTTCCCTGGGCGGTCGATAGGGGGGCAACTCGATGGCTTCGCTCACCTGACCCCGCACGGAGGGAACGATCCAGGCCCCGGGCGAGATGCTCTCGAGCGCACCGCGGACCATCGTCACCCGTGAATTGGGAACCAGATCAGTCTTGTTTAGGATGATCAGGTCGGCGGTCTTGACCTGCGAGGTGAAGAAGGCCGGGCTCTCCCTCAGGCGTTCGGCGAAGGTGGTTGCGTCGACCAGCACGAAGACGCGCACCCCGTCGATGATGCCGGCCAGAGAGCCGTGCTCGAGTGCCTTGAGCACCTGGCCGGTGGTGGCGATGCCGGTTGGCTCGATCAGGAGGCGCTCGGGTTTCAGATCGCGGGAGATCTCGAGGATCTGCGTGCGAAAGTCCATACGCAGGGTGCAGCAGATACAACCGCTCGAAAGCTCGACCACCCCCTCGGCGCCGGAAAGGAGCAGCCCATCGATGCCCAACTCTCCGAACTCATTGACGAGCACGACCAAGCGGGAAGGGTCCGGATCGGTCTCGATCAGCCGGCTGATGAAGGTGGTCTTTCCGGCTCCTAAGTAACCGGAAACGATGTCGACCTGCATGGTCCCCCCAGACTTCGCGTCGACTACGGGATAGGTGCTAACCGCGATTCTCAGTAGTCGCGCCACTCAGCATTCTATCTCACCAGAGGCGGCCCAGCTTACGCCGCGTTGATAAACTGGTGAATGCTGGTATAGGCCCCATTAGCGGGGAGTTTGTCCGGTTCGCCGGGTGGGCGGGCCGGAAGGGGACCGCGGGGGATGGTTGTAATCGCAGGGGAAAGGTCAGGATGTCCCTCAGCAAAGAATTCCATCGTCCACCTCCAGCCCGGAAGGTGGACCTTCACAAGGTATGGGCCGCGATACGCTTCGAGGCCGCGCGCCAGTACGAGCTATTCCACGACACGACTCAGACGGACACCCGCGAGCGCCAGATTACCTCGATGGAGCACGGCATCGTCAACATGGTGATGAGAGGCGCGGCCCGCGTCGAGGACGACGGGACCGTGCTCTTCTGGAATCCTCGCGACGGCGAGTTCGTCGAGTACGACGAGGATTACAATGAGTTGATGCTCGACTTCATGCGAGGCTTCGCCGGCGCCGCGGGCTAGGTCTCGACCGGCGTCTCGGCGCCGGCTAGTCGCTTAGATCCTGGCGGCGCAGGACCGCGGTGGCCGCGCCAAGCAGGATCACCGTGTAGACCGCGATCAGCGCGGCCGCGGGTGCCGGGTCCAGTGGCGCCACGGTCATCTCGCTCTCCATGCGCATGACTCCTTGGGCGAGCATGTTGGGCAGGTAGGGGAGTATCTGGGTGGCTCCGTCCCCGAGCAGGTTGGCCAGCTGCACGAACAGGTTCTCAACCAGCAGGGTGATCACCAGCCCGCCGCCGATGGCCACGAGCATGGAGCGCCCGACCACCGCCAGCAGCAGCGCGAGCGCCGTGTAGGGCAGCACGGCGTAGACTCCGGCGGCCACGGTCAGAATGATTTCCCCCCAATCGAGAGCGATCTCTCCGTCGACCAGCAGGGCGGAGGCGGGCAGGGTGACCAGCGCGGCAGCCACGAAGAAGAGCAGGATGGGGCCAAGCATGGACAGGAATTTGGTCCATAGGAAGGTGCTGCGCGCGACTCCCTTGCTCAGCCACAGGTGAAGGCTCCGCCAGCCGTACTCCTGAGCCATGAGTGCGCCCGCGAGCACCACGGCGAGCATGCCGCCCATGGTGGCGGTGCCCGTGGTCTGCAGGACATCCAACAGCTGACCGCCCACGGTCTCGGTCGAATCTGTACCGAGTTCAGTCGTGACGTTGCGGAGCACCGTTATGAGCAGGGCGAACGCTGCCAAGAGGCCGACCTCGACCCAGAGCACGCTGCTCCTAAAGACCTTTGACTGCTGTGCTTTCAATACGCGGGCGAACATGTCGGCTCCTTTGACTCTTGGTTGTGCGCGGCGCCTGCCGCGGGATTTTGCGATCGTCTTCTTTCCGCTACTCCGTCAAGGTGAGGAACACACTCTCGAGGTCCGCCGACGTGTTCGGCGAGGTCGTGTCAGGCGAGGTCGAGTCGGCGGGGGACGATGCTAAACTAAGACCCTCCTCGGGGAGCGGCATCCGGCCTGGTGGTCGGCTCGGTCTTCAAAACCGCTGTTGGGCGGTGGTCCCGTCCAGGGTGGGTTCGACTCCCACGCCGCTCCGCCATATTCCTTCTTGCACCAGTTTTCGTCCAACTGGGCGGTTTCTAAGACAGCCCACCCTTGGATCATCTAGCTCGCGACAGAAAACCTCCTGCAGCCCCGGAAACAGGTCAGATCGTCCACCCACTCCGAGCCCGTCCACCCACTCGGAGTCGGCGTACTCGCTTCGTAACCGGCGTGGCCCGCTCCCAAGCGCCGACGGGGCCGGCGAAGTGTCCTGAGCCTCACCTTGGCTTTCACGCTCCATCCGCAGCTTGAATCTATTGATTAAGCGAAGCTGCTAATTAATCTGAGCTAGGTCTCTAATTCACTTTGGGCGGCAGAACCTCCACCGGTTTGGTCTGTCCATTCTTACAGTCGTGAGTTTTCCTCATTGTTCTGAGCAAATAGCAAATAATTGTCTCACACCACTTCGATGATCAATTGTTGCATTGTTCAATAACTTGAACTAAAGTGGGTTGCGGGCCGAAGTTTACTGCCATACTTTCGGTCACTGAAGCTGGTTAACTCTGAGCCCAACGGGATTCACTCTATCCCGATAGGAGGGAGTCTCACTGCCCTCCCAGGTCCTCAGACTTGGATCGCCGTCAATCTGCAGTTGTCCGACGGCGACCGTACCGACCGCGAAAGGAGGTGAACGGGCCAGCTATCACTCGTAGGGGGGTCCCTGTAGAGGGGGCGACTACTAGGAGGTAGCATGCAGCATCGGTTACGACTGTTGGTCCTCCTCACGCTGGTCGGCCTGATCAGCCTGGGAGCGGCGGGCAGCGCTTTGGCGGCTCCCACCACCAACGCCTTTGGCCAGACCTTTGCCGGTCAGGACAGGTGCGTTACCTGCCACTCGATGCCGATCTTTGGCGAGGGTCTGGATGTGGCACCCGCGTATCTAGAATCGCGTCACGGCGCCTTCATGGCGGACGTGCTCGCAAATCCCGAACTGCTCATTCCGGGCATCAATTCCGGTCTCTGGCCGTCCCCACTGGGTGACGGCGTCGGCGGCCTCCAGTTCGGGCCGGACGATGTCTGGCTTCAGGTCGGGGCACCCGGCCGGGCCAAGGAGTACATCGCCAAGTACCAAGGCGGCGACGCCACCAACAGCCTGGGGCAGTACATCCCCGCCATCAATCCGGCGGATGACTACCCGATCTTCGACCCCATGGGCTTCAGCGAAGAGCACATGGAGTGGGAAGGCGAAGGCGACGCGGTGGGCGTGGCGGCCTACTTCCAGCGTTGCGGCGGCTGCCACAACCTGGGCCTCACCCGTCCGGCCAATGCCGAGATGACCCTGCCGAACGGCGCAGTCATCGGCCCGGACACCCCGACCGAATGGGCCGGTCTCGGCATTCAGTGCGAGAACTGCCACGGCACGGGTTCTACCGACAGCCCACACGAAACCACCGGCGTGGGTGTAGTGGGGATGCCGCGGATCCTCTCCTCGGAAGTCTGCGGCCAGTGCCACGTCAACGCGGCGACCACCGAGAAGCGGCTGGGCTCGGGCAGCAGCTTCAGCAATCCGAACGCCTACACCACCGATCAGGTCCTGGCCGAGTTCATCACCGTCTACGGTTATGAGACCCCCGGCAAGGTCTATCCTTCCGGCCACAACCAGGGCATGCACCACAGCTACTACAACGAGTGGCTGCTGTCCGGCCACGCGGACTCGCGTTCGGTGCTCAAGGATGGGGAAGGCAAAGCCATCGCCCACGCCAGTGGTGAGTGCATGAGCTGCCACTCTGCCGAAGGCTACATGAAGGCCAACGGCTACGAGTCGAGCTTCTTCGAGACGTATGAGCCCTCTGTCGAAGGCGACACCCTCGACGTCGAGTGCGCCGTCTGCCACACGGTCCACAACCCCACCGGCGAAGCCCTAGGCCTGCGCGTGGAGCGCGACGAGGTGTGCTCGCAGTGCCATAACGGCGACATCGAAGAAGGCGGCAAGCTGGACCCGGCCGCCGGTGTGCATCATCCGCAGAAGGAGATGCTGGAAGGTTACGGCCTGATCGGCGTCGCGGATGCGGAACCCTACATGGGTTACGCCACTTGCGTCGACTGCCACATGCCGAAGACCAACGCGGAGCGGGTTAGCCACCGGATGACCCCCATGCTTCCTGGCGAAGCCGAGGAGTGGGGCGTCCAGGAGGAGGGCGACTCCTGCAGTTCCTGCCACAGCCTGACCCGCGCCAGCCTGCAGAATCAGATCGACAGCTGGGCAGGGAAGATCGACGCCGGCATTGCTGACGCGAATGCGGCTATCACCGCGGCCCAAGACGGTCTTGCCGACAGCGACACCTTTGGCGCGGCGCTGATCGCGGCCGCCAAGGGCAATGTGCAGTTCGTCGACGGCGACATGAGCCAGGGCGTCCACAACCCGCCGTACGCGGTCGCCGGCCTGAAGAAGGCCGAGGAGTTCGCCGCTCTGGTGGGTTCGGCACTCGACCTCACGCTCCCGGCGACGGCCAACCCCGGTGACCTAGTGATGGCCAGCGGCAAGCTGATGGACGGCTCTGACGCCGCCCTTTCCGGTCAAGCCATCACGATCAAGGTCGGCGGCGAGACCGTGGCCCAGGCGAAGACCGACGCCGGCGGTGCCTTCTCGGTTCACTTCGCTGCCCGTAAGAGCGGCGCTTACGTTGCGGTTTGGGCGCCGGTTCCCGGCGGCGAGTTGGCTTCCGCCCCGGTCACCCTGAACGTCCAAGGTGTGCCCATGGCTCACTTCAGCGACGTCCCCATGACCCACCAGTTCTTCGCGCATATCGAAGGCCTGTACGGTGAGGGGATCATCGACGGTATCGGCAGCGGTATGTTCGGTCCTGCGGAACTCGTCAAACGGGCCCAGATCGCCAAGATGGTGGTGGGCGCGATGGGCATGCACGACGATGCCTGGACCAACTGGGGCACTCCCAGCTTCGAGGACGTGCCAATGCCGGCCGTCCAGAACGAAGCCGATCGCTATCCCTTCGACTACGTCGAGGAAGCGAAGATGAACGGTGTGGTCAAGGGTGTGACGGCGGACACGTTCGAACCCTGGGCCAATATCACCCGGGTGCAACTCGCGCTGATGGTGGCCCGCGCCAGCGGAGCCGACCTGAGCGCAGCCCCCGCCTCGTCCTTCACCGACATCACCGGCCTGAGTGAAGAAGCTCAGGAGGCGATCAACTGGTGCAAGGCGAACGGCATCATCGACGGCAAGACCGCGACCACGTTCGACCCCTACGGGTCGGCGACCCGCGGCCACGCCGCCAAGATGATCTGGAACCTGATGCAGATGTAGAGCAGCAGCTAGCCGGCTGCTCTGGAGAGCGGTAAGTGAAGCCCTCCCGGTGAGGAGGTCCCTTTTGAGGGGCCTCCTCTCTTGTCTGGAAGCTACCGATGTGGCACTTGCCCGCGGGCACAAGGGTTCAATTCCGTCTCCCCCAGCTGGCGCACGCGAACGCCTACACCACCGACCAGATCCTGGCCGAGGGTCACATGGCGCGCTCGCGCACCACCTTGGCCACGTCCAGCCGCTGCACCACCCGAAGGATGGGCCACTGCGACAACAGGGCTACCAGCAGGATGCCGGCCGCGGAGAAGACGAAGGTCAGGGGGCGTACGTGCAGATCGAAGCGGAAGAGGTCGCTGCTGTAACTGCCCATGAAGTACCAGGCCGCCAGGTAGCCCAGGGCCAGGCCGGGCACGATGGCCAGCACCGTCAGCAGGAGGTTCTCCGCGGTGATCAGGCCGGTGATCGTGCGCCGGCCCACGCCCGCGGCCTTCAGCGTGGCTATCTCGGTGGCCCGTTCGGAGATGTTGGCGGACATGGTGTTGAAGATCAGGGCAAAGGCCATCACTCCGCCGAAGGCGAGCATCACCCCGACGAAGACGTAGAAGAGGCCCATGAAGGACTGGATGGTATCCACCAGTGCCCGCGAATCGACGAAGGCGGCCACGCTCGGGAGTGCGGTGAGGCGAGAGCGCATCGCTGAACGGTCCGCTCCCTCCGCGTAGCGCACGACCGCAGAATTGGCCAGGGCCTGAGGAGAGCTGCCCGCCCTGTCGGCGAGATAGGCCAGGTTGGCGTAGGCCAGGGTGCCCAGCGGTTCCTCGACGAAGCCGGCGATGGTGTCGGCGAAGCTGATCCCGGCCTCGGGCAGGCGTACCGTCACCTGGTCCCCCACGGCGAAGCCCAACTGATCGCGGAGGGCCACGCCGACGTAGAGCCCCTGTTCGGGCAGTTGCGCCTTCCCGCCGCTGCTGAGCAGGAAGTCGTGCATCTGAGTGTCGCGCTCGAAGGCTTTGAGGCTGGTGGTGTAGCGCTGTTCCGCCGTCTCCAGCACTACCGGAGTTTCCAGCACGGGCTCCACCCGCCCGACCCCTTGAACGGCCCTAATCTGCTCCAGGGGTAGGCCGCCTTGGGCGGAAGGGGGGGCTTGGGGCGAAGCGGGGGCCTCTGCCGAAGGCGGCGCGAAGTAGAGCTGAGCATCCTGCTGCTGAATTTGCTCGAACTGGCGGTCGAGCAGCACCTGGATGGTGTCGAGCATCCCCCAGGAGACCAGGATGAGCACCAGCGCGAGGATTACCCCGAGCATGGTGGATAAGCTGCGGCGCTTGTTCCGGCCGATGCCGCGGAGCACCATTTTTGCCCATGCGGGAAGCCGGCCCAGAGGGGGAAGCAGACGCTCGAGCAGGCTGGGCCCACCCTGCGATCCGGCCGCCGTGCCCCGCATGGCGGTTCCCGGGGGCATGCGTGTCGCCCGGAATGCGGGAGCCAGAGCGGATAAGCTCCCCGCGAGCAGGCCGAAGATCGGTCCCAGGATCA
This sequence comes from Actinomycetes bacterium, assembly GCA_024637095.1. Lineage (GTDB taxonomy): Bacteria > Actinomycetota > Thermoleophilia > RBG-16-64-13 > RBG-16-64-13 > Soudan-30. The sequence goes on from JAGXFV010000004.1 coordinate 49,938, forward strand.
GCGTCAGCGGGTGAAAGTCGATGACGGTCACCGGCACCGCGATGGCGTCCGTGTAGAAGCCGGCGATCAGCCGCCCCGCCAGGATGCCCACGGCGATCCCCGGAATCGATCCCAGCACCCCCACCACGAGGCCGTAGACCAGGTAGTGGCGGAAGACCCGCCGCCTACTGAAGCCGCTCGCCCGCAGGAGCCCGATGATGCCCTGCTGCGAGTAGACCAGCCGGGTGAGAAGTACGTAGGTGGCCATTCCCGCCGCTCCCAGGAAGAGCAGGGGGAACATGAAGGAGAGTTCGCTAAAGCCCTGCACGTCCTCCTGCAGCGCGGCGTTTGAGGCCTGCTCGGCCCGAGTGAAGGCCGCCCCCGCCGGTTGCTCCCGGGCGAGGCCGGTGAGCCTGGCGTCGAGGGCTCCGCGGTCGGCCCCGGGCGAGTAGAAGAAGAGGGCCTGTTGGGTTACCTCGGAGGAAGGCAGGCCGGAGAGGAACTCCTCGGGAGCGAAGGCGACGCCGAAGTCATCCGCCGAGGTGAGGATCTCCTGGCGGTCCCGCGCCGGCCATAGGTACTCCGGACTGGCCACCACTCCCGCCACCTCTAGCTCCCGCCAGCCGTCCCCGGCGAGTACCTCCAGACTGTCTCCCGGGGCCAGACCGAAGTGGTCGGCCATGTGCTGCTCCAAGAGAACTTCCGGCGGCGCTCCCGCGTTCAGATAGCGCCCCTCG
>JAGXFV010000026.1 GCA_024637095.1 Actinomycetes bacterium
AATGTATTGGTCGAGGACCTCACCGTTCGGGATGTTGGCTTTTCCGGCATCTACTCCAACGGCACCCTCTCCGATGCGGTGTTCCGGCGCCTAACCGTCACTCACTCAGGCGACTTCGGCATACACATCCAGGCCGCGAGCACGGGTCTCATCAGCCGCATCGTCATCGAGGACAGCGACACTTCCGTTTTTGCTTCTCGCAAGTATCCCGGCCACGGCATCTACATAAAGCGGGCGAATAACGTCACCATTCGGCGTTCATCGGCGAGTCGGGTCGCGAAGCTCAGCGGTAACGGCTCTGGCGGCTACCAGATAACCCAATCGACCAACGTAGTCATTGAGGACTCCGTCGCCTACGACAATGCTGAATCCGGCTTCATTCTGGATGGCTCCGGCGCCACCTTCCTCCGCTCCAGTGGCTGGAACAACCCCGGCGGGGACTTCTACGAGTGCGATAGTGCTGCCTATACTATTAAGTATGTGGACAGCTCCGGCAGCGTTAGAGTGTGGCCCAGTAATTCAGGCAGCGTGGCGAGGACCATGACAGCGGAGGGAGCGCCAACCGCGGCACCAGCACCGAGGCCAGCCGGCCCTTTCAGGGACGTTCCGGCCGACCATATGTTCGCGAGTTACATCGAGTTCGTGAAAGATAAGGGTCTCATGGACGGCTACACCGACGGCCGCTTCGGACCGAATGATCATCTGCTGCGCGCGCAGTTCGCGAAAATCTTGGCAGGAACAATTGGGCTTCACACTCAGAGCCTCGAGTACGCTTCTCATAATTGCTTCTCCGATGTGGCTGCCGGTAGCGAATACCCTCACGATTATGTAGAAGAGGCGGCTCACGCAGGCATCGTAATGGGGCGCTCGAATGGAACGTTCGGCCCCTTCGAACGTGTCACTCGAGCTCAGCTCGCTGTCATGATTGTCCGCGCGGGTGAAGGCAACTTGGCCCGACCAGCCTCTCTTGCCCCCGGGTTTGCCGATATGGGCAACTTGACTCCTGAATTCAAGGAGGCTATCGCCATCGCCAAGCACAACGGCATTTTGAGAGGCTACCCCGATAGCACTTATCGCCCTCACGACTACGCCACCCGCGGCCAGATGGCCAAAGCGGTCTACCTCCTGGCGCAGAAGATGTAGCTTCTGAAATTATCGGTCATGGCGCGAATCGGTCTTCGGGCGCGCCTCCCCCGTCGGGGGATTGTGAAAGGGGCCCGCCGAGGGCCCCTTTCGTCGTGCTGAGAGCCTGACCAGACAGCGTAAGATGTAGGTTGGCGAGTGCGGTAGGAAGTCGGTAGGATGATGACACATAAGCTCATGGCCCTTGGACCGGCAGTGGGAGCTGTAGCTGTTCTCCTCGCCATTGCGGGCTTGCTTACCGTGACCCTGACGTCGCCCGACGGGACAGATGCGACGCCACCGGAGTCTGTGGATCAGGCGCCCGCGGACTCGTTCGATCTCCAGGCAGCGATAGACTCGGCCAGGCCCGGTGCGGTGATTGAGGTCCCCGATGGTACTTACACCGGTCCCTTTCGGCTCGATAACAAGAGTCAGCTCGTCGTGCGGGGATCGTCCTCTGCGATCCTCATGGCCCCCGGCCGGGATGAAATCTTAACGATTACCGGGGGTTCGGATATCACTCTGTCTGGTTTCACCGTACAGGGTGATTACGAGCACATACCCCAACGCGCTATCACGCTACAGAATGTCAGCGACGTGACCCTGACGGGCCTCCTCATCCGAGATGTGGGGTTCGCCGCCGTCTACGCTTATCCGGCGACGAACTTGCTCGTGGAGGACTCCACGATTACGCATGTCGGTGATTTCGGTGTCCACTCCAAGGAGGGCTCTCGTAATGTCGTTGTCCGGGACTCGACCCTTACCGAGTTCGCTTCGCGGCTCTACCCCGGGCATGCCCTCTACTTTCAGAATACCCAAGACGCCGTGGCCGAGGGGAACTACATTTCAGACCTGCCCCGGGGCACGGGTTTCGACATAAACGCAATCCAGTTCGACTCGGTGACGGGGGGTCGAGCCTCAAATAATGTCGTCGAGCGCGCGGTGGCCGGCATAGGTGTTCCCTCATCGATCGACATAGCGATCGTGGGAAATGTCATCCGCGACACTTACGAGCGGGCGATATACGTATTCTCTGGAGCCGACCGCATATCGGTCCGGGGAAACTCGATGGAGGAGGGTGTCCGCGGCATCCAAATCATCGGAGGCACCAATCTGCGAATAGTGGACAACACGACGGACAGGGTTGACGAGCCGCTGGATCTTGGCGGGGGATCTCGGGACGGGATCGTAGAGCAGAGCGGCAACTCCTGGCAGGACTAAGCGGTGAGAGTGACCGCTCAATGGCGGGAATGCGCCGATGGAGCGATTGGTCCTAGGCCTTAACCACCCGCGCCGGCACCCCCGCCGGCACCGCGTTGCGGGTATCGATTACCAACTGTGCCTGCTCGTACAATGCGGCCTCGCCGAACTCCTCGTGGGCCGTCATCAGCACCACGGCGTCGTAGCGGCCTAGTTCCTCCGCAGTGCAGGGCACGCTCGCCATTACCACGTCGTGATGGCGGCCGGCGTGCGAGCGGGGGATGTGCGGGTCACAGTAGGCGACGTCCGCCCCGAGGTCCCGGAGTAATTCGATGATCTCGTAGCTGGGCGACTCGCGGTCGTCGTCGATGTCGGCCTTGTATGAGAGGCCCAGCACCAGCACCTTCGCGTCCTTGATGCTCTTGCCCTCGTCGTTCAACGCCCGCACTGTGTGATCCGCCACCCACTGCGGCATGCTGGTGTTGATCTCACCTGCGAGCTCGATGAAGCGGGTCCAGTGACCGTACTCGGAGGCCTTCCAGGAGAGGTAGAAGGGGTCGAGCGGGATGCAGTGTCCGCCCAATCCGGGTCCCGGATAGAAGGCCTGAAAGCCGAAGGGCTTGGTCTTGGCCGCCTCGATCACTTCCCAGATGTCGATGTCCATCCGCTCGAAAATCTTCTTTAGCTCGTTGACCAGGGCGATGTTGACCGAGCGATAGATGTTCTCGAGCAGCTTGGAGCTCTCGGCGACGCGGGCGTGGCTGACCGGCACCACCTGGTCCATCACCTGCGCGTAGAGCGCGGCGGCGACATAGGTGGAGAGTTCGTTGACGCCGCCGACCACCTTGGGGATGGACTTGGTGCCGAACTCTTTGTTGCCGGGATCCTCGCGCTCGGGCGAGAAGGCCAAGAAGAAGTCGTCGGGGGTGGCCAGAGCGGACTGTTCGAGAATGGGGAGGACTTCCTCGTCGGTGGTGCCGGGGTAGGTGGTGGATTCCAGCACGACCAGCTGTCCCGGCTTGAGATGCTTCTGGATCTCGGCGGCGGTGTCCCGCACGTAGGAGAGGTCGGGGTCGCGGTGGACGCCTAGCGGTGTGGGCACGCAGATGATGATGGCGTCGCAGTCGTCGAGCCGGGAGAAGTCGGTGGTGGCCTCGAAGGCGGGGGCACCGTCGGGCCCCGAGGCCTGCTCCGAGCCCTGCTGCGCCATCTCCCGGGAGCGTTTCCCTGAGCCCTCCCGCGCCGCCTTGACCCGGATGGGTCCGATGTGGCGGATGTAGGACTCCCCCCGGTTGAGCATCTCCACCTTGGCCGGATCCACATCGAAGCCGACCACGCTGAAGCCCTCCTCCGCGAAGAGAAGCGCCAGAGGGAGACCCACGTAACCTTGACCGATGATGCCGATGGTAGCGGTTCGCTGCTGGAGCTTGGCGAGTAGCTTGGATGCGAGCGGGTTGTCGCTCGGCGCGGCCCCGGTCCCGTCGCCGGAACCACCGGTTTCGACCTCGCCTGTTTCGGCCTCAAGTCTCCGCTGCAGTTCCTCCGCCGTGAAGGTCTCAGCGGGTTCTGCCGGTTCAACCGGATCCATCTAACAGCTCCTTCTTTCGAATCTGTGATCCGCAGTCCCCTGGACCGCAGAGATGCGCCGTCATCCGGACCGCAGCGATCCCCCAATTGCATCCACCGCCGGCTGCGCACCGACCAAGCCGCCTGAGCACCGACCAAGCCGCCAGCAAGCGGCAAGCTACCCGCAGACTAACCCGCCGCCCGCTGGTACCACTCCAGGGTCTGGCGCATGCCCTCGTCGAAGGGCACCGTCGCCTCATAGCCCATGCGCTCCCGGGCGCGCTCCACCGCGGCCTGCGACTCGCGCACGTCGCCTTCGCGCTCGGGGAGGAACTCCGCCTTGATCTCCTTGCCCACCAAACGGTTTAGAACGGCGATCAGTTCGAGCAGGGTGATGCGGTCGCCGCGGGCGACGTTCATGGGGGGCCCGGGCGCTCCCTCCGCTTCCAGCGCCGTCAGGTTGGCCTCGACCACGTCGTCTATATAGGTAAAGTCGCGCGCCTGCTGCCCGTCCCCGAAGACGGGATAGGGCTCGCCGGCCAGCGCCTGCACCGAGAACTTGGCGATCACCCCCGAGTACTGGGAGGTGGGGTCCTGGCGGGGGCCGAAGACGTTGAAGTAGCGCAGGGGCACCGTCTGCAGGCCATAGTTGTGCATGAAGACCCGGCAGTAGTACTCGCCGGTCAGCTTGGAGACGGCGTAAGGGGATTTGGGATTCGGGTTCATCTCCTCGTGCTTGGGCAACTCAAAGCTGTCACCGTAGACCGACGAGGAGGAGGCGAAGACCACCCGCCCCACGTCCGCCCTCCGCGCCGCTTCCAGCACGTTCAGGGTCCCCCCGGAATTCACGGCGTCCGAAATCAGCGGTTCTTTGACCGAGCGCGGCACAGAGGGCAACGCCCCCTGGTGCAGGACCGCGTCCGCGCCGGTAATCACCTCGAGCACGGTGTCGAGGTAGCGCAGGTCGCCTACCACGAATTCGAACTGACCCTCGAGCGCCGCCAGATTCTCGATCCGCCCAGTCGAGAGATTGTCCAGCACCCGGACGTTGTCGCCCCGCTTCACGAGTGCCTCGACCAGATGGGAACCGATGAAACCGGCTCCTCCGGTGACGACTACCGTTCGCGCCACAGATCCTCCCCGCATCGCTTTCCAGAGCAGACAGAATAGCGAAATCCCGTCGTCGGTGACGGCGGCAACACAATCAAATCGTGAGCGAATCACGTCCTAGATACCGCGAGGCGATTATTCTGCCGTCTTAGGGATAAAATGGGGCGGGCGGAAATCGCCGCAAGAGAATTCATGTAAGGACTATGCTGCCGGGCCAACGCAGGGGGCAGCGCGAAGGAGCGATCGGAATGCTTGGAGCCCACAATCGGGTCACGACACTGACACTCGTACTGTTGCTGGCGGTTTTTGGCGCTGTCTTGGTCGGCTGCTCGGGAGACGAGACGACCGAGGATACCGGGACCACGGAAGAACTGACGACGGATTCGACCGATGTCGTTACCGATGATACGGCGACCGAGGGCACCACAACCGAGGACACCTCCGTGGGTGTCATGCCTCCGGCGGGTGACCAGAGCGACCAGTACGAGGAGCAGATCCCGGACCTGCAGGCCCAGGTCGATGACAACCCCGAAGATCTGGAGACGCTGCAGCAACTCGCCATCGCCTACTACCAGACCGGCGAATATGAGCAGGCGGTTGAGACCTACCAGCAGATGCTGGAAGTCGAGGACAACGCCGAGGTCCACAACAATCTGGCGAACGTCTACCGTGACATGAACGAGATCGATCAGGCGATCGAGGAGTACCGCACCGCGATCGATCTGGATCCCTCCTCCGTCATTCCATACGTGAACCTGGCGGTGGTCTATGGCTTCAACAGTCAGCCCGACGAGGCGGCGGCGGTGATTCAGGATGGTCTGGATGCCATCGACGACGAGCAGGCGCAGGCCATGCTCGAGCAGACGTTGCAGCAGATACAGCAGTAATTTCTTTGAAAGAGCGAGGGGCCAGCAAGGCCCCGGGGTTCCGGCGGCGGAACTGAGCGACAGGGGGCGGATGCCTAGGGATCCGCCCCTTTTTCCGCATTTGCGGGCCGGTGTTCGCGAGCGCGTAAAAAATACCTATCGACAACAGAACAATTCGCGACTATTCTTAACCTGGTCCTTTTCTAAGGTTTTCTTAATCTGCGAGAAGGGCATGCACCCCGCGCCACGGTCACGTCTGCCTCGCCAATGTTAGCGAAAGCCGGCGGGACGTCCTGCAAAGGGCAGGCACAGCCAAATTTGGGGCAACGAAGCCG
>JAGXFV010000005.1 GCA_024637095.1 Actinomycetes bacterium
TGATCGATTCCCACATCAACTCCAAGGCACGTAACCCTTCCTGAGAGATGGGCGGGGAGCCGCTTGGCTTCCCCGCCTGCAAATACTAACGCGTTGCTTCCGACAGTTCCGGTTGCCCGTGAGTTCTAGCTCGAGGTCTCCGGCCCCGCGTTGGGGGTGAACAACGGCTGACCGAAGCGCTCCATGCCATACTGGGCGATCAGGTCCTGACCCTCGGTGGAGGTGATCCAATCGGCGAAGGCTTGGGCGCCTTCTTGGTTGGAAGCGTCGGTCACCGGTATGACTCCGTACTGGTTGAACAGGGCATCATCGCCCTCGACCAAGATGTCCAGTTCCAGAGTGTCCATCAGGTTCAGGTAGGTGGCTCGGTCGGCCATGGTGTAGGCCTGCGACTCAGAGGCGATGCGCAGCACTTCGCCCATGCCCTGGCCGACTTCCTGATACCAGCTGCCGCTGGGTTGGACCGCGGCAACTTCCCACAGGCTCAGTTCCTTCTTGTGAGTACCGGAATCGTCGCCGCGGGAGATGAAATCGGCTTCCGCTTCGGCGATTTGAGTAAGGGCGGCTGCGGCGTCGTCCATTCCGGAGATTCCGGCGGGATCACCGGCCGGTCCCACGATGATGAAGTCGTTGTACATCACCTCACGCCGTTCGGTGCCATAGCCCTCGGCCACGAATTCCTCCTCCGAGGCGGGCGCGTGCACCAAGAGCACGTCGGCATCCTTGTTGCGCCCCAGTTCCAGGGCCTCACCGGTGCCCACGGCGATCACCTTGACCGTGTAGTCGGGATAGGCGGCTTCGAAGGCGGGGATCATCTCGTCGAAGAGACCCGAATCCTGAGTCGAGGTGGTGGAGGCGAGCATGATGTCGCCGTCGCCCGACGAGGCCACCGTGTCCTCCGTCACCTCGGTGTCATCTCCGTCATCTCCGCAGCCGACGAGAGCCACCAGCATCATCAGGGCCACCAGCAGCATGAGCAGCCCGGGCCAACGCAGTCCGATCCTTTGCACAGCTTCCTCCCTCGGTTTCGATTACTCGCGGGTCCCAACCCTGCTGCCGGCGGAGAAGGAGGGAGGCTGCGCTCGCAGAGTGGAGTAATGAGGAGTCATAAAACAAAACCCGCACCTCCAAAAAGGCACGGGTCCCCACGACTCGCTCGAGAGGGTCTCCTTTCCACACTGGGAGACACAGCCGTTTCCAGCCGTACCCTACCGGCCTGAGTTCCCTGGGCGGGGCGAACCGCCTTTAGGAAAGCTAGGCTCGGAGACTAGTGCGGCGCGAACTCGGGTTCGCGCCTATTTCCCGGATCAGAAGCAGCCGAGCTGGCAGGCCTTGATCTTTACATTGAGTTCGTCGCAAGCGCGACCCACCTCGGAGTAAGCAACTTCCAAGCGTTCCGCCACAGCCCGGGCCTGCTCGCAGGTGAGCCGTCCCTCGCGGGCCTCTTCCTCGATTTGGCGCTTGATCGCTTCCTGATCCACGATGGCATCGTAGCAGACGACATCCCGCACCCGCCAATCCAGCTAGAAACATCACCCCCGGCGGCGGCGTCTGGAAAATGGGGACGCCTAAAGGGGGTCCCTCAGTTAAGATGGCCCGGTAGGCTCGAGGAGGAGGCATCTTTGGCGGGATTGGACCGACTGCTACAGCAGTACGAGATGGCGATACGCAGCCTGGGCGATGAACTGCTCGCCGACCGGCGCGTCAGCCCAATCGAGCGCGAGTATCTGAAGCTACTCAATCACCTCTTGCTGAACACCGTGCACGGCTACGCCGCCTATCACCTGCGGTCCGGCCCCGACCTGGACAGCCATACCTCGGTGATGTACGCGGCCGCGGACCCGGCTCAGCGCAGCGGCCCCCTCAACGTCCCGCTCCGCAGCCTGGTCGAATACAACACGCTCTCCTCCTGGCAGGCCCGCTACCTCAACGGTTGCCTTGCCATGAAGCGGACCATCGTCTTCACGGGATCGCGTGGCACGGGCAAATCGACACTCTTGAACACCCTCATCCAGCTCATCCCCGTGGATCAACGGATCGTGGCCGTGGAGGGGCACCAACTTGCCTCGCTCCGTGATCGTGCCTTCAGCGTCCGCCTAGGAGCCGAGAGCAGCGACAGCGGGGCGAAGGCCATCGCCAAAGCGGGAAGCATGCTTCCCACCTGGCTGCTCGTGGATGGACTTGGAGCCGGCGAAATGGGGCTGTTCTTCAAGACGGTGGACGGACCTATCGCCGGTCTCGTGACGATCGAAGGAGCCGACCCCGAAGCCCTCGTCAATGACTGGATCAGCGCCGAGCCCGAACTCGGCGACAGACTCCCCCGAGTCTCTCCGCTATTCGTCCCGATGAGTTGCGACCCGGCCGGTCGCCCCCGGGTAATGACCCTGCTCGAGATCGAGAAAGAGGGCGAAGAGTTCCGCCTCGTGGAAAAGAAACCCTAAGGCGGAGCAATAGTCCCCGGGCTACGAGGCGACCCGCCAGTCCCCAGGGCTGAGAGACGATCCGCCAGTCCCCAGGACTACGAGGCGACCCGCCGATTCGACTACCCCCCAAGCAGCTCTTCGAGTGCATGCTCGCTCAGGACCGCCGTGCCCAGCGAGCGCGCCTTCTCCAGTTTGGACCCGGGATTCTCGCCCGCCACGAGGTAGTCGGCCTTTCCGCTCACCGAGCCGGTGACCTTGCCTCCTGCCCGCTCGATTAGACGCGTGGCCTCCTCCCGGGATAGCGAAGGCAGGGTGCCGGTGATAACGAAGGTTCGGCCGGCGAGGGGCCCCGCGGCCTCTTCCTGCACCTCGGCCCGCATGCGCAATCCCACACCCTCCAGCCGCTCGGCCAACCGCTGATTGCGCGATTCGCCGAACCAATCGGCAACGCTCTGCGCGATGACGTTTCCGATCTGAGGGATCTCGGCTATCTCCCCGGCGCCCGCCTCCCGGAGATCCGCCACGGAAGGAAAACGTTTGATCAGGATCTCCGCAGTCTGCGCCCCGACGTGTGGGATCCCGAGCGCAAAGAGCACGGCTCCGAACGGCCGTTCCTTCGATGCCTCGATGGCGGCGAGGACATTCCGGACGGAGCGCTCCTGAAACCCCTCGAGCGCGATCAGGTCATCGTAGCGCAGGTCGTAGAGGTCGGCCGGGTCCCGTACCAAACCCAGCGCAAAGAGCCGGTGCACCAGCTTCTTGCCCACCCCCTCGATATCCATGGCCGAGCGCCCGACGAAGTGCTCGACCAGTTGCATTAGTTTCTGGGGGCAGTCGGGGTTGGGGCAACGGATCGCCACTTCTCCGGGGGTACGCACCACCGGAGTGCCGCAGGAAGGGCAGTGCTCGGGCATGCGAAAGGGTTGTTCCTGCCCCGAGCGCAGTTCGGTGAGCGGGGAGACCACCTGAGGAATCACGTCACCCGCGCGCTGGACCACCACCATGTCTCCTTCACGCAGGTCTTTGCGGTTGATGTCCTCCTCGTTGTGCAGCGTGGCCAGGCCCACGGTAACGCCTCCCACCTGCACCGGTTCCAGCACGGCGAACGGATTGAGCACGCCGGTGCGGCCGACGTTGATCCCGATCCGCCGCAACCGGGTCTGCGCGGTGCTGGGCGGGAACTTGTAGGCAACTGCCCAGCGGGGATCCCGACCCACCGACCCGAGCGCAGCCTGCAACCCGCGATCGTCCACCTTGAGCACCACGCCGTCTATGTCGTACTCCAGCTCACCCCGGCGGGCTTCCCAGCGGCGGAAGATGGCGACGAGTTCGTCTACGTCCGAGGCAGTCTCCACGTCTGGGCTGACGCGGAAGTGGTGCTGGGCCAGCCAAGCAAGCACCTGGCTGTGGCTCTCGAACTGCTCACCCTCGACGAACCCCAGCCCATAATTCCAGATGGTGAGCGGCCGCGAGGCTGTAACCTGCGGGTCGAGTTGGCGAAGGGAACCCGCGGCCGCGTTGCGCGGATTGGCAAAGGTGGGCTCGCCCGCGGCCACGCGCTGCTCGTTGAGCCGCTCGAAAGCGGATAGTGGCAGGTAGATCTCGCCCCGCACCTCGAGCAGGGCCGGCACCGCCCCCTGTGCCGCGGTGATGCGCAGGGGAATGGCGCCGACCGTGCGCAGGTTCTGGCTCACGTCCTCCCCGATCACGCCGTTGCCCCGGGTGGCTCCGCTCGCCAGGCGGCCCTCCTCGTAGCGCAGCGACACGGCCAGCCCGTCGATCTTGGGCTCGGCAACAAACCGCAGCTCTTCCGGGGCAAACCCCGCCTGTTCGGTCAGCCTGAGCACCCGGGCGTGCCAGGCGCGCAGTTCCACCTCGTCTTTGGCGTTGGCCAAGGAAAGCATGGGCTCCAGATGCCTGATCTGCCCGAAACCCTCGAGCGGCTCGACCCCCACCCGCTGCGTGGGAGAATCGGGGGAGATCAGTTCGGGGTGCTCCTCCTCGAGGGCTCGAAGCTCCCGGAAGAGCCGGTCGTATTCGGCGTCCGAGATCTGCGGCCTATCCAACGAGTAGTAGAGATAGTCGTGATGGCGGATCGCCTCGCGCAACTCCTCGGCCCGCTCCGCCGGAGCGGGCATGCTCAAAGCCTCATTCCCACCACCCGCGCAAGTTCCTGTGGGGTGTCCACCAGTCGGTCGGGCAACTCCTGCTCCAAGGCATCGATGGGGAAGACTCCCCAGGTGACTCCCACCGAGCGCATGCCCGCGGCTTTGGCCGCCTGGATATCGTAGGGGCTGTCGCCCACGTAAACCCCCTCCGGGGCAAGGATATCCAGGATGGCCGCCGCATGCAGCAACGGCTCGGGGTCGGGCTTGTTGCGCTCCGTGTCCTCGGCACAGACGGTGGCGGCAAAAAAAGATTCTATCCCGGTGAGCCGGAAGGCCATTTGCGTGGTCGCCCGCGATTTGCTGGTCACCAGACCGAGCGGGATCTCGGCCTCTCTCAGCCGTTCGAGCAGGTCCACCATCTGCGGATAGAGCCGGGTCATGCGGTCGTGCTCCCGGTGGTTGTACTCGCGGTATGAGCGCACCAACTCCTCAGCGCGGAGCTCGTCGAGCAATCTCATCTGTTCGAGCAAAGGGCGTCCCACATTTCGGATCAACTCCTCGCGCGGCAACTCGACCCCCAGCACATCCTTCACCGCATGCGCGAAAGAGGCCACGATCAGCTCCACCGAATCGAAGAGAGTTCCGTCGAGATCGAAGACCACCGTCCGGGGCCGGGGCCTCAGCGGCGAGAGTTGCACCCGGTGCACCACCGGCGGCCGCTTGGACCCGGTCCGCGGCGGCCGAGGTGCGAGATCCCATTCCGCGATCTGCTCGATCACGTCGTAGGCGGTGAGGCTGAAGTGGAGCGGAGTGATCGAGATGAATCCGTCGCCTACTGCCTCAAAGTCGGTCCCTTCTTCTTCGTGGTAACTGAGATCGTCTCCGTAGATCAGATAGCGACGATGCCCCCCCTCGGCGTCGTGCAGTTCCACCTTGTCCCCGTAGATCCGCTTTCCCAGAGTGGTGACACGCACGCCCCCCAAGTCATCCCAGGAGCGGTCGGGGCAGTTGACGTTGAGAAGCGTCCCTGGTGGGGGTCCGTGATCCAGCATCTCCTCGACCAACTGAGCAACGAACTGCGCGGGGACGCTGAGGTCGTAGCCCGGGTGGAAATCCTCCGCCGAGACGGCGATCGCGGGGATATCGAGCATGATTCCCTCGAAGGCGGCGGCCACCGTGCCCGAGTAGGTGATGTCGTCTCCAAGGTTTCCCCCAAGATTGATGCCCGAGACGATCAGGTCCGGGGGACGGTCCAGGAAGCCCAGCACTCCCAGACGAACGCAGTCGACCGGCGTGCCGTCGGTCGCGTATCCCACACTCCCGTCGGGCAGGGTCACCTCCTCGACCGTCAGCGGGGAGCGCATGGTGATGCTGCGGGCCATGCCCGAGCGGTTTCCGTCGGGAGCAATGACGCTCACCTCTCCCAGACGAAGCAGGGCCTCGCGCAGAGCGAGCAACCCGGGCGAACCGATGCCGTCATCGTTGGTCAGCAGGATGCAGTAGGAATCCGGAACCAGAACCGCCTCCGCGTCAGACTGGGGAGATGTCTGCCTTGACCGGTCTGGTCGAAGCAGGAGCGAAGAGCTCTCCAGAGGCGATGCCGACTCCCGCCTTGCGCAGCACCAGAGCATCTTGGCGGTCATCGCAATCGGACGCGATGACCTCGATACCCCGACGCACCGCGAA
>JAGXFV010000027.1 GCA_024637095.1 Actinomycetes bacterium
GAGCTTCTACGAGGACAAACTCGGTTTCTGCCCGGACCAGGAGGGGCCGGGCGGCGTGCTGCTCAGGGCGGGCGACAGCTCGATCTACCTCTATGAGACCGACGCCGGGCCAGGGGAGAGCACGGTCTTGTCCCTTGACGCCGAGGACTTCGATAGCGCGATCGAAGAACTCCGGAGCCAGGGCGTGCGTTTCGAGGAATACGACCTGCCCAACCTGAAGAGCAAAGACGGCATCGTCGATATGGACGGAATGCGCGCCGCCTGGTTCAAGGATCCGGAGGGCAACGTCATCAACATCGGCGATTGGAAGGAAGTCAAGAGCTCGGCCTCGAAGGCGGCCTAAACTCCGCTTGGAACAGCGCGAAGGGGGGCTCCGCCTGGGGCCTCCCGCTCCCCCCCTTACTCAAAGACTGTGCGGCGCAAAGTCGGGAATCCCAATCACCGGATTGCTCATCCCAAGCTCGGCGAGCAGGACCGCGGTGTCTAGGTGGCACGTGAGCATCAGCACCTGATGCTGTTCCGCGAAATCCAGCAAGATCTGAGCCACCCGGCGCTTCCGCTGCGGATCGAAATTCACCAGGATGTCGTCCAGGATCAGAGGCACGGGCAGGGATCGCTTGGCGTACTCCTCGGCCAGGCCCAGCCGCAGGCATAGATAAAGCTGTTCCAGGGTCCCCCGGCTGAGCTGCTCGGGTGCCTTCGTTTCTCCGCTACCGGCCTGCACCATGAGCTTCTCGCCGTCCTCGGCCTGAAGCACGCGCTCATAGGCGCCGTCGGTGACTTGGCGGAAGCTCATGCCCGCATCCAAAAGCACCTGCGGTTGCCGATTCTTCACGAACTCACCCAGGGTCTGCTTGACCAGGGCCTGAGTCACGGTGAGCGTGCGCCATCGGTCGATGAGCTCGTCCAGCTCCGTTTCCGCCTGCTGCAACTGTCCTTCGATGCGCGGGATATCGGCCGAGATTTCGAGGGCGGAACGCTCGTCCTGGACCTCTTTTCGCACCTCGATGGCCTTCTGATACTGATCTTCGAGTTCCTCGAGCCGGCGGGCGGCATCGTCGGCCGCCGCCTGCCAACCGGTCACGTCGCCGCCCCGAAGCTCTTCCAGGAGCTTCTCCGCCTCATCGCCCTGCCCCACGCGCTGCTCGATCCCGCGCTCGAGCGTCGCGATCATCTCCTTTAGGCTCTTGGCTTGGGCGAACACCCCCAGTTGCCGGCGGAAGGTGGTTTCGTCCTGCGCTCCCCCGCTGGCGTAGAGCTCGTCGAGGCTGCGCTGCGCCCCCTCCAATTCCTGCCGTGCCCCATCCGCTTTGACCGATAGGGCCTGAACGGACTCCATCAGTCGCTCGTGACGCTCGCGTTTCTGCACCTCATCCGAGCAGGCCTGTTCCAAGCCCATGAAGGCGGAGACGGTATCGGCCGGCGCTCCTCCCGCTCCGGGCACGGGCCTTCCGGCTTCCCGCAGGAGGCCCCGAGCGGCGGAGTCCCATTCGGTCGCCATCCCCTGCAGACGTTTTAGGTCGGCGCTCAGGTCGCGGGCTTCTTTCAGTCGCTTGCGCACCTCCCGCGTCCGGACCAGGAAGCGTTGGGCGCCCGGAGCGCTCAGATTCGCGGGGAAGCCGCGCTCCCCCTTCCAGTCCGCCCACCCGTCGGCCAACCGCTGCAGTTGGTCCGCGGCCGAGTCTGCCACCTCTCGCAGGCGGATTTCCGTGGCCGCCGCGCTTTCGACTTCCTTTTGCGCGCGGGCGCACGCCCCGGCCGCGGTCTCCCGGCGGACCAGCCGCAGGTCCTCCTCGGCCAGCCGGGCTCCCAGATCCTCGATTTCCTGGAAGCTCAGGCGTTCTTCGACCAGTCCGAGTTCGTGGGCCCCTCGCTGCACCGCGCTATGCAGTTCCGCCAGCCGAGCTTCGCGCCCGGTGAAAGCCCTTTCTGCCTCCCGGAGCTCCTCCCTCACCGCCGCCAGACCCGCTTCGTCCTCAGCGCGCCCCGGCCCGCTTGCCGCGGTCTTCAGCAGATAGGCGGCGACCACCAGGATCACAAAGACGGCGCCCAACACGAGCGCCAACATGAAGGAATCGGTAGAAGCGGCCCACACCGCGCCGCCCGCGGCCAGCAGGGCCAGGAGCAGGCTGACCAGCAGAGCCGGCCCCAGCAAGGGGTTCTCCGTTCGCGCCTGAGAGGCTGCCGCCAGCCCCCGGCGACGCTCGCCGATCGCCGTCCGGTCGGCCCTCAGGTCGGCCTCGAGGCTTCGCGCCTCCTGGAAATTCGCCCGCAAAGCGCGCAGAGAGGCCTTGGCCTTTTCCAGTTCACCCGGATCCGGGGCGTCCATCGTCCCCAACTCCGCCAGCAGTTCGTCGCGTCGGCGGGTCGTGGCCGCGCGGGCCTCCGCCGAGGCGACCGCATCCCGCTCCGCGTCGGCCACCCGGGCCTCGGCTTCCTTGAAGGCGGATTCCCAGGCCTCGATCTCCTGTTCGGCCGGAAGCGAGGTGTCGAAGGCGTCCACCCGGGCCTCATCCCAGCCTGGGCCCAAATCCTGCAGCGCCTCCCGGAAGGCGCCCTCGGCGCTCCGTAGCCGCTCTGCTTCCCGGGGGAGGTCCTCCAACCGCTTGCGCTGGAGCGGCAGTCCCAGTGCGTGTTCCCGCACCGAAGCGCTCACTCCGTACAGCCCATCGTCCAGGCCATCCCCCAGTCGAGCCAGGGACTGCCGCTCGGCCTCGAGTTCGCTCTCCCGCGCCTTCAGCGAGCGGCGCGCGGTGTCATAGGCGGCCAGTGCCCGCCCCAGAAGCTCCTCGGCTTCCTCGGGGAAACTCGCGGGCGGATCGAGCTTTGCCAGATCCTCCTCAGCCGTTTGCTTCTCCCGCCAATCCGACCAGAGCCCGCATAGCAGCTGGAAGCGCCGCTGCCCGGCCCGCTCGCGCTCCATGTCCGCATGCGCGCTTTTCACCCGCCGGACGGCTTCTTCTTCCCGCTCGAGCAGCAGGGCGTATTCCCCGGCCCGGTTCTTCGCATCGCTCAGTTCCCGCCGCCGGACCTCAATGGTTGCGAGCAGCTCGTTGATCTGACCCCCGGCCCGCGGTTTGAGCAGAGCCTCTCGCTCCTTCTCCAGCTGCTTGACGACTTCCCGAGCCGACCGCCCCGCCCCGGCTATGCCCGCCGAGAAGATCCGGTCGGCCACTCCTTCGTTCGAAAGCGCCTTGAGGTCGCTGAGTTCGGTCAGGCTGAAGGCGAACACCGAGCGAAAGAGCGCCCCGTCCACCCCGTGCAGAAGCGACTGCAGCTCGGACTCGCTGAGCTCCGTCCCGGTAAGAGCGGTGATCGTCGGCTTCTTGACCCCCTGGAACCTCTCGACCGTGACCGCGCCGTCGTCCGTGTGCAGGAACAAGCGGCCCCCGTGCCTACCCCCGCCAAGCGGCGGATAGAGAGCCTTCCCCTTCTGCCCCGGGGGAAAGCCGAAGAGCACGGTCTGCACGAAGGCGAGCAGGGTGCTCTTGCCGGCCTCATTCGGCCCCAAGAAGAGGTTGAGCCCGGCAGGCAGATCCCGCAGCTGCCGATCCTGGAATAGCCCGAAGCCGTCGATGTACCAGCCTTCTATTCGCACGCGTCCGCCTGGTCCAGCAGTTCTATGGCACGCAGACGGGCACGCTCGAGCAACTCGCGTTCCTCGTTGGGCGAGAGTTCCTCCAGATGGCGCTTGAGGGCGTAGGGCTTGTCCGGGTAGATGAGGTCATCGAGCAACCCCTCAGCCAGTTCGGGGCGCTCCAGCTTATGGTCCACCAGGGCGCATATTTCCGAGGCCAGATCCCCGCGGCCGCGGACGGCGTCCAGATCGACAGGCGGCGTGGTGCGGTCCTGCACGCGCTCCCACCAGACCAGGGGCCGCTCCCCCTCGAACTCCTGGCGCAGGTCGCGCAGAACTTCCGCCACCCCGCCGGAACAGGCCAAGTCGGCGTGGACCGGACCGGTGCCCTCCAACCGGACGTCCAGGATCAAACCGGCCGTACCGCAATCCGCGCCGGCCGCCGCCGCGAACTCGGTCAGGCCTCGGCGCAGATCGGCCAGATCGTCGAACCGGGAAACGTCCAAGCCCTCCCGGCGAAAGCGAAGGCGTTCGGTCTGCAGGAAGCTCAGGCCGCGCACGCGGTTGCCGTCGGCCTCGACCAGATAGGCCCCCTTCCCCCCCTGCTCGGACGGCTTGAAGCTACGCCCCTGGGTGTTGCCGGGATAGACCACCCAGGGCTCGCCCTCGTGCAGCACGCGGCGGCTGTGAACGTGGCCCAGCGCCCAGTAGTCCATGCCCCGGTCCCACAGGTCGTCCAAGGAGCAGGGACTGTAGGCGGCGTGCTCGGCGTTCGAACCCACGTTGGCGTGAAGCATGGCCACGTGGAGGCCCTCGCCCTCTTCCCTCGAGAAGCGAAGGGCCAGGTTCTCGGTCACGTCGCGCCGACCGTAGCTGATGCCGTACACCTGGGCGATCGCAGAGCCCGCCTGCTCCACCGTGATCCGGCGCACCTGGTCAGCGCCAAAGATGGTCACGTTTTCCGGCCAGGAGCGAACCGCGCTCCAACCGCTGCCCCTCTGTGCGAGGCCGCCGCCGGGCGGGGCTGCGCTTAGCGGGGCGGCGCTGGGCGGGGCGGCACCCAACGGATCGTGGTTGCCGTGACAGATGAAGACCGGCACGCCGCGCTCTGCCAGCTTCTCGAGCCCTTTGACGAAGCGCAGTTGGGCCCGCAGACCGCGTTCCGCGCCGTCGTAGATGTCGCCGGCCAAGAGCAGAAAGCTCGCGCCGGCTTGCAGGGTATGGTCGACAAGGGCATCGAAAGCATCCAGGGAAGCGTCGCGAAGCAGTTCGGCCACCTCGGGGGACACCTGCCCGATCCCCTGGAAAGGGGTGTCGAGGTGCAGATCTGCGGCATGTACAAAGGTGAATCGCATAATGCTGGACTCCAGTTAAGTGAACCGAGCCAACGAAGTCAACGGGGCTCCGCGTCGTGAGCGGCGCGAGCCCACGCCAGCAGCCCGAACGGCGGTGAGCCGGGTGACCCGCAGCAACGTCGGTGAATCGGGAAGACTACTCCCTCCGCCTGCCGAACGCCCTACGGCTAAGGATCATTGCCTTGACGCGCCTGGCGCCTATGGCTCAGGATCATGGATAACAGTAAAGCGCCCCCGTCGGCCCGTGCAGGCCGGTCGCGCGGCGTCACCAAGCAGAGAGGAGAGCGCAATAGTCGCCTTCATCGGTCCTTCCGATCCGGACGAAGATACCGCGGAGATCCCGGCGGTGCGTCGGCGCCCCGGCTGGCTGCTCCCCCTGATCATCATCTTCGGCGCGGTCGCCGTCGGCGTCCTGGGGGTCATCCTGGGCAGTGTCCTCTATGAACCACCCGCCCCGGTCGCGGTCGACGATAGCAGCGCAACCACGGACCAGGACGCCTCCGCCACGAGCGAAGGCACTGCCTCGACGAGCGATGCTGGCGCTTCGACCGGCGGCGCCACCACCACGGGCCCCGAAACCCCGACGGGTCCCGTCCTCGAGATCCAGCCTGCGGGTGTCAATGCCTCCAGCCGGTTGGAAGACACCGGCGAGATCACTTACGGCCCCGAGAACACCATCGACGGCGACCCAGAAACCGCCTGGAACAGCGACCTGCCCGCAGGCCTGCGACCCCAGACCAGCTTTTCCCCGACCGAGGCCCCCTGGCTCACATACGAGTTCGACCAACCCATCGAGTTGGTGGCCGTGAGCCTCATCAACGGCTACGACAAGGAGGAGCGCTGGGGACAGAACCACCGGCTGCGCCGAGTGCGGATCGTGGCCGACGGTGAACCTCACGAAGTGGTGCTCGCGGACAGCAGGGCGCAACAGACCATCGAACGCGCCTTCGGGGAGACCTCCGAGGTTCGCCTGGAAATCCTCGAAGTCTACCCGGGCACTGGGGTACCGATCGGGGGCGGCGACTTGCTCCCACCCGACATCGCCCTGAGCGAGATCGAGTTCTGGGGCCGCCGGGCAGAATAGGCGCCTACGTCGAACTGCACGAGCGGGGAGAGCTTTGCGGACATCAGACGTCGGTAAAACGCGGGACGCCGGTCAGGAATCAGCAAGTCGTTGCTCGAGTGTCGAAACCCCGGCGATCACCTCAAAGTGGCGGTCGAGATGGATGAGCGCGGCCTCGTGTTCAAGGGCGCTTGCCGCGATGACGAGATCCGTGTTGGGCACCGCTGCTCCCCCTCGGCGGAGCGCGAAACCCAGGCGAGCTGCGAGGTTCCAGGTCTCCGCGCTGGTTGACACGGTCACTACCGCATCAAGCAAGTCGCTCAACCGGTCCCACATCCCCTGATCGCGCGCCCCCGCCAATAGCTCCAGGCGGATGAGCCCATTGGTGATGGCGACGCCCGTGTCCACCGCCTCGTAGGTCAGACGCCTGGCCGCACGCGATCCGGAGGGTCGAAGCGCTTCGATCCAGACGGAGCTGTCGATTAGAGTGAGGGAGGCCGTGCTGCCGACCGTCATTCCGCGGCTCGGTCACGGTGCAGTTGTTCGACGGTCAGATCCAGATCGATCGTGCCCAGCGCGTTCAGCAGTTCCTGGCGGCGGCGTTGGGCGATGCTCTCTCTTAGCGCGGTCTCGATCGCCTGCTTCTTACTTCTTGCTCCCAGGACCGCGACGGCAGTCTCGAGGAGATTCCTATCGATGTCGAGCGTGGTACGCATGCCCTCATTATATGCACATGAAGCGCATATTTGGGCTATGCATCGATTAGTCAATCAAATTGGGCATCAGCCCGGTGAAACTGCTCTTCAGTCAGCCGGCTCTACCTGCATTTTGGCGATCGCTCTGGACTTCTAATTTCCGCCGTCGAGTACATGGATGAAGTCTTGGGCGCCCTTACCCCGGGTCGCGGTCCAAGAGCAGCCGGACTCCCAGCACCCGAGGACTGAGTGTGGCCGAGCTTCGCCCATGGCCAACGGCACGAGCCACAAAGAGGGCGAATACGGTAATGACGGACCAGCCGACCTCCCCGCGGGAGCGCCCGAGGAGTCGCTTCACCATCGGATACGCCGCGTAAAAGCCGGCCATCGAAGGGGCGTGGAGCCCGGCCACCCAGCCCGCGATGATGCCCGGGGCCAGGATGAACATGGTTTTCGGATCCAGGGCCAGGGAGCCCCCCAGAGCCGCCGCGGCGCCCTTGCCTCGGACTATCAGTTGGTTTCCCAGGATGGGCGTGAAGGCCAGCGCGGCCCGGCGGTCCCGGCTCAAACCCAAGAAACGGCCCAGAAGCACCGGGAGCGCGGCTTTGGCGACCTCAAGAACCAGCACCACAAGGGCGGGCCTCGGGCCCATCACCCGGCGGACCGTGGCACTGCCCGGATTGGCCTGCCTGAAGGCGACCCGCTGCTCCGGAAGGGCCCACCGCACCACGAGTTGCGCGGTGGGTAGCGCCCCGGCGGCGAAGGCCAGCACGAGCAGGCCGACGAAGGCCCCCCGGCGACCGGTACGGGGGGCGGAAGACGTCGATCTGAGGGCATTGAGCACTGGAGTTACCTTACCGATCTTGGGGCCGCGTGGGCCTTGAGTCCGCCGCCCGACCAACTACCCGCAATCGCGTGGCCTACACCATGGTTTCCGAGTCCCATTCCTCCTGCGCCCTGCGCTGCTCCAGTCCGTGATGTGGGGTGCAGTCTGAAATTGGTACCTACCGGGGGTATACTTCCCCGCGTACGCGAAAACGTTCCTGGGAGGAGGCTAAGGATGGCCGACAAAGCGCAGATTCGCCTGCTGCACACCGATCAGTGCGCTCCGGAAAACACGAGGGCGGCCCGCTCGGTGCTCACGGAAGCTCTGGCCGAATTCGGCCTAGACTACGGTGAAGCGGTCGAGGAAGTCCTGATCGAAACCGAGGAACAGTCCCGGGAGCACAACTTCGTCGGCGGCCCCGCCATCCACCTGGACGGACAGGACATGGATCCCGCCGTCCGAGACATGCAGGTGGGCGGACTGGGCTGCCGCGCATACATCACCGCCGAGGGCTACACCGCTGCACCACCCAAGAGCATGGTGGAGGCCGCCCTGCGCGAAGCCGGCTTCCGCTAGCAGGCCTAGGCGCCCTCGACGAGCGCGCTGTTTGGGCCAGGCCGGGCCCACTCAAAGCCCAACCCGAACGCTGCCCTCCCAATTGGAAAAGGCAGCGCGGGATGGGCCTTAGTCGGTCGGGCTAAATGATGGGGTAACGCCCGTATTCCTCCGCAGCTTCGACCATGGCCATGGCGTTGAGCAGCGAGGCATTGGGTGGGAACTCGCATCCGCTCGAAAGCAGGAACCCCCTCCGGGACCCATCGCTTGGATCTGTTCCTTCGCCGCTTCCTTGACCGTAGCGGGCGTTCCCATGAAGAGGGTGTTCGAGGGATCGAGGATGCCCACTATCATTACCTGATCACCCCAAGTCTTCTTCAGATCCGCATAGGTGGGGCACTCGTTAGGCAGATACGCGATGCTCATGCCCTCGGGCTGCATGGCCTCGATCTCGACGTCGAAGTAGGGGTTGTTGCCGCAGTTATAGACCAGGATGCCCATGCCGTGGCTGTGGATCCTCTCGGCTATCTGGGTGACGTACGGAGCCTCCATGCGCTTCCAGAGGTCGCGACTCATGATGGAACCGGAAGCAAAGAGCGTGTCCATGACGATGCCGATGGCGCCCCGGTCGGCCTAGGCGTCCACGTAGTCGAGCAGCACCTCGGTCACTATGGGCAGACCCTCGTGGACCTTCTCCGGATGCTTCATGCAGTCGAGGAACAGCTTCTCGGCGCTCCGCATCTGGGAAAGGGTGCTCAGGGGCCCGTAGATAAAGCCCATTACCGCTTTTTCCTTGCCCACCGCATCGACCATGCCTTCCAAGTAGCGAAGGTTGGTGCTCATTCGCGGCGAGCGGCGCGGATCAAAGACCTCCAGGCGGCCGTAATCGTCCACGTCCTTGATCAGAGGGTTCTTGTAGACGGCCTGAGGAGTGTCCTCCAGGGGGAACTTCACCTCCTGGCCGAAATCGTGGGCCTCGACCGAGAGATCCAGAAAACAGCACACCGCGTCGCTGCCGGTCAGCGCAAGCCACTGGAGCTGCGATTCGATGGCGAGCTCGGCTTCTTGAGCGTAGTCGGCGTAGGTTACGCCCAACACGCCCCGAGCGGCTCCCGACGCCAGCGGCGCCACGATCCCGGAATAGTATCAATCGTTACTTCACAGTCAAGGCCAAGTAAGGGGGTGAGCGAATAGTTCGCCGGCGAGCGGGGAAACCCGGCGAACACGGCCGGCGTCCTGGCTCAGTCGGCAGTCTGGGCGTGAACCCCAGTGTCACTCGGCGCTCTGCGCGGCAACTCGAGATGATCGCGGGCTTTCAGGAGCCGGACGGAAAGCACCATGACCCACAACCAGAAGAGCAGATAGGGGACGATCCAGACCGGACTGGTCCAAAGTGCCCTGGCCGCGACGAGACCGGCGCCCGCAACCAGCGCCCACCATCCCAGCCAGGATGGCAGCCCCCGCGAGGACAAGATCAGCCACCCGGTGGCCAGGGAGAAGCTGCCGAACAAGACCCAGGCAGTGGCAAAGGAGAAATTCCCCGTATCGAAGGCAAAGCGGGCCAGTTGCGGATCGACCCCTTCCTCTATGCGAAATACCGCCGGCGCCCAGCTGCCGTTGACCACGGCCGCGAGGGCAAGGACTCCGGAGATCAAGGCGACGGTAGAGCGCCAGCCGATCCCGCGCTCGAAGGATCTTAGAACCGCGTGAAGGCCACCCAGGAACCAGAGAAAGGCGCCGATGCCCAATACGGTCAGATAGGTGCCGGCTGAATAAAGGCCGGGGTTACGCGCCGAAAAGTACGCGTGGATCTCCGCGGCGGCTGCGTCGAAGGGTGGCTCAGCGCCTCCCACCTGGATAAGGCCCTGGGCCCCGAAGAGCAACATGGGCGTAAGGAGACCGGCTATCCCGATCGTCACCAGCAAGACCCGCGAATCCTTCGACTTTCCGTTCACGCTCACGTCCGCATCTAAGTGGCCCCGAGTGAACCCGCTCAGACGACCCTATGCCCCCGCCCGGCGCGGGGCAGTCTTCCTACGCCCTGCACCCATTTGGCCGGCCTTGCCGGTGTTTGTGCCTTCGGGTTCTGGACGGCAGAACATCGAAGGGAGTTCCCGCGGGCGACCGCCCACCGACACGGGCAAGGAGGACCCGGACGTCACCCAGCAACGCCGGTCCGCGCCGGCGCGGCCGTCAACCTCTCCCCTGGTGCTGCCGCAATTTGCTCAGCAAGGTAAGCCGCATCTTCCCCGACCCCCGCAAACAGGCCGGACTTGGCCGTGTGAAGCCAGGGTAGCCCCAGAAAGTAGAGCCCCTTGTACGCGGTCACGCCGCGCCGCTGGACCGGATATCCGAACTCGTCGGTTACCGGCACCTTTACCAAGCCGAAGTCGAAGGTGTAGCCCGTCGCCCAGATCACGGTTCCGATGCCAGCCGTCTTCACATCGAGGTCGAGGATCTGGGGAGCGGCGTAGCCGTCACGGAGCACCGGGACGGTTTCCTCGGGCGCGTCGATACCCCTCGCCGCGATGGCCTCATCGATTCCTTTAAGCAGGTCCGCCTCGAAGCGGTCCACCTTCTCGAGAGACTCGTGGAGATCGGGCTTCAGGATGAGCCTGCCCTCTCGCGCATCTTGCAGGTGTCCGAGCAGTACGACCCCGTCGCGGTAGAACTGATGCAGATTGAGCGCGTGACCCCCGTCCTTACCCGTCACCGCCGGATTGGCCGCGAACCTGGCCTTGGGTGAGGGCAGGCTGTCCACGGTCTGGTCCATCCAGAACTTGTAGAGCCACCAGGTAGTATCCCGACCACGGTAGCGACGGGGCGCCCGGCCGGCCGTGCCCACGCTGAGAAAGACCCTGCGCCCGCTCTGATAGAGCTCTTCGGCGATCTGAGCACCCGACTGTCCGGAACCGACCACAAGGACGGCCCCCGGAGCAAGAGCCTCCGGAGAACGGTACTGATCCGACGTCAGTTGCGCCACGGCCGCCGTCAGTCCTGCGGCGGCCGCCGGAACTCTCGGCTGCTGGAAGAGCCCGGTGGCGACCACCACGTTGTCTGCCTCGAACGCGCCCTGGTCGGTGCGGATGATCCAACCGCGGTTACCGGGACGCGGCTCGATCGAACTGACGTTCACGCCATAACGAACGGGCAGGTGATTGCCCTCGGCGTACCTTTCCAGGTAGGCGACGATTCCGTCACGCGGCATGAAACCGTCGGGATCATCGCCGTCGTACTCGGCTCCCGGGAGCCGCATCTGCCACTTGGGTGTCACCAGCGTGAAAGAGTCCCAGCGGTGATTCCGCCAGGTATTCGCAGCCTGAGTCGACCGCTCCAGAACTACGTGATCACGCTGCTCCTGCTTCAGGTAATAGCTGATCGCCAAGCCGGCCTGTCCCCCGCCGACGATTACTGTATTTAGACGCTCACTCACGTCAGCTTCTCCCAGTGCAGTGAAACTTCGTAACTTTCGCTACAAAAGCAGTATTCCCTGGAAGCTAAGAGCTAACCGGGCGGCGCGGCGCCGGCGAACACAGGCCTCGAGCCCCAGCCAAAAGGCCTAGTCGACCTCTTTGCCCCGGCCCCGGCCTCGGTGGACCCAAGCGGCGATCAAAACCGCCACTCCAGCGCCCACAGCATCGGTGAGGACGTCCAGGCCGGAGGCCGTCCGGGCCGGAGTCGTGGACTGGTGGTATTCATCCGCAAGCGCGACCGACAGGGCGACCGTGATCGTGATGGCCAGGATGGAACTCGTCGCGAGCCTCGTGGTTCCCTGGAGCGCCCGCCAGAGCAGGAAGCCCAGCACGCCGTACTCCAAGAGGTGCCCGGTCTGTCTCATTGCCCCGATCACCTCGTCGACGCCGAAAGAGCCCTCCAATCTCAGCGGCACGATCGGGGCCAGAGCGGCCAGAACCGAATGCAGGGTGCCGGAGGTGTTGGCCTGGGAGGCAACATCGGTGGAGAGCACGGCGATGACCCCGAGCCAGATCAGCACGGGCAGCCAGTAGCGGATAAAGAGTGCCGGAGTAAGCCGCACCTGCGATTCCCAAGAGAGAGATTTCAATGAACCGTCAGGGTAGAGACCGGGTTGGGGCCTCATTGTTCCATTCGTCAGACTACACCATTAGGTGAATTGCAAGGCCAAGCGGACTGCTCCATTTCGACTGCTTTCAAACCCTGCACAAACGGAAATAGCCACTTCATTGGACCGGAAAGTTGGCCCGGAAAAATGATTGGAGAAACCATCGGGACTTCGCCGACCAGGTTCTTCGCCGTTCTGACCTTGGCCGTGCTCTTCGGCGCGGTGTCAACACTGGCGGTCGCGGCGCCCTCTGCCCGGGCAAACCCCGTCCAACTCACCGACAACGACCGTCAGGACCGGTTTCCCGCTATCGACGAAGGCCGGGTGGTGTGGGAGGGCGACGATGGTCACATCTATCTCTTCGAGGACGGCGCCACGCGCCGGCTGACCGAGAGCGGTGCCACCGGCAGGTCACCCCAGATCGATCAGGGTCAGGTCGTTTGGATGGCGCGCGTCGATGATGAGGACTTCGAGATCTTCCTCTACGACGGCACCTCTCTCCGGCAACTGACGGACAACACGCAGAACGACATGTACCCGCAAATCGCGCAGCACGAGGTGACCTGGGAGGGCGGGGACGCCGGCTCCAGGGAGATCTTCCTCTACGACGGCGCCAACATCCGTCAGCTCACCGACAACGACTACGACGATCGAGCCCCCCGCATAGACCAAGGCCAGGTGGTGTGGCACGGTGCAAACGCCGGCGATTCCGAGATCTTCCTGTATGACGGCGCCACCGTTCGGCAGCTCACCGACAACGAATATCCCGACCTCAATCCGGCGATCGACGACGGTCAGGTGGTGTGGCAGGCAAGGGTCGGGCCCGGCTGGCAGATCTTTCTCAACGACGGCGGCAACACCCGGCAGCTGACCGACGACGGATACGACAACTCGTCACCCCAGATAAGCCGCGGCACGGTGGTGTGGCAATCCCGCGCGGACGACGCAGATTATGAGATTCTGCTCCACGACCGGAACGGCACCCGCCGCCTAACCGACAACGACCGCGGCGATTGGCTGCCACAAATCGACGACGACAGGGTGGTGTGGAGCGGCTGGGACGGCACCGACTCCGAGATCTTCCTGCTCACCCCCCCTCCGCCCTTTGCAGAGGTCGTGAGCTCCAACGATTTCTATCCCGGGGTTGCCCACCTCGCCCTGCCTCATGTGGTCGGGGGATATTCGAATAACCGCGACACCCTCGAAGACCCTGGGCGGCAGGCCGACCTGGCCCAGACCATCGGGTACATCTACGGTGAGCCCGAGGATTTGCTTGGCAACCTGACTCGGATCGAACTGGTGCGCCTCATAGTGAACAGCGCGGACGCCTCTCTGGCCGATCCTCCCCCCGGATACCGGGCCGGGTTCACGGACGTGGCGGCGGAAGACCAGGCCCTCGTGACCAAGGCGAAATTCAACGGACTGATCGACGGCAAGACGGCCACCACTTTCGCGCCCGACGCCCCGGCCACCAGGCTGCACGTCTCCAAAATGCTCTTCAGCGCATTGATGAGGTAGGCGAAGCGCAGCCCACCGCCAAGAGCGGGGCCCCCGTGCTCGGTCGGTTCCCGATTGAGCTTGACCATCTCCTCGGAGCTGAGCTCGCCGCGTCCCTACAGGTGCCAGGCCCAGCGATTCCCCGTTGGCCCTTGAATCAACAGTGGTGCTGGTTCTCGCAGAATTCCACCTCGCGCGGGACTTGGACGGGTGATCTCACGCTTCGCCAAAGTAAGGGAAAGGGGCGCGACCGCCATACAGACGGTGCGCCCTCGCCGCCGCTTCTCGTTAGACCCTTAGGCTAGTTGAACTCCCTCGCCTTGGCCACGGCACTGGCAGCGTCTGTCGCATAGAAGTCCGCTCCGATCTCTTGCGAGAATTGCTCGGTGACCGGAGCCCCTCCTATCCCTACGACGACGCTTTCGCGAACCCCCGCATCAGCAAGAGCCAGAATGGTTTTCTTCATCTCCTCCATCGTAGTCGTCAGCAAAGCGGACATAAGCACGAACTTGGCTTCGTGCTCCTTCACCGCGTCGACGAACTTCTGAGGATTGGCGTCTATTCCGATGTCGACCACTTCGTATCCGGCGCCCTCAAAAAGCGCCCCCAAGATGTTCTTGCCAATATCGTGGAGGTCGCCTTTGACCGTCCCAAGAACGACGGTGCCCCTTCCTTCATCTTTAGAAGCCGCGAGCATCGGCCTCAACAGATCGAGACCGGAGTACATGGACCGGGCCGCCCTGAGCATTTCCGGGAAGTAGAACTCCCCCGTCTGGTACCTGCGGCCCACCTCGTCCATGGCGACGACCAGGCCCTTGTCAAGCACTTCCCGCGGGGGAGCTCCCTCGTCTATGGCTTTCTGGGTCAATTCCGCGACCTTGTCCCGGTCACCCACGATTACGGCCTCGTTCAGCTCCTCATAGTTAGGCATCATGTATCCCTTCAACTAGTCGCGATTGTAGAGGCCATACTTCTTGATGGCTTCAGACATGGCCCACACGTTCTCTTCTTTACAGTAGTCGGGCAGGCTATTGGCACTACTTATGATGTATCCGCCGCCTCGACCCACAACCTCGATTCGCCGTTTCACCTCGGCGTCCACCTCGTCCGGAGTTCCTCTGGTGAGCGTGTAATCCAGGTCGATGTTGCCGACGATGCAGGCCTGTTCTCCGTACTCTGCCTTCATCTTCTCTATATCCATCGCCGCCGGTTGGATCGGGTGAACGGCATTCATTCCCAGCGTTAGCAGGTCGGGAAGTACCGGGAACAGGTTGCCGTCGCTGTGATATACCCAGGGCTTCTCTATGGCATCTGCGGCGACCTTCATGTGCGGTATGAAATACTCGCGAAAGTCCGCCGGCGACATGAAGGGGCCAAGATTGCCCGCGATATCGTCGTTCGCCCAGAGGAAGTCAAAGTCCATCTGATTGAGATGCTCTACCACCCTGGCCGTCCACTCGGAGAAACGGCGGTGCACCTCATGAACAAGCCCAGGGTCGTCCATTAGCGCGTAGGCGAACTGTTCGAGACCCATCGATTCGATGGTAGATGCCGCTCCCAGCCGAATCCGTGCGAAGACGGCATAGTCTCCCCGGTACTCTTCCAACCACTTCTGCACCTGTTCGTAGCGCGCCGGATGGTCGGGATCGGGAAGGAATTCCTCAAAAAGCTCGAGGGAGTCTCGGGAGGTCAAAAGGCCCTTTTTCACGTAAGTGCGGCCGGTACTCGGATCGCTCCCCATTTCGGCAATCCAGGGTGGGAAGAAGTCGAAAGTGACCTTCTGGGGATAGTAATAAGAGTCCTTGTAGCTCTCGCCCGCTTGCAGTGCTTGGCCAGCTACGGCTTGCCCTTTGAAAGGAAAGTGGTAGCCGAACCCGTCGAGCCCCAACTTCTCGCAGAGCTCCGGGGGCGTATACTCCGCCTTTCCCATGAGCCGAACCTGGAGACTCTCCTCGATATCGTTCTCCACCCACGGCACTCTGTCCGGGACCTGCCGGTTGAGCGCGGCAAGAACCCTTTCTCTAGGAGTCATGTCGTGCATATCCTTTCGTCGTTGCCAGATCCTCCGATTACATCGAGCACCTCTTTGTGCTCATACACCTCCGCCGGTCTGCCTTCGAAGATGATCTCGCCCCGTTCTATAACGAACACCTTCGCCGCCCACTCGGGCACATGGGCTATGTTTGATTCCGCCATAAGGACGGAGTGGCCCATCTTGGTAATGGCAGACACTCCTTCGGCAACCTGGGGAATGATCGCGGGCGAGAGTCCCTCAAAGGGCTCGTCCAGAACGAGAAACTCAGGATCCAAGGCCAACGCTCTGGCGATGGAGAGCATCTTCCTCTCTCCTCCACTCATGTGATCGCCTTTTCGCCGAAGATACTTGCGCAGCACGGGGAATATCTCGAGTGCCGTTTCGATCCGCTCCTCCCCCGACCTTCCCGTCTTTCTGGTCCAAGTCGAGATTTGGATGTTCTCTTCTACGGTGAGGTCCGAGAAGATAGCGCTGCCCTCGGGCGCATACCCTATGCCGAGGCTTGCAATCTCGTAGGGAGCAAGTCCGATCAGTTCCTGCCCGCCGTATTTGATCGAACCGCTGTCTGGTCGGATAAAGCCCAGGACACTCCGCAGTATGGTGGTGCGCCCAGCTCCATTCCGTCCCACAAGACACACCAGTTCGCTCTCCCCAACCGACAAAGACACATCTTGGAGAATGTGGCTCGATTGGATGAAAACATCCAGATCCTTGATCTCAAGCATTACGAACCGGCTCCCGTCCGATGATGTTGCGCATCACCTCTTCGTTACACTCGATCTCCTGGGGCGAGCCGTCGGCAAGGACCCTTCCCTCATAGAGAGCGACAATTCGGTCGGAGTAACCAAAGACGATGTCCATATCGTGTTCTACCTGAATGATCGACTTGATCCCAATCTCTTTCGACGCGACAACGAGCGTCTCCATAATTCGGTGTTTATCGGAGGTGCTCACTCCGCTGGTGGGTTCGTCGAGAAGAATGATCTCGGGGTAAAGAGCAAAGGCTGAGGCGACATCGAGCAGTTTCTTGTTGCCCTGAGGAAGTTGCCCCGACTTCACACCAAGCTGATCCTGCAGGCCAAAGAGTGACGCGATGTGCTCTGCGTTCTCCCGAACCTCTCGGTCCGAGCCCAAGGAATGGAAGAGGCGCATACCGCGTCCGAGCCGCGTGAGCGACGCTGCCTGGAGTACCTCCATCACCGTAAGCTCGGCGAAAACCGCCACCAGCTGGAAGCTGCGCGCCATCCCCAACTGTGCCAGTTTGACCGGTCCTGCCCCACTGATGTCGTGCCCCTTGTAATGCACATGGCCGGCGGTGGGTTGAAGAAGACCGGTAAGAACATTGATGAGGGTAGTTTTGCCGGCGCCGTTCGGACCGACTATGGAAACGAACTCCCCTTCGTCGATGAAAAGAGTGACTCCGGCCACTGCCACGTAATCACCGTAGTTCTTATGGACGTCGACCGCGTGAAGCATCTACCTCACCACCTTTTTCCAACCCATGGTGAGAAGTCCCATTAGGCCAGACGGCGCGAAAATGACGATGAGGGCGAGGATGGCCCCAAACACCAACCTCCAGTACTCCCACAATGACATCACCTGATCCTGAAGCAAAATAAAGGCACCGGCGCCGACGATGGGGCCTAAGAAGCTGGTGAATCCACCCAATAGCGTCATGAAGACAAGATTGCCGGAAGAGGTCCAGTAGGACATGGTGGGATCGACCTGGCCCACGGAGACAGCGAGAATAACTCCCGCGACCCCGCCGTAGATGGCCGATATCAAGAACGCGTAGAAACGGTAACGGTATACGCCTATGCCCAAGGACTCGGCCTTAACCGAATTGTCTCTGACGCAGCGAAGGGTAAGACCAAAGGGCGATTTCACAATCCGCCACATGACAAGAGCCATTACTACAAGTAGACCCAAGCAGTAGTAATAGAAGGGACCGGTCAAATAATCAATACCGGTAGTATCTATAAATCCTAACAAAATCGGCTTTTCAACTCGGATACCCTGGTCGCCGCTGGTGATTGAGTAAAACTTGAGTAAGAAAGAGTAAAAAAGCATCCCAAAGGCCAAGGTGAGAAGGCCAAAGTAGATGCCTATGTACCGCACGGCGAGGAGCCCCACCGGCACGGCTACGATCACCGCGCCCAAGACCGAGAGCAGTATGAGCGGCTCCATGTACTCGAGACCGCCATCCCGCATCAGGAAGGCGGCCGAGTAGGCGCCTACCCCTATAAACAGGGCGTGGCCGAACGAGATAAGTCCAGTATATCCAAAAAGCAAATTCAAGCCCAGAAGGGCGATGGAGTAAGCAAAGAAGGGCATCATCAGAATGATGTAATACCGCGAAAGTACCTGCGGAAGCAGGGCCAGCAAGACAATGCCCAAGAGGACAAGCGCGAGCTTCAGCCACAAACCGATTCCTTTACCGTCGGGATGCTTAACCTCGGTGCTTCCGGTTGTTCTTTCGGTGGGTGTGCTCATGCGGTTTCACCCCCGAAGAGTCCGCGAGGCTTAATCACAAGTACGACGATTACGACCAGGTATATCACCAGCATTTCAATGGGCGGGTAATAGTTGATGGATAAGGTCGTGACGTAACCTACTACTAACGCGCCAACTAGTGCTCCGCGCATGCTGCCGAGACCGCCGATGACCACGACGGCAAACGCCTCGACTATCAGCTCGACCCCCATTTCACTCATCGTCGCGGTCACAGGAATCACAAGTGCTCCCCCGATGGTGCTCAGAACCACACCTAGGCTGAAGACGATGACGTAGAGCCGGCGGGTATTTACGCCAAGAGACTGAACCATCTCCCGTTTGTCCGCGGCGGCACGGAGGACCCGGCCGAATGCCGTTCGTGAGAGCAGAAGTCCTATCCCCACAGCAATGGTTCCCGCAGCTGCGATCACCAAGAGGTTATAGACAGGAACCGTCGCCCCGAGAAGGTTGACGGTCCCATAAATAAGGTAGAGGCTGCCGGTGGATCTCGGTTGTGAGCCCCAGATCATCATGGTGATGTCTTCGAGCATCAAGACGATGGCGAAGGTGAGTAGCAGCTGGAAGGCCTCATCCCGGTCATAGATAGGCCGAAGGAGGCGCTCGATCACCGGCCCTATGACCCCGAGAAGAATGCCGGCAATCAGAAGCCCAAAGAAGAACAAGGGCTGTGGGAGACCTTCTCCCACAGCCCAATTAACAAGAGTAGCGCCGAAGAAAGCACCCAAAGCGTAGAAGCTACCAACCGCGAGGTTGAAGATCTTCATAACCCCGAAGACGAGCTGCAGTCCGGCGGCAACCAAGAAGAGGATGGCCGCTGAAAACAGACCACTCATCAAGATGCTTACGACATCACCCATTCTGCTCCTTCTGCTTCGGTGATAACGACTAACTAACGGCTATTCGACGCGACCTTCTTTTGACTACTCGACCAGCCCTTCCTTCGGGAAGCTCTCATCGATCCACTGCAGTAGATCCGTATCTGCGGTCGGCTTCATAATGTCTGTGGTCGACAGCTGTTCAACCGGATCTATGGTCGCAAAGGGGTAGTCTTCGCTGTGAACTGTGATGCCCTGGAAGAAGTCGCCCTGCATCCGCTTGCTGTCATCGTAGTGCATCATTCCCGACAGAGACTCGACCTCGATGCCGACGAGCGCTTCAGCCACCTGCTCGTTACTCGGCCACTCTCCGGCTTCCTCGTATGCCGCCTCAACCGCAGCTTTATAGGCAGCAGCAGTGAAATAGGCGTTATTCGCCTCATACATCGGGTAGTCGCCGTAAGCCTCCTGGTAATCAGCCAGGAACTCCTCGAGGAGATCACTCTTTTCCGGCATATCGAAGTAGAAGGTGTTGTAACCCAGGAGCATCCCTTCGGGGGCAAAGTCCTGCTCCAGTGAGGTATGGACGCCTCCTGCGGTAGTGAACACGGCGTTCATATCGTCGAAGAGGTTCACCGCAGCGGCCTGCTTCATGAAGACCGGCGCATCTCCGGACCAAAAGCTGTTGAACAGCAGGTCGGCACCCGACTGTTGGATCGCGGTGATGTGGGAGGCGAATTCTGTCGCTCCGAGTTCTGGGAACAGCGCATCCACGAACTCCACATCGGGCATGTACTTCGAAAGAACCGCTTGATAGGTGTTCCAGGTGTCGTGACCGTAGGAATAGTCGTTGGCAATCCCCACGATGCGCTTGGTGTCCGGGAAGTACTTGGCAGTAAGGACGGCGGCGGCGATAGCCTCCGTCTCGTTGTCTGTGCTCCGGAACGTGTACGCCGGGTCCGGCATGGTCTCCTCGACGCCGTCTTGCGTGGTGCCGTCCCACATCAAGAGCGGTGTCTCGAGCTCCTCGGCGATCGGTGCGGTGGCGAGGGACACGCCCGTCGAGATGAGGCCCAGCACAGCGCTTACCTCATCTTCGAGAACCAGTTTGCGCATCCGGTCAACCGTGTCCTGCGGATTACTTTCTTCTTCCACGAGGAGTTCGACCTGTCGGCCAAGGATTCCCCCGTCCGCATTCACGCGCTCTGCCCACCATTCCACTGCTCGATGCGCGGCTTCGCCGACCGGTGCAGTAACGCCGGAGCGCGCAACCAGAAGGCCGATCTTCAGTGGCTCGTCGGGCACATTCTCGGGCGCTTCTGCGCTAGCGCCGTCTGTCGCCTCCGTGCCCGCACTCGTATCCTCGACGGTCGTTCCCTCAGTCTCGTCCGTGGCTACCTCATCGTCTCCACAGCCGACCAACGCGAATGACGCCATCGCTAGAATGATTACGAGCGCGAGAACGACCCTAATCCCAAATATGTTGCTCTTTCGATACTGCATAGACATGATTCCCTTTCCCAGAGAGTTTTCCTCGGGCCCCGTTTCTGCCTCTTGCTCATCAGCCAGCATCTACTGCGACCACCTCCTCCCAGTGGTTCCCCACCCCCCAGAACGATAAGATCTCCAAGCCAGGCAATGCCTAAGGCAAGGCACGATCGGGTTTGCTGGGTGAAGAAAGGCTGACTATCCACTATTGCCTCGGTTGAAACCGTAACCTAGGTGAGCGTCCATGAGCAAGGCTCCTTTTTGGCCTGACCATATTAACGGTTCATGGTTGGGGATGAGCGGACGATACTGCGTCAAGCCAAAGTATTCTCAGTGCCGTGCGGTCGTATAAGCAGCGAAAACTAGTGTGCGACAGACCTGATGACGTGCCCTGCACGGCGGGACCCCGGGGAACCGTCTCCCCGGACCAGCCCCGAGTAGTCCACGTCCCCCAGCAGATGGATCCCTCCGGCCTCGACAACCACCGCTCCACCGACAAGAATGCCGAAACCCAAAGCGAAAAAACTGGAGGCTGTCGGACAATACTTACAGGATTGGATGATGGGCTTCCGCAGGGCGAGAGCGAGGCCCGCACGGTGCTCCAGAGTCTCGAGTTCCGGCCCGGTTCAGCCTCCCC
>JAGXFV010000028.1 GCA_024637095.1 Actinomycetes bacterium
GCCGCCCCCAGCTTCATCCTCGCGCTCGGCCACGATGACCTCGGTCGTGAGGATGTTCTTGGCGATGGAGGCCGCGTTCTGCAAAGCGGAACGGGTGACCATGGCGGGATCGATGATCCCGGCCTTGACCAGGTCCTCGTACTCGCCGGTGGCCACGTTCAGGCCGACGCCCTTTTTCTTCTCGCGCACGGCGTTGACCACGACGGAGCCTTCCATGCCCGCGTTGTTGGAGAGCTGCCGCAGCGGCTCTTCCAGGGCGCGGACCACGATGTTGACTCCGGTGGCTTCGTCGCCGCTGGCCTTGACGGCTTTAACGACATCGGTCACCAGAACAAGCGCCACACCGCCACCGGGAATGATGCCCTCTTCAAGAGCGGCCCGGGTGGCGGAGAGGGCGTCCTCTACGCGATGCTTCTTCTCTTTGATTTCGGTCTCGGTGGCAGCGCCAACCTTGATGACCGCAACACCGCCGGCCAGCTTCGCCAGGCGCTCCTGCAGTTTCTCCCGATCGAAGTCGGAGTCGGTGTTCTCGATCTCGTTCTTGATCTGGTTGATGCGGCCCTTGATCTGCTCGACGTCACCGGCGCCATCGATAATGGTGGCGTTGTCCTTGGTCACAACCACCTTACGGGCGCGGCCGAGTTGGGTGAGTTGGGTGTTCTCAAGCTTGAGGCCCATCTCTTCGGTGATGACTTCGCCGCCGCTGAGGATAGCGATGTCTTCGAGCATGCGCTTACGCCGGTCGCCGAAGCCCGGGGCTTTTACGGCGATGCCGGTGAAGGTGCCGCGCAGCTTGTTCACGATAAGGGTAGCCAGCGCTTCGCCCTCGACGTCCTCGGAGATGATCAGCAGTCCCTTGCCGGACTGAATGACCTTCTCCAGCACGGGGAGCAGATCCTGGACGTTGCCGATCTTCTGGTTGGCGATGAGGATATAGGGATCCTCGAGCACCGCTTCCATCCGCTCGGGATCAGTGACGAAGTAGGGGCTGAGGTAGCCCTTGTCGAACTGCATTCCTTCGGTGAACTCGAGGTCCATGCCGAAAGTCTGCGATTCCTCGACGTTGACCACGCCGTCCTTGCCGACCTTCTCGATGGCGTCAGCGATCACGTCGCCGATCTCACGGTCGTCGGCCGAAATGGTGGCCACGCGGGCAATTTCTTCCTTGCCCGAGACCTCTTTCGAGAGGTTCTTGATCTCGTCAACGGCAGCGTTTACGGCCAGCTCGATGCCGCGCTTGAGGGCCATGGGGTTCGCGCCGGCGGCCACGTTCTTGAGGCCTTCACGGACGATGGCCTGGGCCAGCAGGGTGGCCGTGGTCGTGCCGTCACCGGCGATGTCGTTAGTCTTGGTGGCGACTTCGCGGACCAACTGGGCGCCCTGGTTCTCGAATGGATCTTCGAGTTCGATCTCACGGGCGATGGTTACGCCGTCGTTGGTGATCGTGGGGCTACCGAACTTCTTGTCCAAGACCACGTAGCGGCCCCTGGGGCCCAGCGTGATCTTGACAGCGTCGGCCAGTTGGTTGACGCCGCGCTCGAGGGCCCTACGGGCTTCCTCGCCGAAAAGCATCTCCTTTGCCATTTGTTAGCGATCCTCCTTGTGGGATTTGTTTGGCGTGCGGGTTCTCGTACGGATGGGCTACTCGACCTTGGCCAGAATGTCCGAGGACCGCAGGATGAGGACTTCTTCGCCCTCGACCTTGATCTCGGTCCCGCCGTACTTGGAGAAGATTACGGTGTCCCCTTCGGAAACACCTACGGGAATCTGGGTGCCGTTCTCATAGCGCCCCGGCCCGACCGCGACGACCTTGGCCTTTTGCGGCTTCTCCTTGGCCGTGTCCGGCAGAACGATCCCGCTCGCCGTACGCTCTTCTTCCTCGAGCACTTGAACGACGACTCTGTCCTCCAGTGGTACGAGCTTCATGCGCAACCCTCCTTTGGTTGGTGAATCGGTGCAATGTCGCCCCCGGACGGTGGACCCGACCCGGCGGCTTGCCTGCCCTTACATAAGTTGGCACTCCCACGGGGAGAGTGCCAGACAACGAGGATAGTATGCCGCGGGAGCCAATTTGTCAAACATCGGCGAAGAGTGCCAATTTTACGCACGCGTCCCCGAGGGTGGGGCAAACCGTTAGGTTACGTACTGCGCCACTCCGCTACCCCAGGACCAGTCGGCCTTGGAAACCTCGACCAGGTTTATCACCACATCTTCGCGCCGCACTCCGGGTTTCTGCTCGAGGAGTTCCACGATCTTGCCGTAGAGCGCCTTCTTCTGTTCGACGCTGCGACCCTCGTTGAGGAAGATCTGCACGAACACCACGTCATCCGAGCGGTCGATTCCCTGGTAGTTCGGGTTGTAGATCAAGCCGCTTTCGTCGTGTTCTGCGATGATTTCGAACTGATCTCCTTCGGGCGCCCCGATCGCCTCGACCATGGCGTGATAAACGGCGTCTCCCAGGTCCCGGCGGTACTCCGGCGATTTTCCTTTTCTCACGTCGATCCGGACCAACGGCATTTCGGCCTCCTCAGGAATAGGGATGGATGAGGGGTAACATGCCCCGGTACCCTCCGGCTTCAAGCCCCTCGGACACGAGGCGTTGGAAGGTGATTCAGGCGACCCGCTTCACCTCGGCGAGGTTGAGGGTAGAGGGCCCTCATGGGAGAGGTGGTCCTTTACATCGCCGCGAGTCTCGACGGTTACATCGCCCGGACCGATGGCGACGTTTCCTGGCTGGATGCCTACCAGGGCGAGGATCAGCAGACGGACTACGAAGCCTTTTACGAGACCGTCCGCGCCCTGGTGATGGGCAGCCGCACGTACGAGCAGATACTTAGCTTCGGCGACTGGCCGTACGCCGAGCGTCGAACCTACGTGCTGGGGCAACGGCGCCTGCCGGTGCCGTCCGGCGCCGAGGTCACCTTCTACGCCGGGGGCCCCGAAGACCTCATGCGCATGGTGCGGGCCTTCACGCATAGCGATGTTTGGCTCGTGGGCGGGGCCCGGGTTGTCGGCAGCTTCCTCAAGGCCGGGCTGGTGAACTCCCTACGGCTCGCGGTGGTACCGGTCGTTCTTGGCGAGGGAATCGCGCTCTTCGAGCGCTCGCTCGGAGGGCTGAGTCTCGAACTGGAGGGAGAACACCGCTTCGAGAGCGGGATCGTCGAGCTCAGCTACTCAGTCAGCTGAGGGTAAACCTCTCCCCCGGCTTCGGTACCGCTACCTCGAACCCCAGGCGCGACTCGAGCACTCGCTGAAGCGCGAAGGCGGCCTCGGGCTCTCCGTGGGTCAGCAGCGTCAGCCGCGGCGGTGCGATCTGCGAGGCCCACTTCACCAGTTGCTCCTCGTCGGCATGGGCCGAAAAGCCGGTCAGATCGTGGATGTGCGCCCTGACCGCAATCTCCTCACCGAAGATGCGCACAGGGTCGCTGCCGTCCAGGATCCGCCTACCCAGAGTATGTTGCGCTTGATAGCCGACAAAGACGACGTGCGCCTCCGGCCGCCACAGGTTGTGCTTCAAGTGGTGTTTGATCCGTCCGGCCTCGGCCATCCCGCTCGAGGAGATGATGATCACCCCCTGCCGACCGTTGAGCGCGCGCGACTCGTCGGCCGATTCGGTGAAGTGCAGTTCAGCGAAACGGAAGATGGGGCCGTTGTCCGCGATCATGGTCCGGGCTTCTTCGTCGAAGACGTTACGGTGGCGACGGTAGACCTCCGTGGCCTCTTTGGCCAGAGGACTGTCTACGTAGATGGGCAACCCGCACTTCTCTTCCTCGCAGATCTGGCGCAGGTAGTAGATGATCTCCTGCGTCCGGCCCACGGCGAAGCTGGGGATGATGACGTTGCCCCCGCTCGCCCGTGCTGCCCTGATTATCCGGCGCAACTCTTCGATCGCGTCCTTGGTCTCCTCATGCCTTCGCCCGCCGTAGGTGGACTCCAAAACCAGATAATCGGCCCGCATCCCCGATTCGGGATCACGGATCAAAGGTCTTTCCGGCTGCCCGACGTCCCCGCTGAATACCAGGTGAACCGCGGCATCCTCCGAACGGTCAGAAAGCAGAGTGAGCTCCAGAATGGCGGATCCCAGGATATGGCCGGCATCCCAGAAGCGCAGGCGAACCTCCGGACCGATGCTGAGCTCCTCGCCATACCGGTGGCGCTGGAACAGTCCGATGGCGCGGTCCGCGTCGTCTCGGGTGTATGCGGGCTTCCACTGCTTGCGCCCGGCCCGCTTACCTTTGCGAGTGCGCCACTCGGCTTCCATCTCCTGGATGTGCGCCGAATCGCGAAGGAGCACGGCGGCCAGATCGGCGGTGGCGGCGGTCGAGTGGATGGTGCCCTGGAAGCCCTCGGCCACCAGCCTGGGAATCAGTCCGGAATGATCTATATGAGCATGAGTCAGGATCAAAAAATCGATTTTGGCCGGATCGAAAGGAAACGGAAGCAGGTTCTTCTCGGCCTCCTCGGTGTTTCCCTGATGCAGGCCGAAGTCCACCAGAAAGCGGGTGCTGCCGGTCTCCACCAAATAGGCGGATCCGGTGACCTCGCGGGCGGCGCCGAGTACGGTGAGCGTGGGGGGCATCAGAGACCTGCCTTTTCGGAATTCGGGTTGAGATCGGCGTCGAGCGACAGAGAGGCCGCGGCCTCCAGGGGTAGGTACGCGGGAAAGGGCAGGAGCGGCCCGCTCCGCGCGGCCGCGGCGATCATGGCGGCGTTGTCGGTGCAATAAGAGAGCCTCGGAATCACGACCTCGAAGCCGGCGGTGGTTCCTTCGCGCTCCAGTCGACTCCGCAAGAGGGAGTTGGCGGCCACGCCCCCGGCTATGGCCAGGGTGGGTACGCCGGCTCGTTCCCCCGCCTGGAGCAACTTGGAGATGAGCGCCTCGACCACGGCTTCCCGATAGGCGGCCGCGATATCGGCGCGGCCGGCCCGGCGCTCCGCCTCGTCCATATCCCGCAGGAGGTAGTACATTGCCGTCTTCACTCCGGAAAAGGAGAAGTCCAGGTTTCCCTTACGCGCCAGGCCGATGGGGAATTCGAAGCGGCCCCGCTCGCCCTGCTCGGCCAACGCGTCCAGTTCGCGCCCTCCCGGGTAACCCAGGCCGAGCAACCGAGCGCCCTTGTCCATGGCCTCCCCCGCGGCGTCGTCCAGAGTTTGGCCCAGCAGCTGGAAGGTGCGGCTGTCCTCCACCAAGATCAGCGAAGTGTGGCCGCCGGAAGCGATCAGAGTGACCATAGGGAAGGCGACCTGTGGCTCGGTCAGCCAGACGGCGGCCAGGTGTCCGTGTAGGTGGTGCACCGGCACCAGCGGCAGTCGCTGCGACCAGGCGATCGCCTTGGCCGTATTCAGGCCGATGAGGAGCGCGCCTATCAGTCCCGGCCCCACCGTCACCGCGACGCGGCCGAGGTCCTCCACACGCAGTTCGGCTTCGGCCAACGCTTCCCTCACCACCACGGTGGCCCGTTCCACGTGAGCGCGGCTCGCCACCTCGGGCACCACTCCCCCGTATTTCTCGTGAATCACGTCCTGGGAGTGGACCACCGAGGCGAGCACCGACCCCGATTCATCCATGACGGCAACCGAGGTATCGTCGCAGGAGGTCTCGACCGCCAGAATTGGGCCTTCGCCGACTGTCACCACGCCTGGATTCGGGTCAACCACGTCTCCCCTTCCGCGGGGCCTCGATTTGGCCTTCGTGAGGACGCATCATGATGTAGGCGTCCTCCCGGTTGTCGTGGTAGTAGGCGGGCCTTCTCCCCGACATCTGGAAGTCCCGCCGCTCGTAGAGGCGGATGGCGGCCTTGTTGGAAACCCGCACCTCCAGCGTCAGGTCCACGCCGCCGTCCGCGGCGAGCAGCACGAGCTCGTCGAGTAAGAAGCCGGCCAAACCCTGCCGGCGGTGCTCGGGATCAATGGATACGTTCATCAAATGCCAGACGTCGCCGTAATAGCGGGAGACCAGGTACCCCACGAGTTCACCCCCCTCGACTTCAACCACCCGGGTCCAGCCCAGAGGATTCCGCACCTCCCCCAGAAACATGCGGTACGTCCAGGGAGCGGGGTACACCTTCTGCTCCAGCTCCAGCACGGCGGGGAGGTCGCGCACGTCCATCTTCCGCACCCGGTATCCCTCCGGCGGCTGCATCAGGCCCAGGGATCCTTCATCTTCTTGATGTGCTGGTCGGCATCCGGCACCCGGACGTACAGAGGCCGGACGGCTTCGGGAGAGCCGGGCTCCCCCGGCCGGGAGGCACCGCCGGCAACTATGCTTGCGAGAAGATCAACCGCGGTGGGCGGCTTAGAGCGCGGTTCGCCTGAGGACGAACCGTCGGCGGGCGGCGCTTCCTGCAACCTCTCTTGGCCGAGCACCAGGAACTCCGCGGAAGGCAGCCACTCCTCGTGAGCCACCCGGCCATCGCCCACTATCCAGGTGTCGGTGGGAGCGCCGGGGACGCCGTCGGCGGAGGCGGAGTCGGCCAATTCCTCAAGGCCTGGCTCCAGGCGGTCCGGATCGATGACGAAAGGAGCCCGGCTCAGCAGCCACCCCCCCTCTCTGCGCTCGTACACAGCGGCGAACACCTGTCCCCGGCGGGCGTCGATGGTGGGAACCAAGCGGCCAACGCGGGTCGGGGCCTCCAGAACCGCACGCGTTGCCAGCGCCGAGAGTGCCGTCCGTCCGATCACCGGGATTCCCAGCGCCAGTGCCGCCGCGCGGGCGGCCGCCACACCGATGCGCACGCCGGTGAAGGTTCCCGGGCCGACACCCACGACCAGGCCTCCAAGATCCTCCCGCCTAAGCCCGGTCTCCGTCAGCACCCGCTCGGCCAAGGGAAAAAGCGTTCTAGTTTGCGAGCGGGCCTCGTCCTCAGCAGCGCGGGCGGCCACCTGCCACACCCCTTGCTCACGGCTCAACGCGGCCACCGAACAGCGCGTGGTCGAGGTTTCCAGGGCGAGAACGGTCAAAGGCGCAGCCGTTGAGGCGGGGCGTGGGCCAGAATGAGGTCGGCTTTCGGGTGAGTCGCTCAAGCCCCGGCCTCCTCCGCCGAGTCCCAGCGGGCCACCGCCTCGGCGGTGCCCGCGATCACCCGCAGCTTGCGGGTGTCGATCGTCTCATGTTCGATCATTACCGCGTAGTCCGCCTCCCCCAGGCGGTCCAGGCCCGTTTCCGGCCACTCCACCAGGGTGACAGCGTCCGGCGCCACATATTCTTCCAGGGCCAGGACGTCCTCGTCGAGGATCAGTTCGAGCCGATAGAGATCCAGATGGTTGACCGTCAGCCTGCGTCCGCGGTAGACGTTCGCGATGGTGAACGAAGGACTGCGCACCGGGTCGGTGACCTCGAGTCCACGTGCGATGGCCCGGACCAGCGCGGTCTTTCCCGCCCCGAGAGGGCCTTCGAGCAGGATCAGTTCCCCACCCCGCACGATCCGGGCGAACCAACGGCCTATGCGCTCGAGTTGGTGCAGATCCACCCCGTCGGCGGCGAAGACCAAGAGCCCGCCGGCCGAACCGGCGCCCGCATCTTCGGGCCCGGGGTCGGCAGCATGCGGCGGTCCGTTCACCACAGAGGGAGCTGCTCCGCCTCGTCGTCGACCGGGGCCGTCGTCGTCGGCTTGGGCGGCGCAGATGACTCAGATGAGGACCGCCGTTCGGGGGACGGTTCCCCTGGCGTCCGGGCCGAGCCCTCTAGAGCTGTTCCCGGCTCGGCCTTCGGCTCCGCAGTGGGTCCTTGGAGCACGGTCTCTCCGCGTTCCAACAAGAGACGCAACCGCCCAAAATCCTCTTCCAGCACCTGTCTGTTGGCCGGGGTGTAGAGTGCAGCGGCCGGATGGAAGACCGGGAAGACCACCACCGGCACTCCTCCCACCTCCATGGGCTTGGCCTTACCGCGAACCGCACCCATGGGCGCGGTGGTCTCGGCGATGAGATGCGTGGCGAAACGACCCAATGTGCAGAGCACCCTCGGGCGGACGATCTGGACCTGCCGGAACAGGTTCTCCCGGCAGGCATCGATCTCCGCGGGTTGAGGATCGCGATTCTGCGGCGGCCTGCACTTCAGGACGTTCGCGATGTAGACCTCGCCTCGGGAAAGTCCGATCTGCTCCAACAACTCGTTGAGCAGCTTGCCCGCCTGCCCCACAAACGGCTCCCCCTGCTTGTCCTCGTTGAAGCCGGGAGCCTCTCCGACGAACATCAGGTCGGCATCGGCGCTGCCCGTGCCAAAGACGATCTGTGTTCGTCCCTCGGCCAAGCCACAGCTCCGACAATCGGTCAGATCAGCGGCCAGTTTCTCCAGGCTCTCCGTGGGTTCGTCCAGCCGGCTCCCAACTCTCTTAGGCGGTCTAGGAAGCTCCCGTATTCTCCGTGGGGAGCACGAAGCAGAGTACCAAATAGGCCAACACGATGATCAGGTTGGGCCCGGGCAGCAGGATGGAAACCACCCACAGCAGCCGGATGATACTCGGGTCCAGACCCACGTAATCCGCGATTCCCGCCGCCACTCCACAGAGCATTTTCTCGTCCCGGGATCGCACCAGTTTCTTCTTCGCCATGTCACTCTCCTAATCGATTGCCGCCGCTCTTCTTGATGACTTACCCAAAGTGCCGAAGCTCACCACTCCGTAACCACCGTGATATCCTCCTCGCGCCGTCTGGTATCTGCCCGCAGAACTGGAACGGGACGACTTCTGAATACATCGCCCGAAAACATGTCCGCCCTCACCCGTGGCGCGTCTGCACGCGCTCCCTTTCCCCAACCCAAGTCATCCCCACCCCGCATCGCCATCATTGGAGCGGGCCGCATGGGCGTTGCCCTGGGGGTGGAGTTGATGGCGCAGGGTGCCGAGCTTGCCGGTCATCTCAACCGGACCGCCGAGAGCCGCCGGCAGGCCGCCCACAGATTGGGCGTACCCGGCGCGGCCGACCTCCACAGCCTTGCCAACCGCGAGCCCGTACTATGGCTCTTGACGGTTCCTGACGCTTCCCTGCCCGGGGTAGTCGACGCGCTCTCTCCGCTCATCGAACCGGGTCAATACGTCGCCCACACCAGTGGCGCCACCTCAGTATCGGTCCTGGAGCCCTGCGCGGCGCAGGGAGCTGTAACCCTGGCGTTCCACCCCTTGCAGACGGTGACCGCGGCACCGGCTCCCGAACTGTTCCGGGGAGTCAGCGTCGCGGTGACGCCGGGAGCCGCCGGCGCCTGGGAAGCCGGGCTTCGGTTGGCGGAACTCCTCGGCGCGCGCCCCTTCCTGCTTCGGGACGAGGACCGCGCCCTCTACCATGCGGCCGGCGTCTTGGCCAGCA
Source organism: Actinomycetes bacterium (assembly GCA_024637095.1). GTDB lineage: Bacteria > Actinomycetota > Thermoleophilia > RBG-16-64-13 > RBG-16-64-13 > Soudan-30. The sequence continues at coordinate 9,301 of JAGXFV010000028.1, forward strand.
ACTACGTAGTCACCCTCGCCTGGCTGGCGCGGCAGCTCTTCCAACGCGTGGGTCTTCCCGCCGACGGCGCCCTCGAAGCTCTGCTGCCACTGACCACCAGAGCGGTGGAGAATCTGCGGGAGGTGGGAATTCCCCAAGCGCTGACCGGCCCCCTGATGCGGGGAGACCTCGCCACCGTAGTCCGGCACCTTTCGGTCCTCGAAAGGGAAGCTCCCAAGGCCCTGCCCACCTACCGAGCCCTCGGCGGGGCCACGGTCGACCTGCTGGCCGAGCACGCGCTGCTGCCCGAAGGCACGCTCTCGGAACTCAAACGGATATTCGCACAACCGACGCCGCCAGACCCAAGTGACTCGTCCACGTCGCCCAAAGGAACGCGATGACCACAAGCATTCAGCAGAAACGTGAGCACTCAGCCGAAGGCCGGCTCACCGTCACCACCTACGAGATCCTGATTTCCACTGCCGGTAATGCCGACATCACAGCCCTCTCCGAGGAGGTGACCTCCCTGCTGCGCGACTCAGGCCTCACCGCGGGCAGCGCCACCGTCTTCGTCCCCGGCGCAACCGGGGCGATGACCACGCTGGAATTCGAGCCCGGCGTGGTGGCTGACTTCCAGCGTCTGTTCGACGAGTTGGCCGCGGCCGACCGCGACTACCGTCACAATCTGCTGCTGGGGGACGGCAACGGCCATTCGCACATCCGCGCGGGACTCCTGGGCCCGAGCCTGGTGGTGCCCTTCGCCGAGGCGCGGCTTCTGCTGGGGACCTGGCAGGAGATCTGTCTGGTGTGTTTCGACAACCGCCGGCGCGAGCGCCGTCTGGTCGTTCAATTCTCCGGGGTGAGTGCATGAAGGCCCGCCTGCAGTTGGCGCTGGACTTCGTCGATCTGCCCCGCGCCCTCAGGGTGGCCGAGCAGGCCGTCGCGGGTGGCGCCGACTGGCTGGAGGCGGGCACACCTCTGATCAAGAGCGAGGGTCTCCAGGCGGTGCGGGCCCTTCGGGAGCGCTGGCCCAACCTCACCATCGTGGCCGACATGAAGACCATGGACGCGGGCCGCGCCGAGGTGGAGTACGCCGCCAAGGCGGGCGCCAAGGTGATCGGCGTGCTGGGAGCGGCCTCCGACGCCACCATCCGCGAGTGCGTAGAGGCGGGGCGCAACTACGGCGCCGAGATCATCGTGGACATGATCCAGGTCTCCGACCCCGTGGTGCGGGCCCGCGAGGTCGAGGCGCTCGGCGCCTCCTACATCGGAATTCACGTGGCCATCGACGAGCAGATGGCTGGGCGCACGCCCTTCGAGGCGCTGAAGCAGGTGGCGGAGGCGGTTTCCATCCCCGTGGCCGTGGCCGGTGGAATCAATTCGGAGACCGCGGCGGCGGCCATCGAGGCCGGCGCCGCCATAGTCATCGTGGGCGGGGCCATCACCAAGGCCAAAGACGTGCGCGAGGCCGCCGCGCAGATCAGACAGGCGCTCGACGAGGGCACGAGCATCAAGTCCGAGTACTTCGTCCGCGCCGGCAAAGCCGACCTGCGCGAGCAGTTGCTCCGGGTCTCCGCAGCCAACGTCTCGGACGCCCAGCACCGCAGTGGCGATCTTCCCGGCATCACGCCTCGGGTTCCCGGAGCAAAGATGGCGGGACCCGTGCTCACCGTTCGCACATATCCCGGCGACTGGGCCAAGCCGGTGGAGGCCATCGACGAAGCCGAAGAAGGCACCGTGCTGGTCATCGACGCGGGGGGATCCTTGCCCGCGGTGTGGGGCGAGCTCGCCACCCACTCGGCAGTGCAGCGCAAGCTGGCCGGAGTCGTCATTCACGGCGCCGCTCGCGACCTGCCCGAGATCCTCGCGCTGGGTTTTCCCCTCTTCTCAAGCCTGGTGACCCCCACGGCGGGCGAGCCCAAGGGCTTCGGCGAGATCGGAGCCCCGATCCGCATCTCCGGGGTCACCATCCGCACAGGCGACTGGGTGGTAGGCGACGACGACGGGGTCTGCGTGATCCCCAAGGAGAAGGCGGTCGAATACACCAACCGGGCCATGGACGTGCTCGAGCGGGAGAACCGGCTGCGCCAGGAGATCCAGGAGGGCAGCACGCTGAGCCAGGTGGCCTATTTGCTCAAATGGGAGAAGCGTTAGAGGAGGGTCGGATTCGTCGGTCTCCGCCCCGGTCGAGACCGCGCTACGGCACCTTGATGATCACGTTGTCGATCAAGCGGGTCTTCCCGAAGAAGACCGCGGCCGCCAGCAGCACCTCGCCCGCGATGAGCTCGACGCTTTGCAGCGTTTCGGTGGAGACCAGTTCGACGTAGTCCACCCGAGCCTCCGGCGCACCTTCGATCCGCCGCCGCACCTGGCTGCGCACCGCTTCCGCGTCCCGCTCGCCCGCGCCTACCGTGACCTCACCCTCACAGAGGGCGCGCTGCAGGATGGGGGCGGCGCGGCGCTCCTCCTCGGAGAGATAGACGTTCCGGGAACTGAGCGCCAGCCCATCGGCTTCGCGCACGATGGGAGCCACCACCACCTCGACTCCCAGATCGAGGTCGCGGGTCATGCGGCCGATGACGAAGGCCTGCTGCCCGTCCTTCTGCCCGAAGTAGGCCCGGTCGGGACGGCAGATGCCGAAGAGCTTGGTGACCACCGTGGTGACGCCGCGGAAGTGGTCGGGACGGCTGCGCCCGCAGAGGCCTCGAGTGAGTTCTTCGACCTCGACCCAGGTGCGGTGGCCAGGAGCGTACATCTCCTCCGCCTCGGGCGCGAACACCAGATCAACTCCCGACTGTTCTGCGAGCTCGAGGTCACTTTCGAGGTCGCGGGGGTAACTTTCCAGATCTTCTCCGGGGCCGAACTGGGTGGGGTTCACGAAGATCGAGAGGACCACGTAGTCGTTCTGCTCCCGCGCCCGACGCACCAGGGAGAGATGGCCCTCGTGCAGATAGCCCATGGTGGGCACCAGGCCCACCGAGGCTCCTCGCCCGCGGGCCTCTTCGACCAGGGCGCGCACCTCGGCCTTCCCCCGACTTAGCTTCACCGCTTAATCCCCCACGCCGGCACAGGGACCATGCGTCCCCCCGGCAGCCCCTGGGCTAGGCATCGCCCATCCCGTCGTCGGACGTGTCGCCGCGCGCATCGCTCAGCGCGGGAACCCCGGCGAGTGAGGTCGCCAGGCGCACCGCCCGGCGCACGCCGGCCGAAACCACATCGACCGCGGCGATGCCCACCTGGAAGATGCTGGCCGGACGTTGCCCGGTGGCGAGCACGAAGACTGCGTCACCGTCGACCGGAGTGTGCACGGGAGAGATGGTGCGCGCCAGCCCGTCGTGGGCCATGCGGGCAACCATGAGACATTCCACTTTGCGCAGATCCGCATTGGTCACCACCACGGAAAGCGTGGTGTTCTGGCCTGCGCGCTCGAACAAGGGGTAGTGATGCTGCGTCAGCAGGAAGCGGCAGGCATCCACGAAACCGCCGGCCGCTCGGGCCCCGGCCAGGATCGAGCCGTCTTCTGCAAGGACATCGCCGAAGGCATTCGTCACCGTCAGCGCCGCCACCCGGACGTCCCCCGGCAGCGTCAGGGCCGCTGCGCCGAAGCCGCCCTTCATCCAACCGGTCTCTCCCAGCACCTTGCCCACGGTGGCCCCGGTGCCGACACCCACGCTGCCCTCTTCGGGTTCTGGCGGTTCGGCGCCAGAGGAGGCCGCGGTGATACCTGCCATGGCCGCCTCGGCCGCCGCATACCCGGCGTCTGCCCGCGGCCGCCTACCTGGCTCGCCCACGCCCAGATCGTAGATGACGGCCCCGGAAACCAGAGGAATGGCGGCGTAGGGAGTGGCGTAGCCCAGCCCCCGCTCCTCGAGATACTGCACCACGCCGTCGGCCGCACCCAAGCCGGGCGCGCTACCTCCGCAGAGGATGACCGCTTGAATCTGGAAGACGGTGGCGAGCGGGGAGAGCAGGTCCGTTTCCCGGGTGCCCGGAGCCATGCCGCGAACCTCGACGGAGGCGGTCGCGCCCTCCGGGGCGAGAACCACGGTGCAACCGGTGGCCCCTTCCCGGTCGGTCCAGTGACCGGCCGACACACCCTGTATGTCCAACTTGAAGCTCACGGCTGCGGCGAGGCGAGGCCCAAAGCGGTTAGCGGGAGTTCTTCCTCATCGCTTCGAGGAACTGGGTGTTCGATTTGGTCTCTTTCAGCTTATTGATCAGCAACTCGATGGCCGCGTTGGGCTCGAGGGCGTGCAGTACGGAGCGGAGCTTCCAAACCACCTTGGCCTCTTCTGCGCTCATCAGCAATTCTTCCTTCCTCGTGCCCGACTTCTCTATGTCGATGGCGGGAAAGATGCGCTTGTTGGCCAGTTGGCGGCTCAGGTGGACCTCCATGTTGCCGGTTCCCTTGAACTCCTCAAAGATGACCTCGTCCATGCGTGAGCCGGTGTCCACCAGCGCGGTGGCAAGGATAGTCAACGAGCCACCTTCCTCGATATTCCGTGCCGCCCCGAAGAATTTCTTGGGCGGGTAGAGCGCGGTGGAGTCAACGCCGCCGGAGAGAATTCGGCCGCTGGCCGGCGCCGCCAGGTTGTAGGCCCGGGCGAGACGGGTGATCGAATCGAGCAGCACGACCACGTCTCTGCCCACCTCGACCAACCGCTTGACGCGCTCGAGCACCAACTCCGTCACCTGCAGGTGGTTGTCCGCAGGTTGGTCAAAGGTCGAGGCCACCACTTCGCCGTTGACCGAACGCTCCATGTCGGTGACTTCCTCGGGACGCTCATCTACCAGCAGCACCAGGAGGTGCACCTCGGGATTGTTCTCGGTGATCGAATTGGCCATCTCTTTAAGGATGGTGGTCTTTCCGGCCTTGGGCGGAGAGACGATCAGACCCCGCTGTCCCTTGCCAATGGGGCTGACCAGATCCATAACTCGGGGAGCGATGAGGTTGGGCTGGGTCTCCAGACGCAGCCGCTCCTCGGGAAACAGCGGCGTGAGCGAGTCGAAATTGGGGCGGTGCCGCGCGGCCTCGGGATCGAGTCCGTTGACCGTGTTGATCTTGAGCAGGGCGTGATACTTCTCGTTGTCCTTGGGATTCCGAACCTGGCCGGTGATCTCGTCTCCGCGGCGCAGCTTGAAGCGCCGGATTTGAGAGAGCGAAACGTAGATGTCGGAATCGGACTGAGTGTATCCCTGCGTCCGGAGAAAGCCGAAGCCGTCCGGAAGTATGTCCAGCAGACCGGTACGCACCTGCAGGCCCATGTCTCCAGACTGCTCGTTCAGGATCCGATTGATCAAATCCTGCTTGGAATACTTGCGGAAGTTCTTTATCCCCAACTCCGACGCGACCTGGTGCAGGTCGGAGAGCAGCTTGGGTTCTAGTTCGGTTAGCTCCATCGTTCCTCCAGCGACCATTTCTGCAGCCCTTCTATTGAATAATTGAGAAAATGCTTAAATTTGAACAATCAGAATTCCTATAGTGATGAAATGAAATCCTCGTGCTTCGACCAGCTACGGCATGACGCCCGCGTTCGCTTAAAGCCGGATCTCCCGCCGTTCCTGCGTGAAGAGCTGGATATTGTCGACGAAGCGAACGTTGCGGCAACGAGTGCACATGACTAGTGTCTGGGTGCGGGCCCCGTGGCCGAAATAGAAGACGCCGCGTAGAAGGTCGCTGCGGGTGACGCCCGTCGCGCAAAAGACGACGTCGCCCTTAACCATATCATCTGTCGAGAGTTTTGCCTCCATATCGTCGATGCCCAGCTTCAGGCAGGCGTCCACCTCGCTTCGCGACAGCGGCCAGAAACGCGCCTGGATCTCGCCGCCCAGGGACCTCATGGCGGCTGCGGTCATAATCCCCTCGGGTGCCCCACCGATGCCAATGTAGACGTGGTCGCCGGTTCCCTGCACCGCCGCCGATATGCTGGCGGTGATATCGCCGTCGGGAATGAGTTTGATGCGGGCCTTGGTCGCCCGGATCTCCTCGATGAGGTCCTCGTGCCGGGGACGGTCGAGCGTGATAACCGAGATGTCCTTCACCGGCCGGTCGTAGGCCTTGGCGATCGCCTCGAGATTCTCGCGCACCGGCAGGTCCATGTCCACGGAGCCCGCCGCGCGGGGGCCCACCACTATCTTCTGCATGTACATGCGCGGGACCGGCAGGATGTGGTTGGGTGCGGCTACCGCCAGCACCGACATCGCCCCGGTCTGCCCGCGGGCCAGGCTCTCCGTGCCTTCGAGCGCGTCGATGGCCAGCTCGCAGCGGCGGCCTCCGGCCCCCACTTCGCGTCCGCCGATCAGGCCGTCCGCTCCGTAGCGGTCCCCGAAGCCAACGGTGACGCGGGCGGAGATGGCCATATCGTCCAGAGTCCTGCGCATGGCGTCCACGGCGGCTCGATGGGCGACGGGCCCGTCTCCCTGACCGCGCATGCGCCCCGCCTCCAGCGCGGCCGCCTCGGTCGCCTTCACGAAGTCGTCACACATGCAGAGTACTCCTGGCCCCCAGTTCGCGTCGGCGGCCTTCAGCGAGCCGTCCTCTTTCAACCTGTCTGCCTCTGGTTTCATTCGGTGACGTCGCCCTCGGGGGCATCGGCCTGCTCGAGCGGGCCGGTGCGGTCCGTCGGGTCGGCGGCGCCCAATGGGCCGACGGGCTCCGGCAATCCCGCACGGTTCCCGGAGTGTCCCTCGAAGTCCTGTTCCGCGGATTCCGAGATCAGCTCGTAGAGCGCGTCCACGACCAGGCCCACGGTATCGTCGATATTCAGGTTCTCGATAATCAGCGTTCCCTCTGCCTCGGCCCGGCGAATGATGAAGTCCTGTATCTTGCGGATCTGCTCGAAGTTGCGCAGATACCGCTTGAAGGGTCGCCGGCCGTCGGTCTCACGGTCTCTGATAACGAAGTGGCTGCGGTGAAGTTCCTCGTCCCTTAGAGCCACCACCATGGGAAGGACGAGCGCATCCTCTCCGCCGGGGGAAGCCATGAAGCCAGGCACCATGTGGACCCCCTCGATGACCATCCCCGTGGCCTCTTTGATGGCCCGGTCGACGATGGCGTTGATCCCGGAATTAACCGCCTCGACCTGCTCGACAAACCCCACGATATTGGGGTCCAGACTGGGTCCGATCGGCACCCTGACCGAGCCGCCGGCGTCAAAGCTGGAGTAGTGAATGGCCGGCATCAGCGCCGCCGAGAAGAAGGAGCGCATGACCTCGCGGATGGCATCGGTCGCGATGATGCGAACGATCCCCAGACGGTGAGCGAGCGTGGTCGCGAGAGTGCTCTTGCCCACGCCCGTTGTGCCGCCGATGAGGATGATCACGGGACGGTCTTGGAGGGCCAGCTGATGCCACTTGTGGTAGCGCTCGACCCAGGGGGCTCCCTCCATCCGCCCGAGCACCTGCTCCACCAAACGGTCGAGTTCCCCGATGCTGACCCGCTGCACGCCCCTGACGACGAGTTCGGTTTCCACCGCCAACGCCACTTCGGAAGCGCCGTGGGGGGAGAGCCCGGTAGCCGTCAGCGACTGACCGAGCAAACCCTTGGAGAAGGGCACGGCATGCCCCGTGTCCAGTATTTGGATGCGCGAGCGGATGACCGGATGGCTGAGTTCGTCCGGCACTTTGTCATCCCCGGGTTGCTCGCCGAAACTCATCGGGCCTTGAACCGCTGGGCTGCCAGGCGGCCGAGAGCACGGCTATGCTTCGCGAGCTCGCCCGGCCGGGCGGGCTCGACCTCCACCGGCAGGTTGTCCATGAACACCACCTCGCGGCCCCTGGCCTCAGCGGCCTCGGCGACCACGTCGACGGCCGCCGCCTTGATCTCGGTCAAGAAGATCTCCGCTCGTTTCACGCCGGGCTGATCCAGGTCTTCTCTTAGTCGGGAGCGATCGGACAGGTTGCGTGAGTAAGCCACCACCTCGGCCCCGTGCTCCTGCTCCAGGAAAGCGCTGATCCGCGGACGCAGTGCCTCCGGCGCGGTGCTAAAAACCGCCACCCTGCGCCCCGCTACAGAGGTGGCAGGCTGAGGGCGGAAGACCACCGGAACCACGGTGAGGCCCGGTTTGACCGCGCGGATTGCGGCAATCATAGCTGCGATTTTCTCCTTGGAGGCAAGCGGCTCCTCCGCCATCGCGAGAACCACGAGATCGCTGATCAGGATACGATAAGTACCAAGGTAACCCGTGACGTAATCAACCGGCTGGTGGGCCCCCGCCAGTAGCAGCCGGGCGTCGGTCTCCACCGGGGGAATCGCGGCGCCGCTTCCCTCGAAGATGATCAACTCCGGAGCCAGCGCATTCGCCACCAGCGCGCCTTCGCGGACGTTGCTCGACAACGGTTCCCCGGCGAGTCCCCCGCCGCACCGGCGGCAACCCACGGTGGTCACCCGGCTGATCACGGCGTCCTCGAAATGATCGGAGGCGGCGTGGCGCCCCTCGCGGCTCCACGCCAGCAGATCCTTCGCCCGCAGTTCGCGGGAAATACCTTCGATCACCTCCGGCTCCGGCGGCCCGCCTCGCCCCATGGGGACGATCACCACCTCTCCGGCACTGGACTCGGCAAACATGTCCCGGAGGTTCCGAGCCACGAACCCGCTGACGGCGGTCTTGCCGACCCGTTTCGCGGTACCGATGATGGAGAGCGAAGGATGAGTGGCGATACGCTCGAGCCGCGGAGGAGTGAAGCGAAAGTCGGAACCCTCGTAAGTCACCCCCTGCGCCAAGGCGTGACTTACCAGACGAAAACGCTCGACATAACCTATCACCGGCTCGTCGCTGGCGTCAACGACCACCTCCGGCCGAAACCGCTCCAGCGCCCGGTCCAGGCCCTCGGCGTAGTCCCCGCCGGCGATCTCGGTGGGCAGCCCGTAGAGCTCCTGGGCGCGGGACCGCAGGTCATCAGCCTCGATCTTCTCGGTTCCGCCCAGAAAAAGCGCCCCGCGAAACTCGTAGCGGTCGGAGAGTTCCTCGAGGGCGGCCGTGACCACGTTGGGGTAGTGCTCCCCGTCGATCAGGACCAGCGCGGCCCTGCGGTCAGGCATCCGTCACCACCCGGTCGACGTGGTGCTCGTGCTTGGTGTACCGGGCGGTGCCCGCGTCGAACTCGACGATCGGCTCGCTGCCCCGGAAGGGGTAGTGCCGGGTGATGGTCACCTTGCCGCCTTCCACGTCGACTACGTTGTAGCAGGGCTTCGTGTCGCCCCGCAGACGCAGCGTGCTAATGGTGCCGGTGTTGACCACGAACATGTCCTCGAGCCGCCAGACGTAAGGCACGTGCTTGTGTCCGGAGAGCACCAGGCGCACCCGGTTGCGGATCAAGACCTCGAGCACGTCCCCGGCATCGTGCACAACGTTGCGCTCTCGGCCGGTGCCCGGCACCGGCAGCAGATGGTGGTGCAATGCGAAGATGCGCAGGTCGTCATCTTCGCATTGCTCGAAGCTTTCATCGATCCAGGGATAGCGGTGCCGGCCGATGCGTCCGTAGTCCAGGTCCGGCTCGCTGGAGTCGACGCCCACCAGGGAGACTCCGTCCATACATAGGACGGAATCGCGCTCCCCGAAAAGCCGCTCGAAATGCAGGTAGCCCACGTTGCGGCTGTCGTGGTTGCCCGGGGTTATCACCAGGTTCTCCGTGTCCAGCCGGTCCAGGTAGTCCCGAGCCTCCCGAAACTCCTGGCGGTAGCCCATGTTGGTCAGGTCCCCGGTGATCACCACGGCATCCGGAGCCAGGTCGTTGACTTCGACCAGGGTGCGCTCGAGCAGGTTCGGGACGAAGTACTGCGAGCCGCAGTGGATATCGGAGAAATGGACGATACGGACCCGCCGCGTTTTCGCGTTCGACATTCCTACCTTCTCTCAGAGGGTGCAGGGACCGAAGGTGCAGGGACCGAACCCTGGCCTCCTCCCGTGTCTAACGGAGGCGCAGCCCGCCGGCCGGCTCCAACCCCGCCCGAATCGAGCTGCCCAACTCACGGGCGAGTTCCTGAAGGCCCTGACGCGCCTCGACGCCGAAGAAGAGGGAAAGGAGATCGAGACCGTAATCATCTTCGCCCAAAACCCGCACCTCGTAATCGTCCGCGGATCCTCCGGCCTGCTCGGCAGCAAGATCCAGGGCGTCATTGTAGGTGCCAATCTCGTCCACCAGCCCCAGTTCGAGCGCCCGCTCGCCGTTGTAGGTGAGGCCGTTGGCCAACTCCCGCACCTCCGCCAGCTCGAGGCCACGCCCCTGCGCCACGTCGGCGATGAATTGCTCGTACACCTCGTCGAGTTGCTGCGAGAGGATACGGCGTTCCTCCGACGTCAGGCTGCGCGCGGGGTTGCCTATGTCCTTGTACTCGCCCTTGGTCAGCACCGTGTACTCGATCCCGAGCTTATCGTATAGACCCTCGAGATTGGCCGCCGTGAGGATCACGCCGATGCTGCCCACCGAAGAGGTGGGTGCGGCCAGAATGGCATCGGCCGCGCTGGCGAAATAGTAGGCTCCGGACGCGGTGAGATCGGCCACCGAAACAATCACCGGCTTGCTCATGGTTCGAACGCGCTCGTAGATCTCCCAACTGGCCGCCGGGCTGCCGCCCGGGCTGTTGACGCGAAGCACAACCGCGTCCAGACTGTTGTCCATATCCGCGTCCGTCAGCAGGTCGACCGTACGCACCGGCTCGATTCCGCCGCCGCTGAAGAAGTCCTGTTCGCCCGCGGAGACCACGCCGTCGAGCCGCAACACCCCCACCGTCGTACCCCCGCCACCCAGATCCGCGCCGTCCCAGCCGCCCAGGATCAGCACGAAGCCAACGAAGGCCACGTAGAGCAGCACGGCCAGCGCGGCCACCCCGAGGATGATCTTGACGGTACTAGACACGGCGCTAGGAGAGGACCCGCAGGGTTACCGGCCTACCCTTGCACACGGGCAGTCCGGCGATGGCGTCGATCGCCCGGAAGAAGCCGTCCTCCCGAGTGGGGTGGGTGACGATCACCAGCTCGGCCTCGTCGGCGTGCCCCTTCTGGATCATGCTCTCGATGGAAACGCCCTCGTCCGCGAACGCCCCGGCGATCTGCGCCAACACTCCGGGCCGGTCGGCGACATTGACCCGCAGGAAGAAAGCGGAGGGGACCTCTTCGGAGGGAATGGAATCCAGCGACTTGTAGCAGGAGCAGTCCTGAAGAAAGCCGGTAGTCTTGGTGCCCGCGATGCTGACGATGTCGCTGACGATGGCGGAGGCGGTCTGACGGCCACCCGCCCCCGGCCCGGTCAGCATGATCTCGTCGATCACGTCGCCCTCGAGAAACACCGCGTTGGTGGAACCCTGAATGGAGGCCAGGGGATGGTTCTCGGGCACAAGGGCGGGGTGCACCCTGACGTTCACCCTTCCCCCGATCAGACGAGCGGCGCCTATCAGCTTGACCACGAAGCCGAACTCCCGAGCGTAGCGCACGTCGTCCAGGGTCAGCCTCTCGATGCCTTCGTAAGAGACGTCAGCCATGGTGACCCGGCTCTTGAAGGCGATGGAAGCCAGAATTGCCATCTTGGCCGCCGCGTCCCCTCCGCTTACGTCCTCGGTGGGGTCGGGTTCCGCGTAGCCCAACTTCTGGGCGTCGATCAGCGCCTCGGCGTAGTCCCCGCGGCCCTGGGCCATTGCAGTGAGGATGTAGTTGGTGGTGCCGTTGACGATGCCATAGACGGTGTGGATGCCGGCCGCGATCATGCTCTCCCGCAGGACGCGAATGATGGGAATGGCACCGCCCACGGCGGCTTCGAAACGGATCTGGCGCTGCAGATCACGGGCCAACTGAAAGAGCGTGGCGCCCTTGTGCGCCAGCAACTGCTTGTTGGCGGTGACGACGTTCTTGCCGCTCTCCAGGGCGGTCTTGACGAAGTCGAAGGCCGCGCCGGTCCCGCCGATGACCTCCACGATCACATCGATCTCGGGGTCGTCCACGATGCTGCTGAAGTCGTCGGTCAGGAGCTCGCGGGGCAGGCCCGGCCGCTCCATCTGAAGATCCTTCTCCAGGACCTTGACCACCCGCAGCTCCACCCCGGTTGCGGCGATGATCTCGTCCCGCTCCCGCTCGATCAGCCGGTAGACCCCCGAGCCGATGGTGCCGAAGCCCAAGAGCCCTATACGAAGCACGCTCTGCACGCTCATGGCTCCCTGGCCCGCAGCTCCCTGACCCATCGCATCCTCTTTCCTCGATTCCTCTTCCATTGGGCGACTACCTGCCTTCCGGTCGCCTGCCCTCTAGCGGCCGCTGTCTGGCGACCAGGTCGCCGTAGGTCTCGCGCTCCACGATAAGCCATGCCCGGCCTTCCCGGACCAGAACCACCGCAGGACGCGGATTCCCGTTGTAGTTTGAGGCCATGGCGTAGGCGTAAGCCCCGGTGCTCGGCATGACCAGGACATCCCCCGCTTCCGGTTTGGCGATTTCGATGTCCCGGATCAAGATGTCGCCGCTCTCGCAGTGCTTACCCGCCACTGTGACCAGCGTGTCCTCGGAAACGTCCGCCTTGTTGGCGAGCATGGCCTCGTACTTGGCGTCATAGAGCATGGGCCGAATGTTGTCGCTCATCCCGCCGTCCACGGCAACGAAGGTGCGGATCCCCGGCACTTCTTTGATGGTGCCCACCCGGTAGGCGGTGACTCCCGCCGCGCCCACCAGCGACCGCCCGGGTTCGACCAGCACCCGCGGCACGGGCAGCCCGACCCTGACCATAGCTTCTTCAAGGCCCCGCACCTTGACCTCGGCGTACTCGTCCACCGTGGCCGGAGAATCCTCTTCCGTGTACCGGATGCCCAGCCCTCCGCCGGCGTTCAGATAGCGGCAACTCCAGCCGATCTCGTCGTGAGCCTCCTTGATCAGCCCCACCAGCACGTCGATTGCCCGCTGGAAGCCTTCCATCGAGAAGATCTGGCTGCCGATATGAGCGTGAAGACCCACCAGCGCCAAGTGCTCCGAGGTGTGCGCCCGCCGAATCGCCTCGAGCGCGATCCCCTCCACCAGCCCGAACCCGAACTTCGAATCCTCTTGGCCGGTCTGGATGTAGGAGTGGGTCTCGGCATGAACGCCTGGAGTGATGCGGAGCAAGATCTTCTGGCACAATCCGCGTGCGGCGCAGAGTTCTTCCAGCAGGTCGAGCTCCATGAAGCTATCGGCCACCACGAAGCCGACCCCGTTCTCCAGGGCGTACTCGAGTTCCCCCCGGGACTTGTTGTTCCCGTGGAAGAAGATGCGCTCTCGGGGGAATCCGGCCACCAGCGCGGTGTGGTACTCGCCGCCGGCGGAAACGTCGAGTGAGAGACCCTCCTGGGCCACGATCTGCAGCATGGCAACGGCCGAAAAGGCCTTGCTCGCGTAGATCACCTCGAAGTCGTCGGTCCTACTGGAGAAAGCCCCCACGTAGCGGCGGCACTGGTCGCGCACCGCCTCCTCGTCGTAGATGAAGAGAGGAGTTCCGAACTTCTCCGCCAACTCGACCACATCACACCCGCCTATCTCCAAATGCCCCCGCTCATTGTGCCGGGTGGAGTTGGGGTAGATCAGAGTGTGGGTCATGTGTGCTCCCGGGGGGTCGAAAACTCGCCGGTACGGTACCACAAGGACCGCATTGCTAGAATTGTCGCAGCACTGATACGACCACGGAGAAACCCTGTTCAAGTGAAGAATCCAGGCGCCGAGGAAGAACGCTACGCCTACTACCGAGGCAGCAAGCCGCCGCGTTTCGTCACCGAGAGCGAACGGGAGGCGGCCCGCATCCTTGACTACTACCGCATCCCTTGGATGTACGAGCCCAGAACCTTTATTCTGGAACAGGACGAGGGGGGCAACATCCTCGAGGCCTTTACTCCCGACTTCTATCTGCCTGAACTCGACGTCTATATCGAGGTAACGCAGATGAAGCAGTCACTGGTGACAGACAAGAATCGGAAGGTCCGTAAGATGGCGGAGAAGTACCCGGAGGTGCGGGTCAAATTGCTCTACAGGCGGGATTTCATGATTCTCGCCCGCAAGTACGACCTCACTCTGCCCATGTGATGACCACGCACGGCACGGCTCGCAAAGTCTTCCTCACCGAACAGCAGATAGCAAAGCGGGTCATCGAATTGGCCGCCGAGATCTCACGCGACTACCAGGGCCGCCTGACGGAACCCCTGCTCCTGGTGTCCGTGCTGAAAAGCGCGGTGATCTTCCTGGCCGACCTAGCCCGGGCGATCACCGTCGACGTCGAACTCGACTTCATGGCCATCACCTCCTACGCGACCGAAGACCCCGGACAAAGCAGCGGTGAAACCCGCGGTGTTCGCTTCTTGAAAGACCTGGACCATCCCATCGCGGGGCGAGACCTGCTGATCGTGGAAGACGTGATCGACACCGGCCTTACACTTCACTACATCACGCGCTCGCTGGGACTGCGCGAGCCCCGCTCGCTCGAGATCTGCACCCTGCTCGACCGCCCCTATCGCCGCCTGGTCGACCTGCCCGTGCGCTATCAGGGCTTTACCGCACCGGACGACTTCTTCATCGGCTACGGTTTCGACCAGCGAGGTCGCTTCCGCAACCTGCCGTACCTGGCGTTCGCCGAAGAGGAGGCAAGCTGACGGCCGCAGTCATCGAGGAGCTTCGCTTTCGCTCGACGGTGACGCCCGGATTAGTGCTGGCGGCGGACCTCTTTCTCCCGGCGGCGGCGACAACTCCTGGGGGCTCCCCTCTTCCCGGCCTGGTGGTGGTCCACGGGGCCGGAAGCAACCGCAAACGCCACGAGACCTTCGCGCGGACCGCCTGCGCCGAAGGCATGGCCGTCCTGGTCCTCGACCTGCGCGGGCATGGCGGAAGTGGCGGCGCCGTGGATGGGGAGACCGTCGCGGACGTCATCGATGCCACCCGCCTGCTGCGCAGTCACCCCCTGGTCCATCCCCTGCGGATCGGCTTCCGCGGCTCGAGCATGGGCGGACACCTTGGAGTGATGGCCGCGCAAGACGCCGAGCTCGCCGCCCTATGCCTGCTCTGTCCGGCCCCGGAAGAAGTGCTTCTAGAAGGGCTGGATCACTTGGCCCAGAGGGAAGAAAACGGGGAGATCGTGCAATCCGCCCGCTTTGAGCCCGACTCCCTGAGGCGCTCTCTCGAAAGGAGCGACATCTTCACCGAGGCGGAGGAGATCGACGCCCCGGTTTTGTTGGTGCACACGCGCGACGACGAAACCGTCCCGTTCACCACCTCGCTGAGGTTGGCCGAGCAGTTAAGGGGTGATGCCGAGGTAATACTGCTGGCCGGAGGCGATCACGGATCAGCGCAGACATCCCCCGCTATGCACCAACGCACCTCGCGCTGGCTCAAGGAGCGCTTGGAGCCAGGTTCTGGCCGGAACCAGCCTTAGCGGTGAATTAGCGCGCGCACTGCACGTATTTGAGAAAGATCTCGAAGGCCTGCTCCATCGCGGCCTCGTCCACCTGGGGGCTCGAGGTCTCCAGGCATTCCTTCATGCGGTGACTGATCAGGTGGATGCCGACCCGGTCCAGGGCTGACTTGACCGCGGAGAGCTGCGTCAGCACCTGTTCGCATTCCTTTTCTTCCTCGATCATCCGCTGCAGACCGCGCACCTGGCCTTCGACGCGGCGCAGCCTATTGAGCACTCGCTCTCTGTCCTGATCGACCGAGGGCCGAGCCGGCGTCGACTCCATACCGGCCTCCTTTCAGTGGAGGATTGATGCCGGTCGGAAAGTATACCCGCCCGGGTAATACCGGTCAAACGGTCTGAGAGGCGAGGACCGGGCAGCGAAAAGGCCGGCCTGAGCGGCCTTCGTATGGAGCGGAGTACGGGATTCGAACCCGCGACATCCAGCTTGGGAAGCTAGCACTCTACCAACTGAGTTAACTCCGCCCGCTCTGCAAAAGAGCACATGGGCCTTCGCGATCCTTCGCGATCCTTCGCGATGACCGATTTTAACACAGGCCTCAACGGCCCCGCACCATGTCGTCCCCGCCCCAGGCCGCCTGTCCCGATCACCCGCGGCAGCATCCCCCCGCGGGTAAGGCCGCCTCCTGTCGGCGAATCCGACGGGCGCTGTCGGGTACGCTGCCAGCGAACACGCACCTATGCTGGTGAAGTTCGCTATTTGCGGGACTTTTACTCCTGGCCTGAGGTTGACATCCCGCTCAGACGCGGTAGACTGGTACACAGAGTCCCGAGAGACAAGACGCATCTTCTCGAGACCATCACAACACCTCTTGTGGAGGAACGGCGGGGCTAAAAGACCGCCAACTACGTGGAAACAAGAGTAAGTGAAGGTCGTTGAAAGAAGAAAAGCGAGGTTACTCGGGACTCGCGTTATCTAAAGGGCTGGGGTCTTCCCCGGCCCTTTTCTCGTGCAATCGGTCAGCGAGATATAATTCCCCTGGAGCCGTCCGCGGTCTTTGGCAGTATCAGCCGGCCTTCACGCCGGCGCCGCACCACCCGCTCGACACTAGGGGGAAACTTGCCCAGCAGCTCTAACACGAGCGCCGGGAGAGACATCCGCACCCCAATGCTGATGGGGAGCTTCCTAGCCGTGGTTCAAGCGGCCCTGATAATTGGCGCCATTTACCTCGCCGGTCTCGAGTTCTCGTGGTGGGTGCTGGTACTGGGGCCCCTGGTGGCCTTCTCCACCCTGGGGATACTCGCCTGGATCGGCCTCGGTTGGGACACCTTCCAGAACATCTCCCACCGTCAGGCGCTGCAGGCCGAAGGCATCCTCGACATCGTGATCGAATCCTTGACGCACCTCAGGCAGGGGCTGAACGCGGATTCGGCGCGCGAGGTGGCTTACCTAATCTTCGCGAAGTTGCAGTTTGACGCGGTTTCCATAACCGACACGTCGACAATTCTGTCCTATGTCGGCGAAGGCGAGAACCACCACCTTCCCGGCAGCAAGATCAAGACGCGCACGACCTATGAGGCCCTCGAGACCGGTGAAATCCGCACGGTCAACAGCCGCTGGATGATCGGGTGCCCCTACCTCGACTGCCCCCTCCACTCCGCGGTCATCGCGCCGCTGGTGATCCGCGATCGGGCCGTGGGCTCGCTCAAGCTCTACTACGCCCGTCCCAAAGAGATGGGCGAACTCGAGAATACCGTGGCGAGCGGGCTCGCCCGCCTGCTTTCCAGTCAGCTCGAACTCTCGGAGCTCGATTCGCAGAGGCAGGCCGCGCTCTCCGCCGAGCTCCGAGCACTGCAAGCACAGATCAACCCCCACTTCCTCTTCAACGCCCTCAACACCATAGCCATGTTCTGCCGCACCAAGCCCACCGAGGCGCGACGCTTGGTGCTGGCCTTTGCCGATTTCTTCCGGCACACCCTGCAGAGCCCCGAGGACTTCATCACCGTGCGGGAAGAACTCGAATACGTGGACAACTATCTGCAGTTGGAGAAGGCCCGCTACGGCGACGAACTCCAAGTCGAGGTGCACGTGCCCGAGGAAGCGATGGAACTCTTCATCCCGCCTCTCACCATTCAGCCGCTCGCCGAGAACGCGGTCAAGCACGGCAAGCGGGCCGGGGGACAACGACTCTACGTCGAACTGGAGGCATCGGTAGACAACGACCGCCTAACCGTCCTGGTGCACGATGACGGACGGGGGTTCGAGCCGGAAGTGCTCGCGGACGTGGTGGCCAACGGGCCTTCGCAAGAGCACGGCATTGGGGTGTTTAATGTTCACCGCCGGCTCCGTGCGCTCTACCAGCAACGATCCGACTTTCTATTGGACAGCGACGGCGGCGGCACCAGCGTTGGTTTCTCACTCCCGCTGGAACTCTGCCTGCCCGACGATACCCCCGAGTTCCTCGAAAGCGGCGAGGGGTGCCGCGAAGAGCTGCACCCCTCCGCGGACGAGGTGGTCCAATGACGGCAGCGAGAGGGGGCGCGTCCGGCGACTCCCCCACACCCGGCATCCCCCGGTTCCCCGGCCATTCCGATGCCTCCGGTGACGCCGACCAGCCCGAGCCCCGCAACGCGGCCTTCTCCCGACCGCGGCCCCGGCCGCTGCTGGGCGAGCAAAGACGGACAACGAGGGAGCGTCAACTGCAGAGCGAGGCCGAGCGGGAACGCGCTGAGGAGCTGCACGTGGCCGCCGTCATGCTTCGTCAGCGAAGGCTAAGCCTGCTTGCCGCCGGACTGCTCTTCGGTCTGGTGACAGCTACGATCATTCTCGAGGATCTGTTCCCCGGAGTGATGAACCGGCCGTTCTGGCACGGGTTCAGCCCATCGTTTCTCTTCGCCGCGGTGCTGATCTATCCGATCACCTGGGTGATCGCCCTCATCTACACGCTGCGCGCCAACAATATCGACGAACCCCGAGATCTCTAGGTGAGGGCTGCTCCCGGCCATCCGCTCGAATTCTCGCTACTCTTAGGCTTGGTCCTGCTCGTGCTGACGGGCATTGTGGCGTGGAATCTGCGGAAGCACCAGCGCACCGCGTCCGAGTACTATCTCGCCGGCCGCAAGGTTACGGTGCTGCAAAACGCCTCCGCCATCTCGGGAGACTATCTGTCCGCCGCCTCGTTCCTTGGGGTGGCCGGGCTCGCCTTCCTATACGGTTTTGCCGCCCTGCATTATGCCTATGGGTTCTTCTTGGGCTTTGCCGTGGTGCTCTTTTTTATCGCCGGGCCACTCCGAAAGTTCGGCCACTACACCATTCCCGACTTCGTGGCCGGGCGGCTGCACACCAAGACCGGCAGGGCGGTGGCGGTGTTCTGCGTGCTGGTGATCAGCCTCCTCTACGCCGCACCACAGATGCTCGGCGCCGGCAAGATCATGCTGATCCTGCTGGGTGTGCCCTACGAAGCCGGCATCGCGGTGGTGGCGCTCACCATCACCTTCTACGTGGTGCTGGGGGGCATGCGAGCTACCACCATCAACCAGGTGATCCAGTTCTGGGTCGCTCTGGTTGCCATCTTCGCAGTGGCGCTCAGCATAGTCGGCGACGGAAATCTGACTTACGGAGAGGTACTCGCGGGGCTGCGGGCAGCAGAAGGCGAGGGGTCTGCCGGTCTCGATGCGCTCACCTCTCACTCCCTGCCGGCCACTCTCTCCCTTTTGGTGGCGTTGGTTCTGGGAACAGCCGGGCTGCCTCACATACTGGTGCGTCTCTACACGAACCCCGACCGCGCCCGCGCCCGCTGGAGCGTACTCCTGGTGCTGATGCTGATCGGCAGTTTCTACCTGGTGGCACCCTACATCGGGTTTGTCGTGCGCTACCTGGTGGTCGCCCCCACCGGCCCCGGAGGCGGCGGATTCTCGCAGCCGCTCCTCGAGTGGCTGGCGCTCGACGGCAAGAACTTGGCCGTGCCCGCCGCCGCACTGCATTTCGGGGGAAGTTTCGGTCTGGGGTTGGTCGTGGCCGGCGCCCTCAGCGCGGTGCTCTCGACCGTTGCCGGCCTGTTGGTCGTAACCAGCGCAGCCCTGGGGCACGACCTCTACTACACCCTCTACAATCCACAGGCGAACGAGCGCACCCGCGTCCTCGTGGCGCGCGGCTCTACCGTAGTCATGGGGCTGGTGATGCTGATGGTCGGGCTCGCGGTCGAGCACATGCAGATCGCCGTACTGGTGGGCCTGGCCTTTGCCGTTTCGGCTTCCACGCTATTCCCGGTGCTGGTCGCGGGAATCTGGTGGCGAGGGCTGACTGCCAAAGGAGCGGTGGCCGGCATGACCGTGGGTCTGGTCAGCTCGCTTGCCCTCATCTTTGGTCACGGCCTGCTGCCCACCTGGCTTCAGTGGGAGAACCCGGGCGGGATCACCGTCCCTCTCGCCTTCCTTGCCCTGTGGCTGGTGTCGCGCCTGGACGGGAAGGTTCCCGAGGATGTGGACCGATTCATGGTGGTGGTGCACGGAAACCGAGAGGAGCGCCGCTTGCGCTCGGCCGGCCGCCTGCGCTCGCGGCGGTCGTTCGCGGAGATCAAGTAGTCCCCGAAAGCTCAAATGGTCCGGCGCGGTGGGGCTCCGGGCGGGTCAGGCGGCCGGGAGTCGGCTCTGACAGGCCGCGCAGTAGGCGGTCCCCCGGCCGGCAATCACGACCCGGTCGAGGGGACGTCCACAGCGGGCGCACGGCTCTCCCTGGCGGCCGTAGGCCTGCAGCGCCTGCTGAAAGCCGCCGGGCCGGCCCTCGGCGTCGACGAAATCCGAGATCGAACAGCCGCGCAGGCGAACCCCTTCCGCCAGCCGGCCCCGAATTTCCCCCGCGAGCCGCACGACTTCCTCTTCGCTCAACCCGCCGGCCGGGCGCAGCGGCGACAGTTGTGCGGCCCAGAGGATCTCATCCGCGTAGATGTTACCGATCCCGGCGAGACGCCGCTGGTCGAGCAGGAAGGCCTTCAGCGGCGTGGTTCGTCCGGCCAGCATCCGCCCCAGATCCTCATGCGTCCATTCGCCCTCCAGGGCGTCCGGCCCCAGGCCCTCCAGTCGCCGGGTAGCCCGGCCGAAGGTTAACTCCACTCCGCCGAACTTCCGCATGTCGCGAAACAAGAGGCGCCGCGGCTGCTCCCCCTCCAACAGAAAGGCGAAGCGGCCATGTTTGGGCAAACCCGCGTCCGACGAGGTCAGCGTCACCTGCCCCGTCATGCCCAGGTGGAGCATCAGGTAGGCATCGTCCGAGAGCACCAGGGTTAGGAACTTGCCGTGCCGGCGCACGTCCTCGACCAGCCTGCCGGGCAGGGCTTCGCGAAGCAGGCCGGGTTCCGCTCCCTCGGGAAGCATGAAGGGCTCCACCCGCTCGACCTCAACAAAGCGCCGGCCCGGGAGGTGTTCGAGCAACCCCCTTCTGACCGTCTCGACTTCGGGGAGTTCGGGCACGGCCTACATCCGTTCGGGGGCGTCGACCCCAAGCAGGTCGAGGCAGCGGGCGATGACCCGGCGGGTGAGCAGGCAGAGAGCAAGGCGCGACGAAGCTACGGCCACATCGGAGCCGATCACCCGGCAATTCTTGTAGAAGGGGTGAAACTCGGCCGCCAGCTCCTGGGCGTAGCTCGCGATGCGGTGGACGTGGCGCCGATCGGCCGCCTCCATCAGCACGTGCGGGAACTCATCGAGCTTCTTGACCAGTTCACGCTCGAAGGAAGTCTGGAAGAGGCTGGGGTCGGGGGTGAGTCCGGGTTCGAGTTCCGGGGGAGCGTTCCGCAGGATCCCGGCGATGCGGGCATGAGCGTACTGCACGTAGTACACCGGGTTTTCCTGTGACTGGCTGCGGGCCAGATCGAGATCCAGATCCAGGGTCTGATCGTGAGAGCGCATAACCAAGAAGAAGCGGGCGGCGTCCTTGCCGATTGCCTCCAGCAGCTCCGCGAGAGTGGCCATTTCGCCCCGCCGGGTGGACATCTGCCGGGTCTCCCCCGCTTCCTGCAGGCTGACCAACTGGCCAATGATGATCTCCAGCCTTCCCGGTTCCCCCGCCAGGAACTCGACCGCGGCCTTCATCCGGGGGATGTAGCCGTGGTGATCGGCGCCCCAGATATTGATCAGCAGGTCATACCCTCGCTGGAGCTTGTCCTCGTGATAGGCGATGTCGGCGGCGAAGTAGGTGGGTTGCTCGTTCGAGCGGATGAGAACGCGGTCCTTGTCGTCGCCGTAGTCGGTGGTGCGCAGCCAGACGGCTGCATCCTGCTCGTAGGCCTGCTCCGCCGCCAGCAGCCGGTCGATCGCGCGGCTCACTCGGCCCTCGGTGTGAAGCGGCGTCTCGCTGAACCAGTTGTCGAAGGTGACGCCAAAACGTTCCAGTTCCGCGCCCATCTGCTCGAGCACGATCTCGCAGCCTCGCTCGCGGAAAACGCGTACGGCTTGGACCGAGGCGTCTTCGAGGCCCTGCTCGCGAAGCTCATCGAGCCAGCGATCCCCCTCCTCCTCCCGAATCTGGGCCGCGATGTCGGCTACGTAGGCACCCTGGTATCCCTCCTCGGGCACTGGAAGGTCGAGACCGAAGGATTGCGCGTAGTGGGCGGCCACGGAACGGCCGAACATGTCCATCTGCCGGCCGTAGTCGTTGATGTAGAACTCTGTGGTCACCCGCTCTCCGCTGAAGCGGAGGATGCGGTCCAGGGCGTTGCCGTAAGCCGCATAGCGCGCGTGCCCCACGTGCAGGGGGCCGTTGGGATTCACGCTCACGTACTCCAGGAGGATGTGCCGGGGTGCCTCGCGCCGTCCGGCCCCGACGGTATCCCCCTGCTCCAGCAGGTCAGAGGCCATCTTCGCGAAAGCGTCTGAACGCAGGCGGAAATTGAGGAAGCCGGGACCCGCGATCGCGACAGCCTCGACGAGGGCCGCCGCCGCCGGATCCGCCTCCAGGCGGGCTTTGAGTTCCTCGGCCAGGTGCCGCGGTGCGCGACGGGCCGTCTTTGCCAGCTGCATGCAATAAGGCGTAGCGTAGTCGCCGTGGGAGGGGTCGGCGGGGCGCTCGAAGACGAAGTCGGGTGCGGGATCCCATTGGTTTTGGGTCACCCAGCTTCGCACCACTCGTTCCACTATTTCAGCGAGCACGCTCGGCCGTCCTTTTCTCTCTGGCGGGTTAGGGTCGACGCCGCGCGTCATTGTATCGGGGCGGCCGCGTTCTGCCGAGCACCCTCAGGAACTGGAACCGTAAAGCCCTTCTTTTCCCCGGGCGGGGATCCGGCAGGCAAACAACTCCTCCATGCGGCCGATGTCCTCAGGAGTGCCGATGGCGATCAGGATGTCACCGTCCTCGAGGACCGAATCGGAGTTGGGGTTGGTGTCGAGCTCCCCCGTCCGGGCGTGACGAACCGCAAGTATGTTCGCTCCTGTGTTCCGCCGGATGTGCAGCTCGCCGATCGAGCGCCCCACCACCTCGCAGGTGCCATTCAATGAGAACTCCTCGAGTCGGAATTCGATTTCGCCTCTGCCGGTGACCACGTCCAGGTAGTCGCTGACGAGCGGCTGCAGCAGGAGGTTGGCCATCTTCCGGCCGCTGAGATCGTAGGGCAGAATTACCTGATCGGCCCCGGCACGGCGGATCTTGCTTACGGCATCCGCTATGTTCGCGCGCGCGACGATGTTCAGGCCGGGGTTGAGCTCACGGGCCGAGAGGACCACGAAGGTGTTCGCGGCGTCGCTGTCCAGAGCCGTCACCAACCCTCGCGCCTGCTCGATGCCGGCCTCGAGAAGGACCTTGTCCTGCGCCGCGTCGCCTTCGACTACGACCACCTCCTCGCGGTAGAGGGACTCGACCACGGCCGGGTCTTTGTCGACCACGATGAAGGAAGCTCCGTGACGCTGAAATTCCCGCACGACGTTCTCGCCCACCCTGCCGTAGCCGCAGACGATGTAGTGACCGCTCATGCGTTCGATCCGTCGATTCATCACCCTCCTCCTGAACATCCCGGTGAACTGTCCGCCCACAATGAAGTCCATGACCACACCCAGCCCGTAGAAAAAGGCGGTCACCCCGAAGACGATGAGCCCGATGGTGAAAACGCGCCCAGCTTCGGATAGGGGCTGCACCTCCTGAAAACCCACCGTAGTGATGGTGGTCACCGTCTGGTAGAGGGCCTCCAGCAGATCCATGTCCTCGATCAGAATGTAGCCAATGGTCCCGACCAGGACGATGGTCACGAACAGGCCGACCAGAAAGAGCAGGTTCCGCGCCTCTGCGAACAACCCATCCCCCCTAGTAGTGGTACGGCTCCCCCCGCTCGATTCTGATGGCGCGGTAGAGCTGCTCTGCCACCACGCAGCGCGCCAGCTGATGCGGGAACGTGAGCCTCGAGAGGGACCAGCGCACGTCCGCCGCCTGTAGAACCGGGTCGTCGAGGCCCACTGCGCCCCCCAGTATAAACTGGAAATCGCTGATGCCCCTCAGCTTGCGCTCCGCCAGCAGAGCGCTCAACTCCTCGGAAGAGAACTCTTCCCCCAGACGGTCGAGGGCCACGGTGTGCGCGTTCGCTTTGAGCCGGCTGAGAATGCCCTCACCCTCCCTCGCCTTCACCCGCGCCTCGCCTTGAGAAACGGGAACCTCGGAGAGCTCATGCAGTTCGAGCTTGACGTAGGGTGAAAGCAGCTTCTCGTAGTGCGCGAAGACCGGCTGGTAGGGCTTGGAGAGCTTGCCCACGCATATTAGACGAAATCTCATTAGACCGGGGAGCTCAATGGGGTGGAGCGGCCGGCGCTCGCGCGAGGGTTGCGCTACAGGAAGAAGAGTTCCTGGCGCTCGTCGCTTTCCGGTTCCTTGGGGCGACTAAAGGCGTGGTCGCGCACGACGGTAGGCATGTTACGCCAAAGACAGATGTCGCTTTTGAGGTAACGCGCTTTGATCTCATCCGAGCACTCACTCGTGCAGGTCAGGCAGATTTCCTCCTCCACCTGAACCTTCTCTCTGCGAGGACGCTCTCCTTCGTCGAGACGGCGGGAGGCCTCCAGCAACAGGCTCTGCACGTCGATCGACGGAGTGATCGGGAACTTTACGGCGTGCTCCGGCACCACGAATTTGAAAGTACCTGCGGTCCAATTGGAGAGCTCCAGAGCCTGGTCGAAGGTCTGCCGGTTGATTATCTCCTGCAACGTTGCCCGATCGGTATAGCCTCTCTTGAGCAGGATCAGACCCAGAGGCTCGTTTCTACGCTCGTGACCGTAGCTCAGCAGGCACTCTTTGAGATTGTCCTGGGTAATGACCCCGGCGGCAACCAGTCGGTTGCCGATCAGGTCTTCGGAGAGCGGCAGCGAGATGGCATCAACCCGCCCCCGGGTCACGTAGATGTAGCCGTATTCTTCGAAATCTTGGATCTCGAGAATGCCCGTCTTTTCGTACGCGGCTATGAACTGCAGAATGCTGAATATCGAGAAATCCTGGATCTTACCCCAGAGGATCATCCCTTCACCTCCTGCTGAAGTGAATCGGCAGGAACGCGGGGCGAGTTGAGTGCTTGGCCCAAAACGTCGGGCACGCCCAGTGAACCCGGTACAGAAGTCTGAACGCAGGCAGCGCCGGAGGGATACGCGCCCGACCTAGCGGTCGGGTTCCTTCTTGGGTGGCAGAGCAGCCCCGGCTTTACGAAAACGGCGGCCGACGGGAACCCGTCCGGGCCAGCGTTCTGCATGGTAGCCGCCTTCAGACTCGGGCAGCAGCTCCACCTGAGTGGGGTCCGGCTCCCCCAGTCCGATGAAGGTTTCCTCAGGCGGGATATGCACGCCCCGATGCCGGTCATCCGCTTCAGGTCCGGCCTTTGCCGGTTCACTCTCGACGGCGTCGGTCCGGTCGTAATCGGGATCGCCCGCGACAGGCTCCTCCACGACGGCGTCGGCTCCGGGGGGTTCCCCGGTCAAAGGCTCGGATTCGGCCTCTTCCGGCCGGCCAACTTCCCCCGTTTCGCCAGGCTCCCGCGCGACTGCCGACCCGGGCCGGGGCGGATTGGCGAGCTGCCAGCCAACGACAATGAAAAGCCAGGCCAACACAAGAAACACCCCGGCAAGAATCAGCAGGGTGACGTTGAAATTGTTGAGAAAAGGCAGAAGCGCAAGAAAAGCAACGCCCAGGAAGATGATGCCTACCAGGAGGCTCAAACCACCGAGAATGCGGTAGATCAATGCCGTCTCCTCATTGCGCCGTACGAAAGCGGGTACCCGCCGTGCCTAGGCCGGCCGCGTTATTCGTGCGCGCGGCGGGACCTACGCGCAGTCTAGAGAAGCGCTTGGGGCAGCGCAAGGAAATACGCGGCGGCGCACGTCCGACGGCCCATCGTCTAATCCGCTCCCTTCTCTGCACGCAACGCCTCTACCTCGGCAAGAACCTCATCGTCGGTGGAAGTCCTGTCGATGATCTCCCGGAACTCCTCGACGCTGATGCCCATCTGGCTCAGCAGCATGCGGTCGCGGCCGCAGGGATGCGCGTAGGTCCCGGGGTTGCCGTGGTAGGTGGCCCGGGCTTTATCGATCATGCGTGGCAGCCACGGCCACTCGCCCAGGCTGTCGGACCCAGGTCTGGGTTTCTCAACGCGTAGATCCATGCTCCCCTGGCTTCTTTCACCCGTTGTGCGTGCCCGTGCCTGTTACCCGCGGCTCGACGTGGCGACACACGAAGCGGACTCACGACTATCGCTTCGCCTCGAGGGCAAACAGCAGGGCTTTCTCCAGTTCCCGGACGTGCTCTGTGTCAGTCACCTTCTCGCCGCGGCAATCGGCGACGTAGAAGACGTCCACCACCTTCTCTTTGAGCGTGGCCACCTTGGCCAGCCTCACGTCGAGCAGCAGGTCGTCCAGCGTACGAGCCAAGGAGTAGAGGAGACCGATGCGGTCCTGGGTATGCACTTCGATCACGGTGAGGGTGTCCGAGGCGTCGTTGTCCACAACCACCTTGGCCGCGTGACGAAGTGCCGAGGGTCTCGCCAGGAGATTCCGGGAAGCCTTTTCCGCCAAACGGAACTCCAGAGCGAGCCTGCCTTCCAGCGCGCGTCTCAGATCCCGGATGATTCCTTCCCAACGCTCATGAGGGATCCAATCCTCGAATTGGTCGGAAACCTGGAAGCTCCGAACCACCAACCCCTGTTCGGTAGGCTCCACCTGGGCGCTCAAGATGTTGACGTCGTGGTGGCTGAGCACGCCGCTGAGCCGCGTGAGCAGACCTGGGTGAACCGGAGAGCTGACCAGCAACTCCTGCGCTCCAGCGACCTGACCTTCCCGCACCTCGAAGGTGACCTCGTCACCGGCCGGCCCGCCGAGAATCATCCTAGGGAAGACTTTGGCAGCGTCGGTCGGGGCGGCGTCGGCAGGAGCGGCCGCCGCCGCGTAGGTTTCGGACTCGGATGCCAGTACCTCTGCCCGGCCATCTCCCATTCCTCCCAGCCTGTCGCCCAGCTTGAACAGTAACTCCTGCACCAGCGCAGACGTCCAGGGCGTCCAGGAAGCGGTACCGGTGGCGACGGAGTCGGCCACCGTCAACACGTAGAGCATCTCCAGCCGCCGGCGACTTCCGACACGAGCTGCCACGCGATCGAGCAACTGCTCGTCCTCGAGGTCTCGCCGGGTCGCCGTATCGGGCAACAGCAGATGCTCCCGCACGAGGAATTCCACGTCGTCCACCACCTCCGGCCGGCAGGCCAAGGCCTGGGCAGCGGCGCGGGCAAGCGCCGCACCGGCTTCGGAGTGATCGCTTTCGGGCACCCCCTTCCCCAGATCGTGGAACAGACAGGCAAGCAGGACCGTCTCCCAGTGCGGGGTGAGAGCCAGTTCGGAGGCGAGCGCCGCGGCGGTGCGGTCCGGCCCATGTGACACCGCCATCTCCACGGCGATGGCCGCCGCCCGGAAGGAGTGGCCGTCGACGGTGTAGGTGTGCAGGCTGTCCCGCCATCCCAGATAGCGGATCTCCCGCCACCCCGGAAGCCACTCGGACAGCAGGCCCACGTGCGAGAGGCGCTCGAGCCGGGGGAGTCCGTTGTAGCCCTCACGCAGTAACTCGAGCAGCAGGACCCGGCGTCCGTCCGGGATAACCGGCAAGTCGGCGGGCAGGGACGAAGGCCGCCGGTTGGACGTCAGGTCGACATCAAGCAGAACCGACTCCCAGGCGTCGCTCGTCACAAGGGCCACCGCGTGCGCGGCATCGGTGATGCCCGCCATCACCTCGGCGACGTCCGGCTTTCCGCGCTCGGACATCAGCTGGGCCACCTCTTCTTGAAAGTCCAGGAACAGGCGGTCCACGCGGCGGCCGGCCACGTATTGGAGGCCCGCCCGCGCCCGCAGCAGCACGTCGACCGCGGCTTCCAGGCGGGCGACCGCCTCAGATCCCAGCCAACCCGCGGCGCCCAGGGTTTCGACTCCCCCGCCACCCCTGAGAGCGAGTCCTGCCCAAAGCAACTCGTGAACGTCGCGCAGGCCGCCGCGACCTTCTTTGAGGTGAGGTTCGAGAAGGGCGGCGGACGCCCCATAGCGCTCGTGCCGGGCGTCCCTCGCCTCGAGCAGACGGCTGACGAAATCGCGGCCGCCGTCTTCCAGGATCTGCCGCCTGAGGCGGTCCGTAAGATCACGGTAAAGCTCCTGGTTACCCACCAGGAAGCGCGCCTGGAGAAAGGCGGTTTCCGCCTCGAGGTTATCGGCGGCCACGCTCAGGCACTCCTCGACGGTGCGCGCACCGTGTCCCAACTCGAGTCCGGCGTCCCAGAGGGGGTAGAACAGATCCGTTGCCGCCTCCTCGACCAGATCCGACTCCTCCTCACCGTAGAGGAGCATCAAGTCCACGTCCGAGTGCGGCCCTAACTCTCTGCGGCCGTAGCCGCCCAAAGCCACTACCGCGAGTCCCGACTGGCGAAAGCGGCCACCGGCCAGGATTCGCTGCTCTGTCTCGCGAAAGAGCGAGATGAGGACCAGATCGACCAAGTCGGCCCGACGCCGGGCCAGCTCGAAACCGCCACCGCCCCGTTCGTGCAGCCCTCTTAGTTCATCTAAGGCGCGGCGAAGGAAGGCCGCCGGCGCCTCCTCCGGCAAATACATGGCGACGTTCCTAGATCGCGGTTGCGCCCCGTTCGCCGGTGCGGATGCGGATGACCTCGTCCAGAGTCGACACGAAGATCTTGCCGTCGCCGATCTTGCCGGTCGCCGCTGATTCCGCTATCGCATCGACCACCTCCGCCGCCATGTCCTCATCCACGACGATCTCGATTTTCACCTTGGGCACGAAATCAACCTGATACTCCACGCCGCGAAAGACTTCGGTGTGCCCCCGTTGGCGGCCAAAGCCTTTAACCTCGGTCACCGTCAGGCCCTTGACGCCCAGTTCCTGCAACGCGTCCTTGACCTCATCGAGCTTGAAGGGCTTGATCACCGCTTCGATCTTCTTCATGTAGTCCTCCTCATCGGGGGGGCGGAAGCGGCGGACACCCGCCGTTATCCCTGTTGTAGGCAAGATACGGCGGATTGCTCTAAATGACCAATGTACCGGGGGCTAAAACGGCCCGGCGGTGAAGTGGACAGGCGGACAACTCGGGCTGGCCGGACGGCGTTCGGCGCCACCCGTTCCGAACGCGAGTGGCCGACGGACGGCCTCACGGTTCGGGCCCCGCCGAATTCGGTATGTGCACAGGGGAAGCGGGTCGCCAAGAGACCCGCCGCGTGAATTTGCCAGGAGGAGCACATGAGTCAGGTCGAGAAGCCGCGCGAGGGCCGGCGCCGAGTGATCATCGAGGGAGTCGTCCCCCAGGTGGATTGCGGACGCTTCCCGATTAAACGCGTGGTAGGCGAAGAGGTCGAGGTCCTGGCCGACATCTTCACCGACGGTCATGACGAGGTATCCGCCTCGCTGCTGTTCCGGCGCGCGGGAGAACGGCGCTGGCAGGAAAGTCCCTTCGAATATGTGATCAACGATCGCTGGCGGTCTTCTTTCACCGTCGAGGCGATGGGCCGCTGGGAGTACACCATCGAGGCTTGGGTTGACCATTTCCAGACCTGGGTCCACGACTACGCCAAGAAACGCGCCGCCGACGTGGATACCGATATAGATCTGGTCATCGGGGGCGGCCTGGTCGAGGCCGCGGCCGAGCGGGCGGAAAAAGCCGCCAGGCGCTGCCGGCGGGCGGGAGACCGGGACGGCGCCGAACGGGCCCGCGAGGACGCGGCCCGGCACAAATACCAGGCCCGCCTGCTGCAGGACGACAAGGCGCCGATCGACGAGCGCCGCGAGCTGGCGCTCTCGCTCGAGCTGTCCGCTGCCGGCCGCGCCTATCCAGACCGCGAGCTGTCCAACACCTATGGTCGCCGGCTCGAGGTATGGGTGGACCGCCCAAGGGCCCGCTTCAGCTCTTGGTACGAATTCTTCCCCCGCTCCTGCGGCGAGGGCACCGGGCACGCCGGGCTTAAGGAGTGCGAGAAGCACTTGGAGTACGTCGCCGGGATGGGGTTTGACGTCGCGTATCTCCCTCCCATCCACCCCATCGGCGTGACCAAGCGCAAGGGACCCAACAACCGCGTGGTAGCCGCACCCGAGGATCCGGGCAGCCCCTGGGCCATCGGTGGCTCCGACGGCGGACACAAGTCCATCCACCGGGAACTGGGGAACGAACAAGACCTGCGCAGCTTCGTCCGGCGCGCGGAGGAACTGGGGATGGAGGTCGCTCTGGACATCGCCTTCCAGGCCTCCCCCGACCATCCCTGGGTTGAAGAACATCCGGAATGGTTCCGCCGGCGCCCCGATGGAACCGTGCAGTTCGCGGAGAATCCGCCCAAGAAGTACGAGGACATCTATCCGATCAACTTCGAGAGCGAAGATTGGCAGGCCCTCTGGGAGGAACTCAAGCAGGTCATGCTGCACTGGGTGGCACTGGGGGTGAAGATCTTCCGGGTGGACAACCCACACACCAAGCCGTTTGCCTTCTGGGAGTGGGCCATCGCGGAAATCCAGCAGGAGCATCCGGACGTGCTCTTCCTGGCTGAGGCCTTCACCCGGCCAAAAGTGATGTACCGTCTGGCAAAGCTCGGCTTCTCCCAGTCTTACACCTATTTCACCTGGCGCAACGCCAAGTGGGAGCTCGAGCAGTACTTCTCCGAGCTGACACAAACCGATGCGGTGGAGTTCTTCCGGCCCAACGTCTGGCCGAACACCCCGGACATCCTGACGGAGTACATCCAGTTCGGGGGGCGCCACGCGGCGATGGTGCGTCTGTTCCTTGCCGCCACCCTATCCGCCAACTACGGTATTTATGGGCCGGCCTTCGAACTGGTCGAGACCGCCCCCCGCGAACCAGGCAGCGAGGAGTACCTGAACTCAGAGAAGTACGAGATCCGCGACTGGGACCTCGCGCACCCACACAGCCTGCGGGAGTTGATCGCGCTCGTCAACCACATCCGCCGGGAGAATCCCGCCCTGCAGGCCAACCGTTCCCTACGCTTCCACAGCATCGACAACGAACAGCTCATCGCCTATTCAAAACGCACCGAGGATGGGGAGAACGTCATCCTCTCGATTGTCAACCTGGACCCCTACAACACGCACAGCGCTTGGACGGCACTCGACCTAGGTGAGCTGAACGTGGAGGCGGACCATTCCTATTACGCCGAAGATCTGCTGGGCGGCGCCAAGTACATTTGGCAGGGCGCGCACAACTTCGTGCAGCTCGAGCCGGGAACCGCCCACATCTTCCGGGTGCGGCCACAGTTGCGCTCCGAGACCGACTTCAACACCTACATGTGACACACCTACATGTGACCGGGCTGGTCCCCCTGCGCCCGCTCCGGCTCGAGGGCCTGGCGCAGAGCCCTGACCTCCGCGTGCAGCGCACGGATAGCGCCGGCGCCGGCCAGTTCGGCTTCCTCGTTCTCGGCGTCTTGGCCTATGAAGAAGGAGGCCAGCGCCGCGGTGACGTATCCGAAGACCGCGAATGAGTAGATGGCCAGCAGCACGGTGAGAATGCGGCCCTCGGCCGTCACCGGCCAATACTCCGAGCCGATGGTGGTCAGCATCATGGCCGTCCACCACAGGGCGTCACCGTAACCGGCGAAGGGCTCGCGTCCGTCGACATTCTCCAGCGCGAGCATCCCCGCCGCCCCGGTGGCGATCACGACGCCCGTGAAGACCAAGACGTAGCCGAACTGCCGCCTCCCCAGGATTACGCGCAGATTGCGCATGGTCCGGTTGAGCGAAGTGACGATGCGCAGCAGGCGCAGACCCCGCCCGATCCGGGCCAGGCGCAGCAGGCGCACGAAGTAGAAGACGCGGAATACCCGCAGCGCGGGCAGGATCAGCGAAATGGCTCCCAACCAGTTGCTGCGCAGGTAGGCCAGCCGGCTGGGGGCCACGATCATCCGCACCACGAAGTCGATGATGAACACCACCCAGATGATGATGACCAGCTGCTCGAGAAAGGAGTTCAGCCCCCAGATCAGCTCCACCAGCAAGAGCGCAAGCCAGACGAAACCCAGTACGAGCAGGGGGCGTTCCAGCCAATCATCCAGTTGGCGAATCAGTTCCCAACGCTCTTGGTCAATCCGCTCGCGGTCCTGCACGCCATCCTCCCTTCTCCTCTTGCCGGCGGTCCTTACCCCGGCGATTGTCGCCATATACCATTCGTTGCCGCAGGCATGCATCCTCGGAACGCGCGCCGGGAAGAGGAATCAACAGATCCTGGGAGAAGATCCGGAGACAGGAACCTCGGCAAGGGAGAGATGTGAACGAGCGAGACCGCAGTCAGGACGTCAGTCTGCTGGAGAATAACCCGCTCTGGTACAAAGATGCGATCATCTACGAACTTCACGTGCGGGCGTTCGCCGATTCAAATGGAGATGGACGGGGTGACTTCCGCGGGCTGACCCAAAAGCTCGACTACCTGAAGGACCTGGGGGTGACGACGCTCTGGCTGCTGCCCTTCTACCCCTCCCCCCTGCGCGACGACGGATACGACATCGCCGATTACGGCGACGTGCATCCCGACTACGGCACGCTTCAGGATTTTCGCGTCTTCCTGCGGAGCGCCCATCGGCGGGGAATGCGAGTCATCACGGAGTTGGTGATCAATCACACCTCGGATCAGCACGATTGGTTCCAGCGCTCCCGGCAGGCCAAGCGTGGCAGCAAGTGGTGGAACTACTATGTGTGGAGCGACACGCCCGAGAAGTACCAGGCCGCCCGCATCATCTTCAAGGACTTCGAGAGCTCCAACTGGGCCTGGGACCCGGTGGCCCAGGCCTACTACTGGCACCGCTTCTACTCGCATCAGCCCGACCTGAACTTCGAGAGCGCCGCCGTGCGCCGATCGATCTTCCAGGTGCTGGACTTCTGGCTGAGGATGGGCATCGACGGGCTGCGGTTGGATGCCGTGCCCTACCTCTACGAAAAGGAGGGCACCACCGGCGAGAACCTGCCGGAGACTCACGCCTTTCTCAAGAGGCTGCGGCGGCACGTCGACCAGAACTTCTCCGACCGGATGCTGCTGGCCGAGGCCAATCAGTGGCCCGAAGACGCGGCCGAATACTTCGGGAAGGGCGACGAGTGCAACATGGCCTTCCACTTCCCGGTCATGCCCCGCCTCTTCATGGCCACCCGTATGGAAGACCGCTATCCGATCATCGAGATCCTGAACCAGACCCCGGAAATCCCCGAGAATTGTCAGTGGGCCACCTTCCTGCGCAATCACGACGAACTGACCCTGGAGATGGTGACCGACGAGGACCGGGACTACATGTACCGCATGTACGCCCACGATCCCCGGGCGCGCATAAACCTGGGCATCCGCCACCGCCTCTCGCCGCTCCTCGACAACGATAGGCGCAAGATCGAGCTGATGCACGGATTGCTCTTCAGCCTGCCGGGAACCCCGGTTCTCTACTACGGGGACGAGATCGGCATGGGTGACAACATCTATCTGGGCGACCGGAACGGGGTGCGCACCCCCATGCAGTGGAGTGACGACCGCAACGCCGGCTTCTCCAAGGTAAACCCGCAACGGCTCTATCTGCCGGTCATCATCGACCCTGAGTACCATTATGAGACCATCAACGTGCAGGCGCAGAACAACAATTCGCAGAGCCTACTCTGGTGGGTCAAGCGCCTGATCGCCCTGCGCAAGCGATACCACGCCTTCGGTCACGGCGAGATCAAGTTTCTGCATCCGGAGAACCGGAAGGTGCTGGCGTTCATCCGCAGTTTCGAGAACGAACGCATCCTGGTCGTGGCCAACCTCTCCCGTTTCGTTCAGTTCGTGGAACTCGGGCTGGACGATTACGCCGGGACCGTGCCTGTGGAACTTTTCGGACGAACCAGCTTTCCCCCGATCGTGGAGGAGCAGAGCTACTTCCTCACGCTGGCGCCGCACTCGTTCTACTGGTTCGAGCTGCAGCCCCAGGAGATTACGGAAGAGGCCGGGCAGACCCGCGTGCTCAACGTGCGCGACGACTGGCAGCAGGTTTTCGAGGAAGAAACGGTGGACGACCTCAAGCGGGTGCTGATTCGCCACCTGCGTAACCGCCGCTGGTTCAGGGGCAAGGCGCGCACCATCGTGGACGCCGGCATCGAGGACACCATCCCCCTGGAAACCGCCAGCACGACCACCGTGGTGACCCTGGTGCGCGTGGAGTATGCCGCAGGCGAGCCGGAGACGTACGTGTTGCCGCTTGGCTTCGCGGTGGGAGAGCGGGCTGAGCAGGTACGGGAGGAGCTTGCCTACCGTACCGTGTGCCGCCTGCGAGTGCGGAGCAGCCGTGGCCAGGAACCGCTCGAGGGGATTCTCTACGACGCCCTGGGCGAGGGTGAGTTCTCCCTCCTGTTGCTCGAGGCCATGCGTAACCGGCGGCGCTTCAAGGGGGCCAAAGGCGCGCTCACCGGCGTGCCGAGCAAGGCCTTCCGCACGCTGGCCCCGGCGGACGAAGAGATGCCGGCGCCCAGTCTGCTGAAGGCAGAGCAGACCAACACCTCGGTGAGCTTCGGAGACAAGCTGATCCTCAAGCTCTATCGCCGGGTCGAGGAGGGGGTCAACCCGGACCTCGAACTGGGGCGCTTCCTGACCGATCACGCCGGCTTCGACCATATACCTGCCGTCGCGGGCGGTGTTGAGTACCGGCGGCGGGGGCGCGAGGCGGTTTCGCTCGCCATGCTGCAGGAATTCGTGCCCAACGAGGGCGACGCCTGGCGCTTCACCCTCGACGAACTGGGGCGTTTCTACGAGCGCGCTCTGGCCGACCGCATCACGGTGCCTGACGGGGCCTTCGTGGGCAGACCGTTGGCCGAGCTCGAGCAGGAAGAACTACCCGACTTCATCCTCGAGGCGATCGGCACCTACCTTCCGGCCGTGCAGATGCTCGGCCGGCGCACCGCACAAATGCATGCCGCACTCGCTTCCAACACCCAAGATACCGCTTTCGCCCCCGAGCCCTTCACCCCCCACTACCAGCGCTCCCTGTACCAGTCCGTGCGCACGTTGGCCCGGCATGCCTACGATACGTTGCGCGATCAGCTGGAGACCGTCGCGGAGGAGGACCGAGCAGACGCGGAGGCGGTGCTCGAACGGGAGCCCGAGATGGTCGCCAGGCTCCGCCGGCTCCTCGACCAGACGCTCTCGGGGATGCGCATGCGCACTCACGGCGACTACCACCTGGGTCAGGTGCTCTACACCGGCCGGGACTTCGTGATCATCGACTTCGAGGGAGAGCCCGCCCGGCCGCTCACCCAG
Organism: Actinomycetes bacterium; assembly: GCA_024637095.1. Classification (GTDB taxonomy): domain Bacteria; phylum Actinomycetota; class Thermoleophilia; order RBG-16-64-13; family RBG-16-64-13; genus Soudan-30. Next base: position 44,385 of record JAGXFV010000028.1, read on the forward strand.
CGCCGGATGAAGCGCTCTCCCCTGATCGACTTGGCGGGCATGACCCGTTCCTTCCACTACGCGTCGCTCTCCGCCCTGCGCACCGGCAGCATCCGGCCCGAAGACAGGAACCAGCTCGAACCGTGGGCCCAATTCTGGTACCAGTGGGTCTCGGCCACCTTCGTGGGTTCATACTTGGAAGAGGCCGGCCGGCCGCGCTGGTTACCGAAGACCCCGGAAGAATTCGACCTGCTCTTCAATTTCGTCCTGCTGGAGAAGGCGGTTTATGAGCTGAGGTACGAGCTGAACAACCGGCCCGAATGGGCCGGCGTACCTCTCGTGGGCATCATGGAAATCCTCCGGGAGCCGCTGCGTGTGGGGGTCTGAGCGGGAGAGGCTCGAGGAGCTCGCGCGTCTCTACGGCGTGCAGACCTCCTACCGGGACGTAGAAGACGAATTGCGACGACCCTCGCCGGAGTCCCTGGCCGCGGTACTGCGGGTATTGGGGGCACCGTTGGACTCGCCCCGAGATCTCTCCGGGGCGCTGAGCGCGCGGCTGCTCGAGGAATGGAGCAGTCCGCTCCCCCCCGTCGCCCTCTCTCCCGGTTCCGTCTCGATCCGCCTGCGCCTGCCCGAACCCCGCCGGCTCGAACTACGGCTGCAGCTGGAAGACGATGCAGAGTTGCGGCGCAGCCTGAGCCCCGAGGAACTTCCCCTCGTGGAGAGCACCGAGGTCGCGGGCCAACGTTTCAGCCGCCGCTTGTTCGATCCGGAGAAGGACTGGCCGGGCAAGGATCGCAGGACCCCACTCCCCGGCGGCTACCACCGGCTCGAACTAACCGGCGGGGATCGGTCCACTTCGTGCCTGGTTATCTCCGCGCCCCAGCTTTGCTGGGGCCCCGGCCCCCAAGAGCGTCGGGCCTGGGGAGCCTTCATCCCGCTGTACGCCCTGCATTCCCAACACTCGTTGGGCATCGGCGATCTGGGAGACCTGCGCGCGCTGTTCGATTGGGTGGGAGGGATGGGCGGGGAGACAGTGGGCACGCTGCCCCTCCTCGCCGCCTTTCTGGACGAGCCTTTCGAGCCCAGCCCCTACTCGCCGGTCACCCGACTCTTCTTCAACGAGCTCTATCTGGAACTCCGGGCCATCCCCGAACTCGAGATTTCTCCGGCGGCCCGTCTCATGCTGGACGATGCACGCGCGCGGACCGCTAGCGCCGGCCGACTGGTCGACTACCGCACGGTGGCACGGGTCAAAGGCGAAGTGCTGCGCATCCTGGCGGATGCCTTTTTTGACAGGGGCACGGGCCGCCGGCGGGAGTCCTTCGAACGCTTCTCGAGCGCTCGGCCCGACGCCGCGGAATACGCGCGCTTCCGCGCGGTTGCCCAGCGAGAGGGCGCCGGCTGGCCCAACTGGGCACGGCCCCTTGACCCGGGTCAGGTCCTGCCCGAGCACTACGACGAGGATGTGCGGCACTTTCATATGTACGTGCAGTGGCTGCTCGACGAACAGCTGGAAGCCGCTCTCGGCGACGAGGGAGGGCGGCTCTATCTGGACCTTCCGCTCGGGGTCCACGGGGGTGGGTACGACACCTGGTGGGAGCGAGAGATCTTCGCCCGTGGCGCCTCCGGGGGCGCTCCGCCCGACACCTTCTTCTCCGGCGGCCAAAACTGGGGGTTCCCACCGCTTCATCCTCGGCGGCTGCGCGCTCAGGGTTATCGCTACTTCATCGCCTCGCTGCGGGCGCAAATGCGCTTCGCCCGCTACCTGCGCATCGACCACGCAATGGGTCTGCACCGTCTGTTCTGGATCCCCGATGGCTTCGGGGCCACAGACGGCGTGTACGTAAGCTATCCGGCCGAAGAGCTTTACGCGATCCTCTGCCTGGAGTCGCATCGCAACCAGACCATCGTGCTGGGGGAAGACCTGGGCACCGTGCCCGACTACGTGAGGCCCGCCATGCGGGAACACGCGGTCCGCAGGATGTACGTGCTCAGCTATGAGTTGAATGCGGGCGAGAGGACACCCGACGGCGCGGCGGCGGAGACACTCACCCCGGTATCCCCGGGGATGGTGGCCAGCGTGAACACGCACGACATGCCTCCCTTTGCCGGCTTTCTCACGGGGGAGGACGTCGGGGAGCGACGCTCCGCCGGCCACCTGGAAGCCGACTCAGTCGATGCGGAACTAGCCGAGAGGCGGCGACAGACCCAGGCGCTGGCCGGATGGTTGCAGGCTAACGGGATGCTCGACCCTGCGGCCGTCGGTGAAGGAGAGGCTCTGACGGAGGCCGAGCTCTACGGTCTGCTCCGCGGCGCACTGCGCTTTCTGGCCCAGAGCCCGGCAGAGCTCGTGCTGGTCAATCTGGAGGATCTGCTGCTCGAGCGCCGTCCACAGAACGTCCCCGGAACCAGCGACGAACGCCCCAACTGGCAGTTGCGCGCGACCGCCTCACTGGAGGATCTGCGTGAAATACCGCAGGTCCGGGAAACCTTAATCGAAGTGAACCGCCTTAGGAACGAGCAGCGGAAGGGGATGGAGCCGAAGTGAATCCGCGGGAACCTAAAGACCGGACCAAGAGCGGCCGGGATGGCCGTGCGTCCGCTCCCCTGGACAACGCGGGACTGTCCAGCAGCGTGCTGAGCAAGGACGATCTCTACCTGTTCAACGAAGGCAGCCATCTGCGCCTCTACGAGAAGCTGGGCTCACATCTGCTTACCAGGAACGGAGAGTCCGGCGCCAACTTTGCCGTGTGGGCGCCGGGGGCCGAGCGCGTCTCGGTGATCGGCGGCTTCAATGGATGGAATCCCGAAGCCAACGTCCTGCGGGCCCAGGAAAGCTCGGGTATATGGGAAGGCTTCATTCCCGGGATGGAAAAGGGAACCATCTATAAATACCACGTGGTCGGCCGCGGTGGTGAACACCGCGTCGACAAGGCCGATCCCTTCGCGGTTCATGCCGAAACCCCGCCCAAGACCGGCTCGATCATCTGGGACCTGGACTACTCCTGGAACGACGAGGACTGGATGGCCTCGCGGGCCGCGGCCAACTCGCTCGACAGCCCCCTGTCGATTTACGAAGTGCACCTGGGTTCGTGGATGCGCATTCCCGAGGATCACAATCGCTCACTTAGCTACAGAGAGATCGCACCCAAGCTGGCGGCCCACGCGGTGGAGATGGGCTTTACCCACGTGGAGTTGCTGCCGGTAATGGAACACCCCTTCTATGGTTCGTGGGGCTATCAGACCACCGGATACTTCGCTCCGACCAGCCGCTACGGCACGCCCCAGGACTTCATGTTTCTGGTGGACACGCTGCATCAGGCGGGTATCGGCGTAATCCTCGACTGGGTTCCTTCACATTTCCCCAGCGATGAGCACGGCCTGGCCTATTTCGACGGCACCCACCTCTTCGAGCACGCCGACCCGCGGCAAGGATTCCACCCCGATTGGCAGAGCTCCATCTTCAACTACGGTCGCCACGAGGTGCGGAGCTTCCTGCTCTCCTCGGCCTTCTACTGGATGGACCGGTATCACGCCGACGGGCTGCGGGTGGACGCCGTCGCCTCGATGCTCTATCTGGATTACTCGCGCCAGCAGGGGGAGTGGATCCCCAACAAGTACGGGGGCCGGGAGAACCTCGAGGCGATCGACTTCCTCCGGCGGATGAACGAGGAGATCTATCGGCACTTCCCCGACACTCAGACCATCGCCGAGGAGTCGACCGCCTGGGGGATGGTCTCGCGGCCGGTTTATGTGGGCGGCCTGGGCTTCGGCCTCAAGTGGGACATGGGCTGGATGCACGACACCCTGGACTACATGAGCCACGAGCCGGTGCATCGGAAGTATCATCATGACGAACTCAGCTTCCGGATGATCTACGCCTTCACCGAGAACTTCTGCCTGCCGCTCTCGCACGACGAGGTGGTGCACGGCAAAGGCAGCCTGCTCAGCAAGATGCCCGGAGACGACTGGCAGCGCTTCGCCAATTTGCGCCTGTTGCTTGCCTACATGTTCAGTCAGGCGGGCAAGAAACTGCTCTTCATGGGAGTCGAACTGGCTCAGGGCGACGAGTGGAACCACGAGTCGAGCTTGGAGTGGCGCCTGCTGGACTATCCCGGTCACCGGGGCGTCAACCAACTGCTCCGCGACCTCAACCGACTTTATCGGGAAGAAGCAGCGCTACACGAGTTGGACGTCTCCCCCGAGGGTTTCGAGTGGATCGCGGCCAACGACAGCCAGCAAAGCGTGGTCGCCTATCTACGTAAGGGCAGAAAGCCGGAAGATGTGGTGTTGGCGGCCTTTAACTTCACCCCGCTGCCGCGGCACAGCTATCAGGTGGGTGCCCCCTTGGGCGGTAAATGGGAGGAGATCCTCAACACCGACGCTCAGGAGTACATGGGCAGCGGTCAGGGCAACCTCGGGGTGGTGGAAGCCGGTCCGCTGCCCCTGCACGGACGGCCCTATCGGCTCACCCTCACCCTGCCGCCGCTGGGGGCGACCTTCCTGCGGCCGGCACGGGAGTCGTAGACCTTGGCCAAACGCTACATCTGCGTACACGGTCACTTCTACCAACCGCCTCGGGAAAACCCCTGGCTGGAGGCGATCGAGCTCCAGGACTCCGCGTACCCCTATCACGACTGGAACGAGCGGATCACCGCCGAGTGTTACGAGACCAACGGCGTCGCGCGGATCTTGAACGACGCCGGCAAGATCGAGCGCATCGTCAACAACTACGCCCGCATGAGCTTCAATTTCGGCCCCACCCTGCTTCAGTGGATGGAGGATCGGGCGCCCGAGGCCTACGCCGCCGTGCTGGAGGCCGACCGCTTGAGCCTGGAGCGCTTCGGCGGACACGGTTCGGCCATGGCCCAGGCCTATAATCACCTGATCATGCCGCTGGCCAACGAGCGGGACCGCCGTACCCAGGTAATCTGGGGCATCCGCGACTTCGAGGACCGCTTCGGCCGCGCGCCCAAGGGGATGTGGCTGCCCGAGACCGCGGTGGACCTGCCCACCCTGGAGCTCCTGGCCGAGTTCGCCATAGACTTCACCATTCTGGCACCGCGCCAGGCCCACCGGGTGCGCCCGCTCGGGGCAGGGGAGGATGACTGGGCGGACGTGACCGGCGGAAAGATCGATCCCACTCGCGCTTACCGTCAGCAACTCCCCTCTGGCAAACAGATATCCCTTTTCTTCTACGACGGGCCGATCTCCCAGGCCATCGCCTTCGAGGGCCTGCTCAACCGAGGCGATCTGCTGGCCAGCCGGCTGCTTGGGGCCTTCAACAGCGAACGCGATTGGGCTCAATTGGTCCACATCGCCACCGACGGCGAGACCTACGGCCACCATCACCGCAACGGCGAGATGGCCCTCGCCTGGGCTCTCGCCCGAATCGAAAGGGAAGACGACGTCGAGTTGGCCAACTACGGGTCCTACCTCGAAGCCAACCCGCCGGAGTACGAGGTCGAGATCTACGAGGACAGCTCGTGGAGCTGCATTCACGGCGTGGAGCGCTGGCGGGCGGACTGCGGCTGCAACACTGGGGGCCACCCCGCTTGGAACCAGGCATGGCGGGGGCCGCTGCGCGACGCGCTCGACTGGATACGCGACGGGATCGCCCCTCACTACGAGGAGCAGGCGGGCCTGCTCCTCAAAGACCCCTGGGCAGCCCGCAATGCCTACATTCAGGTGATCCTCGACCGCGACCCAGACAACCTAGACGACTTCCTGCTCGAACACGCCAAGGCTCCGCTCGGGGAACAACAGACCCGCCGGGTGCTCAAACTGCTCGAGCTCCAACGGCACGCTTTGCTGATGTACACCAGCTGCGGCTGGTTCTTCGACGAGCTCTCGGGCATCGAGACCACGCAGGTGATCATGTACGCCGGGCGGGCGCTGCAACTCGCCGCCGAAACTCTGGGTGAGGACCTGGAGTCCGGCTTTATCCAAAGGCTGGAAGGAACCCCCAGCAACCTGCCGGCCATCGGAAACGGGCGCGTGGTCTACGAGCGGTTCATCCGTCCGGCGGCGGTCACCCTGCCGAAGGTGGGGGCGCACTACGCCATCAGTTCCCTCTTCGAGGAGTACGAGCGGCTCACCCAGATCCACGCCTATCAGATCGAACTGGTCGACAGCCGGCGTGACCGCGCCGGAGAGGCCGGCCTACTGCTGGGGCGCGCCCGGGTGACCTCGCTGATCACCCGCGACACCATGGACCTGGGCTTCGGCCTGCTGCATTTCGGCGATCACAATTTGACTTGCGGAGTGCGTGAGTACCAGGGCGAAGAGGCGTACGAGCGAATGGCGAGCGACGCAGGCAGAGCCTTCTCCCGCGCCGACCTTCCCGAGGTCTTGCGTTCCCTGGACAGGGATTTCGGCGAGTTGACCTACTCATTGAGGTCGCTCTTCCGGGATGAACAGCGCAAGGTGCTCAACTCGATCATGGAGTCCGCCATCGCAGAGGCTGAGGGGGCCTACCGCAGTCTCTACGAGCATCACGCCCCCCTGCTGTACTTCCTATCCAGCCTGGGGATGCCCGGGCCCTCCGCTCTGCGCGCTCCCACGGAGTTCGTGGTGAACTCGGACCTGCGCCAGAGTCTCGCCCTGGAGAGCTTCGACCGGCAGCGGGCCCTCGCCGTGCTGGAGACGGCAGAGCGCGGAGACCTCCCCCTGGACTCAGCCGGCCTGGCCTTCACCTATCAGGGCACTCTGGAACAACTCGCGCTGCAGCTGCACGCCGATCCCAGGAACCTCGATTTTGTGCGAAGTCTGACCGAAGCTGCCTCGCTGGTGCGGAAGCTTCCTTTCGATACCGACCTCGTGCGGACGCAGAACCGCTACTACGAGATTCTGCAAAGCACGTATCCCGCCATCCTCGAGAAGGCGGCCGTGGGCGACGCGGTCGCCGAAGAGTGGCGGGCCCAGTTCCAAGAGCTGGGTGAGTACTTGTGGATCGAGGTGCCGGAAAGCAGCTCGAATGGCGGACACTAGGGTTCACCCGAGCGAGCACCTGCCCCGAAGTACCTATCGCCTGCAGCTGCGGCAAGGCATGGATCTCACCCGGGCCGCACAACTCGTCCCCTACCTGTCGCAGTTGGGGGTTAGCCACCTCTATCTCTCCCCCGTCTTCCAAGCGGTTCTCGGGAGCACCCATGGCTACGACGTGGTCCGGCCGGATCAGATCGACTCCACTCTCGGGGGCAGAGCGGCCTTCGACCGGCTGACCGACAGCCTGCGCGGGCACGATATGGGCCTGATCCTGGACATCATCCCCAATCACATGGCGGCACACTGGACCAATCCTTGGTGGGCGGATGTGCTCGAACGGGGGCAGGGGTCTCGCTACGCCAACTACTTCAACATCTCCTGGGAGCGCGGAGAGGGTAGGCTGATCCTGCCCTTCCTGGGTGCGCCCCTGCCCGAGATCCTCGAGCGCGGTGAGCTGCAAATTGTGCCGGAGGGCGGCGAAGGGCCGGGGTTCGGCCCACACCTGCGCTACCACGAGCACCGCTTTCCTCTGGCGGGCTCGTCACCGGCTCTCACGAATCTGCCTCGAGGGGCGGCCGGGAGCGCCGAACTGCACGAGTTGCTCGAACAGCAGAATTACCGACTGGTGCATTTCAGAGAGACCGAGCAGATCAATTACGTCCGCTTCTTCGATGTCTCCTCCCTCGTATCCCTGCGGATCGAAGAGCCCGAAGTATTCGCCGCCGTCCACAGGCTACCCCTCGAGTTGATAGACAGCGGCGCAGTACAGGGTCTGCGTGTCGATCACGTGGACGGCCTGCGCGACCCCGAGGCCTACCTGCACCACCTGCAGGAAGCGGTCGGCGCGGCGGGGCGCGGCAACCCCACCTATATCATCGTGGAGAAGATCCTGGAGCGCGACGAGGAACTCCCCCCAAGCTGGCCGGTGAGCGGCACTACCGGCTACGAATTCTTGAACGCGGCCAACGCCCTTCTGGTCTCACCCACCGGGCTTCGCGCACTGGAGGACTTCTACCGGGAGATGACCGGCGACCGGCGCAGCTTCGATGAAGTGCTCTACGAGAGCAAGCGCGAAATCCTGAGCACGCTCTTCCGCGGAGAGGTGCGGGCGCTTGTCGAGTTGATCCGCGGAATACCGGGTTTGGACGAGGCGGGCCCAGAGTTGGACACCGACTCCCTGACCGAGGCTCTGGTGGAGCTCACCGCCTGCCTCCCCGTTTACCGCACCTACGTCACCGAGACCGCCGGAGAAGAGGATCGGAACCTCATCGCCAACGCCGCGGAGTGCGCCCAGCGGCGCAGCGCAAGGCGCTCGACTGCGAGCCTCGCCTTCCTGCGCGGGCTCTTCTCCCTTTCCCTCCGCAGCCGCCCCTTGGACCCGCCTCCCGAGGCGCTCGAGACCGTTGCCCGCTGGCAGCAGCTGAGCGGGCCGGCGATGGCCAAGGGACTGGAAGACACCGCGTTCTATCGCCATCACCGCCTCGTGGCTCTGAATGAAGTGGGGGGGTATGCCGAACCGACCCCGGACGCCACCGCGCATTTTCACCAGCTGATGGCACGAAACGCGCGGGAGTGGCCCGGCACCCTGAACGCCACCTCGACGCACGACACGAAGCGCTCCGAAGAGGCGCGGGCCCGGTTGGCGGTGCTTTCGGAAATGCCCGATACCTGGCGGGGACTGGTACAGCAATGGGAGAAGCATTTCGGAAGCCCGAGCACGAACGTCGCCGACCGGATACTCCTCTACCAGAGCGCCTTCGCCATCTGGGGAGCACCCCTCGAGGAGATCGAAACCCGGCTCGAGCGCTTCGAGGTCAAAGCCCTCAGGGAAGGCAAGGAGCGAAGCGCCTGGCTGAATCCTGACAGGGCCTACGAGGCCGCGATGGTCGAACTCGCCCTGCAGCTGGTTGGGGATGAGGGATTCCGCGCCGACATGGACCGGCTCCTGACCAGAGTGGCCCCGGCGGCCGCGCTCAACTCACTCTCCCAGACCCTGCTCAAATTGGCGGCTCCCGGCATTCCCGATATCTATCAGGGTATGGAGCTGCGCGAGTTCAATTTGGTCGATCCCGACAACCGGGGAGCAGTCGACTTCGAGGAACGGGAGCGGCTGCTCGAAGAACTCAGAGAGGGCGAAAAGCGCGGGCGGAACCTATTCGCCGACCGGCGCACCAAGGATCTTGTGAGTGGGGGCCTGAAGCTGCAGCTGATCGCGTGCGGGCTCGACCTGCGCGCTTCGCAGCCCCAGCTCTTCGCCGAGGGGGATTACCTCCCGCTGATGGCAGAAGGTCCTCGAGCGGCCCACCTAGTTGCCTTCGCCCGCCGCCTGGGTTCCGCTCAATTGATCGCCGTCGCCCCCCGGCTCACCTTGGAATTCCAGGCTCCCGAATTCTGGAAGGGCACGCATCTCCCCCTTCCGGCCTCAACCGCCGGGCACTGGCGCGATCTCATCACCGGTGCCGAGTTCGAGCTCGGGTCGGAATTGTCGGCGGGCGAACTCCCCCACCCGCCGCTCGCCCTCCTGGTCCCCATTCGGTGATCCCTTTGCAGAGCCGGACGCGGTGGACGCAAGACGAACTCGCCCCGCTCCGCCTGACCCGCGGTTCGATGGGGTAGAAGCGGCTCATCGTGGTTTCCTTCAAAGCAGAGATCGCCGCCGAAACGGTGATCCGTGCTGAACCGGAAAGCGTCTGGCGCATTCTGCTCGACGTGCGCACCTACTCGGAGTGGAACCGTTTCATGCTCGTGGTACAGGGCGAGATTCTTCCCGGCCGCATCCTTTCCGTTCAAGCACGCCTGAGCAACCTGCTCCGGCTGCAGTTCGCCGCCACCATCATCGAGCTCGATCCCCCTTGGCGCCTGACCTGGGTGGGCCGTCTGCCGGTGCCCGGCCTCTTCACCGGCGTTCACACCTTCGGCCTGAAACGCGTTCCCGAGGGGGTGCGCTTTCTGCAAAGCGAGCGCTACAGCGGGCTCTTGGTACCGGTGATGCGCCGCTTCCTCATAGATCCCAGCGAGAGCGGTTTTCGCTCGATGAACGAGGCCCTGAGAGTGCGCGCAGAACACGAAGCAGCCGACCCGACGGAGGTAGGACATGAATGACAAGCGCCGCGTCTTGGTGATCGGAGCCACCGGCTACATCGGCTCGCACCTCGTCCCTCACCTCCTGGAGCGCGGCAACGACGTGGCCGTGCTGGCCCGAAACCCGGAGAAGCTCAAACGGCATCCCTGGCATGATCAGGTCACCGTTTTCGAGGGGGACGTGCTCGATATCGAGACCCTGCCCGCGGCCTTCGCGAGTATGGACGTCATCTACTATCTGGTGCACTCACTGGGCAAGGACAACTTCGCCGAGCGCGACCGCCACGCCGCCTACAACACCGCCCTTATCGCCGACAGGCAGCAGGTGGGGCGCATCATTTACCTGAGCGGCATGGGTCACGGCCCCGACCTTTCCGAACATTTGGCGAGCAGGCAGGAGACCGGGCGCGTGCTCGCCGGCAAGAGCGTCCCGGTGACGGAGTTCCGGGCGGCGGTGGTGGTGGGAGCGGGAAGCGACTCATTCCGCATCATCCACTACTTGGCGGAGCGACTGCCGGTGATGATCACGCCCAAATGGGTACAGACCCGCACTCAGCCGATCGCCGAGGCGGACGTTCTCCGTTACCTCGCCGAGGCCCCCGAGCGCCCGGAAAGCACCGGCAAGATCCTGGAAATCGGTGGCAACGACGTGATGTCTTACGGCGATATGATGCGCACCTACTCACGTATCCGCGGCCTGCGTCGCCTTATGATTCCGGTCCCGGTGCTGACACCGAGGCTCTCGGCCTACTGGGTGGACCTGACCACCCCGATCCCCGCGGGAGTCTCGCACCCCCTGATCGAGGGCCTCAAGAACGAGGTGGTGGTCACCGACCCCGCGGCCCGCAAGATCTTTTCCTTCGAACCCATGGGCTACGAGCAAGCGGTACGCCTGGCCATCGAGGAGATGCGCCGGGAAAAGGCTGCCGCAGACTGATGAATACCGGGCGGACGTGCCCGGGTATCCGAAAGGCAGGGCGACGAAGTGAGAGCGGTGGTCAAAGCCACCGAGGTCATGATCGAGAAGGACTAGAGTCTCAGCGCCCCCCCACGCACTCTCCCGGTGCTAACGCCGGGAGAGGTAAGGGCGCACCCAGCCCAAGCCGGCCACCGTATCGCCCGCCGGCTTGTATTCGCAGCCCACCCAGCCGTCGTATCCCAGTTCGTCCAGGCGCTTGAAGATGAAGGGGTAGGCGATCTCGCCGGTGCCGGGTTCGTTCCGCCCCGGGTTGTCGGCCACCTGGATGTGCCCGATGCGGTCCAGGTATCGCTCGATGGTTGGAACCAGATCTCCCTCCATGACCTGCATGTGGTAGACGTCATACTGCAGTTTCAGGTTGGAGGCGCCCACCTCTTCCACGACACTTACCGCCTGCGCTGTGGTACTGAGGTAGAACCCAGGGATATCGCGCGTGTTTATCGCCTCGACCAGCAGCGTGATGTCGTGTTCGGCCAAACGCTCGGCCGCGAAACCCAGGTTACGCAAGAAGGTGGAACGCAGTTCGGTTGGGTCGGCCTCCTCGGGAACGATGCCCGCGAGACAGTTCACTTGGCGGCAACCGAGAACCCGCGCGTAGTCAATCGCACGCTGCACTCCGTCGCGAAACTCGTCCACGCGTTCGGGGAGCACGGCGATCCCCCGCTCCCCGGCCTCCCAGTCGCCCGCGGGAAGATTATGCAGCACCTGCGTCAGACGGTGCTCCTGCAGGCGCTCGGCGAGTTCCCGCGCCTCGTAATCGTAGGGAAAGAGGTACTCGACGCCCTCGAAACCCACCTCTGCCGCGGCAGCGAAGCGTTCGATAAAAGGCCGTTCGCCAAACAGCATGGAAAGGTTGGCGGAGAACTTCGGCACTACCCACCTCCGGATCGCTGGGGGACCTACCCCTACTACCCAAAAGGGGCACCAGGATCAAACGCCACGTCTCACCGGAGGCCGCAACCCGAGAATCCGCCGAAGCGATAATGATTCAAAATCGATTCAGGCGCGCCGGCCGCCGCCGTCAGCGGCCGGCGTGATCAGAGCTATACAGAGCTATACGGCGTAGACGATCAGTGCGAGCAAGGTAAGCGCAATCGAAGCGGCGATGACGGCGAGAACGGTAAGGCCGGCGCTTCTGGGAACGTTGCGGGTGTTGTAATACTCTTGGCGCATCTTTTCCCCCTGAGATGCCGGTCTGTCCGGCCGGTAGAGCTCAAGTCCATACCCTTAATGGTAGGACCAACATGGCTCCATCTTAACCTGCCCGGCCGGATGCCCCAACCGCATCTTCGGCAAGCGGTCACGACGAAGGGACCAGCGGTTGCGAGAGCTATCACAGCTGTTCGACCAGGGCGATGAAACGTCCTTCGGATTCCGGGCTGCCCACCATCACCAGGCGCATCCCGGGCTTGAGCAGGGTGTTCGGGGTCGGGGAAACGAGTTCCCGCTCGTCGACCTGTACCGCCACCACTGTCGCACCCGTCCGCCGTCGCACCCCGAGGTCGGACAAGAGCCGCTCCGAGAGCGTACCCGGCAGAGAGCGTCGGTAGACGGTGAGACCTTCCGACAGGAAGACGGTCTCCTTTCCCTCGAGAGCGTTGAGCAACACGTTGGCCCCAACCGAGGCCATGGAGACGACAAAGTCGGCCCCCGCCGCGTACAGGGAGTCCACGTTCTCCTCTCGGTTGGAACGAGACACGATCCGCGCGTCCGGGTTCAGGTGGCGGGCGGCCAGAGTCAGATAGACATTGGTACCGTCGTCGTTGGTGGTCACGATGATTCCTCGAGCCTGCTTGACTCCCGCGGTTTCGAGCACGTGTGCCTCCTCCGCGCTCCCCACGATCACGTCGTCGGACGGGGATTGGGCGGGCGACTCCCGATCGACCACCCGGTGGCGAACTCCGTTTTGCCTGAGAAACTCGGCGGCCGCTCTGCCCACGGTGCCGTAGCCCAGGATCAGCACTTCGTCCTCTTCCGGGTCCTCACCCGATAGGCGCTCCAAGCTCTGGAGTTGCTCTCGCGAGCCCACCAGGATGAGTACCGTGCCCGGGTTGATGTACGTATCCGCCGTCACCGGACTGGTCCTCCCCCGCTCCCAGGTGGCGATCACGGACAATCCGGTGCGCTCGCGGATTCCGGATTCGGAAAGGGTCTTGTCGACAAAGGGGGTGCCCACAACGGGCATCTCCGCTATCAGCAGGTTGTCGATAGAGTCGACCACATGGGCGAAGGCGCCTCGGGTCGTTGAGCGCACGGCCAGATTCCTTCCAAGCAGCTGACGGAGGGGAAGCACGCGCTCGGCACCGGCGAGCCGCAGCAACTCGCCCTTTTCCGGGTCGTCGAGGATGGCGAACACCGGTATCTCGGGGCAAAGTGCGTGAACGGAGAGAATGAGGTTGGCGTTGTCGGTGTCTTCCATATTGGCGACCACTGCCTTCGCCCGGCAGGCTCCCACCCGCTCCAGCACGTCCTGATCCGTGGGCACACCCCAAACCACGCTTATCCCGCGTCCGTCCAGGCGGGCGGCGCGGTCGTAGGCAGAGGTCACCACTACGTAGCTGGTCCCCCGTGGGCGAAGAGCATCCACGAGTGTCCGGGTCACGGAATCCCAGCCGACCAAGATCACATGGCCGCTGACGGTCTTACCGACTTCTGTGGGCGGCTGGTATCGCAGCCGGTCTTCCAACCAGGGCGCGAGAAAAAGGCTGATCATGATGAAGGGCATGAGGATCAGTAGGAACACCACCCCGGAGACGGTCACCAGAGCGGAAAAGGCCCGGCCGCCATCCGACTCGAAGGTGATGTCGCCGTAGCCCAAAGTCGTCATCGCGGTGATTGCCCAATAGATCCCCGAGATGAAGGAGAAGTGGCGTCCTTCCAGACGCAGCATCAGATAATCGAAGACCCAGGCGTAGATCACGATCATCGAGGTCACAAAAACGCTGTACCCCGCCAAGAGCTTGAGATTCTTTCGGGCTTTACCCCCCAGGAAATAGGCCAACTCCGACGCGATGGTCTTCAATGCGCTTGTACCTCCAAGGCCTTCCGGCAGCGGCTGATCTGATCTGGGAATGCTTCTACCCGGGCTTTCGGGGAAGAACCGGTGGAAGCACCCTCATGGGAGCTCGACACGAGGAGGAGCAGCTGAGCCCGGAGCGGAAACAGGACCGTCCAGGGGACAAACCGCCCAAGGGTCCGCCCAAGAACAAGGCCGAAGAGGTCTTCGAGAACGAGCCGACCGAGCCGGAACCGGAACTCGTCCCCAGCGAGCGCAGAGAGGTCCAGCGCCGCACCACGGTCAGGGCGCACGTGGTGCATGAAGCCATCCGCGCCGAGGGCGAGGACGAACTAAAGCGGCCACCCGCAGCCCTATGGTGGTCCGGGCTCGCCGCCGGTCTCTCCATGGGCTTCAGCATGGCCACCATGGGCCTGCTGCAGGCCGGGCTTCCCGACGCGCCCTGGGCTCCGCTGGTCTCGAGCTTTGGCTACACCACGGGTTTTCTGATTGTCATCCTCGGGCGGCAACAGCTGTTCACCGAGAACACGCTCACCGTGGTCCTGCCGCTCTTTCACCGTCGCAACTGGCTAACCCTTCGCCTGGTGGCGCGGCTCTGGTTCATCGTGCTCGTTGCCAACCTGCTCGGGGCCCTGATCTTCGCGCTGGGGGCGATGCTCACTAATGCATTTCCCAATGCCGTGACGGACGCCTTCACAGCGATCGGCCTCCATGCCATCCGGGGCAGCTTCTTGGACACCTTCTTCGGCGCAGTGCTGGCCGGCTGGCTGATCGCGCTGATGGTGTGGCTCATGCCTTCGGCGGACACCGCCCGGGTCACCATAATCGTCATCATCACCTACGTGGTCGCACTTGGAGGCTTCGCTCACATCATCGCGGGCTCGGTCGAGACCCTCTTCATCATGGTCTCGGGCGAGATTGGGCCGATGCAGTACCTGTGGGATTTCTTCCTGCCCACGCTGACAGGCAACGTGATCGGGGGCGTGGCGCTGGTGGCGACACTGAACCACGCCCAGGTCATCGCCGGGTCTCGCGAGGACAATGATCAGGGGCAGGACCGAAAGAAGAGAGGTTGAGAGATGGAGCAGGACCCAAAACACCGGCCGGCCGGCAAAGCGCGAGAGACCTCGCGTTTGGCTGAAACTTGGCCGCTGGGGTACGCCCCCAGCCTCAGCGATCTCCCTCCCCAGCAGATGCTCGCGCTGCTTTTGAAGCGCGATGCGTACGGGTCCCCCGCGCAGTCGCTCACCGTGGATCAGCTGCCCACTCCCCGGCTCTCCGCCGCCGACGCCGGGTCGGTACTGGTCGCCGTGCTGGCCACCGGACCCAACTTCAACACCAACTTCGCCTCACTCGGGCTACCCGTGCCGGTATTCGGCCGGGCGGACCCTGCCGAACTGCACGTCCCGGGGAGCGACGCTGTGGGCATCGTGGTCGACGCGGGTCCCGCCGTGCACGGTCTGCGCCTGGGTCAGGCGGTCATGCTCGACTCCTGGACGGGCTCCTCCATCAGAGGCTACGAGACTCACGACGGTTTCAACGCTCAACTCGTGCGGGTGCCGGAGGAGCAGGCCCTGCCGCTGCCCGAGGAACTCCGCTCGTTGCCTCCCGAGAGACTGGGAGCCCTGCTGCTTACACAAGGCACCGCCTATCGAGCGGTGATCGAGCGGCTGGCCCTCGAACCCGGCGAGAGCCTCCTCGTGATGGGAGGCGGAAAAGGCACCAGTTTCGCCGCCGCCCAGCTGGCTACGTCGGTGGGCGGTCGAGCTATCCTCATGGGCTCCGACCCGGAATTGATGGGCCGACTGGTGGAACGCGGGCATGCGCATGCCTTCGTCGACAGACGCACCCTTCCGACCGAGCTCTTCGGTCCGCTGGAACCGGGCGACGATCTCGTGGAGTGGCGAGAGCGAACCGAGGTCTTCCGCGAAGCCATCCGCCTGGTCAACGGAGGGCGCCTGGTCGACGCCGTCTTCGAGCACACGGGAGCGCGCAACTTCCCCCTGCAGGTTTCCGCACTCAGACCCGGCGGCAGGCTGGCCTTCTTTGGAGCGACCGGTTCGGGGGTCAAGGGTGAATACCGCCACACCTTCGCCTATCAGGGACATCGCCTGGTCTTCGACGCGCGCTACGTGTGGATGCGCCAGAAACAGCTGCTCTTTAGGCCCCAGGACCCGGCGCAGATCCTGACGGAGATCGCCCTTCCCCCGGGCAGATACGTGCTCGTGTGGGGCGCCGATGGTTACGCGCGCGAGTTCGCAGAAGCGGCGCTCGAGCGTAGCGCCAGTGTCGCCGTGATCGCTTCCCGGCAGACGGAGCCGGCGAGAATTGCCGAGTTGCTCGAGCTCGGTGTGCCCGACAGGGCAATACTCGACCGTGACCGCTTCCAACTACCCGAGGACATGCCCGATCCCCTGCTGCCCGAAGGGAAGCCCAATCCGGAATACGACTCAGGTTTCCTGCGTCCCGCCCGGGCGCTGGGCCGAGCGCTCTGGCAATTATGGGGTCAACGCGTGAGCCCGGATGTGGTCGTCGAACGGCCGCAAAGCTCGACCTACCATCTGAGCGCCTTCCTGGCCCGGGACTTCGACGAGGGCGATCAGTTCCCGGCCGGTCACGTGATTGTCCGTGGCCAAGAGACCCTGTCCATCAGGGGGTCCCACATGTATTCGCGGTCGATGGCCCGGGAGGTCGTGCGCCTGCTGGCGAAGGGCGCCCTGCAGGTCACCGAGGCGGATCTCGAGGTCGTTACCCTGGGGGAGATGCCCGAGCTCCAGGAGAAGATGCTGCGCGGGCGCATGCGCAAACCCAAGGGCGTCGCGCTGGTACAGGCCGAAGGCGAGGGCGTCCCCTTGCATGACTATGAGGCCGAGTTCCTGGGACGTCCCATCTGGACGAGCGACGCCGCGGCAGGCCGTTACCTTAGCGTAAGCCTCCTCGATGACATCGCCCTGGTCTCAGTCGAGCGCCCGGCGGCGCTCAACGCCCTGAACTTGCAGGTGCTGGCGAATCTGGAGGAGCTCGCGCAGGCGCTGACCGACGGGGAGTTGGCCGAAAAAGTCGCCGGGTTGGTGCTAACCGGCTCGGGCCGCGCTTTTATGGCCGGAGCCGACATCGAGATCTTCCACGAACGGGGCGAGGCGGAGTTGGCCGTGCTGGCCGAGCGGGTCAACCGGGCCTTCCGCGCGCTTGAAGGACTCTCCGTGCCGGTGGTGGCTCTGGTCAACGGGCTGACCCTGGGTGGGGGCAACGAACTGGCCATGAGCGCGCATCACCGGATCGCGGTTCCGCAGGCGCTCTTCGGGCAGCCGGAGGTCAAGCTCGGCATCTTTCCGCTCTTCGGTGGAACCCAGCGCCTACCTCGTTTGGTCGGCCCGCGCGCCGCCGCCCTGCTCTGCGCGAACGGCGAGCCTATCGACGCCGAGCGCGCCCTGCAGCTCGGGTTGATCGACGAGATCCATCCCCGCGCGACCGCGCTGCGTCGCGCCTGGCAGGTGGCGCGGGAACTGTCGGCGGGACCGCCCGAACTCTGGAGGCCGGCTTGGGAAGTCCGAGAGCGGCGCTTCGCCGGCGAGATCGAGGAGGTGATGGACGAGCCGCGGGTGCGCGAACTCCGGGCTGCCCCCATCGTCCGGAACGAGGAAGACGCTCAGGATCGCGAGCAGGTGAGACGCGCGGCGGCCGGTCAGGCCCTCGAAGCGATGCGGGAGGGGTTTGCTCTTGGGTTCGAAGCCGGCCTGGAGGCTGACGCACGGCGCTTTGGCCGGCTGGGCGCTTCGCGTGGGGCTCAGGAGTGGATCGAGCGTTTCCTTGAGAAAGACCCGGAGCAGGCGGGGAGCGTGCGGCTGCTGCGCGGCTAGCTAGGCCTCGTGGTGGTGCGCATGGCCATCGCCTTGATCGTGGCCGTGCTCGTGGTTCAACTCCCTCAACTCCCACTCGAAGCGTCCCTGCTCCTGCATGTGCCTCAGAGTGGCCAGGGTGACGGCCTCTACCTGGTCAGCGCTCAGCCCGTACACCAGAGCGGTTAGATCCACGGTTAGGGAGGTCGCCCCTTGCGCCCGCTCTCCCCGGCAACGGGGCCCCGAGCGCAAGCTGGTCAGACTCCCGTGAAAGCTCTCTCCCGAGGGCGCATCGACGTAGCACTTGAGGTGACCGATCAGAGAAGCCCCCGCGGACTCGGTTCGGCGCCCCAACTCCTCGAGCAGCGCGCAGATGACCTCGTGCGGTTCAGCGAAGGCGCCTTGCGGCGGCGCAAGCCGCAGCCGCACTGAATGGGGGGCGATGAGCTCGCGGCCGGTCAGTTCGAGGCTCCGAAGGTCGCCAGCCGCCCCAGAAGCGGCAAAAAGCTATCGGGATTCTCGCTCGTGATCTCACTGACCCGGGTCTGGGGGGCCAGGTCGCGCAGCGTTTTCCGCGCGGCCGCCAACTCGTCCGGGGTCGCCTCGTCCAGCTTGGTAATCACGAGTTCGTCCGCTCCGCCTATCTGCGCCTCAGTGAGCGGGAGCGCTACGGCGAGCAGCATCTCCAGCCGGGTGGGATCGACAAGGCTGACAACTAGTTGATCTTGGAAAAGCTCGCCTCGACGGTGCGCCAACGCTTTGAGCACGCCCTCCGGAGCGGCGATCCCCGAGGCTTCGATTATCATGAGGTCAGGATGGTAACGCTCGACGATTTGCTCGGCCGTCGTGACCAGACTGGATGCGATCTCGCAGCAGATGCAGCCGGCTGTGATCTCGTACACGTCAAGCCCGCCGTCGCCCAGGACCCGGCCATCGATGCCCACCTCGCCCACCTCGTTGACGATGAAGCAGGCAGTCAGGCCTTCGTCGGTCAGCCGCTGAGCAAAGGCACGGATCAGAGTTGTCTTGCCCGAACCCAAGAAGCCGGAAAAAAGCAGAAGATTCATGCGAAGATCATACGCGAAGTCGCGCGGGTCTACCTCCAGTCGCGCGGGTCTACCTCTACTCGACCGGCTCCCAGAGCTCCGAGAATTCGCAGAGGGCGCGTCCCGAGTCGAGCCACGCATCCAGCAGGCCGCATTGCCCGGCCTCGCGGTGGCCGGTGGCCGCGGTCTTGCATGCACTTTCTGCGCACGGGGCGAACTGCCCGAGTCTCCGTTTTCTGCGCGATCGCGTGTAATCGCGGCACCAGGGGGGAAGCCCGGCTTGTACCCGGTCTATAAAACCGCCCCACATAGGTGGAGAGTCAGATGAAGCCGAGCCGTTTCGTGCAGGAACTGATCGAGATCGTCGGCGAACGAAACGTCCTGTGGGACGACTACGATCTGCGGCTCTACGAGTATGACGGGTCGGTCGACCGCGCTCTGCCCCAGGCGGTGGTGCTGCCCGAGACCGCCGAGCAGGTGGCGGAGATCGTCCGGCTCTGCGCCCGCGCTTCCGTGCCCTACACCGCCCGGGGCGGCGGCACAGGGTTGTCCGGTGGCTCGATTCCGGTCGCCGGCGGGGTGCTAATCACGCTCGTAAAGATGAACCGGGTGCTCGAAGTCGACCTCGACAGCCTGCGCGCGGTGGTCGAACCGGGCTTGGTCAACCTGCAGCTGAGCGAAGCCGTCTCCGGGCACGGCCTCTACTACGTTCCCGACCCCTCCAGTCAGAAGGCGTGCACGATCGGCGGGAACGTGGGCGAGAACTCCGGCGGGCCTCACACCCTGCTCTATGGGGTGACCACCAATCACGTGCTGGGAGTCGAGGCGGTGATGCCCGATGGTGAACTGGTCGAATTCGGCGCCAAAGCCCTCGACCTTCCCGGCTACGACCTGACCGGCGCCTTCGTGGGCTCCGAGGGGACCCTGGGCATCGCCACCAAGGTCACCGTGCGGCTGGTCCCCCTACCCGAAGACATCCGCACGCTGTTGGCCGTGTTCGACAGCGTCGAAGACGCCAGCGCGACTGTCTCCGAAGTGATTGGCAAAGGCATCATTCCCGCCGCAATCGAGATGATGGATCAACTGGCCCTACAGGCGGTGGAGGCCTCGGTGCACGCGGGTTACCCCGAGGATGCCGCGGCGGTACTGCTGATCGAGGTGGACGGCCTGAGCGACGGGCTGGACGAACAGGCCGAAGCCATCCGAGAGATCGCCGACGCCCACCACGCCCGCAGCGTGCGCATCGCCCAGGACGCCAAGGAGCGGGAACTGCTCTGGTCCGGGCGCAAGGGAGCCTTCGGCGCGATCGGCCGCATCAGCCCGGAATACTACGTGGTGGACGGCGTGGTTCCCCGCACCAAGCTGCCCGAGGTACTCAAGGCGATCGCGGCGGTAGGACGCCAGTACGACCTGCCCATTGCCAACGTCTTCCACGCCGGCGACGGCAACCTGCATCCGCTGGTGCTCTTCGACGCGGCCATTCCCGGCGAACTCGAGCGCACCAAAGTAGCCGGCGCCGAGATCATGCGCATCTGCATCCGGGCCGGCGGCGTGCTCTCGGGCGAACACGGCATCGGCGTGGAGAAGCGGGAACTGATGGGCGAGCTCTTCACCGACTACGATATGGAAGTCATGCTGCGGCTAAAGGCGGCCCTGGATCCGGAGGGGCTGGCCAACCCCGGCAAGATCTTTCCCACTCCGGGCCGCTGCGTGGAGGTCCCTCGCAAACCACTGGCCGGCATCGGCTGGTAGGGACTCGTGGCACTTTCGTCGAGATCAGCGGGTGATGGGCAGCAACTGGCGGGCAGAAACCGGCGGGTGAACTAGGTGGTAAGCCGAGAATGATAGAACAGCTCGACCTCGCGGCGCTCGAAGCCGAACTCAAGACTGTGGCCGATGTCCGCAAACCAGACGCAACCGACTCTGATTCCTGGAGCGTCGGGGGAATCACTCCCAGCCTGGTCTGCACTCCGGGTGACTCCGAGAGCCTGGGTGAAGCTCTGGCGATTTGCGACCGGGCTGGGGCCGCGGTCGTTCCTTGGGGCGGGGGCACGCAGCAAGGCCTGGGCTCGCCTCTCGAGCGCGCCGACGTGGCGCTGGTCACCACGCAACTCGACCGCCTGATCGAGCACGAACCCGGAGACATGACGGTCACCGCCCAGGCGGGTATGACTCTTTCCGCATTGCAGGCCACCCTGGGCGAGCACGGACAGTGGCTCCCGCTCGACCCGCCACTGCTTCCGGGAGCCACCCTGGGCGGCGCGCTGGCCACCGACGTGAGCGGCCCCCGGCGCCTCAAGGAAGGCGGCCTCCGCGACCTGGTGATCGGTACGCGCGCCGCCAACGTAGACGGCAGGATCAGCCGGGCCGGCGGCAAGGTGGTCAAGAACGTCACCGGCTACGACATCAACAAGCTGCACGTGGGGGCGCTGGGCACGCTGGGAGTACTGGTGGAGGTCTCTTTCAAGGTGGCACCCCTCCCCCCCTCCGACCGCACCTGGTACTGCACCTTCGACGACCCGCGGAACGCCGGGCTCGCGCTCTCCAAGCTGCTCTGGCTACCCGTCTCCTTTGCCGCTCTCGATCTGGTCAACGCCTCCGCAGCGGAGGGTCTCGGGCTCTCCCTCGAAGGGGCATCCTGGGCGCTCCTTGCACGGGCGACCGGCTTTGGTCCGGCGGTCGAGCGGCAACTCAGCGAGTTCCGCGACGCCACCCGCGGCCGGCAGGGCTCCCACACCACGGCCGTGAACGAGCAACAGGCCAAGGAGACCTGGACGAGCTACCTGGAGGAGTCGGCCAAGAGACGCTGGTCCCCGGGCCGGCTGACCTGCCGCTTCGCCCTGCCCTCCGCGGAGTTGGGCCCTGTCGCAGCCGCCATCGCCGAGGTCGGCGGCGCAGCCGGAAAGCCCCGGATCTGGGGACACGGCACCGGGGCCCTTTTCTGGAGCGCGGAGGTACCATCCGAGGGGCGGTCCCAAATTGTAGACCGGCTGCGAGGAGCCGCCCACGGCAGCGGCGGCCGTCTGGTGGTGGAGAACCGCGGCGGCGACCGGGGCGAGCTCGACGTCTGGGGACCGGGGGAGCCCTCTTACCGGTACATGCGGGCGATCAAGCGCCAATACGACCCACGAGGCACCCTCAACCCGGGTCGCTTCGTGGATGGGATTTAGGGCCATGAAGCTTAAACGAGTAGGGGTGTGGGTGGCTGTGGTGATCGGAGCCACGGCCCTGGTGGCGGATTACGTGTACGACGGGCTGCTCCGCCGGAGCCTGCGCCGCCTCCTGTCGGTGGTCAGGCCCGAAACTGGAGACGGCGATCAGGCCGGGGACGGCCTGCCGGGTTCCGGCGAACCAGCGGTTTCGAACATCTCTGAGGTGCCGAAGAGCGGCGAAACCCCGATCGAGTTCCCCAACGCGGAGCTGATCCGGGCCTGCGTGCACTGCGGGCTCTGCCTGCCCTTCTGCCCCACCTACAACGTGCTCGGCGTGGAGATGGACTCTCCCCGCGGGCGCATCTACCAAATGAAACTGGTAGCCGAGGGAAAGCTCTCTCCCGATAATCCTCACTTCCACAAGCACATCTACCAGTGTCTGGACTGCCGCGCCTGCGAAACCGCCTGTCCCTCGGGGGTACAGTACGGACGCCTGGTGGAAGCCGCCCGCTCCATCATCCCCCCGCGGAGCAACGTGGAGGAGGCCGCGCGGCGCGCCATCCTGGCCGGCGCACTCAACTCCGATCCCATCCTCGCCATGATCGGCCTGGGCTCTCGCCTCTACCAGCGAAGCGGCCTGCAGTCGCTGGTGCGCTCGACCGGCCTCCTGCGGCCCATACCCCGGCTGAATCGCATGGAGAGCATGCTGCCCGAGCTCGAGGGTTCCCTCGTCGTGGCACCGCTGCCCCCCATCGTTCGGGCCGAGGGCCGGCGGCGCGCGCGCGTGGCCTTCCTCTCGGGCTGCATCGCCGCGCAGTTCTTCCCCCAGACAAACCGCTCCACCATCGCGGTGCTGGCCGCCAACGGCTGCGACGTGCTCACTCCGCCCGACCAAGGCTGCTGCGGCGCTCTGCAGAACCACAGCGGCGACCGCGAGACCGCCAAGAACTTCGCGCGCCACAACATCGACGTCTTCGAACGCACCGGCGCCGACTACTACGTCTCCAATTCGGCCGGTTGCGGCTCCATGCTCAAGGAGTACGGCGAACTGCTGGCAGACGATCCCCTCTACGCCGCACCGGCCGCGGCCTTTGCCGATAAGGCGCGGGACATCACCGAACTCTTGGTGGAACTCGGTCTACGGCCGCCGACACACCAGGTAGCGGTGCGCGCCACCTATCAGGACGCCTGCCACCTGCGCCACGGCCAGAAGATCAAGGACCAGCCCCGCGAACTGCTGGCCGCCATCCCCGGCCTGGAAATCGTGGAGATGACCCGGTCCGAGTGGTGCTGCGGCAGCGCTGGTATCTACAACGTGACCCAGCCGGTGCTATCGGAAAGCATCCTGGAAATGAAAATGGAGAACGTGATCGCCACCGGGGCCGACACAATCCTGGCGGCGAATCCGGGGTGCCTAATCCAATTGCAGCACGGCCTCCGCGAACGGGGCGTGCACATGCGGGCGGCCCACCCGGTGGACCTGCTGGCCGAGGCCTACGGAGCCGACGAGCGCCTCGATTCCAACGGGGGCGAAAGGAAGTGACCAGAGTCACCGCCAGAACCGGCGCGCCCTCGGGGGCGCGCCGCGAAGCCATCCGCCCTACTCCACCTCGCTGAGGTCAAAATCCAGCCCGGCCAGCACCTGGTCGTGCTTCTCCAGCAGTTCCATTTCGGTTTGCGCGCCCACCAGGACGTTCGCCAACTCGAAGCTGTACATGTCCTGCCCCTGCAGGTCCCGCAGATCCTGGCCGGAATCGACCCGCAGCTTGACCCGCGTCCCGGGCACCGCCAGCGCCAAGCGCTCGATCTCCTGCTTGCCCGGAACGCCCCGCACGTAGGCAGGCTCGAAGGTGCGTAGCATGAAGTTGGCCGCCAGAGCGTATTCCCCCGTCCATTCCAGCGTCTTCGGCCGCCGGCCTAGGGCTAGGTCGAGCATCACCTGCAGATGCGACTCCCCATGGACCTGCTCGAACATCCAAGTATGAGCCTGCGAAACGCGAGGGTTGAACTCGAGCAACCAGACCTTGTTGGCTGTCTGATCCCAAAAGAACTCGACGTTGAAGGCGCAGTTGTCCAGTCCGATTTGCGTGACCGCCCTACCGGCCACGTCGGCCATGCGGAACTGGATTTCCTGAGGCAGCCGCGAAGGGTACTGGTAGCGGGCAAACGAGGAGCGGCCCGCCTCGCGAATGCTGTCCACCACCCCGTAGATGACCGGCTCCCCTTCGTAGACGTAGCCCTCCAGGGTGCACTGGCTGCCCCCGATGACGCTCTCCGCGAGACAATCCTCCTTCATCGCCAGGAACTGCCCGCCGATGTGGAAGGTGTCCAGCAGATAGCGGAAGGGCTCGTTCATGAAAGCGACGCCCTCCCGCAGGCGCTCCACGGCCGCTTGAAATTCGACGTAATCGTGGATCTCGAAAGCCAGGTAACTGCGGAAGGACTTGAAGGGCTTGATCCAATACGGCGGAATCAGTGGGATGCTCTCCCAGGCGGTTTCGTCGAAGGGGTCGAAGGGGTGAAAGGCCGGGATGTTGTTGGGAATCACCCTATGCTGCTCCAATCGACTCCAGTATTTGTGCTCGCACTTGATGACGCTTTCCAGGCTGGGACCGGGAAGACCGAAGCGCTCGGCGAGTATGGGCACGAGGTCGGTGCCGGGGAAGTCGTAGAAGGAGCAAACCCCGCTGGGCTCCTCGGGGTGCTGCTCTATGGTCCGCACCGCCTTGTCGATCAGGAACTCCATATCATAGCGCTCGACATCGCGGATGTCGCTGATATCGAGCGCAGGATGAAACTCGCACTTCTGCCCGCTGGGCAAACGCTCAAGCATCTCCAGGTTGAACTGGTCGAGTCCGACGACAAAGACGTGCTTCTTACCCATGGGTCTCCCTTAGATATGATCGCGAGGAATCAGCTCATCCCAGCTTTTGGAATAGATGCGAGTATCCGCTTCGTAGGCGTCGAGGGTTGCCTGAATCCGGAAATGGGTGCGGGTCGAGGTGAGCACAGTGTGCGTTTTGGTGGTGATCGCCCAATCCCCTCGCCGCAGAGCGCGGTCGCTCAGCACTTCCCCCCGGACCGTCGCGTAGTTGTTGCCGATGTAGGAGAATCGCTCGTTGGTGTCCCGCCGCACCTCGAGACCGATATCGTCCAGCCGGTATTGCTCGGCGTTGTTCGTGATGTTGAGCGACACCTCATTGGTGGCCAGGTTGTGCACCACGGTCCACTCACGGTGGGCCGGCGCCAGCAGCGTGGTGGACAAACCCGGCGCCGCCTCCGGCTCTCCCAGATCGCGTAGAGTAAAGTCCGACTCGCGGGGCTGGCGGCAGGGCAAGAGCAGTTTGGCGTCGTCCAGATAGAGCGTTATACGGGGCGGCTCCGGGGCCGGCCAGGCCAGCGGCCAATAAGAGGTGGAAACGCCCAATCGAATGCGGTTACCCGCCGGGAAGCGCTGCGCGATTTGGTTGAGGCGAACCCGCACCCGGTAGCGCTCGCCCGGGTAGATCTCCTCCGGCTGCTCATCGCTCTCACGATGGGTGAGGTTGAGCAGCCCGTAGGTCACCCGGGTCGCGGTATCGTCGGGCGCTACATCCTCGAGGCGGACCGCTATCTGCGCAACGGGCTTGTTGGCGCTCAACTCCAGCTCCACCCAGGGCGAGCCCAGGATCTCGAGATCGCTCCGCAGCGCGGGAGACTCGAATACCAGGGCGCCGCCATCCTCGGCGCGTTGGTCCTGCGGCAGGTCGGTGACCTCGGCATAGGAGGTCCATTTGCCCGCGAAAAGCCCCACCCGCAGAGGAGACTGCAGGTCGAGGGTCGGGGTCCCGTTGAGTCCACTTCGGGCCGGCTCACCCTCGTCTCCCGGCAGGCCGGGCTCTCCCCCGCTCCCGATCTGCTCGTCCTCCATAAGGATCACCCCGGGAGTCAAGCGGAAGGCCCGCTGGCGCACGTTGTCGGAGGGCCAGGTAGGCTCAGCCACCCAGCGGCCGGGGTGGGTGGGATCCAGGGGCGACACCGTGTCCAATTGCCAGGCGCGCAGCACGGGGTCGTCCTCCACGCCGTTTTCGATCCCCTTTAACCAGCGATCGAACCAGCGAACCGTCTCGTGCAGAAAGTTGATCCTCGGCCCAGGGCCCCCCATGTGCGGGTACTTGTGTCCCCAGGGCCCCACCAGCGCCTTGCGCGGAACCTTCAGGTTCTCCATCAGCCGGAACACCGTGTTGGAGTAGCCGTCAGCCCAGCCGCTGACCGCGAACACCGGCACCTGCACACAAGAGAAATCCTCGCAGACCGAGGCATGGGTCCAATAATAGTCGCGGCGCTGATGCTCCAGCCAGTTCTTCAGCCAGAGCCCGCTACCCTCGAGCCGCTCCAGCCACATATCGCGCCAGCGTTCGCCCACCACCTGGGGATCCGGTGGCAGGGAGTTGTAGGCGAACATGGTGGAGGACCAGGAGAGATTGTCGCCCAGCAAGCATCCGCCCATGTAGTGCACGTCGTCGCGGTAGCGGTCGTCCGAAGAGCAGACCGTGACGATGGCTCCCAGTTCAGGCGGTTGAAGTCCGGCCAGCTGCAGGCCGTTGAAGCCGCCCCACGACAGGCCGAAGATGCCAACCTTGCCGCTGCACCAGGGTTGCGCCGCCAGCCACCTGAGAATATCGAGTCCGTCCGACAGCTCCTGATGCAGGTACTCGTCCTTGAGCACACCCTCGGAGTCACCGCTGCCGCGGATGTCGACGCGGACACCGGCGTAGCCGTGTCCGGCAAAGTAGCCGTGTATCTGGGCGTCCCGCTGGGCCTTGAAGTCGCGCTTGCGGTAGGGGATGTACTCGAGTATCGCCGGCACCGGGTGCTCTTCGGCGTCCTCTGGTAGCCAGATCTTGGCGGCGAGTCGGGTACCGTCGGGCATCGGAATCCATTGATAGTCGATCACTCGGTACGGCCGCAGCTCGCTGCTGATCACGGCGTCACCCGCTCCTTCCTAGCTCTGTCGAACCGGCATCTCGGTCCCGCCTATGCCCGCGACGCGTACCCGCTACTCGAAATCATCCGACTCTTCGCTGGTGTAGAAGAGATAGAGGTCGTCACCCGCCGGCCAATCCTGGCTCAGACTGAGCAGTTGAACCTCAGCCAGTTCGCGGGCCCTCGCGGCCGAAGCCTTCAGAGCGTCCAGCTGCTCGGTCACACCGCGCTCATCCAGCAGGAATTTGGCCTGCGCAAAGAGGCGGGCGCTACCGTAGAGCAACACGCCTTCCTGCAGGATCTTGCAGGCGACCATCTTCTTGAAGTCGTCGAACTCGACCTGTTCGCGCAGGCGCGCGAAAGGCTTGACGATGTAGTCGATCTCCTCCCTGACCGCGGGATTGATCAGGTGTCGGTACTTCTGCTGGTAGACGGCGTCGTCGAGTTCCTGGGCCAGGTTTTCGGGAGCGCCGTCGCCAAGGACCACCACGAGATCGACGTCTGAGCCCCGGACCATCCGGCCGGTGCTCCTTTCCGGACGGGGAACGTCATGAGCCATGCCGTAAACGATGTCACCCGCCAGCAGCACGAAGAATCGCCCCTCGTCCTCTCCCCCTCCCCCGCCCGAAACGCGCGCCGCGACAGCCTCAACCACATGATGCGCGAGCCGGAGCTTCTCCGCCGTTACTTCGGCGATGTGGGCGGCAACGGCGGTGGTGCGTGTCTCGAGCGCCGTCGGTTCCCCGGCGAGCCCGACAACGGTGTAGGTCAAGAACTCCCGCAGGATGGAGGGAGAGAGCCGGGCGTATCCCTCGACGTTCTGATCGAGCCGCAGGTAGCGCCTTCCCACCCGCCGCAACGACAGACGCTCGAAAAGCAGGCAGGCCTTCCAGAGGCAGAAAGGATCCGCGGCCAGGGAATCGCGCAGCTCCAGGCCACTCAGGGGTCCCCGCTCGCCCAGCAGAGCGAGGACCCTACCCTCAAGGCTGTCCGGGCTCGTGTCCGTCCTGCCTATCCCAGCAGGCCCGAGTCGGGATCGCGGGCGAAGGTCACCTTATCCACCGGATCGTAGGGGCTAGCCGATAGCGGATTTGACGACGTCGGCCACGGCGCGGGTGTGTCTCTCGGTCTCTTCCGCGGTGGGTCCTTCGACCATCACCCGGCACATGTTCTGCGTTCCCGAGTAGCGCACGAGCACCCGGCCCTGATCGCCCAGTTCCGCTTCAGCCTGCGCGATGGCCTCGACGATCTCGGGGACGGTATCGATCGGCGGCTTGCTCTTGACGTCCACATTGATCAGCTTCTGCGGGAAGACGTCCATCTGCTTGGCAAGCTCCGAGAGCGGCCTATCCGCCTTGAGCATGGCGGCCACCAACTGCAGGGCGGTGAGGATCCCGTCTCCGGTGGTGTGGTGCTCCAGGAAGATCATGTGTCCCGAGTCCTCGCCGCCGATAACGGCGCCCAGGCGCTGCATGTCCTCCAGCACGTAGCGGTCCCCCACCTTGGAGGCGTGGTGCTCAAAGCCGTACTTCTTGCAGGCCACGCTCAGACCCATGTTGCTCATGATGGTGGAGACCAGCAGGTCGTTCTTCAGCCGGCCCTCCGCTTTTAGCATGTTGGCGCAGATGATCAGGATCTGGTCACCGGTGATCTCGTTGCCCTGCTCGTCCACGGCGATCAACCGGTCGCCATCCCCGTCGAAGGCCAGGCCTACGGCCGCTCCCGCGTCCAACACGGTCTTGCGCAGGCCCTCGGTGTGCTGCGAACCGCAGTTGTCGTTGATGTTGAGCCCGTTGGGAGAGTTGTGGATGACGGTGATATCCGCGCCGAGCTCCCCAAAGACGGCGGGCGCCACCTTGTAGGTAGCCCCGTTGGCCACGTCCATGGCTATCTTCATGCCCTCGAGGGTGAGAGAGCGGGGGAAGGAGTTCTTGAGAAACACGGTGTAGCGACCCGAGGCGTCGTCCATGCGGAACGCTCGGCCCATCCCGCTCGGCGGAGGCACCATCTCCGGCAGCTTGCCGCCCAGAATCAGATCCTCGATCTCCTCTTCCTGCTGATCGGAGAGCTTGTAGCCCGAGCCCGCGAAGATCTTGATGCCGTTGTCTTGGTAGGGGTTGTGCGAGGCCGAGATGACGAGTCCGGCATCCGCGCGCATGCTCTCGGCGATGAAAGCGACACCCGGCGTGGGCAGGACGCCCACCAGGTACGGTACGCCCCCCATCGAGGTAACGCCTGATTCCAGGGCGCTTTCCAGCATGTAGCCGGAGATCCGGGTGTCTTTGCCGATGATGACCGTGGGAACGTGATCCTCTTTCTTCATCACGTGCGTAACGGCCTGGCCCACGGCGAACGCCATGCCCGCGTCCATCGGGGGGCGGTTGGCCTCACCCCGAATCCCGTCTGTGCCGAACAATCTGGCCATGCGTTTCCTCCCGCCTCTCCGCCTCTTTATCGTCTCTCGGTGAAAGCATCAGCCAGTCCGAGAATCTCACCTGCCCGGCCGCTAAACGAATCGACCACCTGCTGCAGCCACTCCACCCCAGCGCGCGAGACACCAGGAGTCAGGCCTTGGATGGTGGCGATGTAGTCCGCAGTCGTGCCCTCCGTCGCCCCGGCGAAGGCTTTCAGGAAGTCGTCCCTACCCGCGGGCGGGGGGTCCTCGTCAAACAGTGCGCAGGCCGTCGCCACGCTATCATGCAGCCGGGAGCCGTCCGCGCCCGCCTCGCCCGGCGCCCTCTCGGCCATGGCGAGCAGGCGCTTACCCCGCTCCTTCTTCGCCAGGTCCAGCATTTCCAGCGCCCCCTCGTACACATGCGTTCCCAGTTCCTGCGCCGCGAAGAAGGGCCGGCGCACGTGCCGGTACCATTCTTCCAACGCGACCAGGTTGGCCAGGTAGAGCACGTTGTTCACCAAAGTGCGGTTCAGTTGCCGGGAAGCGTGAGGGGTAAAGTCCCGCTCGAGGTCGTGGCGGGCCCCGGAGACGATCAGCTTACCGTCGGCGAGCACGTCGCGGCGCAGTACGGAGCCCGCCGCCACCACGGTGCCGTAGCCGACGCGCAGGGGACCCACGGCGCCGCCCTGCCCCCCCAAAAAGATGCGGGGCTGATCGAGCATGACGCCCCGGGGCACGTCCCCGAAGAGCGAGGCCGTCGTCTTGTTGCCGTCCGGGGTGAAATTGAAGTGGACGTAGGAGCTGCCCACCTCGCTGTGGTCCTTTCGGCTGGTGCCGCCGGACATATAGCAGTCGCAGAAGTTGATCAAGCTGCCCAGGGTGACAAAAGGAAAGAGGATGGTCTGCTTGAGGCCCACGGTATGCGCGCCGTTGGCCTCCTCCTCGAGAAGCGATCCTTCCCGCACCTGCGCGCCCGGACCCATGTTGGCCTTCTCCAAAAAGACCGCCTTCTTGAAGGAGCCGCCATTGAGCTCCACCCCGGGACCCAGCCGGCAGTCGTCCAGCGTGACCGGCCCCTCGGCGCCGAGCTTGACCCCGGCGGAGATGACCGTGTTCGACCCGTAGATGCGGCAGCCGGGATAGAGGACCACCCCCTCTCCGGAGATGCGGTCGAGGTCGACCTCGTCGCCGATATCGAGCGAAAGCGGATTAGGTATGGCGAGGCCCTTCTCGAGCAACCGCTCGACCTTGTCGTAACCCCTGGGTCGTACTTCCATGGTCTTCCCTTCGCGCACCGCACCGGACAGAAAACAGCGACTGCTCATAATACAAAGGAAGCGGGGCCGGGGGGAGGGTGCGCCTCCAGGCAAGGTGGATGGGGACGCACGTGAGCGGTGATGGCAAGCCTGTTCATGGGTCAGGGCCGTACGGACCGCGATGGTTCGCACCGCTCCCCTAGGCAAGCGGTTCCGCCCGTCGAACTAAAGAACTGCCCGCACCGCCTCCATCAGTCGGCCGGCCTGCTCAATGGCGCGGGTGGCTTCTTCCTCGGTGAATGCCTCCGACGGGGTGATGCCGGGGAGGGCGTCTGGATACCTGGTGGGAATGTAGAGCTTATCCAGGGCGGCGGCCAACGGAAGAAGCGCTTCCACGTCGAGGTTCGTCCGGCCCGGAGGCAGTTCCCCCAAGAGACGGACCGCGGAGTGTCCCCATGGATCCAGGTCCAGCCGGCGCCACAAGCCCTTCAGCGCCTTCTCCCCCGCCTGCTGCCCGTGGAAGGCGGCAAGGGCGTGATGACCGGCCTGCCTCAGCACCCTCGCCGCCGCGAGATCGTCTTCCGCCTGCGCCAGCCACCGCTCAGCCTCCTGCCGCAGCTTGTCTTGGCTCACCGGATCACACCCTCGCCATGAACGACGACGCCCTCAGAGAGAGCCCGTCGGACAAACGGCCGCTCCCGCATCTCGTCGAGCTCCTCCGGTGTGTAGACAAAAACCTCCACAGCCATCCCGCCCACGGCCTCGGTCAGGGGGAGCAGGTAGCGCTCGACGCGAGCCAGAAAGGGCTCTTCGGTGTGCTCGACCACGAGCACGTCGACGTCACTCCGCCGGCTGGGATTCCCAACCGCCCAGGAACCGAAGACCCAGGTCCGGTCGGCCCCGAGTCGTTCGGCGATTGAGGCCACGGCGGCGAAGACGTCGTCGCGGGTGGGTAGATCTCGCTCCTCTGCTTGCCGAGATTGAAGGTCCGTGGCATCTCCTCTTACTGGTCGCATCCCGCTCGTTTCGCTTCAACTCTAGCACCCCGCGTCTGGCCGATGCCGCCGAACTGACTGGGGGCCGCGCGGCCGGATCCCGATCGCAGCGGGCAAGAAGCAGGGGCGGCCAATTCTCTTACGGAAGAACGAGACCGAGCTGATCTGGCGATTGCTCGACGTTCGAGGCCTTGCCTCGAAATACATCGGGCTCTGCAGGGATCACTGCGTTACCTGGCCGGGATTCTCGAGTGGACGCGGGTTGATGAACCATCGGTCCGCCCATTCTAGGAATAAGCCGACGAGGGGGCTGATACAAAGGACCATCCTTTGCACCAACTGGTGAACCGGCCCTGCCAGGCTTGCATTTCACCAGACCCCCAGGTCGCTAACGCCCGCTAGGGTTTTCAGGTACGGTGGCCCCCTGTACTTTCCAGACGACAAGGGAGTCTACTCGTGAGTTTCAAGAAGGTCGCTCTCATCCTTCTCGCCCTCGTCCTCTCCCTCGCCTCGGCCATCCTACTCGGGGGCTTCGTGGGTGTCATCTTCTACAGTTCTCAGAACATAGGTACCAGCGTCGTTATCATAATTTTGACTATCTCCCTCTTCCCCCAGTTCCGTCGGCTCCTGCGCGTTTGACCCCGAAGGACGACCTGGCCTAGGGGCGCTAGCCGAGGCTTAATAGCCAGGCTGGGCTGACTCCGAGAACTCGTCTAGGAACTCCGGCTTCATGTGCTGGAGGTAGCCGCGGAGCTTCTCCTCGTTTCGCTTTAGCTCGCTATACGGAATGAACTGGCAGTGTTCGTAAAGAGGCGGCTTCATTCTGGCGAAAGTGGGACGCGCTATTTCCGTCAGTACCTTGTCCCGCCGGTTGTCTGGCGCGACGATGTAGAGCCGAATGTTGATGTTGGGCTGCATCGCGACCAGATCGGACATCCGCAAGAGGCCAGAGTAAATGGCAGTGCTGTGTTCAACCTCAAACGCTGCCTCAATAGCGTTCCCTCGCAGCCAGAGGACGTCTATCAGTTCAATCGTCCGGTTCGTCGCCGGGTCGAACTGGGCCGGGAGGCTGTCTCTCATGCCAGGGAACTCGCCGAACGGCTGGCCTGCGTACTGCCGGTGCCGGTCGTTCTTGGCTACCCAGAGATCGAAGCCCATCTCGCTTCCCAGCTTTAGGAGGACCCATTGGATCTCCTCGTGGGTCACCTCCTGTTCCGTCTGGGCGGGTTCCAGTGACTCTTCCGGCTCGGGTGCCGGTTCGCTGACTTCTTCGGGAATCGTGACCGGCCCTTGCGTAGAGTCGAACGTCCTCGGCTTACGGCCCCACTTCCGCGCATTAACCTCGCGCACGACCGGGTGGCGCTGGGCGTCAGCGAGGGCCTTCATTACCTCCTGCGCGTCCTCTTCTTTTTCACGGGTGGGTGAGCTGCGGAAGTGACCAGTCCAGGCCATGGAGCTTTCGGCGTTCTGGAAGTAAGAAAGCCGGTCGCGCATAAGCTGCACGGGTATGGCGTGCTCCGGCTGGAGTGCAATCAGGACCTTAACGGGCAGCCTACTGGGATAGATCTGGTCCTCCCAGATCGGCTCGTCCGACCTGAAGGGCTGGCCGGTAACCTCTAGGGCACCTATCCAGCGGGAAACTCCGGTGATGTAGCAGAGGAGAATGTCTCCCGGCTTCATCTTCTTCACCCTGTTCCAGCGGCCTTCGGGATACCCGCTCACTTCCCCGCCAGCCGCCAGGAACTCTTCCCAGGTCTTTCCTGTAAATAGGTCCAGCCAGTAGGACGGTGACAACGCAACCTCCCTGCAAGAGTCCGGGGCTTTGACTCATGCTATCGCAGTGCCGCTGCCGTCACTAGCAACCCCCGACCAGCGCGATGAGGAACAGGCTAAGGGTCAGGAAAACTAGCGTGATGGCAAAGCCGAGTCCAACGATCGTGCCTATGACTTGGACCGGCAGAGTTAGCCAGCGGGGGATTCTCTGCCCGAGGGGGGCGGGCTTCTCCTCAATCGAGAGCCGGATTACTCGGTCCTCCAGGCTCTCCAGAATTGCCGTCAGGTCCTTAGGCTCGTAGTAGCCTTGGTAGCCGGTCTTTAGGTACCAGTCTCCCTCCTGGTCACGGGCAAGAACCGCCTCTCCCCGAAACCTCCCCGGCTTTACCTCTCTCCTGGGTTGCTGGTCGCCCATCCTGTCTCCTCCCTGGACGCGATCTCGTGCAGCAGTCAAATAGCTGCGGGCCTCCCTTGTCAATGATAGCCCCGGGCGATGGGCCGCGCCTCGACCAGCTCACTGATGATAATGGCCGGGGCACAGGTGCAATCCAGGTTGGCGTCACGCTTCGCCGGGCACTCCCGGCCATGGGCCACGGTGACTATACGGGCGCGGCCCTGGCGGCCCTCGCTGCGGATCTCGGCCAGTGTCTTTGCCAGGGCGCGATTTATCTCCTTGGGCGTCATTCTTCCTCCAGTTGAATCGCCCTGGCGGCAATTGCCAAGACCTCGTCGGCACCGGGTGAATAGTTGCCATCGTGAGTGAAGATCCCCTCACTCCGCTGCGATAGCACGAATCCAGAGGCAGCTGGGTCGAATGGATCGACGCACCCGCCGACCACCCTGGCCAGCTCCAGGGCGCTGGAGTAGCGTGGGGCCAGGGTCCGGGCCTTGGTCAGCAGGGCGGTCAGAGCAAGAGACCGGGTCTTTGCTTGTTCGGGGGTCATGCGGGATTCCTCCTGCCGGTTCTCCGGCGCTGGAGGGCGTTCTGCCGTCCAGCTTCGGATCGGGACTTCTTCGGGTTCAGCGCCTCGATGAGCTTGGCCAGCAGACCACGCTCGGCGCGGATCTCGCTCAGCAGCGGCTGGGGCACGGGCTGGCCGCGGCTTCCCTTCACCGTGAGTGGCAGGCTCTCCAGTTCGGCCTCCAGCGTGGTGAGCCGGTCGACCAGGCGGCAGGCTTCCACCAGCAGCTCGATCTCGCCTTGTCCGAAGTTAGGGTTGCTCTCGGTAAACGCGTTCCAGAGCCGCTGGCCACGCTCACCAAGGTCGTCCGGCAAGGATGGGTCGCCCTCCGGCTCGGAGTTCCCCGGTGGGGACCCGGTCAGCTCGTCGATCCAGGCTTGGTCGTCGGTGTTGAGTCCCACCAGGGCGGGGATATTGTCGTCAGAGTGCATCATTACCTCCAATATAGGTTAATTGCAATATAGTTTGCAGCGCCCGTCGAGTGCTAAGCCCCCCGTTACGGCAGAGGCCCCCCGGTGCGGGGTCTCCCCACCCCTTGGTGCTGGGTCCAGGCCATGGGTCGCGCCGGGGCTGGTCTCCCTCGCCTCGTGCTGATTGTCACGAGTGGCTAGGCGTCCTGGTTCTCGGTGGCCAGGGCGCAGATGCCACAGTACGCAGCCAGGTTGCTCGGATCGAGTGTTGCCGCCATCGACCAGCCTAACCAGCGGCTTGACCTCGCTGGCCTGACCTCCGCAGGCTCGGCACTCATGGCCGTCGCGCCGTAACACCTGGCGCTTGATCGCCCGCCAGGATCGGTCGCGGCCATTCTTCTGCTTCCATGGCCTCGGCTGGTCGTCGGTGTAGTTGGGTCGAGTTGACATCGTTGGGTCCTTCCATGCGGATATGGGCCAGCCTTCTGGCAAGCCAGGGGGGTGATATGCATTGACGGGGGCCGTGTTCATTCGACGGGGGTGTGCTTCGTGACGGGGAGGGCTAACCAGCGCGGCACAGGTCACAGCGTCCTCGGGCGGATGGATCTGTTGATGGTCTGCCGCACCCTGGCTGGGTGAGTCCAGGCCCAGCCAGGGCGGGCAGATGTCAGGGAGGGCTAGACCCTAGGCCACCCGGGGTAGGGGCCTAGGGTCGCCTCGTTGGGTTCCGGGGCCAGGAGGGCTCCGCTCTATTAGCGGGATTACGGGACCCTTGGAAAGTCCCTCGATTACTCCTGGTTGGAGCCAACCAGTTCGGTCTGCTTCCAGGCGGCTGGATCTGCCGGGTCCGGGATGTCCGTCAAGTAGCTCGGCTTGCGGTGGACGTAATCGGTGAGGGCGTCCAGTGCGTCCCTGGAGCTGACTTTCGGGCCGCGCAGATCCTTGGATGGGGCGTGCTTGCCCTGGACGAAGCTGGTCAGGCTGATGCCGTTCACCATGGTGGTGTTCAGCCGGGTCTTGTGTGGTTCCATCCCCGAGGCCAGCTTATCCAGCAGGGTGACAGCCCGGACCATCTGTTGCTTCTGGCCCAGCTTGCCCCCGAATCGCTCCAGCTCGGCGGCGGCTTCCCGCTCGGCAGCGTCGGCTAGGTCGAGTAGCGTGGAGCGCCACTCCTGCCAGCCCTCACCGATTGCGGTCAGTAGCTCTCGGCGCTTGTTGATGCCGATGTTGTAGAGGGCGTCGGCCTTGGCTTCCAGGTCGACCACACCGGACTCCAGGGCCGGGGCCTGGCGCTCGGGGATCTGCTTGCCATCTTCCAGCGCGGCCTGGATGCTCTCGACATCCTCTGTCGCGGCCTTGGTCAGATTGCTCCGCGCAGCCATCGCCTGGCCGTGAGTCTTGAGCGCGTCGG
Source organism: Actinomycetes bacterium (assembly GCA_024637095.1). Lineage (GTDB taxonomy): Bacteria > Actinomycetota > Thermoleophilia > RBG-16-64-13 > RBG-16-64-13 > Soudan-30. The sequence goes on from JAGXFV010000028.1 coordinate 80,634, forward strand.
TCTCGGCTTCCAAGAACGCCTGCCACGCGGTCTGGATGTCCTCGGGCGCGGTCTCCCGCGGGGGGAGGTCGTCGACGAAAGACCCGAGGCGGGTGAAGTCGGAATGTGTTCTGTTCATGCTAGTGGTCCTCTCTGTTGAGTCGGGGTGGGTTCTTGACGGTGCGGTCTACGTTGTCGGTCCTGGTGCCACCGTAGGGGACCAGGCTTGCCAGCTCAGCTGGGCTATGGGCCTCGGGTAGGCGGGTGCCGCCAGCACCGGAGCGAGGCTTCTCCAGAGGGCGCTGGGGGTTGTTCGGGTCCATCGGGACCGGGGACAAACTCTGGACCTCCTCGTTGGCCAGTCGGTCTCGGTAGTTCACGGACGATTCAAGGGCGGCACGGGCCAGGGCGGCGGGGGTCGCGGCCTCCGGTGTCACCGGCTGGACGCCGGGCTTGAGGGCTTCCTTCGGTCGGCTCATAGTTCGTTCCCTCCTCGGAGTTAGTTGCCGAATCGTCTATCGACGAGGGCGGCGAGTGACGCGGGGTCGGGGGTGTCGCCGGTCTTTGTGGCCAGGCCGATGTCCCGGAGCCGCTGGATGTAGGCGGGGTAGACCTTCTCCAGGAAGTCCTCCCTAGCCATCACATAGCGGTTCCCGTGGATGTAGCCCGGCAGCTTTCCGGCTTCGATGTCGGCTTCAATCTCGCCGCGGGATTGGCCAGCGTAGGCTGCGACCTCGGTGGCGGGGATCTGGGCGCGGAATCTGGATGTTTTCATGGGAGTGAACCTTTCTTTTTCGTCTGGGTAGAAGTGGTGTAGGGTGGTGTAGGCGGGGTGTAGGGTCGCCTACACCCTGTTTTTGGCTTAACCATGCGGCCTTAGCCAGCCTGGTGTAGGGGTGTAGGGAAATCACGAGTACACCGCTATACATAATATAGGGAGTAGGTATCTATATACTTTGTCTTTTAACAAAAACCCTACATCCCTACACTGGAGGGTCTCAGCCCGCTGGTAGAGCCAAATCTGAGGTGTAGGGACCCTACACCCGACCCTACACCACCCTACACCCTGGTTAGGCTTCCTAACTAACGGAGCGGAGCCGACGCGGCACCCTGGGGTCGCCCTGGTCGCTCAGCCACTCGGCGCGAATCGGGGGAAAGACATACTCAACACCGTGCTTGGTGCGCTTGTCCTCCAGCCCCACCTCGCGCAGGAGCTTGCCAAACTCAGAGAGCGCGGGGATGAAGTTGCCTCGTCCCTGGGATTCGTACCACTCGCGGGCGATGCCGTATATCTTGGTGGCCGACATCGGCGACCATGTCTCCCTGGGCTGGTCCTGGTCGGTGACCTCGCGCAGGAAGGCTATAACGGGGTTGGAATCTTCCTTCCATTCGCCACGGGCCTCGATGACTTCGGGCGGCTCCACTGATAGGCCGCGCTCCAGGTACTCCTGGAGACCGTCCACCATCTTGCGGAGCATGGCCTGGCCAGCTTCACGCTTGAGCCTGGCCTTCAGCGTCGTGTCCTGCTCGGCGTCCGGGATGCTCACTTTGAAGTCAAACGGCACCATCCGACGCCAGGTGCCGGAGTCGGTGGTGTTTATACGCAGCCGGTGGTTGGTGGCAATCCAGACCTTGAAGGAGCGCGGGAAATTGAGCGGGTCCTTGTGCTTGCGATCAGCACTCACGGTCGTGGAGGATGCGATCTCCTTCACCGTCGACTCGTCGAGCGTCCCCTTGCCGGGGTCGCTGGTGACCACCAGGCGCTTACCCTGGAGGACGGCGATGCCCGCGGCGTGTCGGTCGCTGCGGCGGTTGATCAGTTCCCTGGATGACATATAGCTCCCGTAGGTGGGTCCAACGGATTCCACGGCAAGCTCCAGGAGGGTGGTCTTGCCGTTGGCCGCGGTCTCACCAATCAGCGTGAAGAACTTCTCTTCTGAACTGGAACCAGTCAGCGAATAGCCAAGGGCGCGGAACAGATAGGCCACATACTCGTCCCGACTCTTCCGCTGGTCCTCGGGGGTGTCCCCAGTGAACAGCTCGGGCGGCTGGACCTTCTCCAGAAAAGCGTCCAGCTCCTCGTTCTCGGCCTCGGGGTCGAAGTCGAAGGGAATGACGCCGGTGTTCATATCACCTGGATGATGCTCCCTCCAGGTGAGGGTCCCGGCCTCGAAGTCAACTACTCCAACCTGGTCCTGGAAGGGGATTAGGTGGGCGGGGTCCAGTTCGTCGATGGTGACCTGGAGACTGGGGAAGGTCTGGAGCCACTCGACCATTCGCCTAATGCCAACAATCGTCTTGACCTTCTTGATTACCTTCATGTAGAGGCCCCAAGACTCCTTGGTGACCTTCTTCACCTCATCCGGTGACATGTCCCCACTCATGTAGTGCCGTTCCAGTTGAAAATACCCAGTATCTTCCAGTTGGCATAGGAGATACTCGACGAACTGGCTGATCGCGGCCTTCTTCGGGTCCGCCTTCCAGCACTTCTTGTCCCATTTTAGCCAGTGATCAAGTTCCGGGCAGTATCGCCAGCAATCACTTTGCTTCAAGAACTGCATCAGAGTCCAGCCTAGGCCAGTCTCATCAGGTTGGACGAGCTTCCAAACGCCGTTGTCTATGACGTCGGCCACCTCTTCAACTTCGCCAGTAGGGTGAGCTGGCGCGGGTGAGCTGCCTGGTAGATCCGCTTCCCCTGGGGGATCATAAGGAGACCACTCTGGCGTCTCATCGGGAGTTAGGGTTTCCTGCACCTCCCGGGGTGCGTCATTCGTTGTGGACATCGGTTCATCCTTTTCGTGTCGGTTATTAGCATGGACATCTCCTCGGTCTTTGTGTTAGTTCTAGTGGTCACTGAGTGGGGTTCTTCCGCGCATCACTGAGCCAGCGCAGAACGTCAGCGAGTTCGTAGCGGACTACGTTGGTAGATAGCTTGTGATAGGCCGGACCCTTCCCAACCTTGCGCCAGTAGCGCAGCGTGTTGCGATTGGTGCCGGTCATCTCCGCGACTTCGGCGGTGGTGAGCATGGCCTTTGGTACATCGTTCATTGTGGGACTTCCTCCCTTCCTTAATGGGTGTGTTGGTAAGAGGGCGCACGAAAAAGACACCTCCGGCTGGAGGTGCTTTTGGATTTGGTCGTGTCTACAGTGAACCGGGCTGAGTCGCCACCCCTGACGACCAGCCCCGGCCACCGACACGAAAGAAGTAGGATGTCCAGCACCTGGACCACCACATCACAGGTGCCGGGCCATCCACACTATGGAGGAGCGAGGGGAAAAGACCCCTCTATGGTAGTAATCGAATAGCGAGTGGTCATTGTTGACGGTTTCGCCGAAAACTTTCTATGCGGCGGCGGCACGTTCCAGCACGTCCTCCAGGCCCCCCACTGGCTCCGCTGGCTCATCCAGCGACTGGATGTACCCGGCGAGGCGATCCACCAGCCGGGCGCGGCGGGCCGCCAGCGTCGGCCTCGGGATGCCGGTGACCTTGCTGATCTCGGCCTGAGTGGCCTGGACCCGGCCCAGTCCCAGCGGACTGAGGACCAGGATGGCATCGGTCACGGCTTCCGGCGTCGGGAAGTGGTCCCAGGGTAGCAGCGTGTGGCGGCCCCACTCCTGAACGACCAGGTCCAGCCTATCCCGCACCTTCCACCAGGGAGGATGCTCCGGCCAGTAGTCCAGCGCGACCTCCTCAATGGGCCGCGGGGTAGTGTCCTGCTCGATCTCTTCGCTGGCACCGCGGCACTGGTGGCACTGGTTGGCCAGGTTGTACTGGCTGAGCTTCGTGGTGCAGCCCTCGATGGTGCAGATCCGGCCCGCGGGCATCATCTCCCGCTTGTGCCTCTCCAGCGCCGGGCCATAGTGAGTGGCTGAGAGCTGATCGCTGCCGTGGGTCTCGTGATAGTCGCCGGGCGCTTCGCCGTCCTCTTCATCGCCAGCCCATTCTGGGATCTCATCCAGGCGCAGCTCACCGGGCTGGAATCTCCAGATCGTGTCCCATTCCTTGCGGCTCTGCTGATTGGTGAACCGTTGCAGCCGGTCGAGGACGTCGCACTTGATCTGGGTCCAGAATAGTTCGGGACTGATGTCCTCCGGCTGGACGGTCATCATGGCCTCAGTCAGGACCATGCGGGCTTCGTCCTGGAGTTCATCGGCCAGGTAATCGAGGTGGCGGCGGGTAGCCCACTCACGGGCCACCCGGTTCACCTCCCCGGTGAAGCGATTGAGTAGGGCTTTGACGGCGGAGGGGTTGCCCTCGCGGGCAGCGGCCAGGTCCTGGCCGAAGGTAGGTGTGGCAACTGTGGCGGTCATGGGGGTCTCCGGGGTCGAGGGGCGTAAAGATCTATATACCTAGTAGAACGTATGCGGGCAGAAAAGGTAACATACTGGCTCAACGTTTCCTTGAGGCTCGTGCTGGAGAACTGCGTTGGTGGTACCTAGATTCTACTAGTATACCTCGGAGAGGTTACTCCAAGCTGGATCTACTGGGATCACGGCCACCTTTGCCTTACCGCTCGTGTCAGACTGGCGCGGATTCGTCCGGTGGTCTAAACTATTACCGAAGTCAGCCGGTCTGGCAGGGAGGTTCTCGGTGCCAAAGCAGATAGCCATTTACGCCCGCGTTAGCTCACAGGAGCAGGCGCAGGGCTTCTCCATCGACGAGCAGATCCGGCGCGGCCAGATGTACGCCGAACTGCACAACCTCGCATCGGTGGAGATCTACCAGGACCCTGGCTTCACGGGCACGAATCCGAACCGGCCCGCGTTCCAGCAGATGATGTCTCAGGTCAAGGCTGGCCAGATCTCGGACATCGTGATCTCCAGGCTCGACCGGCTACACCGCAACCTCGGCGATCTACAGGCCACCATCGCCAGCCTGGAGAAGCACGGGGTAACTCTTCACGGCATCAACGAGAACCTCGACACGAAAAGCGCCGCGGGAAGGCTGTTCGTCAACATCATGGGCAGCTTCGGTATGTACTTCTCGGAGCAGCTCTCCGAGCGGGTGGTGGCCGGGCATCGTGAGGCCCAGCGGCAGGGTAGCTGGACGAACCATGCCCCCGTCGGTTACGACCTGGTCGACGGCCAGCTGGTGGTCAATGAGGACGAGGCCCAGCGAGTGCGGCGGGCGTTTGAGCTGGCGGCAACAGACGCTTCCCTCGCCGAGATCTCCGCGGCCACCGATTTCTCCCGCGCCTACGTAGGCTACCTGCTTCGCAACCCGGCGTATCTCGGCCTGGTCTACGAACGCCTCGCCGATCTCCCCCGCAACCGGCCCAGCCAGCTCCTACGGGAGCGCGAGGACGTTCACGAGGGGAGACACGAGGCCCTGGTGGAGGACGAGACGTGGGACGTGGTGCAGGACGTTCGGGGTGCCCGCTCAAATGCAGGCGAGGACGCTACCCGCCACCCCTTCTCGGGAATCCTTCGGTGTGAATGCGGGGCCGCGATGGAACTGCACCAGGCGAAGCCCGGCGTCTATACCTACCGCTGCACCAAGCGGACCCTCCATAAGAGCCAGCGCATGGTCGAGCAGACCCTTCTCGCTTATCTGGACACCGTGCGCGAGGACACCGAGACAATGGAGGAGATTCGACAGGCCCTAAAAGACGAGGGTGCCGCAGCCCACCAGCGAGTGGCCGGTCGGCTTCCACAGGCGAGGCGAAAGCTCACCGAGGCTCGGACTGCCCGCGACCGCTGGAGCGACGCATACGCCCGCGGGGTGACTGACGAGGAGACCTTCCAGGCACACCAGCCGAAGATCGCCGCCGATCTGCGCGAAGCAGCAGAGGAGCTGGCCATGCTGGAGAACGTCGAGCAGTCGGTCGAGGTCCAGAAGGCGGAGTTTGAGGAGTTCGTCGAGACGCTCCTTGAGATGCCCTTGATTTCCACCCTGTGGGACTACTGGGACCAAGCAGAAAAGGGCGTCCTCCTGCGAAGCCTGCTGCTGAGGGTGACCGTGCAGAAGGACAGCCTCATCGTCCAGCCGCTCCAGGGACCAGCGGTGGAGCTTAACTACGTCGAGACGAGAGGCCGCAAACCCTCTAGTGGCGCGGGTTTAGGAAAGGTTGGTAATACGTCTAAGCCGACGAGGGGACTCGAACCCCTAACCTGCTGATTACAAATCAGCTGCTCTGCCAGTTGAGCCACGTCGGCGCGGGCGGTCGGACAAGCATCAGGATTGTAGGGCGCGAAGCCGCTGTCGACAAGCCGCCGCCGACAAGCCGCCGCCCAGACTTCGTGATTCCTTTCGCTTGGATCGTGGGCGGTCTGGGTAGCACTCAGCTCACGCGGAAGATTGCGGGAGGGGCACCTTCGCGTGGAGCGTAATCACGCAGGACAGGGAGGATTAATAGTGAAGAGCACAAGGATGATGGTCGTCGTCGCGATCGCCGCGGCTGCCGTGCTACTCCTGAGCGGAGTGGCCGTGGCCCAGACGTTCCCCGATGTCGACGAATCTAACGTCCACTCCGAGGCGATCGAGTGGGCTGCCGAGAACAGCATAGTGCAGGGTTATGAGAATGGCAACTTTGGTCCCTTCGACAACATCACGAGAGGCCAGGCCGCCAGCATGTTCATGCGCTATGAGGACTACCGCATGGAAGACGTCGACGCCCGCCGTGGCTGCGAAGATTGCCACGCCGGCCCCTACAGCCTCGCCAATGAAGTTCCCGACGGCCACGCGGCGATGCCGGCCGACGCCGACATCAACACCTGCCTCTTCTGCCACCGGATCGATCCGGACGGCACCGGCAATATCGCGAACATCTCGCTTCGCGACATCGTGCACCCCGTGCACATGGGCAGCAAGACCTTCGCCTGGGAATTCATGGGCAACTGCTTCAGCTGCCATAACGTGGACGCCAATGGTCAGTTCGACGTGCTTGCCGGCGCGGTGGACACCGACCCGAGTGGCATCCCCGACGAGATCCCGATTCCCCAGCAACAGGATCCGGTCGCACCGGAGATGAACGGAATAGGCTAGGACAGAAGTCCGAAGCGTTCCCCAGGTAACTCGGTTTGGGCCCGCCCCTCTCGCGGGCCCAACCTCTTCCTTCTCACCCACGAGACGAGGCGCGCAATGCGCCCTGATTCTCCGCACAAACGCGCCCGGGCAGGGGAGTCTCTAGGGCAGAACCTGCCGGCTCTCCAAGTGTAGCGTCACCTTGCGCTTGATGCGCTGCAGGGCGTTGTCCACCGTCTTCGTGTCGTGCTCGATCAAGCCCGCGATCTCCTCGTAGGAGCGACCCTCCAGGTAGTAGCGCAGAACGTGGGACTCGAGCGGGCTGAGCATGTTGATCAGGCAATCGGTGAGACTGGCCAGTTCTTGGGCGCTGATCACCTGCTGCACCGGGTCGCTCGTTCTGCCGGAAGGCAGGAGATCCGCCAGAGTGCGGTCCTCGTAGTCGCCCCGACTCGGTGAGTGACTAAAGCTGATGTAGGTGTTCAGAGGCGAATGCTTCTGGCGCGAAGCAGTCTTGATGGCGGTTATGATTTGGCGGGTCACGCAGAGCTCGGCAAAGCTGCGGAAGCTGGCTTCTCGCTCGGTGCGGTAGTCGCGGATAGCCTTATAGAATCCGATGTAGCCTTCCTGAATAAGGTCATCGGTGTCGCCCCCGGCGATGAAATAGCACTTCGCCTTCATCCGGACGAAGTGGTGATACTTCGTCAGCAGCCGCTTGGTGGCCTCGGGGTTACCAACCTTTGCGAGGCGAACGAGGGTCTCATCGTCGTCGAGATCACAGAAAAGCGCATCAGCGTGGGCGTGCTCCGCCATCCCTACCGACCCTCCTTTAGGCCTGTGATCTCAACCGGAACCCGAATCGTCCTCCAAGCCCTCCCTCAGAGCTTCAAGGCGCCGTATTGATTCGGCGTCCAGCCTATCCTCCACTCGCTGACCCATTGTAGTGCAATCTTTTGAAATTGCAAGCTTTGTTGTGGATCTCTGAAGATCGTCTACAAACTGGCGTGAGGACCGCCGGATCACGTTGGTGTGAAAGGTGGTTTTCTGAAGTCCATAATCGGATGTAACCACGACTATACTCTCTCGATCTCTCAGCCCGTAGGCCTCGCGCTCAATGATGGAATCTGCCGAGCGGGAAAAGGAACCGTACACCACCTGCACCGTCCCGGAAGTGGCGGTAACCTGTTCTTCCTTGGCCTTCGAGTCGAAGACGATCAAGGCGTGGTCCCCGGAAGAGCCCATGAAGCTGGTGATGCGGTCGATCAGCCGCCGCCTTTCGATCTCGAGTTCGTCCGGGGAGAACTCGGCGTGGGATCCGGGACCACCGCTGTCTCTGCGGCGTTGCCGCTGTCGCCGGGCGCGTCTGGCGGAACCGGAGTCAGCATTTCTCCCGGCAGCGTTGTGCAACTCGTGTAGCACGTTGTAGCCGTCGATCAGGTATAGAGCCATGGACGGGCTAGCCGGCTTCGTTGGCGGCGGCGCCCCGCTGGCGCCGCGCTTCGAACACCAGAACCGCCGTAGAGACACTGACATTAAGCGAGGCCACCTGCCCCGTGAGCGGGATGGCGACCAGCACATCGCAGGCCTCCCGCAGTCGCTTGCCCAGACCCTCCCCTTCCGAGCCCATGCAGAAGACCACCTTCCCGGTGTAGTCCGGGGCCGTGTAGTCGACGTCGGCTTGGGCTTCGGCGCCGTAAATCCAGTAGCCCGCCTCCTTGGCCGCCAGCACGAAATCGGTGAGGTTGCGTACCCGGGCCACCGGCACGTGCTCGCTGGCCCCGGCGGAGGCCTTGACCGCCGCGGGTGTCACCTCGGCGGAACGATGTCGCGGCAGCACCACGGCCGCACCGGCCGCCTCGGCGGTGCGTAGCACAGCGCCCAGGTTGTGCGGGTCTTGCACCCGGTCGAGCACGATCACCAGGTCGCCGGTGTCGAGTATCGTCTCTTCGTCCATGTACGAAAAGGCGTCGACCTCAGCCGCGAACCCCTGGTGCTCCTCGGCGCCGGCCAGCTGAGTCAAGCGGTCGCGTTCGAGGATCTCCACCGGGGCGCGTCTCGCCCCCAAGTCCGCCCGCAACTCTTCTGCCCGCAACTCTTCTGCCCGTCCTCCCGAGCTCAGCCAGAGGCGGTGCACCTCGCGCCGGCCCCGCAACGCTTCCAGCACCGGGTTGCGTCCGTAGATCACCTCGCGTCCGGCGTGCCGGTTGCCACTGAACTTCGGTCCCTTGCCTGCTCCGTGCTGACTCATGCGGGCTAGACCAGGGGGACGAGCTTGAATCCGCCGGGAACGTCCCGCACTTCGTACCCCTGCTCGGTGATGGCGGCACGCAGGCGATCGGCTTCGGCGAAGTCACGCTCTGCACGCCGACGCTGCCGGTCCTCGGCCATCCGGATGATTTCTGCCGGGAGCTGGAACTCCACACGGGTGACTGCCTCGAGCCCCAGAACGTAGAGAAGCTCAGCGAGAGCGTTGCGGACTTTCTCGGCAGCCGTCTGGCCCAGTGCTCGGGAAGCCAGAGCGCTGTTCACCTTCCGGGTCAACGCGAAGACCTCTCCCAGCGCACCGGCGGTATTGAGATCGTCCGCCATCTCCTGGACGAAGGCCGCTTGGTGCTGCGCCAAAGAGGTCAGGATGGCCTCGTCGGCGGGGCCGGGCGTCTCCGAGACGGCAGGGGAATCGTCGGCGGAGCGGGCCTTCCCCGAGGCGTCGGCGGGGCCGTCCGGCCCCTGATAGTCCCCGAGGGTGCGGAACTGATTGCGCAGCCGCTCCACCTGCTGGCGCGCCTCGTCCAGAACCTCGCGGCTGAACTCCATTGGGCTGCGGTAGTGGCTGCTCATGAAGTAGAGGATCAGCACGTCCGGCTCGTACTCCTCCAGCGCGTTCCGCAGCAGGAAGATGTTCCCCAGGCTCTTCGACATCTTCTCTTCCTGGGTCAGCAGCATGCCGTTGTGGGCCCAGAAGCGCACGAAGGTCTCGCCCAGCGCGGCCTCGGACTGAGCCACCTCGTTCTCGTGATGGGGGAAGATCAGATCGCGGCCGCCGCCGTGGATGTCGAAGCCGGCGCCCAGGTACTTGAGGCTCATGGCCGAGCACTCGATGTGCCAACCGGGTCGGCCGGGTCCCCAGGGTGAATCCCAGGAGGGCTCGTCCGGTTTGGCGCCCTTCCACACGGCGAAATCCAGCGGGTCCTGCTTGTCCTCATCGGGAGCGATCCGGACGCCGCTGCGCATCTCCCCGGTCTGCTGCTTGGAGAGCTTGCCGTATCCCCCGAAACTGGACACGTCGAAATAGACATCGCCCCCGGCCGCGTAGGCGTGCTCCCGCTCGACCAGCCTGCCGATCAGCTCCAGGATCTCAGGTATGTGCTCGGTGGCGCGCGGCTCGATGTCGGGACGGCCGAGGCCAAGCTTCTGGGTGTCCTCGACGTACGCGTCGCTGAACTCCTCGGCGACGTCCTTCCAGCTCCGCCCTTCTTGATTGCCCTTGGCGATGATGCGGTCGTCGATGTCGGTGATGTTCTCGACCAAGGTCACTCCCCAGCCCAGCGACTCGAAAAAGCGCTTGGCCACCAGGGAGATGACGAACGGACGCGCGTTACCCAGGTGGATGTAGTTGTAGACCGTGGGGCCGCAGAAGTACATGGTGACGTGGCCGGTGTCGCGCGGAGTGAACTCGACCTTTTCCTGGCGCAGCGAGTCGTAGACCCGAATCTCGGCCAGGGCAGCCTGGGCGAGCTCGGGGGTGAAGCGCGGGGGCGCCTCGGGCGATTGACGTAATTCGGACATCAGCTGGGCGACCCCGTCGATCCTGTCGGCTCGGCCAACTCCGCAACCCGCCGGGCCGACTGCGCCCGCGCGAGGATGCGCTCGCGGGAAAGCCCGGATACCAGATAGAAGAGTTCGGGACCGGATTCGCGGCCGGTCAGCGCCACCCGTAGCGGCATGAAGACGGCCCTGCCCTTGAGCCCCTGCTCCTTGGCCCGCCCTCCGACCTCCTTCATCAGTTCGTGGCCCTGGTCGAGCGTGAGGAACTCCGCTTCGCGAGCCGCGCGGGCATCGTGCATTATCTGCATAACCGCCGCCACGCCGGGCGAACGCAGCTTTTCCACCAGCGCAGATTCGGCCGGGTCCATCTCTTCGATGAAGAGCCTGGCGAACTCGGGGGCGTCCTCCAGGATCACCAAGTTCGCCTGCAGCGCCGCGTTAGTCACGTTTCGTTGGTCGGGGTCGAGTTCGATGCCGACCTCATGCAGGTAGGGCCGAGTGAGCTCCGCCAGCTCTTCCACGGGCAGCTCGCGGATGTAGAGGCCGTTTAGCCAGTTGAGCTTGTCAATGTCGAAGATCGCCGGGCTCTTGGAGACGCGGCCCATGTCGAATGCCTCGACCAGTTCCTCCAATGTGAACTTCTCCCGCTCGTCGCCAGGACTCCAGGAGAGGAGCGCCAGATAGTTGACCACCGCGGGCGCCAGATAGCCCATGTCGCGGAACTCCCCAATCGAGGTGGCGCCGTGGCGCTTGGAGAGCTTGCCTCCGTCCGCGCCGTGGATCAGCGAGTGATGCCCGTACTCGGGAGCGTCCTCGCCGAGCGCTTCGTAGAGCATCAGCTGCCGGGCTGTATTGGTGATGTGGTCCTCGCCGCGGATGACGTGGGTGATTTTCATGCCGGCGTCGTCGATGACCACCGCGTAGTTGTAGGCGTAGCCGCCGTCGGTGCGCTTGATGATGAAGTCGCCGATGACCTCGGAGGAGAAACTGATGGGTCCGTGGATCAGATCGCTGAAGGGCCAGTCCCCGGCGGGCACCTTGAACCTGACCGTTGCCTCTTCCCCGGCGGCGAGCCGCTGGGCCACCACTTCCGGAGGAATCCCCAGACAGAGGCGGTCGTACTTGGGCATCTCTCCGCAGGCGAGCTGCTCTTCCTTCAGCCGGTCGAGGCGCTCCTGCGTGCAGAAGCAGTGGTAGGCGTGGCCCGTGTCGAGCAAACGCCGGACGCCGTCCTCGTATAGCTCTCCGCGCTCGCTCTGCCGGTAGGGGCCGTGATCGCCGCCGGCGTCCGGACCCTCGTCGGCGGAAAGGCCGAGCCAGTGCAGATCACGGACGATGCTCTCCTCGTACTCTTGGCGGGAGCGCTTGACGTCGGTGTCCTCGATGCGCAGCACGAAGGTGCCCTCGTGGTGCCGGGCGAAGAGGTAGTTGTAGAGAGCCGTGCGGGCACTGCCGATGTGGAGTGTGCCCGTTGGGCTGGGTGCAAAGCGAACTCTTACTTTATCCATGGGGAAAATCCTACCATCTTGGCCCGAAGGCCAAGCCCCTCAGCGCTTTGAGGTGAGACAGCCGTCGGCCGGATCGATGGGCTCATCGCCGAGCACGGGGTCGATATGCACGGAAACGTCATCTACCTCGGGGATGTCGAGCAGCGCGAGACGCACTCGCTGCTCCGCGTCGTGGACGGCAATCAGGCTCTCGTTGCGGTCGACCTCGAGGTGAAAGCTGACGTGCAGTTCGGGACCGCGGAAGTAGGTCTTGAGATCGTGAACAGCCCGCACCAGGCCCACGGAGCAGGCAATTTCCATCACCTGCTCCTCGATTTCCGCCGGCGCCGACCGTCCCACAATGTAGCCAATGTTCTCCCAGAGCACCTCGACGGCGGTGCGTGCGACGAAGAGCGCTACCAGCAGGCTGAAGATCGGGTCGGCGGCGGGATATCCAAGAATTGCGGCCAGGTAGCCGATCAGCGCCGCCAGGGAGGCCAGTACGTCGGCGGCGGCGTCGGTTCCCACCGCGGCGAGCGCCGGCGAGTGCATCTGCGTCGCGCTACGTCGCGCGCGCAGCGCGACGTAGGCTTTGGCGGCCATGGAGAAGAGCAGCACCAGGATCGGCCAGACACTGGTTTCGATCTCTCCCGGGTTCCTCAGACCTTCGACCCCGCGCATCACCAGTTCCCAGGCCACGAAAGCGATGGCCAGGCCGATAACCAGGCTGATCAGGGGTTCGAGCGCGCGGTGGCCCTGTGGGTGGCCGCGGTCCGCCGGTTGGAGTGAGAAGCGCATGCCCACCAGCAGCACCAGGCTATATGCGGTGTCGGCCAGCGAATTCACGGCATCGGCGGTCACCGCCAAGCTTCCGGTCGTCACCCCGACCGCCCCTTTGACCACCATCAGCACCGCATTGACGATGAGGTTGAGGAGGGTGAACCGTCGGGAGATCTCGCGCTTTTCGATCAGTTGATGGTGGCGCTTGGCCTCAACCAGATTGTCTTCGCGCATCAGCGCGGGCACAGCGGCTCCCTTGGAGGCGTCGGTCGGAGACGGGCGTCTACGGCCTGATGCGTGTGCGTCGGCCGGTTAGGGGTGGAACACCAAGGCTACGGCATAGGCCATGATACCCTCGCGCCTGCCGGTGAATCCCAGACCCTCGGTGGTGGTCCCCCGGATGCCCACCTGCTGCGCCTCTATGCCCAGAGCCCGGGACACCCGGCTGCGCATTTCTTGGCGGTGAGGCGCGATCTTGGGCGTCTCGCAGACGACCACCACGTCCAGGTTGGCGACCCTCATCCCCCGCTCATCGAGCAGCTCCCCCACGCGTTCCAGCAGGCCGATGCTATCCGCGCCGGAGAAGGTCGGGTCGGTGTCGGGGAAGTAGTGACCGATGTCTTCCAGGCCGGCGGCGCCCAGGAGAGCGTCCATCACCGCGTGGGTCAACACGTCCGCGTCGCTGTGGCCGGCGAGTCCGTCCCTCTCCCGCAGGCGCACGCCGCCCAGGACCAGCGGTCGGTCGGCGGCGAAAGCGTGGGCGTCGACCCCCATGCCCACCCTCATCGGCGCTCCGCGAGAATGAACTCGGCCAGGCGCACGTCCAGGGAGCGAGTCACCTTGAGGTTCTCGGCGAGGCCCTCGACCAGCGCGACCCTGCCGCCTAAGCGCTCGACCAGGGAGGAATCGTCGGTGGCCGAGCGCAGCACCTCTTCCTCGGCGGCGTAGGCCCGCCGCAGCGTCTCGGCCCGGAAGATCTGGGGAGTCTGGGCCTGCCACACCCGGCCCCGGGCCGGTGTCTCGCGCACGACACCAGCCCCGTCGACCAATTTGATGGTGTCGATGCTCGGGATGCCCAGGATCACGCCGTCCAGAGTCTCGTCCGCGGCCAAGCGGTGCTTGGCGGCCCCGATCTCTCCGCAACCGATCAGCGGGCGGGCGCCGTCGTGAACGCCCAGCAAAGCGAACGGCCCCGCCGCCGCGAGCGCGTCCAGGCCGTTCCGCACCGAGATGGAGCGCTCGAAGCCGCCACCCACCACGTCCACCACCTTGTCGAAGCGCTCGGCGACGATCTCCCGCGTGCAGTAGCTCACGTCCTCGGAATTGACCACCACCACGAGCGCATCAACCTCTTCGCACGCGTCGAGCGCCGCGATGGTGCGTTGGACCATGGGGACGCCGAGGAGGGGCAGGTACTGCTTGGACCCGTCCAGTCCGAGCCGGGTACCGTGACCCCCCGCGGTGACCACCAGTCCCAGAGTCACGAGGCCAACTTGGAGAAAACCATCTTGCCTGAGGGATTCTGCAGCACCGACGTGACCTCGACTTCCACGTCCTGCCCCATCTTACGACGGCCGCCCTCGACCACGACCATGGTGCCGTCGTCCAGATAGGCAACGCCCTGGTCTTGTTCCTTGCCCTCGCGGATGACGTGCACCGCCAGACTCTCCCCGGGAAGCACCACCGGCTTCACGGCGTTCGCGAGCATGTTGACGTTCAGCACGTCCACGCCCTGTATCTGGGCGATCTTGTTGAGGTTGTAGTCCGTGGTCACGATGCTGGCCCCGATATCCTTGGCCAGCTTCAGAAGCTTGGCGTCGACCTCGCTCAGATTGGGATAGTCGCGGTCGGTGATCACTACGCGATCGTAGGCGGCCTGCAGCGAGCGCACCGTCTCCAGCCCCCGCCTTCCCCGGGCCCGTTTGAGCGGTTCGGCGGAGTCGGCTATCGACTGCAGCTCCTCCAGCACGAACTCGGGAATGACGATGTCACCCTCGATGAAGTGGGTCGGCACGATGTCACCTATGCGGCCGTCGATTATCGCCGAGGTATCAAGGATCTTCCCCGCGGGATGGTCCTCCGATTCTTCGACCTCCCGGCTGCGCACTCCGAGCATCCGGCTGATATCTCCGTGCCGGCGATAGGCGAGATACGAGAAGATGTAAGCCGTAAGGGCGAAGATGACCGGGGGCAAGAAGACGCCCACCACCGGCAGATCCTTGACGGCAAGACTCCCCAGAGCACCCACGGCGAGACCCAAAAGCAGGCCCACGCTGGTGACGATGAGGGCGGCCCCGCTGATTTTGGCGGTCGCCCGGTCGAGGCCCGAACTCATTCTGACTACCTGGCGACCCAAGAGGCCACCGAGAACGGCGCCGACGAGTCCGCCCGTGAGTACAGCCAGGCTTATGAGAAGGACGTTAGTAACATCGGATAAAGACGTTTGACCCAGGCCCAGGCTGACCAGTTGGTAGCCGGCGACCCCGCCGAGCACGGCAAGAATCACTCGCAGGAGCAAAACCATCGACACACCTCCTTTCTTGCGCGTGTCCAGTCGCCTCGGCATCGAGGCGTATGTGGTTGTTGAATCGAAGGCTATTCTTCTTCCTCTACTGAGAAATCGGCGTCCTCGCAGATCTGCTCCAGAATCACCTCCAGGAATTGCATGGCATCGGCCTCGGGTACCGCCTTCGCATACATCAGCTCCGAAGCGAGGATCTTCTTTACCCGGCCGAACATCTGCTTCTCACCGGTGGAAAGACCCTTGTCCGAATCGCGCAGCGCCAGGTTGCGCACCACCTCGGCCACCTCGAAGATGTCGCCGGTCTTGATCTTGTCCCGGTTGTGCTTGTAGCGGCGGTTCCAATTCTGCGGCATCTTGGAGGGATCACCGCGAAGCACCGCTTCGACCTCTTCGACCAGAGCCTCGGGAACCACCGCGCGGATGCCCGCCTGTTCCGCCGCGTCCGAAGGCACCATCACCGTCATGTCGTTGTGGATGATGCGGATCTTCAGATAGACCTTGCTCTCACCGGCGAGGTCCTTATCCATGACCTCGAGGACCTCACCGGCCCCGTGATGGGGATAGACCACGTGGTCTCCTACCTTGAACAAATGCCTCTCCTTTCGTTGCTTATCATGCGCCCACTAGCCGTAGCGCTCCAACAGGTTGAGCTCCCGTAGCCGCAGGAAGCCCTCCTTGATGTCGTGTGCCCGCGCGGAGCCCACCCCGTCCACGTCGGCGAGCTCCTCCGTCGTCGCCTGCATGATCTCCTCCAACCGGCCGAACTCGGCCACCAGGTTGGCGATGACCGATTTGGGCAGGCGCGGGATCTTGCGCAACATACGGTAGCCTCGGGGCGAGAGTTGATGCTCGAAGGCATCCACCTCGTGGAATCCCAGGATTCTGGTAATCGGGTCGAGGGTGAGTAGCTCCTCGTTGGAAAGGGTCGACAGATCGGCCGCCGCCTCGTCCACGAAAAGCCCTGCTTCTTCCGGCACGTAGTCCATCAGCACAGCGCGCAGGTCCTCGCGCACGTCGACCATCAGCTCCTCGAGCTGCATCTCGATCAAGCGGCCCTGCGACCCCAGCTCGATGATGTATCGCTCGATTTCGCGGGCGATTCGCAGCACCATCTCGGAGCGTTGGACCACGCTGAGCACGTCGTAGAGGGTGACCGCGTCCTCGAACTCCAGGGCGCTCAGGGAAGTCGACACCTGACTGAGCCGTGACTTGTACTTCTCCAGCGCCTGCAGGGCCTGATTGGCCTTGGAAAGGATGACTCGGATCTCCTCGAGCACGTAACGCATGCTGTCCACATAGAGAGTCAAAACGTCGCGGGCCGCGGAGATCGAGATGACCAGCGCGTCGATCTGCTTGGCCACTCGTTCTGCCGTGCGGTGCCGGGTGCCGGTCTCGCTGGAGTAGATCGCGGGATTTGGGACCAGTTGCACATTGGCGTGCATCATCTGGCTGCCGTCTCGGTTCAGGATGATGGCGCCGTCCATCTTGGCCAACTCGTAAAGGATCATGGGGCTGAAGTCGACGTCGATGGAGATGCCGCCCGAGATGAGCGGAGCAACCTCTTCCTCGTCGGCAAGTACCAGGAGGCCCCCAGTACGTGCCCGCACGATGTTGTCCAAGGCCTCCCTAATCTGGGATCCCGGCGCCACCAGCTGCATGGCTTCGATCAGCCGGTCCGAAGTGATCAAGTGACGCTTAACCAATGAGCTCCTCCACTGCTTCCCGCACGCTTGTCACCGGCACGAGTTCCAACTCGCGGGGCAAGGCGGTTCCCAACCGCTCGAGTTCCGCCGCCGTGCGCTTGGCCACTGCCACCCGCGTGTATCCCCGACGGGTGAGCTCCGCGACGCGGCGCTCCGCCCGATTGACGTGCCGCACCTCTCCGGTCAGACTGACTTCTCCCAGCGCCGCCGCACCGGACCGAAGTGGCTTGTCCCGCCAGGCCGAAGCCAGGCTGAGCGCCACCGGGAGGTCGGCGGCCGGATCGTCCAGCGTAAGCCCTCCGGCTACGTTCAAGAAGACGTCACAGTCTCCCAGCGCGAGACCGGCGCGCCGGGAGAGCACGGCCACCAGCATGGCCAGCCGGTTACGGTCGACCCCCCGCGTCACGTGGCGCGGCGAAGGGAAACCCGTGGGCACCACCAGCGCCTGGACTTCCGCCAGGAGGCAACGGCTGCCCTCCAGCGCCGCCACCACCGAAGCGCCGGGGAGCGCCTGCGCCGATTCCAGAAAGAGCTCGCTGGGGTCCTCCACGCCCTCCAAGCCGCGGTCGGTCATCTGAAAGACCCCGACCTCATTGGTCGAGCCGAACCGGTTCTTCACCGCCCGCAGAATCCGGTAGTCCTGCCCGCGCTCGCCCTCGAAGGCCAGCACGGAGTCGACCAGATGCTCGAGCACCCGAGGACCGGCCAAGTCGCCGGACTTGGTCACGTGTCCCACGAGGACCAGGGCGATGCCTTCGGTTTTCGCCACGCGGACGAGTTGTCCTGTGACTTCGCGTATCTGCGAAACCGACCCCGGGGCCGACGACAGTTCCGCCGACCAGAGCATCTGCACCGAATCCACCACGCAGACCTGAGGCAGATGTTCCTGCAGACAAGCAATGACCGCGCCCGCCTCGGTTTCGGTGATCATGCGCATGGACGTGGCGCCTGGCGAGATGCGGTCGGCCCGCATGCGGACCTGCTCCGGGGATTCCTCTCCAGAAACGAGAAGAACCGACACCTGCGCCCGATCCAGCTGAAGCATGGCCTGTAGCAGCAGGCTGCTCTTGCCGATTCCCGGCTCTCCGCCCAGGAGAACGACCGAGCCGCGCACCAGACCGCCTCCGAGAACCCGGTCGAACTCCCCCACTCCGGTGGGAATCCGCTCGCCTTGGCCGGCGACGACCTCCTGCAGGCGGAAGGGTGCCGCGGCCGGAGCCGGACGGCGCCCTCCCTTCACCTCTCGCGAGACGACCTCTTCGACCAGAGTGTTCCACTCCCCACAGTCCGGGCAGCGGCCAAGCCACCGAGGACTCTGGTAGCCACAGTTGCTGCAGACATGGAGGCTTCTGGTCTTGGCCACCTGGCTCTTCCCGTAACCTATTTGACCTCTTCGCCGACCAGTATCTCGGACCGGTCCAGCACCTCGCTGATAACGAGTTGGTCGCCGTCACGAGTCATCACAACAGTGCTGCCCGAGGGGATCTCTCCCGAGAGCACCTTGTCGGCGATCATGTCCTCCACGTAGCGTTGGATCGCACGGCGCAGAGGCCGAGCGCCCATCGCCGGGTCGTAGCCCACCTCGACCAGGAACTCCTTGGCTTCCTGGGTGAGCTCCACATTGAGGCCGCGATCCTTGAGCCGATCGCGGATACGAGCCATCATCAGTTCGACGATGCTCATGATCTGATCCCGGCTCAACTTGTGGAAGACGATGATCTCGTCGATCCGGTTGAGAAATTCCGGCCGAAACACTTTCTTGAGCTCGCCCATGACCCGGCTCTTCATCTCGCCGTAGTCCATGCCGCCCTCCATGATGGGCTCGCCGAAGCCGAGCACCTGGCCCTTGGAGATGGTGGCCGCACCGATGTTGGAGGTCATGATCAGGATCGTGTTGCGGAAGTCGACCGTGCGTCCCTGCGCATCCGTCAGCCGTCCGTCCTCCAGAATCTGGAGAAGGATGTTGAAGACGTCGGGGTGGGCCTTCTCGATCTCATCGAGGAGCACCACTGAATAGGGACGGCGGCGCACCGCTTCGGTCAGTTGACCGCCCTCCTCGTAGCCCACGTATCCGGGAGGCGAACCCACCAGCCGGCTCACCGCATGCTTCTCCATGTACTCGGACATGTCGATCTGCAGCAACGCGTCCTGGTCGCCGAAGAGGAACTCGGCGAGGGTGCGCGCCAGTTCGGTCTTACCCACGCCCGAGGGGCCCAGGAAGACGAATGAGCCACCGGGCCGCTTGGGGTCCTTGAGCCCCGCCCGCGAGCGGCGGATGGCCTTGGAGACCGCGTTCAGTGCCTCGTCCTGACCCACCACCCGCTTGTGCAGCTCTTCCTCCATGCGGAGCAGCTTCTTCGTCTCGGCTTCGGTCAGCTTCACCACTGGGATGCCGGTCCACATGGCAACGATCTCGGCGATCTCGTCTTCGCCGATGGCGGCGCGGACGCCTTCCTCGTCGTTGCTCTTCCAGCGCTCTTCCATCTCTTTCTTCTCGTTGATCAGACGGCGCTCCCGGTCGCGCAGGTTGGCCGCCTTCTCGAACTCCTGCCCCTCGATGGCCGCTTCCTTTTCCTTGCGCACCGTCTGGATGCGCTCTTCGAGCTCGCGGTAGTCGGGCGGCGCGGTCATCGTCTGGATGCGTTTGCGCGATGCCGCTTCGTCAACCAGGTCGACGGCCTTGTCGGGCAGAAAGCGGTCGCTGATATAGCGGTCGGCCAGGTAGGCCGCGGCGTCGATGGCCTCATCTGAGATGCTGATGCGGTGGTGGGCCTCATAACGGTCGCGCAGGCCCTTGAGGATCTCGCTGGTTTCTTCCACCGAAGGCTCACGCACCATTATCTGCTGGAAGCGCCGCTCCAGGGCCGCGTCACGCGCCAGGTACTTGCGGTACTCGTCCACGGTGGTGGCACCGATTGTCTGAATTTCGCCGCGCGCCAGCGCGGGCTTGAGAATCGAGGCTGCATCGATGGCGCCCTCGGCCGCACCGGCGCCCACCAGGTTATGGATCTCGTCAATGAAGAGGATGATGTCGCCGCGCTCGCCGATTTCCTTCATCACCTTTTTCAGGCGCTCCTCGAACTCGCCGCGGTACTTGGAACCCGCGACCAGGGCGCCCAGGTCGAGCGTGAAGATCTGCTTGTCCTTAAGCAGTTCGGGCACATCGTGCTCGGCAATGCGCTTGGCCAAGCCTTCGACCACGGCGGTCTTACCCACGCCGGGCTCGCCGACCAAAACCGGGTTGTTCTTGGTGCGTCGCGAGAGGATCTGCATGACCCGCTCGATCTCGGTTTGCCGGCCGACTACCGGGTCCAGCTTGTCTTCTTCGGCGTATTTGGTCAGATTACGGCCGAACTGCTCCAGCACTTTGGAACCCTTCTTGCCGCCGGGCGCAGCGCCCTCGGTTTTCTGACCCCGGCGCGTGGGGCCGGAGAGAACGCGCATGACTTCCTGCCGGATGCGGTCGGCATCGGCGTCCAGGTCGTTGAGGATGCGGGCGGCGACGCCCTCGCTCTCACGAACCAGGCCGAGCAGGATGTGCTCGGTACCGATGTAGTTGTGGCCAAGCGATAGCGCTTCGCGCAGGGCCAGTTCCAGCACCTTCTTGGCTCGAGGGGTGAAGGGGATCTGACCTTGAGCCTCGTGCTCGCCCTCCCCCACGATGCGCATGATCTCTCCGCGGACGTCTTCCAGGGAAACTTCCAATCCGCTGAGCACACGGGCCGCGACGCCGTCGCCCTCGCGCAAGAGGCCGAGCAGCAGGTGCTCGGTGCCAATATAGTTGTGCTTCAGCTCCCGCGCCTCTTCCTGGGCGAGAACTACCACCTGTCGCGCGCGCTCGGTAAAGCGTTCAAACATCGTCCTACTCTCTCCTGTCTAGCGTCCGGGCGGACCCGAAGGCCTGTCGCATCAATCGTGCGCGAACTTCGTCAAAACGGGGATCATCAACCTCGGCGTCGGGCTCCCCGAGTTCTTCCATGGCGATATGGCCGGGTTGCACTCGCCGCATGAGGGCGAAGGCGGAGGCGGGGGTGAATCCGTCGAGTCCGATCACTCCCATATCGACTCCGCTCTGCACCGCGGATATCAGGCCGAGGGCTTCTTCGGCCGTCATCGACCAACCTTGCTGAGCCACGCCCAGGGAGCGCCCGACGTAATCCCGCACTTGCACGGGATTCTCTTCGAGCAGCCGCTTTCTCATGGCGTGCTCCTGCTCACCCAGCTGGCGGGAAACCGCATCTACCTTCTCGGCGATGCGCAGTTCGGCCCTACCCATGCCCCCCTTGTTGGAAACTTGGAAAAGCCCACCAGCCCCGCCCCAGACCGGGCTAAGCGTGATGCCCTTGCCGATCAATTTCACCGCCACCGAACCCAACTGGCCGGTGACCATCAAAGCCGGAAGGTGAACCAGCGAGTGGGCGCGCAGCCCGGTCCCGGCATCCTCGGCCCGTGCGGTGAGATAACCCCAGCGCTCGTCGTAAGCAAATCCCAGCCCGGACTCCAGAACGTCGTCCAACTCATCAAGCGTACTCCACAGACCGGACAGAACCTCGCCGGCGCGGGAGACCATCAGCCGGATGTGGTCGCGGCCGTTGACCTCCAGCGAGGCGATGCCCCCGCGGTATAGGCCGAAGCCCTTCCAAGGATCGGTCTCGCGGGAGAAGACGGGCGTCATCAGCCCGCGCTCAACCAGATAGGCCCGCAGTCCCGGGGAGAGCGAATCCATGGGCGTGAGTTCCCAATCGCCGGGATCGGCACAGGTCTCGAGCACCCTCTCGACCCGCTCGAGAAACTCGCTCAACTGAGCTTCTTCGGCGGCATGGGGAAACGGCAGCACCGAGTCGTTGCGCGACATCTCGAGCCCACCCGCGAATACCAGGTCCGTGCTCACTTCTCCTCCGCGACCAGTTCGGCCAACTCCGCGATGCGGTCACGCACCCCGGCGGCCTCTTCGTATCTCTCGTCATCGACCAATTCCTTGAGCATGTGCTCCAGGCGCACCACCTCGCGGCGCTGCTCCAGGTCAGGCTGGTCATGCGACGGCTGCTTGCCCACGTGCCCCGCAGCTTCGCTTCCCCCGAGCGCCGCTTCGATATGACGGCTGAAGGCCTGATAGCAGGCAGGGCAGCCAACCATGCCCTTCTCCTCGACATCTTTGAGCGTGGAACCGCACACCGCGCACATCGACTTCCGGGACGAGGCCCGCGAATCAAACAGAGGCGCCGGACGGCTCAACAGCGAACCAAACATGCCGGCGAGGGCGGTGGGGACCGCAAAGAAGATATCGGCGTCCGTGCCGCCACCTGCCGCCTCCTCGGCGCAACTCTGGCAGAGATGCGCGTGGGCGAATTCCCCGTCCTCGATACGGATGATGTGGATGGTGCCGGGTTCGGTGCCGCAGGAATCACACTCCTGGGCGTGGTCCTGACCGAGCTCCCATTCGGATCCGTCGGCGAACATAAGGCACCTCCCTTCCTGTGCAAAAGCCCGCTCCCGCGGGCCTGCCGTCGTCTTGGATCATCAGCCTCGAATTCTCAAGCGAAAAGCCCTGCACATAGGCACAAACCGGGGCCTCTTCACTATAACAATTGTAGCACACCCTCAAGCGGCGGCCCGAAGCCGTACGGATACCCGTAGGAGGTATGTTACTCCGTTTTTGGCGAGAGGTGCTGAGGGGTGGCGCGAGGTGGCGGGTGCCAATCCGAGTTTCAGAGGTCGGGCAGGAGTTCTGCGGTATCTAAGCCCCTGGCGGGAAAGCCTCCGGGCGCAACTGGGGGAACAGCACGGCGTCGCGAATCGAATCCACGCCCAAAAAGAGCATTACCAGACGGTCGATGCCGATTCCCAGTCCGCCGGCCGGGGGCATCCCGTACTCCAGCGCGCGAAGGAAGTCCTCGTCCACAACGTGGGCTTCTTCGTCGCCCATCGCCTTGTTCGCCGCCTGCTGCTCGAAGCGTCGGCGCTGGTCCAAGGGATCGTTGAGCTCGCTGAAGGCATTGCCGATCTCCCACCCGGCGATCACCGGCTGGAAGCGCTCCACCAGCGAGTCGTCGTCGCGGTGCTCCTTGGCCAAGGGGCTGAGCTCGACCGGGTGGTCGATCACGAAAACGGGGCGATCGAATGTGGACCACACCAGTTCCTTGAGCGCCTTGTCCACCAGAAGCCCGAAGGTCTCACGGCGTTCGACGTCGACGCCTTTGGCGCGAAGGGCTTCGCGCGCAGCTTCGGGGCCCTCACGCATCTCGGCCAGACCAAGGCCCAGATGCTCCTTGAGAAGAGAATCCACGGTCAGCCGCGGCCACGGCGGGGTCAGGTCCCACTCGCGCTCCCGAGCCGTGATTACCTGCGTGCCCAGCACCTCGGCGGCCAGGGCGGACACCATCTGCTCCACCAGCTCCATGATCTCGCGGTAGTCCACGTAGGCCCAGTAGAGCTCCATCATGGTGAACTCGGGATTGTGGATCGAGGAGATGCCCTCGTTGCGGAAGTTCTTGCCGATCTCGAACACCCGGTCGAAGCCGCCCACCAGAAGACGCTTGAGGTATAGCTCGGGCGCGATCCGCAGATAGAGGTCGGCGTCCAGGGCGTTGTGGTGGGTCTGAAAGGGCCGGGCGAGTGCGCCGCCGGGCAATTGCTGGAGAATCGGCGTCTCGACCTCCATGAATCCGCGGTCCTCCAGATAGCGGCGCATGGCCGAGATCAGGCGGCTTCGGAGAACGAAGGCCCGCGCTACCTCCGGGTTGACGATCAGATCGGCGTAGCGCTGGCGATAACGCGTCTCCACGTCCTGGATTCCGTGCCACTTCTCGCCGGGAGCGCGTAGGGCCTTGCTGAGGAGTGTCCAGGAGTCCGCCATCAGGGAGAGCTCGCCCCGGCGCGTGCGGAAGACCCGGCCTTCACAACCGATGATGTCGCCCAGGTCGAGCGAGGTGAAGCGCTCGAAGGACTCCTGCCCCAACCGATTGACGTTGGCGAAGATTTGGAGGTCCGCTCGGCCGTCGCGCAGGGTCAGGAAGGCGGCCTTGCCGTGCTCTCGCCGCGACATCACCCGGCCGGCCACCCGAAAACGGTCCTCGGTCTCCTGACCGTCTTTCAGCCAGTCATAACGGCCAACGATGTCCTCCAGAGGCTGACGGGCTTGGTAGCGGCGGGCGTAGGGCTCGACCCCCGCCGCGCGCAGGGCCTGGACCTTCTCCGCCGGTCCCATTCGGGCCGCGGATTCCTCCACTAGACGCTCTCGATCTTTACGATCTCGTACTTGATGGCGCCGGCCGGAGCGGGCACCTCGACTACGTCGGCCACCGCGTGGCCGAGAACGGCCTGACCGAGAGGCGATTCGTTGGAGAGACGCTGTTGAGTTGGGTCCGCTTCGGCTGAGCCAACCAGGAAATAGCTGAATTCTTCGTTGGTCTCTAGATCGCGGATGGTCACCCTCGTACCCACGTTCACTTCGTCCGTGGTTACGTCCGTGGGCTTGATCACCCGCGCCCGGCGAAGCCGCTCCTGCAGCATGGCGATGCGCTGCTCGAGCATGCCCTGGTCGTTTTTGGCGTCGTCGTACTCCGAATTCTCGGAGATGTCTCCGAACTCACGCGCCTCACGGATCCGTTCGGCGATTTCGGCCCGCTTCTCGGTGGAGAGGTGCTCGATCTCCTGTTGAAGCTTGGCCAGTCCGTCCTCCGTGAGGAGCACTTCCTTGTTGGGCACGTGAACCCTCCCTGCAAAATGGTCAATCCAAATGAGCGAAGCATTATAGGGAGGGGATACCTCGGATGTCAAACGGCCTGAGGGCCGTTACTTCCGGGCAATCTCCCCAACGCCTCCACCAATGCCTGATAGTCCGGGCATGTACGGAGCTCATGCGCAATCGTCCCCGGCACTGGATAAGGCTGTAGATACCAGGTCAAGTGTTTTCTAATCCACCGGGTTGCCCGCTCTGGGCCGAGATCCTCACGCGCCCGCGCTAGGAGCTCGAGCAGGTCCGCCACTGCCACGGCCAGCGCGGGCCGCTCACGCGCACGGCCTTCCAGGAGCTCATGGATCAGCCAGGGGTTGCCCAACGCTCCCCGGGCGGCCATCAACGCGGTCGCCCCGGACTCGGCCAGGATTGTGCGCGCGATCTCCCAAGAGTAAACATCGCCCGACGCGATCACCGGCACGGAAACGGCTTGAACCACCCGAGCCGTCAACTCGTGGTCCGCCCGCCCGCGGTAAAATTGCGTCGCCGCCCGGGGGTGCATCGCAACGGCCGCGACGCCGGCGTCCTCCAAGCGGCGCGCCAAGTCGACGGCGTTTGGCTCCTCGGGGGTCAGGCCGCTGCGGATCTTCGCAGTGACGGGAATTCCCCGGGGCGAGGCCGCCCCGACCACGGCGGCCGCCACCGCGGCAGCCCGCGCCACGTCTGCGCCCAGGGCGCATCCCGCGCCGCCGCGGGTGACCTTGCGCACCGGGCAGCCCAAATTGAGGTCCAACAGGTCGGGCCGCTGTTCCCGCTCCAGCACCAACCGAGCGGCCTTTCCCATGACTTCGGGCTCGTCGCCGAAGAGCTGCACAGCCACCGGCCGCTCCTCCTCGGCAAAGTCCACGTACTCCTCGGTCCGGTGGTTGGAGTAGATGAGGCCGTAGGCGCTCACCATCTCGGTCACGACCAGCCCCGCCCCGTGGCGCTTCAGGTGCCGCCTGTAGGCGCTGTTGGTGATCCCCGCCATAGGAGCGAGGACGACGCGGTTGGGGATGGCGAGCCCACCGATCGAGAAAGGCCGCGAAAGCTCGGACACCATCTCAAGGAAGCCGCGGGCAGGCCACGGTAATCAGCGGTTGCGCTCGGCGATGATCCGCAGGCCGCGGAGGGTGAGGTAAGGGTCGTGGTGCTGGATGGTCTCGGTATGGCGGCTGATCAGCCCGGCGAGCCCGCCGGTGGCCACCGTGACCGCTCCTCCCCCAAGCTCCGCATCCATGCGGCGCACCAGGCCGTCGACCTGCCCGGCGAAGCCGTAAATCACGCCGGCCTGCAGGCTCTGAACCGTGGACTTGCCGATCACGGTTCCCGGGTCCTTCAGCTCCACCGAGCGGAGGCGGGCCGCCCGGGACACCAGCGCGTCGAGCGCGGTAAGCACTCCAGGAGCGATGGCGGTACCCAGATACTCGCCGAGTTGCGAGACGGCACCCACCGTCGTGGCGGTGCCGAAGTCCACCACTATGACCGGGCCGCCGTGGGCGTCAAAAGCGGCCACGCCGTCGGCGATCAGGTCGGGGCCCACTTCGTCGGGATTGCTGGTCTTCACCGGCATGCCCGTCTTCACCCCGGGCCCGACCACCAGGGGTTCCAGTTCGAGGTATCGCTCGCACATCTTGCGGTACTCCCAGATGAGGGCCGGCACCACGGAGGCCATGGCGAAGCGCTCAACGTGCCCGGGACTCAGGTCCTCCAAGCGCAGCAGGCCCTCGACCACTACCGCAAGCTCGTCGGCGGAACGATGGCTCTCTGTGGCGATCCGCCAATCGCGCACGAGTTCGGCTTCGCGGAAGAGCCCGAGCACGGTCTGGCTGTTGCCTACGTCGGCGGTCAGCAGCATGCTCCGTCCTTTCGCGCCGGGTCAGTCAAAGGTCGCGCCCGGTTGGTCAAAATCCAGGGCCAAGTCGACCGGAGGGGCCCCCGCTGTGAGCGCGCTGGTGGAAACCACGTCGATGCCCGATTCAGCGATGGCCCGGATGGTATCGCGGGTGACTCCCCCCGAGGCTTCGAGCAGGACCTCAGGCCGCGAGGCGCGTGCGATCCGGACGCAGACGGCGAGCTCCTCCGGCCCCATGTTATCCAACATGATGATGTCGGCTCCGGCCGCCAACGCTTCCCGCAGGCCCGACTCATCCTCGACCTCGACCTCGATGCGCATGCCGAAGGGCGCCTGTTCCCGAGCCTTCCCGACCGCGGCCGAGACGCCGCCGGCCGCCACCAGGTGGTTGTCCTTGATCAGCACCTGGTCGAAGAGCCCGAAGCGGTGGTTCCCCCCACCGCCGTGACGCACCGCCCGCTTCTCCCACAGCCGCAGCCCCGGAGTGGTTTTGCGCGTGTCGACAACCAGCGCACCCGTGCCGGCGACGGCTTCGGCGAAGCGCTTGGTCTGAGTCGCCACTCCGCTCAGATGAGTCAGGAGATTCAGCATGGTGCGTTCCGCCGAGAGCAGGGAGCGCGCACGGCCTTCGAGGATCGCCGCCGTCTGACCACGCTCGATCAGCGAGCCCTCCTCGGCCAGCAGCCGGAAGCCGGCGTCCGGGTCGACTTCCGCCAGCACCGCGGCCGCGAGCGGGGCCCCCGAGAAGATGAGGGCCTCGCGGGCGACTACCCTTGCCGAAGCACGACGGTCGGCCGACACCGTCCAGGCGGAGGTGACGTCCCCGTAACCGGCCAGGTCTTCGCGCAACGCCAGGCGGATGAGGTCGCGGCTGAGCGGGTCCACCGTCACTGCCGGTTGCGGATTCTCAGTCATTCCGGCACCACCTCCGGGTCCCAGCCCAATCTCGCCCGCACGTGCCGCTGCCAGTTCTCCTCGTCACGCTCAGGAAAATCCGAGCGCAGGTGCACGCCGCGGCTCTCTTCCCTTATCCCGGCAGCCGCCAGCAGCAAACGGGCGACCGTCAGGAGATTGTAGAACTCGAACTCCGTGGCCGCACAGCCGGGCGGCTGCAGCTCCGCTTCCAGCTCGGCCAGAGTGCTTAGCGCCTGTTGAAGGCTCTCGCGGCTCCGGACAATTCCGCCGTTGCGGGACATCTCCAGCCGCAGCCGCTGGGTGGCCGCCGTCGTCGCGGCCTCGTCGTTGCCGCGACGCGACTCCGTGGGCAGGTCCAACTTCACCTTGCGCACCGAGGGCTCGGCCCGTTCGAGCAGCCGGTTCAGGTCACGCACCACTCGATCGCCAAACACCAGCCCCTCCAGCAATGAGTTCGAGGCCAGGCGGTTGGCTCCGTGCACACCCGTGCTGGAAACCTCACCGGCCGCGTAAAGGCCGGGCACCGTGGTGCGGCCCCAGAGATCGGTCACCACTCCACCAATGTAGTAGTGGGAGGCCGGGGAGACCGGTATGCGCGCGCGGCAGAGATCGAAGCCGCGCTCGGTAAGCCCCCCGCACACGGTGGGAAAGCGCTCATGCAGGAAGTCGCAGGGCAGATGGGTGGCGTCCAGTTCGACGTGGTCGACTCCGTCACGCTCCATTACTTCCTTCATTCGCCGCACCACCACGTCGCGCGGGGCGAGCTCGGCCAGCGGATGGACTCCTTCCATGAACCGCGTTCCGGCGCCGTCCACCAGCCGCGCCCCCTCGCCGCGAAGCGCCTCGGTGAGCAGCAGCGTGGGATTCTCGTCCGAATGGAGGGCCGTGGGGTGAAATTGCATGAACTCCAGGTCGCGCATGATCGCGCCGGCCCGCCAGGCCATGGCGTGCCCGTCACCGGTGGCCACAAGGGGATTCGTGGTGTTGGCGTAGATCTGACCGGCCCCGCCGGCGGCGAGCACGACGGCGCGGGCCAGGCTCACCGTAAGCTCGCCTTCGGGACCCAGAGAGAGGGCGCCCACGCAGCGCCCGTCCGCAATCAGCAGGTCGAGGACGAACTCTCCCTCGTGCACCTCCACCCGACTGCCCGAAATCAGCGCCTGAATCAGGGCGCTGCCGATCACGCTGCCGGTAGCGTCGCCGCCGGCCCTCACCACCCGGGGAACGGAGTGGGCTCCTTCCGAGGCAAGCACCAACTCGCCCGCCCGCCGGTCAAAGCGGGTGCCCAGGTGCTCCAGTTCACGCACCCGTTCCGGCCCCTCCTCCACGAGGATGCGCACGGCCTCCTCGTCACAGAGGCCGGCTCCGGCTTCGAGGGTGTCGGCAAAGTGCAGTTCTGGCGAGTCGAACGGCCCCATCGCCGCCGCCACGCCACCCTGCGCCAGAAAGGTGGTGGTGTCTTCCAGGCCAGCCTTGGTGAGAATCGCGACGTTCCAGCGGCGGGCGGCTCCCACCGCAGCGGTCAGTCCGGCGATACCCCCACCGATGACGAGCACGTCGTAGCTCGAGTAGCGCAGATCGCCGTCGCCGCAGGCAGCCAGGTAGTTGCGCGGCGCCGGGCCCATCCTACCGGCCTATCTCCACCATCCGCTGAACCGCAAGCAGGGCCTTTTGCCTGATGTCCTCGGGCACCGTGATCACGGGCCCCCCCGCGCGCAGGGCCTCGACCGCCTTGCGTAGCGTGGTGAGCTTCATGTTAGGGCAGACGGCGTTTCTGGTGGCCAGATAGAACTTCTTGCCCGGCACGTCCTGCTCCAGTCGGTGGATCATGCCCGCCTCGGTGCCGATGATGAACTCCTGAGCCTCGTCCTCGCGACAGAAGCGGACCATCCCCGAGGTGCTCTCCACCGCGTCCGCCATCAGACTGACCTCGATACGGCACTCGGGATGGACCACCACCTTGGCCTGCGGATGAGCCTCCTTGGCTTCGAGGATATCGCTCGGCTCGATAAGGTCGTGAGTGGGGCAGTAACCCTCCCAGAGAATGATGTCCCGCCCCGTCTTGCGCGCCGTCCAAGCACCCAAGTTGCAGTCGGGAGTGAAGATGATCTCCCGGTCCGCGGGTATCGACCGCACCACCTTCTCCGCGTTCGCGCTCGTGCAGCAGACGTCCGAGAGCGCCTTGACCTCGGCCGAGGAGTTGACGTAGGTGACCACCACGGCTTCCGGATGCTTGTCCTTGAGGGCCTGCAGTCCGACCGGATCGACCATGCCCGCCATGGGACAGCCCGCGCGCAATTCAGGCAGGATGACCTTCTTTTCGGGAGAGAGGATGACCGCCGTCTCGGCCATGAAATCGACTCCGCAGAAGAGAATGGTGTCTTCCTCGGCATCCGCCGCCTGCCGCGATAGTCCCAGCGAATCCCCCACGAAATCCGCGGCGTCCTGCACCTCGGGCCGCTGGTAGTTGTGCGCCAGGACGACGGCGTTCTTTTCGCGGGCGAGCGCCTTCAACTCCTCTTGCAGCGCGCTGTAGTCCATGTTTCTCCTGGTATCAAGCTCGGAGGTCGAGCATCTCCCTGCGCGTCACCCGCTGATCCTCCAAATGCTCCAGCGCGTCCTCTACGGTCACTCCGTCGGGGAGTTCGAGTTCGGGCGCCAACTCGGCAAGCGGCTCCAGCACGAAGCGCCGCTCGGTCATTCTGGGGTGAGGTAGCTCGAGCCGGTCGAGGTGAAGCGTGCGGCCATCGTACCAGAGGATGTCCACGTCTAGCGGGCGCGGGCCCCAGCGGTTTTCGGTCCTCACCCGGCCGGCGTCCCGTTCGATGCGGTGAACCGAGGAGAGCAGGCCACATGGGTCGAGGGCGGTCTCGATCTCGACGACCAGGTTGAGAAAATCGGCCTGCTCTTCGAAACCAACCGGCGCGGTCTGATAGAGATGAGAGAAGGCCACCACCCGCGTCTCTTCGAGCGCATCCAACTCCTCAATGGTGTGCGCCAGGATGCGGCGGGAAGGGCCTTCGTTCGAACCGAGGCCGAGGAAGACCCGAGAGCGTTCCCGCCCGGTCTCCGGATCCGGCATGATCATGTGTGCTTCCACTATCTGGTTACCTCCACGGCTACACCCACGGAATCCACGGAGCGAGGGATCGGGGGACGTGGCTTCCTCACCCGAACCTCGGCCCGGTCCACGGGGAACTTATCCATCAAGGCGTCTGCCACCGACCGGGCAAGCGCCTCGAGTAGATTGAACGAGCGGTCGGTCGCAGTTTCGTAGATGACCTCGACCACCTCTCCGTAATCCACAGTGTCTTCCACTCTGTCCGAGCGGCAGGCGGGGCACCGCTCAAGGGTCAGACGAATGTCGAAGACAAAGGGTTGGCCGATGGTCTTCTCCTCCGAGAGGACTCCGTGGTAGGCGTAGATCTCGAGCCCGTTTACCTCGATCAAAGCCTCCAACCTACGCCGCCGCCGGATTTTGGGGAAAGACGGCGCGCACGAGTTCCACGGCCTGAGCGTTGGCGGCCACGTCGTGCACCCGCACGATGTCGACGTCGGATAGAGCCCCCAGCACCGTGGTGGCCACGGTGGCATGCACCCGGTCTTTCGGCTCGGGTAGCCCCAGGATCTCCCCCAGGAAGCGCTTTCGCGAGGTCCCCAGCAGCACCGGGCGCCCCAGCGAGCGGAAGGTATCCAGATTGCGGATCAACTCCAGATTGTGCCTGAGCGTCTTGCCGAAGCCAATCCCCGGGTCGATCAGTAGGTTGTCCTCCGAGAGCCCCCTGTCAACGGCGTAGTTCAGGCGCTCTACGAAGTAATCGTAGACCTCGTCCACCACGCCGTCGTAGACCGGATTCTCCTGCATGGTCCCGGGTTCGCCCAACATGTGCATCAGCACCACAGGGCATCCAGCGTCCCGGACCACGTCGACCAGTCCCTCGTCCATGCTGAGGGCAGAGACGTCGTTGATCATGAAGGCCCCCGCTTCCAGCGCGCGGGCTGCCACCTCGGCCTTGTAGGTGTCCACCGAAATCGGGGCGGGTAGATCGCCGGCCAGCGCCTCCACCAGGGGAAGCACCCGGCGGAGCTCCTCCTCTAGCGGCACCCGATCGGAGCCCGGACGGGTAGACTCGCCGCCGATATCGACGATGGCCGCACCCTCCTCGACCATCCGATAGGCCTCCCGGATGGCTACGTCCGAAGCGAAGAAATCTCCGCCATCGGAAAAGGAGTCGGGCGTAACATTTAGGATGCCCATGACCACCGGCCGCAGACTCAGGTCGAGCCCGGGATGGGTGGATGGCCGGCCTCCGTCACTGTGCCTGAGCACGGCCTCCAGCGAATCGGCCAGCGCCTTCAGGCCAAAAGGCTGAGCGCGCAACTTGGGGAGCAGCTTCCCGTACTGGGCCAGCGTACCCATGATCAGGCAGTTGGCCCGCTCGGCGCCCAATTCGTAGACCGCTCGGGAGGTGGCCACCTCGCCTCCGCGCGACAGCATCTCCTGCTTGAGGATGTTGGCGGCGCGGACGTCCAGGTCGCGGACGCGCACCACGCGGAAGAGTGCCTTCTCGTTCATGATGCGGACCCCGGGACCCGACACCTCGAGTTCCGTCATCGCGCGCCGGGCCTCTTCCCGATCGCGGATCGCCACCACGTGCGGATGGCCGGCGGTGGGAATCATGAAGCCTCCTAGGAGGAAGAGGAATCTATCAGGGCGAGCACTTCGGCCCGCGTGGAAGCGTTGTTGCGGAACACGCCGCGGACGGCGCTGGTGACGATCTGCGTGCCTTCGGCCCGCACTCCGCGCATGGTCATGCAGAGATGCTCCGCTTGGATGAGCACCAGCACCCCGTTGGGCTCCAGCGCGGCCACCAGAGTGTCGGCAACCGTCGTCGCCAGGCGCTCCTGGAGTTGCAGCCGGGCCGCGGCCACCTTGACCAACCGGGCCAGCTTGGAGATCCCGGTGATCTTGCCGTGCCGGGAAGGGATGTAGGCCACGTGGGCCTTGCCGATGAAGGGCGTCAGATGATGCTCGCAGATAGAGTGGAAGCTGATGTTCTTGACCAGCACCAGCTCTTGATGCTCATCGGAGGCCATGGGTTCGACGATCCCGCTCAGGTCGACGTGAGTGCCGGCCAAGACCTCCTGGTACATTAGCGCCACCCGTTCCGGGGTGTCACGCAGACCCTCGCGCTCGGCGTCCTCGCCCACGCCCTCGAGTATCAGGCGGACGCCACGCTCGATCTTTCCCAGGTCCATCTCACGCGAAAGACCGGCGCCCGGGGCCCCGGTCTTTTCACTGGCAATCGCTTCGGCCATACTCAGACTTACTCTTCGTGCGGCGCGCGGACGGCGGCAGCGGGTCCCGGAGCGTCGGCCAGCCGCTCGCGGTCGCGGTCGCGGTCGCGTTGGCGTTCGCGTTCGCGTTCCTGCTCCCGTGCCTGGCGCTGGCGCTCGCGGCTCTTGCGCTCTTCGGCTCGGCGGGCCGACTTCCCGTCGCGCTCGCGGAAGACTTCTTCGGGATCCTCGCCCGCCAGCAGGCGGAGGAATTCCTCGCGATCGATGGTCTCTCGCTCGATCAGCAGCCTGGAAATGAGATCCAGATCCTCGCGATGCTCGGAGAGTACCTGGCGCGCGGTAATGTGCGCGTCCTCGATCACCCGGCGAATCTCGAGGTCAATCTGCTCGGCGGTCTCCTGCGAGTATTCCTGGGCCATGCCGAGCTCGCGGCCCACGAACGGCTGATTGGACTCGTGGCCGAAGGTCCGTGGTCCTAGCGCCTCGCTCATCCCGTATTGGGTGATCATCCGACGGGCGGTCTCGGTGGCCCGCTGCAGATCGTTCGAAGCCCCGGTGGTGATGTCGTCGAACTGCACCTCTTCAGCCACCCGTCCGCCCAGCATATGGGCGAGCTTGTCCATGATCTCGCCCTTCTTGACCATGAACTTGTCCTCGGTCGGCAGCGTGATGGTATAACCCAGCGCCTGCCCCCGGCTGATGATCGAGACTTTGTGCACGGGGTCGGAGCCCTTGAGGTAGTGGGCCACCAGGGCGTGGCCGGTCTCGTGGTAGGCGGTGATCAGGCGTTCTTCCTCTCCCAGTAGCCGCGATTTCTTCTCCGGACCGGCGATCACGCGCATGATCGACTCTTCCATCTCGTCCATGTCGATCACTCGTTTGCCGTTGCGGGCTGCGAGGAGCGCCGCCTCGTTGACCAGGTTGGCCAGATCGGCGCCGGTGAATCCCGGCGTCTGCGCGGCCAGCAGGTCGAGGTCGATACCCTCGCCAAGCGGCTTACCCTTGCTGTGCACCTCGAGAATGGCCTTGCGGCCTTCCTTGTCCGGCCTGTCGACCACTATCTGCCGGTCAAAACGGCCGGGACGCAACAGGGCCGGGTCGAGGATGTCGGGACGGTTGGTTGCAGCGATCATGATGATGCTCTCGTTGGCCTCGAAACCGTCCATCTCCACCAGCAGTTGGTTGAGGGTCTGCTCGCGTTCGTCGTGGCCACCGCCGAGGCCGGCGCCGCGGTGCCGGCCGACCGCATCGATTTCGTCCATGAAAATGATGCAGGGCTGATTTTGCTTGGCCTGCTCAAACAGGTCGCGGACCCGGCTGGCGCCGACGCCCACGAACATCTCCACGAAGTCCGAACCGGAGATACTGAAGAAAGGCACGCCCGCCTCGCCGGCAACCGCCCGGGCGAGCAGAGTCTTGCCGGTTCCCGGAGGGCCGAAGAGCAGCACGCCCTTGGGCACACGCGCTCCCAGGCTCTGGAACTTCTTGGGGTTCTCCAGGAACTCCTTAATCTCGTGGAGTTCCTCGACCGCCTCCTCGGCGCCGGCCACGTCGGCAAAGGTCACCTTGGGCGAATCGACGCTCAGGCGCTTAGCCTTGGACTTGCCGAAGCTCATCACCTTGCTGCCGCCACCCTGCATCTGGTTGAGGATGAAAAGGAAGAAGACGACCATGATCAGTATCGGGGCGAAAGTACTGAGCAGCGCTACCCACACGGACTGCTGTTCGGCGTCGGTGGTGAAAGGCACCTCGTTCGCGGCCAGGAAGGCCTGGATGTCGAAGTTCTCCCAGTAGGCAAAGGAGAAGGTCTCCTCCGTATCGGCGATCTTGCCCTCGATCAACTGAGAGTTCGTCTTGACGACGACTTCGGTTATCTGCTGGTCCTCGACGAGCTGTTGCAGCTCTTGAAAGGTCAGTTGACCCGCGTCCTCTCCGCCGTAGAACATGTTCTGAACGAAGAAGGCGAGCAGGATGATGATCAGGATGGGAAAGGCTGCGCTCTTAAAGAAACGGTTCAATCCAACTCCAGAGGATTCCCGTCTACGGGGGTTCGATCGGGCCGAGGAATCGTACCACAGACCAGGGGTTTCTTCCGGCGAACTCCGGGTCCCAACGCCGGTTGGCTACCCATGCCTTGCGGCTTCTACGGCCCTGCCGTCGATTCGTCCGGCTCGAGGATTCCGATGTAGGGAAGGTTGCGGTAGCGTTCGGCAAAATCCAGGCCATAGCCGACCACGAACTCGTTGCCGATCTCAAAACCGGTGTAGCGGCAGGGAAGCGAGGTCTTGCGCCGGCCCGGCTTGTCCAGCAGGGTCACGATCTCTAGGGAGGCCGGCTTGCGCGAGCTGAGGTTCTTGGTCAGGTATTTGAGCGTGAGGCCGGAGTCGATCACGTCCTCGACGATCAGCACGTGCCGGCCCTCGATGTTCATGTCCAGGTCTTTGAGTATCCGCACCACTCCAGAACTGTCGGTGGAAGACCCATAGCTGGAGACGGCCATGAAGTCCATCTCCAGATCGATGTCGAGCCGCCGAGCGAGATCCGCTACAAAGAACACGGCGCCCTTCAGCACGCAAACGAGCACGGGATTCATCTCGGCGTAGTCCTCGGATATCCTCGCGGCCAGATAGTCCAACCTGGCCTGCAGTTCTTGTGCGGAGATAAGAGTTTTCAACTATACGTTTTGCTCATTCAGAGGAACCAGACCTCCTTCGGCCCCCAGACGGAGGACGCGTTTGGTCGACCGGCCGATTCTACCGCGCTCGGCGGTCAGATATCCAGCCATCCAGACTATGTCTTCCCCGCACAGCACGAGCGGGAGGCGCGCGCGCAGCCGCGCCGGGATGCCAAGATCCACCATAACATCCTGTAATTTGCGCCGGCCCGGAGAGCCCAGGGCCCGGAAACGGTCGCCCGGGAGCGCGGCGCGAACCGCGAGATATTCGCCACCGGAGTGCCTTCCGTCTTGCTCGTGGCCCTCCCCCGATCCGGGCGTGACGGGCAATCCGAGAGCATCGGCGTCCAGGTAGGTCTCCCACCGCACGTCGGGGGCACGATATCCGGGAACGATCTGGGCCGTGATAGTCAGGTCGCCCCAGGTGGCGCGTCCTGGCAAAGGCAAGGGGGTTGGCGGCGGCGTGCCGTTCGCCGCCAATGCGGCCCCTGACGTGCCCGGGGGGGCCCCTGCGGGAGCGCCCAGCCCCGCGGCTCCCCCGGGGGCGCCCGCCGCAGCGTCCGCGGCTGCCGGCGCCAGCACGCGCAGCCATTGGTAATCACGGATGGCCACCCAACCCCCGGGTAGCGTGACCAAGCGGCCGGCTGTTCCCCGAACCAGGCGGTCGACGGCCGTGACCAGCTCCTCGGAGGGTTGAAAATCAGGCATGCGCCCAAGGAAGCGGTGAAGCAGCAGATGCCGCGCCCCTCGGGGAAGACGTGAGAGCCGCGGCAATGAGAGCGCCGGGCCGAACTCCGGCGCAGGGTCGCGGAATCCCAGTTCCTCGAGGAGCTCGTCCGCCAAAACCTGCAGCAGATCCACTCCCTCGGCAGCGACCTCGGCCGCGCGGGCCGCGGTTTCGACGGCTCCGGGCAGAGCAGCTTCCCACGCCGGGATAACGCCCGCGCGCAGACGGCTTCGCGCGTAGGCAGGGTCGACGTTGCCGCGGTCCTCGGCGAAGGAAAGCCGCTGTTCCTCGCAATAGCGCGCCGTTTCCCAACGGCGCACGCCTAGCAATGGGCGCACCCAGACTCCCTGCCGCGGCCGCATGCCGGCGAGCGCCGAGAGTCCCGCGTAGCGCCCCACTCGGTAAAGCAGCGTCTCCACCTGATCGTCAAGGGTATGGCCCAGGGCAATCTGGGCTTCGGTTCCCGCGGACTCCCGCAGATCGAGCGCCGCCCGCCGACGCAGGTCGCGGGCGCGTGACTGAAGGTTTCCTTCCTCCTTGGAGAGAGGAGCGGCCACCACGGTGAGCGGCACCTCCAGACGCCCGCAGAGAGCTCTGACGAGCCGCTCGTCGGCTTCGCTCTCCGGGCCACGCAGTCCGTGATTGACGTGAAGCGCCCGGAGCCGCGAACGCGATGTCTCGGGCACTGCGCCGGTGGCGAGCAGGTGCAACAGGCAGGTGGAGTCCTGGCCTCCGGAAACCATCACCACAAGTGCATCCGCCTCGATGAGCGAACGGGCCTGCCCGTACTCCCGGACGCGCTGTCGGACCTTGCGCGCGAACGGTCCGATCGGGGTGGATGCGTGATCTCTTGCCATATGGTAAACATTACAGTAATGGATCGCAGGGACCCCGAGCGATCGGGCCGAACCGCGGCGGCTCACATAAAGCGCCCATACCTGACCTTCGACCACCAACGTTCCTGGGGGAGTACGCACATGACAGCAGGCCGGCCAGGCGGCGGTTCGCACCCGCGAGACGAGCTGCTCGTCTTTTACAGCTCGGATCTGGAGGCGTACAACTTCGGGCGCAGCCACCCACTCCAACCGGAGCGCTACCAGCTCACCATGGAACTCATCGAGGGCCTGGGGCTGCTTGATGGCCCCGGCATCGAGGTGGTCCCGCCGCGGCACGCCCTGACCAGCGAACTGCTGAAGATCCACAGCTATCCCTATCTGCAGGCGGTCCGACGTGCGCAGAACATCGCCAAAGAGAAGGCCGAACACGTCGACCTGCGTTTCTTCGGCCTGGGTAACGCCGACAACCCCTATTTCCCCGCCATGTACGAGGCCAGCTCTCTGGCCGCAGGCGCCAGCCTGCAGGCCATGGAGGCGATTCTCGAAGGCAAGACCAGCCGGGCCTACAACATGGCCGGCGGCCTGCACCACGCCGGAAGAGATCTGGCCTCCGGCTTCTGCATTTTCAACGACGCTGCCCTGGCGATCAACCGGGCCCTGGAAGACGGTCTGCGGGTGGCCTATGTGGATCTGGACGCGCACCACGGAGACGGGGTCCAGGAGCTCTTCTACGCCGAACCCCGGGTGCTGACCATTTCCATTCACGAATCCGGACGCTTCCTCTTCCCGGGCACGGGAGACATGGAAGAGCAGGGCAACGGAAAGGGCTACGGCGCGGCCATCAACATCCCGCTGCCGCCTCGTTCGGGCAACGGGGCCTACATCTTCGCACTGGAGGCCATTATCGAGCCGGCGCTGCGCGCCTTCCGGCCGGAGGTTCTGGTCACGCAGACGGGTTGCGACTCTCACTGGAGCGACCCTCTCACCCACCTCGGGGCCACGTTGGAGCTCTATCCAGTTCTCGGGCGCCGGCTACACCAGCTGGCGCGAGAGATCACCGAGGGCCGCTGGCTGATTCTAGGTGGCGGCGGCTACGACCCCCTGAGCATTACGCCGAGGGCCTGGGCCGGCTTTATGGCGGGCGCCCTGGGACACAATCCTCCGCCCAGCGCCCTGCCCACCTCCTGGCTGGACCACGTTCGGCGGCAGGGCGCCGAAGTGCCCGATTCACTGCTGTCCGATCCCGGGCCCCGCTTCGAGCCACTGGGAGCCTCCGTCGTGGTGCACTTGGCCAAGTTGTTCCGCGACGGCCTGATCAAGAATCTCGCCGCGGGAAGCCTTTCAGCCTGAGGTTCGCCTCATCAACTTGCGCACGGTCAAGGAGTACGAGTACAATGTGCGCGTTTGTGAGCCCCAATAGGAGGAACAGAATGGCCACGCCCAAAGTCGATCCGGATCTCTGCACCGGCTGCGGCATCTGTGAAGACATTTGCCCCGACGTGTTCGAAGTGCAGGATGACGGTCTGAGCCACGTCATCGATCCAAACGCGTGCGACGACGCCGACTGCTGCGAAGAGGCTGTCGATGAGTGCCCGGAGGCTGCCATCAGCATGGAGTAGGCCTTCGCCGCTCTCGAGCTTCTTCAAGGCCGCCGCCGGGCGGCCTTTTCTCTGCCCCTCGAGGTGACCCGCTGATCGCTGCTCGTTTCGGTCAACCGCGACCGGGTAGAGGCAACAGGGCCGCCCGAGGACCGCAGGAGGATTGGTGGATCGAGAGCTTCAGAGCGCCTATGGTGTACGCCCGTACCGCCCCCGGTATTGGGTCTCCTTCAGCCCGGAACCCAGTGAGAACGTGATCGCGCCGCGACCGCTGATCGTGGCGTTGGAGCCCGAAGTCCGGGGAACCTGGCGGGTGCGCGTGCAGTTTCAGGGAGAGGACGTCTACCTGACCAACGGCATGGAATACCCCGAGGCCCTGGAGTCGCTGCTCGCCGCCTTCGAGTGGATGAACCAGGAGAAGCCCCAGCAGTTGCACGCTTAGCGGCGCGCTCCCCTCAGTTCGCACTCTCCCGATCCGCATAGAGCTTGGCATAAGCAGAGGCCCGTGTCGGGTCGGGCCGGACCAGTTCCCCCTCGTGCCGCAGGCGTGGCTCCGGCAGACCCAGGGCCCGCAGCGCCACAACCGCCGCACCGCGTAGAGAAGCCTCTGGCACCGAAGAT
Organism: Actinomycetes bacterium; assembly: GCA_024637095.1. GTDB lineage: Bacteria > Actinomycetota > Thermoleophilia > RBG-16-64-13 > RBG-16-64-13 > Soudan-30. The sequence goes on from JAGXFV010000028.1 coordinate 120,077, forward strand.
ACTCTGAGCGGGCGCCCCAAGCCGTTGGCCAGCAGCCGCAGCCAACCGGGCGAGCGGGTGGCCCCTCCGGATAGCACCATTTCTAAAGGCCCGGACCATCCTTCGAGCTCTTCGATGCTCCGCCTGAGGCCCAGCACGGCGGCCTCGAGCAACGCCCGCAGCAGCTGTTCGGCCGTCGTGTCGGTACGAAGGCCCGAGATCGAACCGCGGGCCTTCACCGGCCAGTGCGGACTGCGTTCCCCGGCCAGGGAGGGGTCTACCACCAACCCATGGTCACCGGGCCGGCTGTCACCAAACACCTCTGCCACCAGGTCGACGCCCTCGCCCAGCGGCCCCTGCTGCCGAGCGGCTCTGGGATCGCGGAGGGCCTCGAGGAAGAGGACCCTTCTCCCCCAACCAATCAGATTGCCGGCGTTTGACCGGGCGACCCCAACCACGGCGCGGTCTTCCTCCAGCAGGTAGGCAAAGAGGGCCCGGGGCAACGGCCTGCCCGCGCGCTGGGAAAAGGGAATCACCACCCGAGCAGCCGCGCTGGTGCCCACGGTGAGGCCGGCTTCGCCGGCGCAGGCGACGCTTCCCACCACGGCCGCGCCTCCATCGCCCGATGCGGGGGTCCAACGGGCATTTCGGAGGACCGGCCACCGGTTGGCGAACGGCTCTCGCAGCCGAAGCTCGGAACCCAGATACAGACCGTCCCTGACCCGCGGAAGGGTTTCGGGGCGCAACTCGAGCAGGCGACACAGCTCCAGATCCCACCCGCGGCGCGACTGGTCGTAGAGGCCGCTTCCCGATGCCATCGAGGGAGAGGCCGGCACTTGGGGACCAAACCAGCGGATATGCAGGAACTCGCCGAGAGAGGCCCAGCGAGCCACCCTATCGAACACCGCCCGTTCTTCCTCGCGCAGCCGAAGCAGACGGGTGGGTGGGAGCGCCGGGTGAATCGGCGCGCCGGTGCGGTCGTGAAGAGCGTCGAGATCGGAAACCCGCGCCCGTAGACGCAGCGCCTGGGCCACCGCCCGTCCGTCGAACCAGGTGGACAGGGCCGTCAGCGGGTTCCCGTCCCGGTCCAGGCCCACCAGGCCGTGCCAGGCACAGGTCAGAGCCACGACCTCGGGAGCCTTCTCCCCCAGGATTCCTTCCGCGTCGGCGAGCGCCCTGTCGAGCAGCCTCTCCACCTCTGCCGCCAGCAGGTCCGCATCCGCAGTTCCGTCCGGGCGGACGGGCATGCCCGCGCGGAGGGCCCTTTCAAGAGGCTGGGCCTCCTCGCCGAAGAACTGAACTTTGGCGTTGGTGGTCCCGACATCGATGGCCAGGACGATGCAGGTATCCTTATGAGGCGACTGTCCGTCAATCATCGCTCGGAGGCCTACCCCGGATGAGCTCCCTTTTACGCCGCTTCCTCGATCTGCTCAACGGCCGCCGCGAGGGAGACCACCTGCTCTTCAAGACCACGCGCGCACCGTTCCAGGCGCCCGAATGGGCGGCGGGCCGGGTGGTCGTGCGGGAAGATAGCACCTTCGTAGTCACCCGCTGGGTAGAGCGGGGGCGCATCAGCTTGTCCCGAGGGGGCTCTGTCCACGAATGGGAGGTTCGCGGGGTACCCGCTTCTGAGGAAGAAATCTCGGCCGATGTGATCGACGAGGCGGAGCGGATTCTTAGAAGGCGAACCCGGGACGAGTGAGCCCGGGACGAGCGAGCCCGGGACGAATGAACCCGGGACGAATGAGTCCCGGACGAATCTCAGTCGTAGACCGTTACCGTCAGGTGTTTGATGCCCCAATCGAGCGCCTCGTCCCGCGAGGGGAGCCACACGTCGACCACATTGCCCTTGACGGCAGAGCCGGTATCCGCGGCGATGCCCTCGCCGTAGCCGGGCACGTAGAGGCGGGTTCCCAGCGGGATGACCCTCGGATCGACCGCGATGATGCCGTAGCCTACGGGCATTCCCGTAGCGGTGGTTCCCGGTAGTGCGTATGCGGTGACCTTGGCTTCTATTTGCCTGCCACCGCTACGCGGCGCTCCGGCGCTCACCGGATTCGACCGCACCGTTCCCTCGGAAGCTGCCGGGGGCGCCTTCGTGCCGGAATCGCCGTTGGTGGAACCCGCGCTGTTTGAGCCGCCTCCGGAATCGGCAGCCTGCTCGGAGTCCGCGCGCGAATCGCCGCGTGCAGCCACCTGTTCACGGTTGAGGGTGGCCATGCGCTCCCTCGCTTCCTCCACCTGGGTCCGTGCCTGCTCCAGCCGGCCTCCGAGTTCTGCGACCAAAGCTTCCTGTTCCGAGGCAGACTGTGCCAGCTCCCGGCGCGACTCCTTCAGCGACTCGAGGCTTTTCGCCTCCTCGGCGCGCAGGCTCTCCAGTTCAGCCACCGCCCGACCTTCCGCGTCCCCTTTCGCCTTCACCTCGTCCAGGAGTTGGGCCTCGCTGTCCACCACGCGGCCAAGCAGTCGGGCCCTTTGGAGCAGTTCCCCCAGGTCCTCGCTGGTGAAAAGCAGCTGCAGCCAGCCGACGCTACCCGACTTGTAACCCTCTCTCAGCCGATCCGCCAGGCGGGCCCGCACGGCCCCCGCGTCTTCACGAGCCTGCTCCCGCCGACCCGCCGCCGCCTCCGTTGCTTGCTCCAGTTCGGTCACGCGGGCATCGACTGCCGCCGTCCGGTCCTCTGCCGCCTGGAGGCGGCCTTCCAGAAGCATCAAGCTCAGAGAGGCCTGATCCTTCTGCGCATCCAAATGCTCCACCCTGCTCTGCGCGGCGGCCTCGTCGCTCGGCGCCGCGAGGGCGGTGGGCGGAGCGCGGAGCAGCCAAAGGGTTCCCGGGAGGACCACCAAGGCCGCAGCGACGAAAAGCAGGGTGAGTCCTCTGGCCCCTCGCCTGACCGAAACGGCCCAACGAGGGGATGGCGAAAGCGAAGGGAGACCGGGATTTGCCGCGAGGCGTAAGGAAGACATTGAATGGTGAATGGTATCAAACCCTGGACGAAGGCGACAAAAACGGCCGGCCCGCGAAGCGCGGAGCCGACCGTGTGCCTAGCCCGAGTGGTACCGCTACCTCTGCAACCCCGAGACCTCGTCCCGTTCGTTATGGGCTTCCAACTGGTTGTCCACTTCCTTGACTCCGCGGATGGAATTCGTGGTCGATAACACCTTGTCCATCTCATCCTCGAGAACGGGTCCGCGAAGGGTTACTTTGCCCTCGAGGGCCGAGACTTCGAGCGAGCTGACGTTCGACGCCACCCGACCGAGTTCGGAACGCACCCGCCCTACCAGCGTGGCGTCGTCCACCGGCTCGTCGGACATCCGCGCCTTGGTCTCGTGCATCGCGCCCTGGGCCACGTTGCGCATGTGCTTGGATTCGCCCTGGGCAAAATCGCCGGCATCGCTGCGATATTTGCCGAGCTTGTCCGTCACAAACGAGCGCCGCCTGGCGCCCCGGCCGGGATCGAGGAAGTACATGAGACCGGCGCCGAGGGCGCCTCCAAAGAGGTAGCGCGAGAAACGGCGAACAAGCCCCGGCTTCTCCTCGTGGCGCTTATCGTCGTCGCCGCGCAGACCGAACAGACCCCGGACAACCCCGGCCATGCCCAGCCACTTGAATAGAGACTTCTTCATGTTCAAAACACCTTCCTGTGCCGCTTACCCGTGCAGAAGAACTGAGTCAATCGCCCGCCAGTGTCCCCACCACGGGGAAATCTTCCATGACCTCGTCCCGGTGTGGAGCGATGCCCATCGATTCGCTGAGATCTCTCCCGGCCAGATGCTCGGATTCGTGTTCCCCATCCGACCACATGAAGCTGTCGGTCACGTCGTAGACCTTACCTTTGTAAGCCACGTAGGCCTCGGCACCGTCCCGCCCGTCGTACTCGGCCAACTCTTCTTTGGAAAAGACCCGATCGGCCATAGAACCCGCTCCCTTTGTAGTTCAAAGACACCTCAATTGATTCCCGTATTGGATAGCAGCAAACAGTTTGGGGCACGACGCCCTGGTCGATGACGTGCCGCCACGAGACTGGAGAGGCTTGGGTCACAGGCGCAAAGCAGGCTGGGGCCCGAGGTGCAAATGCACGCGGCCGCGTGGGGCCGATTGCCATCCGCCGGCTACTCGGCGCCGCGCTCCTTGGCGGGTGCGCACGGCACCTCGCGTAGGTTGAAGGCTGAGTCGATCAGCGACACGTGAGTGAAGGCCTGCGGGAAATTGCCCAGCAGGCGTTTGCCGACCGGATCGTACATTTCCGAGAGCAGATGGAGATCGTTGGTCAGCGAGAGCAACCTCTCGTAGAGCTTGACCGCCTCGTCGAGGCGACCCATCAGCGCCAGGCAGTCCACCAGCCAGAAGCTGCAGGCCAGGAAGGCGCCCTCTCCTGGGGGCAGGCCGTCGATATGCTCCGTGTCCTGCTGCTCGTAGCGGAGCACCAAGCCGTCCCGGCAGAGCTCCCGCTGGACCGCTTCGACCGTCCGCTCCACCCTGGGGTCGCTCGCAGGCAGGAACCCCACCAGGGGGATCATCAGCAGGGCCCCGTCCAGCCCTTGGGACCCATAGAACTGGGTAAAGATACCCCGCTCTGAATCGTACCCCTCGGTGCACACCTCCTCGTGGATCTGCCTGCGCAGACGCTTCCATTTATCCACGGGGCCTTCGAGCCCATAGGACTCAACCGCTTTGACCGCCCGGTCGGCGGCGACCCAGGCCATAACCTTCGAGTGGGTAAAGTGGCGGCGCGGCCCCCGGACCTCCCAGATGCCCTCGTCGGGTAGCTCCCAGTGGCCCTCGAGGAAGTCCATCAGGGCGCGCTGGACGGCCCACGCATTGGGCTCCGGATCGATTCCCCGGTGCCGCGCGTCGTGCATCGAGTCCATCAGCTCGCCGTACACGTCGAGCTGGAACTGATCAACCGCCCCGTTGCCTATCCTCACCGGCTGAGCGCCTTCGTAGCCGGAGAGCCAAGGCAGCTCCATCTCCGGTAGACGACGCTCCCCTGCCGGCCCGTAGAGGATCTGCAGGTCACTGGGGTCTCCCGCGACCGCCCGCACCAGCCAATCCCGCCAGGCACGCGCTTCGTCGACATAACCCCCGAGCATCAGCGCGTCCAGGGTGAAGGTGGCGTCGCGGATCCAGCAGTAGCGGTAGTCCCAGTTGCGCACCCCGCCCAGCCGCTCCGGTAGCGAGGTGGTGGGCGCCGCCACGATTCCCCCGGTGGGCGCGTAGGTCAGCGCTTTGAGAACCACGAAGGAGGTCTTGACCACATCCTCCCACGGGCCCTCGTAGGCGCAGCGGTCGTACCACTCCCGCCACCAACCCTCGGTGTCCGCCAGGGCCGCCTCTGGGTCGACGTCGGCAGGCGGATGGTGATGGGAGGGGTACCAAGTGAGCACGAAGGCAACCCGGTCCCCCGGCTCCACCGCGAAGTCCGCCTGGTGAACCATGTCCGCGGACCTGAGCTCGATATCCCCCACAAGCCTCAGCGCGTTCGGTCCGCCGATGGCGGTCAGCGCCTTGCCCTCGCGCCTCACCCAGGGCACGGTCTTACCGTAGTCGTAGCGAGGGTTGAAGAGGGTGTGCATGGGGACCCGGCCCTCGAGTCCCTCCACGATCCGCACCACGTCGGGCTCTTCTCCGCGGGGAGGCATGCAGTCGATCAGCCGAATGAGGCCCTCTTCGGTGCGCATCTCGGTCTCGAGGATCAGGGTTCCCCGGCGGTAGCGCCGCTCGACCCAGGTCACCTCTCCCCGAGGTCGGATTTCCCAACGGCCGTTGTCAGAGGTGCCCAGGAGCGAAGCGAAGCAGGCTCCGGAATCGAACCGGGGGAAACAAAGCCAATCGATGGAGCCCAGTTTGCTCACCAGGGCCGCGGTCTGGGTGTCGCCAATCAGCCCGTAATCCTCGATGGGAAGTGACACTCCTCCTCCTTTGTGCCCTGCTTTTTGGGCGCGCACTGCCTCGCCGTTCGGGCCGCACTCTGGCGACCCGGTCGAGGGGCGCGTTTGCCGTGGATTCGCCGATCCGACGGCTCTTTTCTCGCCCGGACCCGGCGAGGCCAAACGAGAAGCTGCCGCGGCCCGCGTAGGCGGCAATCCCAGTTGGAGACCACCGCTTGCTGCTGTTAGAGTCAGAGGGTCCCGGCCCAGCCTGGGCTCGCTCGTCAATCAGGGGGTGCTCGTGATCCGGACTTTTGTGATGCTTTGGGTGGCGCTGTTCTTCTCCGTCGCCGCTCTGGTGGCTCTGCTATTTGGCGGAGACTGGCTCGAGAAGGAAATCGGCACCGGGCTATTCGTGCTCGTCGTGGTGGTGACTTTCGTCGTTCTGGCGGCCGTGGCGACGCGGCTTGCCCGGCGAGGACGTTGACGCCGGGGAGCACTTGTCCCGGCCCCGAGGTCAGGAGCGCGTGCAACCTCGACTGCGGAGACCGGTGCCTCCTCCTCGTGAGCCGCACGGCCTCCGGTCTGCAAATCCGGCCCGACGAGAGCGATTCCTGGACCAACGGGCTGACCTGCGGAAAGATCCTTCGCTATCCGGAACGCCTGGCGAGCCCGTCGCGTATCCGCGAGCCCCAACTCAAGCAAGCCGACGGCATCTGGCGCACGGCAAGCTGGGAGGAGGCTTGGACCCGGATAATCCCCGCCCTGGAGAAGGCGCTGGAATCCGATCCCGCCTCGGTACTCTTTCTCAGAGGTAGCGGTTCGCTGGGAAGGAGCAAGGCCCACCTGGACCACGTGTTTCGCCGTCTGGGGGCCCGCTCGACTCGGGGAAGCCTCTGCGACGAGGCCGGCATCGCGGCGCTGGAGCAGGACTGGGGTTCCCTGGACATGAACGACCCCCAGGAGATCGATGCTGCGGAGGCTGTGGTTCTCTGGGGAAAGCACCCAAGGGCCTGCTCCACGCACACTGCCGCCGCGGTTCGCCGGGCTCGGCGACGGGGAGCGCCGGTGATCGCGGTGAATCCCGACTCGGCGGCGGTGGCCGGTCTCTCCACTGAGGTCATCCGGATTCTGCCCGGAGCAGACCGCTTCCTGGCCCTGGCGGTGGCAAAGCGTCTCCTGGAAGATGATGGCTTTCCCCAAGAGGCGGACCGGCTCGCCGGACTGAGGGAGTTCCGTTCGCTCTGTCGACATTGGGAGACCGGCAACCTGGCAGAGGCTGCCGGGTGCTCGGAGGACGAGATCGAGCTTCTGGCCCGCACCTACGCCTCGACCACCCGAGTCGCAACCCTCGTGGGTTGGGGCCTCCAGCGCTACCTCCACGGTGGGGAGAACGTCCGCGCCATAGACACCCTCTGTCTGATCGCGGGGACGATCGGCCGGGAGGGTGGCGGCCTCTACTACGGTCTGCCTTCTAACCGCGGCTTTGCACCCCTGCCCCACGCCTACCCCACCCCGCCAGAGCCGCTGTCCCTGCCGCGACTGGGCCGGGAGTTGGCCACACGCGGCGCCGGCATCGAGTTCGCCTGGATCGCCGCCGCCAACCCGGTGAATCAGTGTCCGGACAGCGCGGCGGTGGCCGAGGGCCTGGCGGGCGTGCCCACGGTGGTCGTGGTGGATGCCTTCTGGACCGACACCGCCCGGAGCGCCTCCGTGGTCCTGCCGCCGGCACTCTGGCTGGAGGAGGAGGATGTCGTCGGTTCCTGGTGGCGCAAAGGGCTCGCAGCAGTCCGCAAGGCGACGGAGCCCCCGGCCCAGTGCCGCACGGACTGGGAGATCACCTCGGAGCTGGAACGCAGACTGGGCCTTGAAGCCCACTACCCCGACCTCGACTCGTGGCTGAACGCCTCGCTCCCCTCGGAGTGCGGCGGTCTCGACCGGCTGCGCCGCGAGACCTGGTGCGAATTGCCCCATGACCCGGTGGTCTTCCGTGACGGCTCTGCCCACGCCGATGGGCGTTTCCGCCTGCTCGACAGCCTTTCTCCGCCCGAACCGCCCGAACCGCCCGAAACGCCCGAAACGCCCGATCTATCAGGCGCCGAGAGACCTCTGCGCTTACTCAGCCTCATCCGCCGCGAGGCCATGCACTCGCAGATACTTCCCGAGAATCAGCGCGGGTGGGATTCCGACGACGGGCTGGGGCTGCCAATGCGCATGAATCCCGAGACGGCGCGTTCGCGCAACCTCGCGCCTGGAGACACCGTCGAACTCGAGGCTTCCGACCACCGCCTGACCGGCCGGTTACTCTTCGACGAAGGCCTGGTCCCCGGGGTGGTGGCCTGTCCCCGCGACGGCTGGGTGCAGTTCGGCCTGGGACCCAATCTGCTCACCGCCGACCTGACCAGCGATATGGGCGAAACCGCGGCCTTCTACGAGACCCGGGTGGCCGTGCGGGCGGGGTCCAGCGAGAAGGCCCGGCGAAGCCGGCCATCGAGCGAGTAACCCGCGCTCTTGTCGCCCAAATAGGCGCGGATGACGTCGGCGTCGGGATGGGGGGCCTGGCCCGCGAAATCGTAGACGTCCTCCCAGTTCGCCTTCGCCAGCCGACGGCCTTCGGCGATGCGCAGGCCGCTCTCGAACGACTCCCCAGCGGCCCCATTGGCCCATCGGGGTGAGATGTCCAGGAGCACGAAGGCAAGGCCCCGCAGCTTGGCGGCGTATGAGCCAAGGGCCCAGATTCTGAGCAAGGCGGCTGCCAGACGCATGTCGAGCAGTTCACGCCAATCCGGCATCAGTACTTCGCCGAGCCAATCGCTCTCCCGCTCGGGCGCCCAGCGCTTCCGCCCGGAAGCCTCATCGCCAATGTTGATCGGGCCGAGCCGCGGAGCCACCACCACGAAATGGCTGGAGGTCTCGATGCAGACCGGGAAGAGCGTTTCGTCGGATTCCGGTTCCGCGAAAGCGATGCGCGCCCGGCGCAGACTGGGCAGCAACTCATGGTTGCGGGAACCGTAACCCCAGTAGGCAACGGCGTTTTCCAGTACGGTCTCCCCCAACCACTCTTCCAACAGAAGGGCGAGCCCTCCGGTACTCTCGAGCCAACGGAACACGTTCCAGGTCACCGCCCCCGGGCTCGAATCCAGCCCGAAGCTCCGTTCCCCAGTCCCTTTCCTTGCGGCCCCAAGCAGCGCCAGGTCTTGGCGCCCGGTCCACAGCAGATTGTCGGTCTCTCTCTCGTAACGAAAAGTAGTGCGAGAAAGGAAGATGCGGTGGAGGGGGCAGCGGCGGTCCCCGGCACTGGGCACCGGTCCGGGTTCCCAGGGAGCCGACACCCCACAGCCGCGCACCGGGCATACGGCGCGGTCGGGCGGATGCTCCACTTGCGGCTGCAGCAGGGATACTCCGTACAAGATGCCTCCTCCGGTGCCGTCTTCCTCCCTAGCCCTAACGAGCGTAGAGCGCCGGCGTTACTCCGGTTCGCGCGGCAACCGTCTCCGGTAGAGACGCACGCCGGCATAAAGCAGCAGATTGGCGGCCAGAACGGTCAGCCCCACTGCGAGCAGCACAACGGCTTGAGCCTCCAGATCGACCATGAAGCGGTCGACGATCCCTGCGGTAATCACGGCTATCTGGGGGTCGACTATTGGGTCGAGTATCTCGGCACGAACCCGAGGGAGCGTACCCTCGACAAGCGCGGCCCCCAGCAACAAGGTCAAGCCGATGACGACGGGCGTCCAGAGACGCCGCCGCCCCAGCCAGAGGCCTGTCGTCAAGAGCAGCGCACCGGCGACGCCAACCGGCCAGGTCCAACGTTCGGCGGGGCCTCTCAGGCGCCAGAGTTCGGGAACCTCGTCGTCGCCGGCGATCAACACCGGCTGCAGGCTATCCAGGGGAAGGAAGCTCGAGACCAGATCGGCGTCGATCCCGAGAACCGCCTCGATGAGCAACGGGTATTCCGCAGCCGGGTCCAGAACGATGTCCTGGCTCTCCGCCGACACCGCCGCCTCCTGAATGCGCCGGCCCGTACGGACCAATACCGGGGCCATTTGCGGCCGTGCGAGAAAACGGTCGATCGTCCGGATGGCGGAGTCGCGGTCCAGAAGCGCCACCGGCGGCAGTGTCTGTTCCAGATAGGTCCAGGTCTCCGTGGCCACCGCCCGTCGGCCTTCGTCCGAGCTGAGCGCCGCCACGGCTTCCGTCCGAAAGCGCTCCTCGTTGAGCAAGGCCGTATCCACCCAGCGGCCGAACGCGCCCAGCGCGAGCAGCAGCACTCCCAGAAACAAAAGCATGATTGTAAGCGGCCGTGGCATCAGAGATGACCTCCCCCCAAACCGGCGGCAGGATGCGCGCCGGTTTTCCGCCTCCCCCGGATATCGCGTAGAATGGCCGCCTGTCCGCTCGTTCATTGGACCTGATCACGGCCCGGCGAAAGGAATACTGGAGAGCATGGCTAAACGCGGCAACGACCAACCGACCGGAGGCGGCCCTTTGGGCTGGTGGCGGCGTCGGGACGAGATGCAGAAGGTGCTCATGCTGGTCGTATTGGTTATCGGCGGTTGGTTTCTCTGGCAATCCGGCGTGCTGCCCGGAATCGGCTCGGACGACGGCACGACCTCGGTGGCGGACGGTGAAGCGACCTCGGATTCGGTAGCCGTGCCCACCACGGAGCTCCAGCCCTTCGATACTTACCAGGATCAGTCCGAAGAAGTTGACTATGACGAGCTCAAGGCAAAGGCCGAAGACTACCGCGGCCGAATGATCACCTTCACGGGCGAGGTTGTCCAGGTCGAGCGGGACCTGGGGCTGACCGTGATGAAGCTCGCCATCACCCGCCTCTCCGAAGGCTTCGACCCGGATGACGCCGTGGTGGTGGGCTACGGCGGCCAAGAAGAGATAGTCGAAGGAGACGTTCTTACCGTCTGGGGCGACGGATTGGGCACACTGGAACTCCCCGAGGAGGAACAGACCAAAGGGCTCCCCTCCGTGCTGGCAAAGTACATAAAGGTGGGCGAGAGCTCTTAGTCAGAATCGGCGATAAATCTCAGCCTTCGGCCGGGAAGGCGATCGTGCTGAGCAGCGCGTTCTCCGCCTGACGCGAGTCGGTCTCGTGGCTTAGGAACTCGGGCTCGGGTCCGTTACTCCAGGTGGGGATGTATCTCTCGGCAATCACCCGCCGCCGCTTGCCAATTGGTTCATGCATTTGGCCTCCCTCCTCCAACCGCTGACATGGCTATTCCGTGGTTGGCCCCTCACGCACCTAAGCATTCGCGAGGCAGCAATTAGAGAGGGACCTCGGACATCGATCCGAAGTCCCTCTATCCTTGGCCCGTATTGAAACGCGCAGCCCGCATATCCCAAGCCCCGCATGTCTCAAGCGGTCCAGGCGTGGCGTGTTGCGTGACTAGCCGTAGAACTTATCGATCTCCGTGGCAAAGGTGTCGGCCAACATATCGGGCCAGTTCTCCTTGTCGAAACCCGGAGCCTCTTGGAGCCTTTCCTTGTCGACGTTCAGCTTGAAGCTGTGCTTCTCCTCGTCTAGCTCGAGCGCCTTCCACGGGACCGCGAAAAGCTTGTCGCCCAGGCCGACAAACCCGCCGAACGACAGCACGGCATAAGCGAGCTTGCCGTCCACCGTGTCGAACATGAACTCCTCGATCTTGCCGAGTTCCTCGCCCTCGTAGTTGACTACCGCGTCTCCCGTAAGGGTTCCGGCGGACATGAGTCTTCTAACGTGTGTCATCATCGTATTCCTTGTAATCCTTGGTTCGTCTTTACTTACCTTGGGGTAAGTGATGCCCGCAATCCCGGCCAGAGCAAACAGCATATGTCACTACCAACAAAAGGAGCGCGCATTGGACGGCTACCAGTACCTGGAGGCAGTTTTCAGCCGGATGATCCGCTGCGGAAATGAGCGGCGGCCGGCAGAGAAGGACCTCCGCACGCGCTTGATTTCAGTAGTCCAGGAAGTGATCTCCCCTGAAGACGCCGAACGCATCGCCGATGCACTCGACGGGGAACTGGACCTGTGGGAGCGCGAAATCTCGGGCGAGGCGGACAGTCTGGCCGAATCCCCCGGTCAATCGGGAGGCGCCATTTGACCTGAGCGCTCCGCGCCACCGGGCCCGAATCCCCATCCGGCGCCGAACAAGGTGCGGTTCCAAGCGACCCTCCACCCGCGCCCCCACCTATGGGGCGCGGCCCCTTTCCCCCCTCTCCCACCGGGTTGATTCTCCGGCGTGACGCGGTCAGATCAGTGCAGGCCCCTCCGGGTTGTTTTCCTCCCTGCCACTTTAACCACCCATTAACCTACCAAGGGTCTACCATTGATGACGCTGTGGTATACTCCTGTCAGCCCAAAAAGGACTTAATGGTTAGAAAGGGGGCAAGATGAAAGACACCGCAACGCAGATCGGTCAAGACCTCGGAGGACTGCTCGTTTCCCTCGCCGCCTACGGCACCGGTTGGGTGGTTCTCGGCTGGCTCGTCTAGAGCCGGTCGAGCCCGCCCCATCAGGCTCTTCTTTCCCTAGAGGCCGGTGGAGCCTCGCTTGTTCGGGTTGCTCCGTCCCGGAGCGTGTAACCACACTAATCTCCCCGAGCCGCTCCATGAACGCCCTCTCCACCAAGGCAAGATCTTCGACCCGCGCATGCAGTTCCGGCTGCAGCTGCAGCAGCCGATCCACGGCCCTTAGCAAGCCTCGACTTTCGAACCCCCACAGTCAGCGGATTCTACTAGGACCCTCCCCGTATTGGCGCCTTTTCGCATGCGACCACGCAAGAACTTCATGCTAGGTTGACACCGCTGAACATTCGTAGTTGCACGCAACGGGTCAATACCGGACCATTGACGGAATATGGCCGGTCGATGCAAGCAGAGGGGTCATGACAGGAAAGATCGCGCTACTCGGGATGTTGCTAACGTTAATTCTGGCAGCACCTGCGCTCGCGTTCACCGACGCACCCGGCAGCCATCCGAACTACGAAGCAATCAACGCCCTACAAGAGTGGGGGATCATCGACGGCTTCGACGACGGCACGTTCAAACCCAATGACGGGGTGAAGCGGCCAGTTCGCTAAGATGGCCGCGGGAATGCTGAATCTCGCCGTGACTGAGGGCCTGACTTCCCCCTTCACAGACCTCGGCGCCAACGACGCCACCCTCTATCCTCACGAGTTCGTGGCAGTGACCTGTGCAAGTGGGATCACCAAGGGTGTCACACCGTCGACCTTCAATCCCTGGGCTTACATCACTCGCGCCCAGTCGATCACCACGTCCATCAGGGCCATGCAGAACCTCTATCAGGTGAGCTAGACTCGACAATCTATTGTCTATAGCCCCTGGGGTGACTTCTCTCCAGACCATGGTCGCTCTGCGGCCATTGCCGGCGCCCCACATGAACGGGGCTGACTACAGGACTCGTCGGTGAAGGTGGTCAATTATTCGATGATCAAACGGCCCTCAGGTGGTCAACTTTTAGGGTATCGAACACACCGCTCTGCTAGCCCGTTCACGCCCGTTACCCCCTCGGTTGGCGCTGGGGCAGCGCCCTCCTAAACCCGTACAGATTCCGAGCCGCTATGCCGACGACGACTGTCTGAAGGAGCCCAGGTGGCTCTACTACCGGCCGGAACCTGCAAGAGGCGAACGGGACTTGGCCGCCTGCTTACCCGCTGGCGGCAGACCTACCCGGAGTTCTGCGACTCCGGTGCAGGAGAGCATCGCCAAGACCCGCACCTTCTACCTGCCGAGGGAGTACCCCAAGCATCTGGAGAGCACCAATATGCTGGAGCGAGTGAACGAGGAGATCGAACGGCGCAACCGCGTCGTGCACATCTTCCCGAACCAGTAGAGCTGCGTGCGCTTGATCCAGGCACTGGCCGCCGAGACCGTTGTGGGCCGACTCGAGGAGCACCTCTATCTCAACCTGCAACTGCTGATCGAGCAGAAGAAAGAGGAGATCCGACGGCTGGAGGAGGCGGCCTGAGCAGGCCCAAGCCACAAAAACACGCTTCTGCACAACTTGACGTACACAACCGCTGTCCGGGCCTCTCATCAGCATATCGCTCTCACCTCACCAAACGGGGTGTAATGAAAAGGGGGTCGACCGGGATGTAGTAGTGAACGCCCTCCACGGAAGAAGGAGCCTCGGGTGAACCACCATTCCAGACAGCCGGCTGACTGCCTTGACCTCCTACTGGAGGCCCGCAATCCGGTCGACCCGTCGAAGCTCAGGACCGCCGGCATAGAGGGTGCCCTCGACGAACTAGGGGCCGATATTGCCATTCGTTCTCGCCGGGGCCCGAGGCGTTCTCGGGGCGTATCCGCGCGGGTGGCGCTGGTAGCGGCCGCAGTCATAGTGGCCACAGTCGGAGTGGCCGCCGCAGGTTGGAGCGCCCACACCGGCATCTTCCAGCCCACCAAGGAGCAAATTGCCAGCGCCGAGGGGCAGGAACGGGCTCAGCTTCAGTCCGAAGTAGATATGGGTGGCCCCGGCGAGCTCCTCAACGCAGCGGCCCCTGATTTTCGCGAAGTGGCTCTCCAGGTCGGCGCCGACATCCCCTACCCGGAAGGCTATGAGTCCTGGCGCGATTTCCTAATCTTTAACACGATACGCACCGCCACGGGCAAGGATGTGGTCTCGGAGGGGGCCCTCCACGGATGGTTTGCCGCGAGCGCCTTTGTCGCTTGGATACAGGCCTGGCGCCAAGCGGAGATGGCTGGTGATGCCGAGGGCGCTGCCCAAGCCGCCCAGGTGATCGCCCAGGCCCCCAGCTGGAAGGCCGTCACCGACGAGGACCCTCATCCAAATCCTTCCGCGCCCGGGGATGAGGGCTCCAAGCGGCCCACCCTCTTTGGGTGGATGCTTCCCTACCGGGACGCCGTCGTGGCCGGCGACCGCGCTCGGGTGGAGCAACTTCTCGCCACTGCCTATGGTAGCTGGAGCTACACGAGCGATCCGCCTTGGAATGCCCAGCTTGACGCCCATCCGGAGTGGTCCAAGCTTCCGGCCGAGGATATGGCCCGCAGGTACGAGGAGTTCCTCGCCGCGGGGAGGCCGGGAGAAATCGGCGCCGTGGACCAGGATCCTGCGACCACAGAGGCGGCTACGACGGGGACAGACGCCCCCGTGACCACCATCCAGCCGCAGGAGCGCCCCTGATGGAGCGTGAAGGAGAAGCTCAGCGGGCGGCCTTCGCCGAGTTCTTCTGCGCCACGCGCACCGATCTGCTGGCCTACCTTGCTCGGCGCTGCTCCTCCCCCGAGGAGGCGGCCGACCTCTTGGCCCAGACATACATGATCGCCTGGCAGAAGCTGGAGCTAGTCCCACCTGGAGAGGGGGCGCGACCGTGGCTCTTCGGGGTGGCCCGCAAGCTCATCCTCAAGGGGGTGAGCCAACGCCATCGTGAGGACGCGCTCGTGGAACGACTGGCCGTTGAACTAAGAGAGGCGCAGCCAGCTACAGGGCTCGCAGAAGACGAACGACATGAGACCCTGCGTAGAGCGCTTGCCACATTGCCAGAGACCGAGCGAGAGATCGTGACCTTGGCCGCTTGGGAAGGGCTGACCCCAAAGCAGATTGCCTCGGTCATGGGTATGTCGGCCAACCTGGTTCGGGTGCGGCTACACCGGGCAAGAGCTCGTCTGCGCCGGCAGCTTGATCTGCCAGGTAGCGCCAGAGCCCGCCGGAGGACCCTCCCTATGGAGGGGGACTCTTGACGTAGCGTGCGGGCTGGGGCCGCCCGAGCCGGCCACTCGAACATTGCCATCACCGCGGACCTCTACGGCCACCTTCTGCCCGGGGCGGATGAGCAGGCCGCGGCCCACCTCGACACCACCTACAACGTGAAGGTGGACGGCAGCAAATGAACGCGGGCGACGTGTCGGGCGGCAACTGGGCGGCAATTCGCCTTCCTACCCTCTCTCGCAGGGTCGGGGCACAGGGCGTTTTCCCTGCAAATACCGATAATGCCGGAGCCGGGACTTGAACCCGGACGGGTTTCCCCTACGGTGTTTAAGACCGTTGCGTCTGCCATTCCGCCACTCCGGCAGGAGGGCCTCCCCGACCGAGCACCCGGTGCTGAGCGCCCGGGTGGCTGAGCGCCTGGTGGGCCGATAGCGATTCTACCAGTGACTCTTGAAGCCCGCTTCGCCGCCACGCCCCACCCCGCCCGCCTCCGCCAGCAGGGCACCGTCGAGCAGATCACGCTCCGAGACTCTCAGCCGCACGGCGCCTAGGAAGTCCATGGCTGCCAGGAGCACCTCTCCGCCCCCGATTATCACTCCTGCACGGCCCGGTTGAATGCAGGGTAGTGCGGTGCGTTCAGCCTCGGGCATGGCCGCCAGCCGGTCAACGAGTTCGGCGATCTGAGCGCGGGTTAGGATCGATCCGTGCACCCGTTCGGGGTCATAGGCCGTCAGGTCAAGGGCAAGGCAGGCGAGGGTAGTTACCGTGCCGGCGACGCCGACGATAGTCTCGGACCTCGGGGGTGCCGGCGTCTCCGCGAAAGCATGGTCAAAGGCCGCGAGAGCGGCGGCGCGGGCGGCCGCGCGCTCGTTCCTGGTCGGCGGATCCGAGTGCAGATAGCCCTCGGTCATCCGCACGGCCCCGGCCGCAGCGCTACGCGCGCTCGTGAGGTCATCCGCCCCGCACCAGATGATCTCGGTGCTGCCCCCGCCCGGATCGATTAGCGCAGTGTCCCCACAGGCGTCGCCCGCCCCCAGGTAGGTGAGCCGAGCCTCTTGCTCGCCACTCACGACCTCAGTCGCCAGACCAAACTCGTGGCCCATCCGCTCGACGAAATCGCGGCCGTCAGCGGCCTCACGGGCGGCGCTGGTGGCAATCAGAGTGACGGTCTGCGCTCCCAGCGTGCGGGCGCGGTGCACATAGTGGCCCACCGCCGCCCTGGTGCGCTCGGCAGCCTCCGCCTGGAGGGTCCCTCCGGGTGCCAGCCCTTCCCCCAGACGGGTCACTACGGCGAGACGAGCCAGCACTTGATATGTCGGTCGTGGTTCGGCACGATCGCGCAGTCCCGAGTCGCCGGCAGGCATCGAGTCGGCGGCAGGCTCCGAGGCTCCCATCTCCGCTACCAGTAGCCGCACGGAGTTGGTGCCCACGTCTATGACCGCCCGCCGGTCCCGGTTTGGGAGGAAGTGGGCGCAGCGAACGTCCAGGCACCAGAGCGGTTCGAACGACTCGAGCAGGGTCCGCCACTGCTCTACGGCCTGGGGCGGCTCGCCCCCGGGCCCGGTGGTCCGGGGCTCATCGCCCCGGGGCCCGGCGCTCCGGCCGGCGACATCTCTGGGCGGACCCGCGAACTCCAGCAGTGCGGCGATGAGGGCGTGCAGGCAACTGACTCGATCCGGCGGAGTCGGTCCGCCGATCCCGGCTTCGAGCACCGCTCCAGAATCGATGCGTCTCTCCCGAGGCAGAGCGCCCGCGGCCGCTTGACTCTCCGCCAGGCGGATACGTCGCCCTCGATACTCCCTCTCGAGGGCGTTGAGAGCGTCGGCCAGCCCGGTGTCCCCGGCGACCTGCCGTCGGAGGTCGGCCATTCCCCCCCGGCTCTCGGCGGCACCCGCCGCTTCAACCGCGGAAGGGCAGGTGAGGTAGAGCAGCGTAGGGAAAGGCGTGCCGTCCGGAAGGTACGGATAGGTCTCGATTACGGCCGGAAAGCCGTAAGGGCAGGATACGGGAATGCCGGCCACCGCCCGCGCAGGCCTCCCCAGTTGTCCTCGGAGCACCCTATGCTGAGACTCGGTTGGGGTTTCCCGCGCCAGGTCAACTCCCCCGACAGATAGTCGCCTAGAACAGGCCTCCGAGCGAGCGCACCATGGATTCTAAAGGACCGCCTGTCTCCTCGGCCGTTCTCTCTACCGTCTCGACCGGGCCGTCCGGGAGGTTCTTGACGATGAAGACGTCTTCGCCCGGGCGGGCGTAAGTCAGCTCCCGGCGGGCCAGCGCCTCGACGTAACTGTCCTTCTGCAGGCGCTCGATCTCGCCCACGTAGGTGGCGTTCTCACTCTCGAGCAGAGCCACCTCTTCTTCTTCAGCCCGCAACTGCTCGCGCACCTGCTGGTAGTCCTGATAAGGCCCGGCGTTCACGAGGAAGCCGAGCGGGATCATCAACAGGAAGCCGATGACATAGGCCAGACGGCGACGGCCTCTGCCGAGGCGGCTCGAAGGTGAGGGGGCCTCAGAGGACGGAGCCTCCGGAGCCCCGGGGACACTCGGCGTCGTGCCCAGCGGGGCACCCGACCACGCTTCCGGCGTCCCGCTTGAAGACGCAACTCTATTGGCGGATGAGTTCTTCACCGAGAACAAATTCCGGCTCGGCCGGGAATCTCCTGCAAGAGGACTCCGGTTCAGCTCAGCCCCGCTCGAGATTGAAGAAAGCCGCCATCCCCGGGAAGAACGCGTCTTCCCCCAGCTGCTCCTCGATGCGCAAGAGTTGATTGTACTTGGCGGTGCGCTCACCGCGCGACGGGGCGCCGGTCTTGATCTGCCCCGCGTTTGTGGCCACGGCCAGGTCGGCGATGGTGGCGTCCTCGGTCTCGCCCGAGCGGTGGCTGATCACCGTCGTATAGGCCGCCCGGTGGGCCATCATCATGGCGTCCAGGGTCTCCGAAAGCGTGCCGATCTGGTTGACCTTGATAAGGATGCTGTTGGCCACCCCCAGCTCGATGCCGCGGGAGAGGCGGTCGGTGTTGGTGACGAACAGATCATCGCCCACCAGTTGGATCTTGTCCCCCAGCCGGTCGGTCAACGTGGCCCAGCCTTCCCAATCGTCCTCGGCGACCCCGTCTTCGAGGCTGATGATGGGGTACTTCTCGCAGAGTCCGGCAAGGTAGTCGACCATCTCCGCCGGTCCCAGGGTGCGGCCCTCGCCTGCGAGCACGTAGGTTCCGTCATCCGAGTCGAAGAACTCGCTGGCCGCGGCGTCGATGGCTATGAAGATGTCTTCGCCCGGCCGATACTTGGCGCGTTCCACCGCCTGCAGGATCATTTCTATGGCTTCTTCGCTGCCGTTCAGATTGGGGGCAAAACCGCCCTCGTCTCCCACCTGCGTGGGCATTCCCCTCTCCCCGAGCACCTTCTTCAGCTCCTGGAAGACTTCGGCGCCCATGCGCAGGGCATCGCCAAAGGAGCGCGCGCCTGCCGGCATGATCATGAACTCCTGCAGATCGATGTTGTTACTGGCGTGCGCCCCGCCGTTCACGATGTTCATCATGGGCACGGGCAGTTGATAGGCGTTGACACCGCCGAGATACTGATAAAGCGGAAAGCAGAGCGATTTGGCAGCGGCCTTGGCGACCGCAAGAGAGGCACCCAAAATGGCGTTGGCCCCCAGCCGTCCCTTGTTCTGGGTGCGGTCCAATTCGATCAAGATCCGGTCGACCTCGCGCTGGTTGATGGCGTCCAGGCCGACCAGCGCGTCCGCGATCTCGCCCTGCACGTTGGCCACGGCGTTCAGCACACCCTTGCCCCCGTAGGCTTCCTCCTGATCCCTGAGTTCCGCAGCCTCAAAGCGGCCGGTGGAAGCCCCGGAAGGAACCGCCGCCCGCCCGCGCGACCCGTCCGCCAACTCCACCTCGACCTCGACCGTGGGGTTTCCTCGTGAGTCCAGAATCTGGCGGCCGAAGACATCCATAATCACTGTCATCATTGCTCTCCCCTCAACGCCCGCTTTGCCCTCTGGAAATAGGTCTCCTGCTGCTCCAGCTCCATATCGGTGAACACCCGGCCTTCTTCGTCCGCGAGCCGCGCCGCCTCTTCCACCCGGCTGCGAAACCTGCAGGCCGAGTCCCGCAGCGCCAACTCGGGGTCCGCCCCCACTTTACGCACAAGATTGAGAACCGCGAAGAGAAGATCGCCCGCTTCTTCGTGAATCTCGAGGCGAGAACCCGATCCGTCGAGCAGTTCCTCGAGCTCTCGGCTCTCCTCTTCGACCTTCTCCAAGACGTCCCGCGCTGCGCGCCAATCGAAACCGACCGAAGCCGCGCGTTGTTGCAGTTTCTGAGCGAATAGCGTGGCGGGGAAAGATTCGGGAATCGCGTGGAAGATGCCTTCGCGTCCTTCGGTCGTGCGTTTGACCTCGTCCCAGGTCCGGCGGACGTCCTCGGCGGTCTCGGCCTCGGACTCGGCGAAGATGTGCGGATGGCGCCTCACCAGCTTGTCGTGGATCGAGGCGGCCACGTCGCCAAGGTGGTAGCGGCCCTCCTGCTCGGCCACGCGCGCCATGAAGTACACCTGAAAAAGCAGGTCGCCCAGCTCTCCCTGGATCTCGAGATCGCGGCTGGGTTGCTGGGAGGCGAGTGCGTCGGCCAATTCGTACACCTCTTCGAGCGTGTAGGAGATGATGTCCTCCTGGGTCTGCTTACGATCCCAGGGACACTCGCGGCGCAACGTGACCGTCAGATCGTAAAGCCGCGCGAGCTGGCGGAGAACCTCCTCTCGCTGCTCTCCCGAACCGCCGTCCCCCGGTCTAGAGCCGGTCAACGCCACCTCCTCTGACTTGCCCGCAGCGGCGCGACCGCCCAATCAGCCGCTCCACCCGTAAACGACGTGAGGGCGGTTGCCCGCCCCCACGTCTGCTGCTCATACCCGGTCGCCCGGGGAATCTAGTCGCGCCGGGCTACTCCGTGGTCTCGGTGGTCTCCTCAACCGTGGCCTCGGTGGAATCGTCCGTCACGCCTTCGTCGGTGGTGTCCGGGTCATCGGCCGGCTGCTCCCCCGCTTCGGTCGTGGTGGTCACGTACTCCAGACCTTCCTGAACGACCACGTCCAGTTCTTCGCGAGTGCTCTTCAGCCAATCTTCCCAGGCAACGCGCTTGGCCTCGTCCTCGAGTTCGGCTTTGAGCGCCTCCTGGACTTCTTCCAGGCTTGGGGTCCGCTCCGGATTGATCTCCTGCACCTGAATCAGGTGGTAGCCGAACTGGGTCTTGACCGGTTCGGAGATCACGCCCGCTTCCTGGCTGAAGACGGTCTCGTCGAACTCAGGAACCATGGTGCCCTGCTGGACGTTGCCCAGATCGCCGCCCTCTTCCTTGGACCCGGGATCGTCGGAGTGTTGCCTGGCCATCTCGCTGAAGTCCGCACCGCCCGTAATCTGTTCGCGAACCTGCTGCGCCTCTTCCAGCGCAGCCTGCCATTCGGCTTCGGTCACCTCGGCGCCGGGCTCTTCCGCCAAGCTGCCCGGTGAGAACAGAATGTGGCGCGTCTTGCGGGTCTCACCCACCTGCAGCGACTCCTTCTTCTCCTCGTAACTGGCCTCGATCTCTTCTTGTGAGACCTCGACGTCCTTGGTGGCCTCGTCGATCATCTTCTTTATCAGTTCCTGCTCGCGCAGGTTGCCACGCAGTTCTTCGACGGTGAGGTTCTGTTCGGCGATAGCCTCTTCGAACTTGGCGTCGTCACCGCCAAACATGCCTTTGATCTGCTCCACCTGAGTGTCGACTTCTTCGTCGGAGACCTCAAGGCCGGCTTCGGCCGCCTTCTGGTTCACGACTTCGACGGTGATCAGGTAGTCGAGCACCTGCTGGCGGAAGATCTCGAAGCCCTCGGGATCCTGCTCCTCGGTCGGGACCTGTTCGCCAAGCTGGGCCTGGATCTCGGCGACCCGGGTATCCAACTGGTCCACCGTGATCTCCGTCTCGCCCACCTTTGCGGCCAGGTCGCTCGAAAGCTCCTCACCGCCGCAGCCAAAGGCCAGCAGCGCCAGCACCACGATGCCCGCCGCCGCGAGCACCTTCTTAAAGACGTCCAACTTCATGAGTCCCCTTCCTTGGGTTCCGCTCGTACATGTGGAATGGCGCTCAAGCTGCGCCCTGAACTCGCTCGGAGCAGAGCGAGAGTATATCACCGAGGATTTGCTCGACCACCTGACGGAGAGGGGTTTTTTCGCCTCGCAAACCGAACGAAAGCACGCCGCTGGCGGGCGCGTAAACGTACCTGCGGTCCGCCTTCCCCAGGGCGTCCCGGCTGCCCGACGGCAGCCGCAATCCGGCAACGGTCAACTTCTGCTGTCTAATTGAAAGAGAGTCTGCCTCGAGCTTCTGCAGGGCCGTGCGCACCTCGCCCAGGAAGATCAGATTGTCGACGGGTTCCGGGATCTCTCCAAAGCGGTCGGCCAGTTCCTCACGCATAGATTGCAGTTCCTCCGCGCTTTCGGCCGCGGCGATGCGGCGGTGCAGGTCCACCCGGGCGGCCTCGTACCCGATGTATTCCCGAGGCACGTAGGCGCTGATCCCGACGTCCACCCGGGGAATCTTCTCTTCCGTGGGCTCCCGTCCCTGCAGCGCCTCGACGGTCTCATTGAGCATGGAGAGGTACATCTCGAAGCCGACTGCGGCAACGTGTCCCGACTGCTCATCGCCCAGTAGGTTGCCGGCGCCGCGTATCTCCAGGTCACGCATGGCGACCTTGAAGCCGGCGCCGAGCTCAGTGTAATCGGCGAGGGTCGACAAGCGCGCCATGGCCTCTTCGGTAAGCGCGGCTTCGTCGGGGTGGAAAAGAAAGGCGTGTGCCACCCGATTGGAGCGGCCGATGCGGCCGCGAAGTTGATAGAGCTGCGCCAGCCCGAGCAGGTCGGCTCGTTCTACCACCAGGGTGTTGGCGTTCGGGATGTCCAAGCCGCTCTCGATGATGGTGGTGGTGACCAACACGTCGTAGTCGCCGCGGAGAAAGGCGGTCATCACGGTTTCCAGCTCATGTTCGGCCATCTGACCATGGGCCACGCCGAAACGGGTGTTGGGGAGCAGTTCGCGGAGCCGCAGGGCCGCCTCGTCGATGGTCTCCACCCGGTTGTGTAGGTAGAAGACCTGGCCGCCACGGTCGATCTCGCGCTCGATGGCGCGCTTGACCATGCCCTCGTCGTAGATGCCCACATAGGTCTGGATGGGATGGCGGTCCCGAGGGGGAGTTTCAATCACCGAAACGTCGCGCACCCCGGCCAGCGACATCTGCAGGGTCCGCGGAATCGGCGTGGCCGACATGGTGAGCACGTCCACCTTGAGCTTCAGCCGGCGGAGCAGCTCCTTCTGCGTCACTCCGAAGCGTTGCTCCTCGTCAAGGATCACCAGTCCGAGATCCTTGGGCTTCACGTCCTGGCTGAGCAGGCGGTGCGTGCCGATCAGCACGTCTACCCGCCCCTCGGCGAAATCCTTGATGATTCGCTTCTGGTCCTTGGGTGAGCGGAAGCGGGAGATCATCTCCACCGTGACCGGGAACTGGTCGAAGCGCTCGCGGAAGGTGCCGTAGTGCTGCTGCGCCAGGATCGTAGTGGGCACGAGAATCATCACCTGCTTGCCGTCCATCACCGCCTTGAACGCGCCGCGCAGGGCCACCTCGGTCTTGCCGTAGCCCACGTCTCCGCAGATCAGCCGGTCCATGGGCCGGGGAGCTTCCAGGTCATCCTTGACCGCGTCGATCGCGCGCTGCTGATCGGCTGTCTCCTGATAGGGAAAGCTCATTTCGAAGCGCCGCTGCCACTCCCCGTCCTCGGAGTAAGCGTAGCCGGTGACGGTTTGGCGCTGGGCGTAGAGGTGCAGCAATTCCCCGGCCATCTCCCGTACGGCCTTGCGCGCGCGGCTCTTGACCTGGTCCCAGGCGCGGCCGCCCAGCTTGGAGAGCGAGGGTTCGCCCCCGCCCGCGCCCACGTAGCGGCTGACCTTCTCGATCTGGTCGTGGGGAATGTAGAGCATGTCCCCGCCTTTGAAGGCGAGATCCAGGTAGTCGCGGATGACCCCGGATACGGTCTTGGTGGAGATGCCGTCGAAGCGCCCCACCCCGTGGTCCTCGTGCACCACGTAATCGCCCTTGCGCAGGTCGCGAAAGCTCGACAGCTCGGCGCCGATGACCAGCCGCCGCTCCTTGGCCGCTTTGCGGCGGCGGGGAAATATCTGTCCCTCCGTCACCAGGGCCAAGCGGGCTCCGGGAAGCAGGAAGGGGCGCTGGTGGGCGGCGCTCAGAAAGGTTAGGCCGGGTTCGGCGGGGATCTCGCTCGGGCCGGCGGTGCGTCCGGTGACCCGGGTGAGGATATAACCGGCACGCTCCGCTTCGGCCCGCTGAGTGAAGGACACAACCACCCGGTAGCCGCCGGCGGACAGGCGTGCCAGCTCACGTTCGGCCTCGGCCAGGTTGGTGGCCGAGAGCTCGCCGCTACGCGCCGCCACTTCCAGGGAGAGAACACCGGTGCCTGCGGGTTCGAGTTGCTCAGCGCCGGAGGGCGCGGCCGCTGTGGGCGTTGGGGGCTCGACCGCGGAGGGCTCGAGGGCCGACGGTTCGGACGGCTCGACGGCCGACGGTTCGGACGGCTCGGCGGCCGACGGTTCGGACGGCTCGGCGCCGGCCTCGGAGGCGCCCGGCTCGTCATCCTCCCGGGGGGTGCCGCGTTCCAGTGTGAGCGAAACGAAGGAATCCAGCTTGGCCTCCACCTTCTCCCAGGCCAGATAACGCTCTTCGTCCAAGTGATCCTCGAAGACGTCGCCCATGTCGATGCGGAACTGCTCAATGCGGCCGACGGCGCGCCCCGGATCGACCCGGATCACGCGGGCGTCCTCTGGCAACAGATCGAGCACGCCGACGTAGGGCGCCTCGTGGTCCTCCGCCGCCGGGTACAGGGTCACCTGCTCCCGGGTTTCCAGCGAGCGCTGCGTGTAGGCGGAGAAGGCGCGGAGGCTTTCGACCTCGTCACCCCAGAACTCCACGCGCACAGGCTCGGTCTCCGTGGACGGAAAGAGATCGAGAATCCCGCCCCGCACCGAGAACTCGCCCGGATCCTCCACCTGATCGACCCGCTCGTAGCCGAGTTCGACCAGCGCCAAGGTGAGCTCGTCGAAGGGAAGTTCGGCTCCAACCGCGAAGTGAAGGGCCGAACGGCGCTCCAGCAGCACCGCTTCCATCAGGGTGCCCGGCTCGACCACGACCACGGCACCGGAGGCAAGGCCTTCGATCGCGCGGGCGCGCCGCCCCGCCACTCTCGGGGGAACCTCTCCTTCCGGCCCATACCAGACTCCGCGGGGCGGAAGATGGAGGACCCGCCGCGCGGGCAGGAAGAGCGTCAGTTCCCGAGCGAGGTCCTCGGCCGCATCGGGATTGGCCGCAACCACCAAGACGCTGCCGATCTCCCAGGGAGGCGACGCCAACGCGCCCGCGGCGAGCACCGGATGGGCGAAGCTAGGAGCCAGCAGGCGTCCGGGGGAGCCGGCGGCGGCCTCGAGAAAGGCCTTGTATCCGGGCACTTCGCCCAGGAAATCGACCAGACGCGGCATCGCCCTAAACCGAGGGCTCTGAGGCGGACAGGGCCGACGCCAGCCACTCCTCGGCCAGGTCGGCCGCGCCGCGAATCAAGCCGAGAACCGCATCCTCGGGTTCGTCGAAAGAGCTCAGCACGTACCCCGCCAGCGAACGGCCGGGTTCTTCGGGGCGTCCTACTCCGACGCGCAGGCGGTGAAAGTCACGGGAGCCGACCGCCTGCTCGATGCTGCGCAGGCCGTTGTGGCCGCCCAGCCCGCCACCTTCCTTGAGTCGAGCCTCGCCGAAGGGGAGTTCGACTTCGTCGTGCACCACGAGCAGCCGTTCCAACGGCACGCCGAAATACTCCGCCGCCCGGCCGACGGAATCCCCGGACCGGTTCATGAAGGTCATAGGAAGCAGGACCACGACTTTGACGCCGCCGACCGGCCCCTCTCCCATAAGGCCTCGGAACTTGTCACGGAAGGGGCCCCATCCGAAGCGGCGGCGCAACTCCTCGCCGACCATGAAGCCGACGTTATGGCGCTGGCGTTCGTGCTTTTGCCCGGGATTCCCCAGCGCAGCGATAAGGTACACGGTTTCGCCTCCTCGCGAGGTCTGCCGCCAGAAGGCGAGTCGGTCGAGCAGGGAATCCGTGGGACGCCTCCGGCATCCGCGACCGTCCGCTTAGGCTTCCTCGCCGCTTTCGGCCTGCTCTGCGCTCTCTTCGGTTACCTCGGGCTCGAAGCCTTCGGGCAGACCGGCTTCCTCGAGCTCCTCTTCGAGCGTGGCCGGGTGCAGAACGGAGGCGACGGTGGTCTCCGGATCTTCCAGCATCTCGATGCCCTCAGGAACCTGGATGTCGCCGACGGTGACCGTGTGTCCGATGCCCAGGTCGGTGACGTCGAGCTGCAGGCTGTCGGGGATTTCCCGCGGGAGCGCCCGAACCATGACCTCGCGCAGGGTCTGATCGAGCACGCCGCCCTCGTCCACTCCGGCGGACTCGCCAATCAGTTCGATCGCCACGGGCGACTCGATGGCCACGTTCAGGTCGACCCGCATCAGGTCGAGGTGGAGAATCTGATGACGTGTGGGGTTGGTCTGGATCTCCTTGACCACGGCGTAGACGGGCTCCGCCTCGGCCCCCTCGTCGGCAAAGGCCAACTGCAGGACGGCGTGATGGCCTCCCCCGACCGCCCCCCGCAGTTCACGCACGTTGATCGTGAGGGAAGTGGCCTCCGACCCGCGGCCATAGAGCACGGCCGGGACCTCGCCCGCATTGCGCATGCGCCGACTCGCGCCTTTGCCGCGCGTCTCCCGTCGAGTCACTCCAAGCGTCATCGTCTCCACGATTCTCCTCCCGATTTCATCAAGCCTTGCGGCCGGCTAGAAAAGTTGATTTTCTCCCTGGAACAAAGCGCTCACGGATTCGTCCGCGAACACGTTCTGAATAGTGTCGGCGAGAATGCCCGCCGTAGACAGCACGACGATCTTCTCACGATTGACGTCGGCGCGCAGCGGAATGGTGTCGGTGACCACCAGCTCTTCTACGACGGAGTCCGCAATGCGCTCGTAAGCCGGGTCAGAAAGCACCGGGTGCGTTGCCGCCGCGAAGACCCGGGTGGCGCCCGCATCCATGATCGCCTGCGCGCCGTTACAGAGCGTGCCCGCTGTGTCAATGATGTCGTCCACCATGATTGCGGTCTTGCCCTGGACGTCGCCGATCAGATGCATAACCCGGGCGACATTGTGTTCCGGCCGCAGCTTGGTGAGCACCGCGATGGACGCTCCCAGACGGTCCGCGAAACGCTTGGCCATCTTCACGCCACCCGCGTCGGGCGATACCACGACCAGTTCCTGGTCCAGTTCCTTGAACTTGAAGTAGTCGGCCAGCATGGGGATGGCGGTCATGTGGTCAACCGGGATCTGGAAGAAACCCTGAAGCTGGCCGGCATGCAGATCCATGGTCAGCACCCGGTCCACGCCCGAAGCCTCGAGCAGGTCAGCTACCAGCCGTCCGGTGATGGGCTCGCGCGGCCGACTCTTCTTGTCCTGCCGCGAGTAGCCGTACCAGGGAACCACCGCCACCACCCGGTAGGCCGAGGCCAGCTTGGCGGCCTGAATCATGATAAGCAGTTCCATCAGGTTCTCGTTGACCGGGCGCGAAGTGGGCTGCACGAGGAAGACGTCGGCCCCGCGAACGCTCTGTTCGTACTTGCAATAGATCTCCCCGTCGGCAAAGGTCTTGAGCATGACTTTCCCCAGAGGGAGGTGAAGTTTCTCCGCGATGCGCTCACCCAATTCAGGATTCGCGCGGCCGGAAAACACCATCAGCGTGCGCTCCGGATACCGACGGCGGGATGCCTGGACATCCCAGTCGAACATGACGTCCTGCTTAGGCTCCATCCTGGCCATCCTCCCCGTTGCGTTCGGCCGCTCGTGCCGCGTATCCCGGGATGTTCTCTTGTCGGGCGCGTGAAATCCCCGACTCCCCCTCGGCCACCTCTTTCGTGATGACCGAACCGGCCCCAATCGTAACCCCGTCCCCCAGTTCCGCCTGGGGGCACAGGTAGCTGAAGGGCTCCACAAGCGCCCGATCGCCAATCCGCGCCCGGTCCGCGTGGGAATGGATCACCCGAGCACCTTCTCCCACCAGGGTGTCGGTCAGGCTGCTTCCCGGCCCGATTTCACTGCCACGCCCGACCGTCGTTTCTCCCCGCAGGGAGGTGAAAGGAAGGATGCGCACGTCGGCGCTCAAGCGGACCCGGGCGTCGATGAAGGTCGATGCGGGATCTTCGATGGTGACCCCCTCGCGCATCCAGTACTCGAGTATGCGCGCGCGCATCAGACCCTGCGCCTCGGCGAGCTCCACCCGGGAATTGACACCGAGGGTCACCGTGGGGTCGGCCACCGGCAGCGCGCTCACCCGGCGGCCCTCAGCCCGGAGGGCGGCGATCACGTCGGTCAGGTAGATCTCGCCCTGATCGTTCTCGTCCCCGACCCCGTGCAGGAGCTCCAGCGTTCTGCGGCCAGGAAGCACGTACATGCCCGCGTTGACCTCTTTGATGCGGCGCTGCTCTTCATTGGCGTCGCGATGCTCGACAATCGCCGTCACGTCGCCGGCGTCGTCCCGAATGATGCGGCCGTAGCCGCCGGGGTCTTCGAGGATCATGGTGAGGAGAGTGGCGGAAGCCTCGGAAGCGCGGTGATGCGCGATCAGTGCGCTCAACACCTCCCTGGTGATTAGGGGCGTATCCCCCGGCAGCACCAACATGGAGCCATCGAGGATCTCGCCGGAGGCCTTGAGCACGGCGTCGCCGGTGCCTCGGGGCTCGATCTGCAGGGCCACTCGGGCGGATTCGGGCAAATGCGGCTCCACCAGCTCGTGCCCCGGCCCGAGAACCACGACCAGTCGTTCGGGCTGAAGCGCGCCAACGGCATCCAGGATGTGTGAAAGGAGCGGGACGCCGCAGACCTCATGGAGAACCTTCGGGGTTCGCGACTTCATCCGGGTACCCAGGCCCGCGGCCAAAACGACTGCGGTCGGTATGGAAGACGTCACCTGTTTTCGGCCCTCGATCGTGCGCGTTCTCGGAAAAGAATGAAGCTGGGGCGCCAGGATTCGAACCTGGGAATCACGGGACCAAAACCCGTTGCCTTTCCACTTGGCTACGCCCCAATGCAAGCGCTCAACAGCGACGGGTAAGTATAGGTATAGCCGGTGGGAGCGTCAAGAGACCTCGGGGCGGGCGGGTCAGCCTGCCAGGGTGCTCACCCAGGTGGCGTGCACTTCGTCCCGCTCGAGCTCTTGGGCTATGGTTTCGGCTTCGACCTCGGAAGCGCAGAGACCAAAGACCGTGGGGCCCGACCCGCTGACGAGAGCGCCCAAGACGCCCCGCCGCTCGAGTCCGACCTTCGCATCGAGCAGTTCGGGCAGCAGATGGAAGGCGGCCTGCTCGAGGTCGTTGAAAAGGAGGCCGGCCACCTGAGCACAGAGCTCGGGAAGGATGAGCTCCTCGGACTCCCAGGCCCGGGAGATGGACCGCCAGGCGGTCTCGCTTCGCCGGGCCCGGGCGGCGAACGCGGCTCTCGACTCCTCAGCGGCGACTCCATCGAAGGTACGGTAGACCTCAGCCGTGGAGAGCGAGGCGTCGGGAAAGGTCAGCACCAGCGGGAAGGGTGGCAGGCGGAGAGCCTCCATGAGCTCACCGACGCCCCGGGCCAGGCAGGGGCGCGGATCGAGAAAGAAGGGCACGTCGGCCCCTAGCTCCCGCGCCACCCGCCGAAGCTCCTCACCGGAGAACGCGGGGCCGCCCGCCGCCTCGATCAAATTGGCGCCCACCTTGAGCGCGGCGGCGGCATTCGAGCTGCCGCCGCCCATGCCGGCGGCCACGGGCAGATGCTTCCTCACCGTTACCAGCCCGCGCAGCTCCCAACCCGAGGCCAAAGCCAAGGCGCTGAGCGCCGAGCTCACCAGGTTGCCGTCGGGGGGCACTCCGGGGCAGGAGACCTTCGCCTGCCCCGAGGGTTCGCCTTCGCCCAGCCTGGCGGCCTCTAGTTCGAATATCAGTTCGTCGTAGAGCCCAACCGGGACGAAAACCGTCAGGAGTTTGTGGTAGCCGTCCCCCCGCCGGGGACCCACGAGCAGAGTCAGGTTCACTTTGCCCGGGGTTCTGACCCTGAGGGGCGCCGCCAAGCCTAGCGTTCCAGGTCGATCGAACGGATGCGCCAGGGATGCCCCTCGGCTCCCGTATCCACCATGTCGATGACTATGGTGGAGATGTCGGCCACAGCAAAAAGGCCTTCCCTGCGCTGAAAGTCGAAGGTAACGGTCGCCTGATCGCCGGACTCCTCCACGCTGGTCTCGACCAGATCGGGCGGGTCCGCCTGATTCAGTGAGATATCCGCCGCCTTGGCCGCAAGGAAGAGTTGGTAATTCACCAACTCCGCCTCGGTGTTCTGGACGTAGTCCTCGGTGGTGTAGTCATCCATCAGGGCCTCGAAGTCGATCTCGTCCTGTCGCTGAACGCCCACCACGTCGCCCAGGTCGGACAGCGTGGACTCCGGATGCTGGGCGGACCCGCAGCCGACGAGCGCACCAAATGCCAGGAGTAAGAGAGCGGCGAGCAAGAGGGCGGAGCCAAGCGGGGCGGCCGCGCGGCGGCCAGGGCGAGTCCCGGTCGGCACTGTAATGTTCGATGCATGCGTTCTTCTTAGATCGATCATGGCATCTCCATCAATCCCGTTACGGCGCCGCTCAGCTTAACAAATTCCATCGGCGGAAGCTCCTCCGCCCGCGCCTTCGGATCGAATCCCGCTGCAGCAAGGGCTTCGATAACGGCGGGCTTGTCGATGCCCAGACTGGAAGAGACCGAGTTGACCAGCGACTTTCGCCGCTGCTGGAAGGCGGCATCGATCACCCGGCGCAGCTGGGCCGGGCGCTGCGTTACGAACTCATCCTTGACCGCGCGCTCCAGGGTGAGCAGGCTGGAATCGACGTTGGGCCGGGGATAGAAGATGGCGCGCGAGAGCGGACGATGGTCGACCACATCGAAGTGAAGCTGGATCCAGGCGGAAATACCACTGTAACTCTTGGTTCCGGGACGCGCCATCAGCCGGTCGGCCACCTCGCGCTGCAGCATCACCGTGTAGCGGCGGATACCGGGTAGCCTCCAGGCGGATTCGGCCAGGAAAGGCGCCGCCGGCGAGTAGGGCAGGTTGCTGCCGCAAAGCGTGGGCGCCGGTTCCAGCGCACCCAGATCCGCATCGAGCACATCCGCGAAGTGCACGCTGACGTTGGACTCCTCCCCCAGCGTGGAGCTCAGTGCCGGCTCCAAGGAGCGGTCGATCTCAAAAGCGTGCACGTGTCCGGCGGCTCTCGCCAGCGCGCGGGTCAGCACTCCCAGGCCGGCACCCACCTCGAGGACCACGTCCGCCGGGCTCGGCCCCAGCCGGTCGAGGATCAGCCCCAGGATATTGTCGTCGACCAAGAAGTTCTGGCCCAGACTCCGTTTGGGGTTTATTCCAAACTCGCGCAGCCGGGCGAGCGATACCTGGCGGGGCAGTCCGCCGCTCTCGCCTTCTTCTGGGCTCATCCGCCGCGGGGGTATGCGGCGAGGCGGGGGAAGGCGCGCAGGGTGTTAGCCAGCACCTTCGCTCCGAGTTCCTCCGGGGAGAGGCCACGCAACTCGGCCAAGAAGCCGTAGGTGTGAACGATGGAGGCCGGTTCGTTGGGCCGGCCCCGACGGGGCTCCGGGGAGAGGTAAGGAGCGTCGGTCTCCACCAGCAACAGCTCCTCAGGCACCAGCCGCGCCGCTTCTTGCAGATCACCCGCATTCTTGTAGGTCACGTTTCCGGCGAAGCTCACGTAGTAACCCCGCTCCACCACCTCGGCAAGCGCACCCGGCATGGAAAAGCAGTGAAGGATCACGTTGCGGCCCTCGGCCATTTCCGCCAACAACGCGAGACTGGCCGCGTCGGCCGCCCGAGTGTGAATCACCAACGGGAGGTCCAGTTCCCGGGCCAGTTCCAGTTGTCCCCGGAACACCCGCTCCTGTTCGGAATGAGGCGCGTGATCGCGGTAGAAGTCGAGGCCGGTCTCCCCCAGGGCGAGCACCTTCGGATCTCGGGCCAGCTCCCGCAGCCCCGCCAGGTCCCGCTCCGAGGCAGCCGTGGATTCGTGAGGATGAACTCCCACGGTCGCGAAGACCTCAGGAAAACGCTGGGCGAGGGCCACCGCGGCACGTGAGGATTCCAGGTCGGTTCCCGATTGAACGATCAGAGAGACCCCGGCCTGCCGGGCATGCTCGACGAGTACCGCGGCGGCCTCCTCGACGTGGTCGAGGTGGGTGTGGGTATCGACAAACGTCGCCCGGCTACTCCTCGATGCGGGGAAAGAGCGGAGCCCCGGCGACCACGCGGAGACCATCGGGCAGCCCTCCCCAGGTGGTTTCCGCCCAGGAGTAAGTGTCCCGACCGGGTTCGAGGCCGAGCCGCCGCAGGATTTCGTCGGCGGTCGCGGGCATGTAGGGATGCAGGAGCACGGCCAGTAACCGCAGTCCTTCGGTCAGATCGCGCAGAGTCGCGTCCAGACCCTCGG
This sequence comes from Actinomycetes bacterium, assembly GCA_024637095.1. Taxonomy (GTDB): domain Bacteria; phylum Actinomycetota; class Thermoleophilia; order RBG-16-64-13; family RBG-16-64-13; genus Soudan-30. The sequence goes on from JAGXFV010000028.1 coordinate 152,257, forward strand.
AATCCTGAGCCTTGGCCTGCTTCCAGGGAGCGCGCTCCTCCACATAGCGGTTCAGCCGGCGCACCAGTTCCCAGATCGTCTCGAGCGCCCCGGTCAGATCCATCTCGTCGAGCTTGGTGCGCACGGTTTTGGCCACCCGCTCGGCCTCGGGCGCGAGAGGCGAAGTCTCCGCCGATCCGCTCGGCCGGCCGGGGATCAGCCCCTCGCGGTACTTGCTGATCATGGAAGTGGTACGGCTCAGCAGGTTCCCCAGGTCGTTGGCCAGTTCCGTGTTGTAGCGGTTCTTGAAGGATTCCTCGCTCACCACGCCGTCAGAGCCGAAGCTCACCTCCCGCAGGCAGTAGAAGCGAAACGGGTCGGCGCCGTACTGTTCGATCAGCGGGAAGGGGTCCATCACGTTGCCCCGGGTCTTGGAAATCTTCTCCCCGCCCAGCTTGAGGTAGCCGTGGATGAAGAGATGTTCGGGTAACTCGTAGCCGGCGCTCATCAACAGGGCGGGCCAGATCACGCCGTGGAACTTGAGGATGTCCTGAGCCATCAGGTGGTAGGTGGCCGGCCAGAATCGCTCGAACAGTGTGTCCCCCGGTGCGCCTTCGGCGCCGTCTCCCGGACCCGAGGCGTAGTGGAGCGCACTCAGGTAGTTGATCAGCGCGTCCACCCAGACGTATATCACCTGGGACTCGTCCCAGGGCACGGTGACTCCCCACTTGAGGGCAGAGCGGCTAATGGAGATGTCCTCGAGGCCCTGCTCAATGAAACTGAGCGCCTCGTTGTAACGGTGGCGGGGGCGCACGAAGTCGGCGTGCTCCCGGTAGTGCTCGGTCAGCCGCTGCTGGTAGGCCGACAGACGGAAGAACCAGTTGTCCTCGGACATATGCTCCGGGCGGATACCGTGGTCAGGGCAGAGGCCGTCCACCAGTTGTTCTTCGGTGTAGTAGGCCTCGCAGGCCGGACAGTAGAGGCCCTCATAGCTGTGGCGGTAGATGTCGCCGTTGTCGTAGCAGCGCTGCACGAACTGCTGCACGAAGCGCTCGTGCTCCAGGTCGGTGGTGCGAATAAAAAAGTCGTTTGTCGCGTTGATCTTCTCGGCAACACCCTTGAATTTGCCTACCATCTCATCAACGTGCTGCTGCGGCGAGACGCCTCGTCTCTCCGCCGCCTGGGCCACCTTGTTGCCATGCTCGTCGGTACCGGTCAGGAAGAAGACCTCGTCCCCCAACTGGCGGTGGTAACGGGCCACGACGTCGGCGGCGGTGGTGGTGTACGCATGCCCGATATGCGGCACGTCGTTGACGTAGTAGATGGGCGTGGTGACGTAGAAGTTGACCATGCGCCGGATTCTAACAGAAGCGGCCCGGTCCCCGGCATGCCCGCCGTTACAGCGGGTATAGACCGGTAACGGAAGCATCGAAAGGAGTAACCATGGCCGAAGAGAAGCTCGACAACAACGCCTGCGCGCGCCTTCTCGAGGAGCGGGGGGAGTTCCCCGGCTGGAAGAGCATCAAGGTGGAGACCTTCGTCAACGAAACCGGCATTCCCTGCGCCGAGATCAGCGGTTACAACGAGCGCAAACAAGAGTACGGCAAACCGGTGTCCACGCAGTGGTCGATCCGAGAATTCGGGGACCGCTTCTTTCCCGATCAGGACCTGGATCTGGACAGGGATTGAGCGCTGTGGAAATCGAACGTGTCGGGCCGCCGCGGATCCGCCGGGAGGGCCGGCTTCCCCTCTCGGTGAGCCTCACGCTGCGCGTGTGCGCGGGCGAAGTACGCCATGTGCGGTTCGAATGGCGGAGCGAGATCCCGGAGATCGGCGGCCTCACCTCTCCACAGGAGGTTGGCGCGGACAAGTGCGTACGTCTCAGCTTCGAACTGCCGCCCCACGACCAGGCCCTGACCCTCGCCCTCTATGACGCTGACGCCACTCCGAGCGAGGAGGAGGCGCACCCCACCTCGGGCCGCCTCCTGTGGGAAGACAAGACCTACCTGAGCCTGGCGGGGGAAGAGCCGGAACTCGTCCCCCGCCCCACCTAGCTACTCGAAGATCCGCTCGAACTCGTCGACCATGATCTGCTTCTCCTGGTCATCGAGCCAGGCGCTTATGTGCATGGTCTTGTACGTGAAGGGGGGCATCTCGGCGTCCTGGACCGACTCGATGGTCTCCTCCTTCATGCCCTCTCTGAAACGGTCGAATTCGGAGAAGTTCAGGTGAGCGCGGCCTTCGCGGATGTCCCGGTCCAGTAGCCAGGAGGTAGGGGCGATGCGGGAGTACCAGGGCCAATTGGTCTCGTTGCTGTGGCAGTCGAAGCACGCTCCCTCGATCAGATTCTTGGCCTCGGGATCCGTCCACTCGGGAGTGCTGGTTATCTCCGGATTATTGCGGTCGGGGCCCCAGGGGAGGAACTGGATCGCGATAAAGAGGACCAGGGCCACCAGGGTTGCGTAGAAGAGGTACTTCCAGAAACGGCGCATCGCCACCTCGCTTGCTTTCCAAAATTGGCCGGAAGGCGGCGGAGCCGGTCCGGCGGTTACGTGTCGCTCAGCATTATTGCGCCAAGTCAAGGTTAGTCAATCCCGATCTTGTCGACGTGGAGGCTTCTCGCGAACTGCGATCGCCAGGCGATAAGCCTCCCGGGCGGACATGTCGGTGAGAGAGGCAACCAGGCGGGAGGCCTCCTTGGCTCCCATCCCCCGGCCCAACATGGCAGTGAGGGCCGCCCGCACCTCGCGCTCCACCGCGCCGCCGGCGCCGGATTCCTCCTCGGGACTCAACAGCAGGACGATCTCCCCCCGCACCTCTTCCCGGCCGTCGAGCAACTCAAGCAGTTGCCCCGCCGATCCCCGCAGTAGCTCCTCGTGCATCTTGCTGAGCTCGCGCGCCACGGCCAATTCCCGTTTGGGCCACCTTTCGCCCAGCGCGACCAGCGTGCGGCGAAGTCTGCGCGGCGATTCAAAAGCGATCAGAGTCCCGCCTGCGGTCCCCGCCTCCTCGACAAAGGCCGTGAGCCTGCCCGCGGTGCGAGGGAGATAGCCGACAAAGGTGAAGCGATCGCTGGGAAGACCGGAAGCGACCAGCGCCGTGGTTATGGCCGAGGCGCCCGGCAGGACCGTTGCGGGGAGACCCCGATCGAGCGCTGCCCGCAGCAGGGTGTAGCCAGGGTCGGAAAGGCCGGGCATGCCGGCATCCGAAACCAGTGCCACCGACGCGCCGGCTTCCAGTTCCCCCAGGATCTGCTCGAGGCGACGCAACTCGTTGTGCTCGAAGAAGCTGAGCATACGGACTTCTATCCCGTAATGCGCCAATAGCTTCCCCGTCCGGCGGGTGTCCTCGCAGGCGATCAGATCCACCGAGCGCAAAACCTCAAGGACCCGAAGCGTGATATCGGCCAGGTTGCCGATCGGAGTGGGGCAAACGTAAAGCACGCCTCGGACTATAGCCGCAATTGCCGGCGGCCGGCGGTCAGACCGGCACCGTGACGTTCTCGAGGACCTCCCAAGCGACAAGTGCCGCTCCCACCACACCGGCCTCGTTGCCCAGCTGAGCCGCGGTCACCTGAGCGACCGTGCCGTTGGGCCGGATGGCGTGAGCCTCCATCACCTTGCGGGCGGGCTCCAACAGCAGGTCCCCCAGGCTGCTGAGGCCGCCGCCTATGACGATCATGTCGGGATTGAAGATGTTGGCCATGTTGGCGAGGCCCGCTCCCAGCCAGTAGGCGACCTCGGCCACCGCGTCGCGCGCGGCCGCATCTCCCTCCAGGGCCAGTTCGCCCACGCTCTTGCCGTTCAGATCGTCCGCGGCCGCCAGCTCGCTCAGCCGCTTGGCGTAGTCTTCGGGCCGCTCTGCCGCGGCATCCGCCGCGTCATCGCCCCCTACCGCGCTCGCCAGGCGGCCGTGATCCACAATTCGACGGGCGTAGCGCTCAAGCGCCGAGCCCGAGGCGTATTGCTCGAGACATCCACGCCTGCCGCAGCGGCAGAGATCATCATTGCCATTGACGATGGTGTGTCCCAACTCGCCGGCGCTGCCGGTCGCGCCCCGGTAGAGCTTGCCATCGAGCACGATGCCGCCGCCCACCCCGGTTCCCAGGGTGAGCATGATGACATGCGACATTCCCTTGGCTGCCCCCACCCGGACCTCGGCCAGCGTGGCCGTGTTGGCATCGTTGTCCAAAACCACCGGCAGCCTGAGCGCTTTGGCGATCTGCTCGCCCAGGGGCTCATCCTCCAGCGGCAGGTTGGGAGATTCGACCACCTTGCTTTCGTGCCAGTCGATCGTTCCCGCACAGCCCACACCCACACCCAGGATGTCGTCCTCGATCCGAGACCGAACCTCGCGCAGTTGCTCGAGCAGCGCTTCGACGAACTCCTCCGGACCTGTGGAGGGGCTGGGGAACTCCATGACCTCGCCCTGCACCGTGCCGTCCTCGGTCACCCTGGCCACGGCCACCTTGGTCCCCCCGATGTCGATCCCCAGCATGAGCGCCACACCGCCTCCTTTGACCTCTGGTGGCTTTTAGTTACCCAGGATCACACCAGGAAACGACCGGCTGCCTACTCGTACTGCAACGCCTTTACGATCTCCAGCCGGGCTGCACGCCGCGCGGGAAGGTAGGCGCTCACTACAGCCGCCACAAAACCCACGACCAGGGCGGAGATCACCACAATCGGGTTCACGCTCAGGTCCACCGGTTGACCGATGACCGCACCGGTGACGACGTTGAGCAGGATGGCCACGGCTATGCCCACCACGGCGCCCGGCACCAGGCTGACCAAGGCGATCGCCAATGCCTGCGAGAGTACGGTCTTGCGCACCTGCCTGCGGGTCAGGGCAACCGCCCGCAGAAGCCCGAGCTCGCGGGTCTGTTCCAGCACGCTCACGCTGAGGGTATTGACGATGCCCAGGGAGGCGATGACGAAGACCACCGCAAGCAGAACCCAGAGGAAGGCCATCACTCCGGCCACCATTTCATCCAGGAAGGTGCGAAACTCGGCGAACGACTGTAGGAGCAGTCCTCTTTCTTGGGTGAGCTCCTCCAGTTGCTGACCGACGGCCTCCAGAGCCCCTTCCTCGGCATGGACCAGATAGACGTCGGAGCCGTCCAAGCCGAAGAGCCGCTCCCCCGTATCCCAGGACACGTACGCTGCCGAGCCTCCGGCGGTGTACTCGGTGGCGGTTCCCTCGACGGTAAGTTCCACGGGACCTTGAGCCGTGGCCGCGGTCACCTGGTCGCCGACGCCCAGCCCGAGGCGTCCGGCAAGCGCCGTTCCCAGCACGATACCTCCCCTGCGCAGGCCCTCGAGGACTTCGGCGCTTTCACCCTCTTCCAGATCGAGCGGGAGTGAATCCGGGAGTTCGAAGCTGCGCGCCAGGATGACCACCGATTCGTCTTCGATGGTCCCCGGCAGGAAGCGGATGGCATCCACCGCCCGCACTCCCTCGATGGCGGCGATCTCCGCACCCACCTCGGGAGACATGGTCGCGGTTAGATTGGTGCCGATCTCCGGAAGCGCTCCGCGGACGAAGTAGTCGCCCACGATTGTGCGTTCGTACCAGTCTCCCGTATCCGAAATGTTGTTGACCAGGGCGCTGCCCATGCCGATGCCGATGGTCACCGCCACGAAAAGCACGCCCACCGTCAGTGCGGTGCGCGTTGGATGCCGGTTCAACTGCCGGAAGGCTATCCGCCCTTCGGTCCCGAGGAACGGTCCCAGCAGACGTGCCGCCAGCCAGGTCAGGGGGGCGAGCGCCGGCGGAATCAGAAGGACCAAGCCGACCAGAAGCAGAACCATGGCCAGCGCGGTGACGTCTTCGTCGAGCGCGTGGGCGCGAAGGCCGGCGAGAATCGCCAGCACCAGCACGAGGAAGGTGACGCCCAGGTAGGAGGGCCAACGGCGGCGGCGGCCCCGGTCCTCGCGGGCCTCGCCGCTCAACCCCTCGAGCGGCGGCACGCGCGCCGCCCACCTCGCCGGCACGTACGCCGAGAGCAAGGAGGATCCCAGGCCGAGGGCGGCGGCGCCGAGCAACGGTCCCGCAGACAGGGCGAATCCGCCCAGTTCGACACCCATTAGCTGCTCGACTCCTAACATGAGCACGTAGGCCCCGCCGATCCCGCCGAGCAGGCCGAGAACGGTGCCCACACTCCCCAAGACCACAGCTTCGCGAAGGACCAAGCGCACCAACTGGCGCCGGGTGACCCCCAGGGTGCGGAGCACCGCGAGATCCCGGTTGCGCCCCGTAAGCGACATGAAGAAGGCGTTGACCACGATGAAGACCGCGGCGGCGATCGACAGCGCACTCAGGCTGTTCAGGCCCTGCTCAGTGGAAAGCATACTGTCCTCCGCCACCGCTCCCCGCGCTTCGGGGCTGCGCACCTCGGTGCCCGCCGGGAGCACAGCGGAAACCGCCTCTTCGACCTGGCTCAGGGAGGCTCCCTCTCCAAGGACCAGCTGCAGAGAGTTGACCCGCGCTCCTAAGCTAAAGAGCTCCTGCGCCTGCGGGAGGGGCATGAAGACGATAGCCCCGCCGTTGAAGGCGGCCGTGCCCGCCGCGTCGACCAGGGCCACCACCTCGACTTCGGCGGTTCCCTGCGGGGTTATCAACCTGGCTCCGTCCCCCGGCCCCAGGTCCTGCGAGCGCGCAAAGCTCTCCTCCAACATCACGGGAACGTTACCCGCCGGCTCCACGGGCTCAGATGAGCCCGCCGTCTCGAAGAAGGACTCGCCCGCAGTCACCTCGTAGCGCCGCGCGGCGAGGTCGCGCTCCGGGTCCACCCCCAAAACCACCACCACCGTCCGCCCCAGGTCGGTGACCAGGGCGCTCGGCGACTGCACCACCGGCACCACCGCTTCGACCCCATCCACCGACGCCAAGCGCCCGTCTAGGGACGTCTCCAGACCCTCGGTACCCTGAGCCACCACCTCGAGCTCGGCTTCGCCCGATACAGCCGCGAACATCTCCCGATAAGCCGACTTGGTCGCCGTGGTCACCAGCGACACCGCCACGATGGCAGCGACTCCCAAGGCGATGCCCGCCAGGGTGAGAAGAGTCCTTCCCGGTCTACGTCTGAGTTCTCGGTAGCTGTATGACCAGAGATTCATCTCTCCAGTTCCTCCAGATGCGAGAGCACCTCCGCGATGGAGGCTGCGCGACCTAACTCGTGGTCTTCGGCTACCCGGCCATCCTTCAACATGATCATGCGGTCGGCGGTAGCCGCTCCGCGGGGGTCGTGAGTGACCATCAGCACGGTCTGCCCGCCCTCGTCTACGACGTTTCGCAGCAGGTCCAGCACCTGCTCCCCGGACGCGCTGTCCAGATTGCCCGTGGGCTCATCGGCCAGAATCAGCACCGGCTCGGCCACGAGCGCGCGGGCTATGGCGACTCTTTGCTGCTCTCCCCCGGAAAGCTCCGTCGGCCGGTGCGCGCTACGCCCAGCGATGCCCACGCGTCCCAAAGCCGCCGCCGCCCGTTCGAACGCCTGCTTCTCGCGAACTCCGTCGACCATCAGAGGCAGGGCCACGTTCTCAGCTGCAGAAAGGATGGGGAGCAGGTTGAAGAACTGAAAGACGAAACCGATCCGGCGACGGCGAAGCAGCGTGAGTTCGTCGTCCGAAAGCGAGGCCAGATCCTGACCACCGACTGCAATGGTCCCTTCGGTCGGCCGATCCAGTCCCCCCACCAGATGGAGCAGCGTACTCTTGCCGGACCCCGAGGAACCCATCACCGCGAGGAACTCGCCTTTCCGCACCACGACGTCGACGCCCCTCAGCGCCTCCACCGCAGTTTCACCCGCTCCGAAGACCTTGCGCACACCCTTCGCGACCACCGCTGCGGCGATGCCGTCGGTGGTGTCAGGCTTCCTCTGCTTTACCGTTGCCATTTCCTTCTCGCCTCCTGGTCGAAAAGCTCTTCGCACCGCTCTAGCCACTTGAGAAACGCCTCCAGCCGAAAGGCCGCCAGGTCCAGCAGCAGTAGCAGCTCAACGCCTTTGCCTTCGGCCGCCGCCTGCCGGCGCGCCTCGGTCACTTCCCGCAGACGCCGGAAGCTCCCGCGCCTTTCCGAAGCCAACACCTCCGCCGTGTCGACGTCTCCCAGTCGCCGCGCCACCGCCAGCTTGAGGAACGTCTCATTGCGCAGGTCAAGCGCCGGCACCGAGGGGTTCCGCAGCCACCTGTCCAGTTCGCGCAGACCCTCGGCGGTGATGCGGTAGACCTTCTTGTCGGGGCGCTCCTCCTGAACGATCACCTGGTGCTCCACCAGGCCGTCGCGTTCCAGCCGCTCGAGGGAGCCGTAAACTTGCCCGTAGTTGAGCGGCGAACTCGGGAGCAGACGTTCCTCGAAAGTCAGTTTGAGTTCGTAGCCGTGAAGAGGCCCCTCGGCCAGCAAGCCCAGGAAAGCATGCTTCACCGACACCGCAGCCGCCCCGCAAGAGCCTCGGTCGCGTGATCGCGTCCCACATCTGTTTCCATACTCACCGGGTACATACATACCGAGTATATAAGAAGCCGCCAGAAGAGCAAGCGGTGGGGGACGGAGGCATAGCTTTCGCCTCCGGTGGGGGGACGGGGCGTGCCGTCATTGCGCGGTCGTCCGGGCGCTACCCCGGGGCAGAGCCCTAGGGCACGATCGATACGGGAGTGCCCACGTAGACCACGTCGAAGAGCGCCTCCACGTCAGAGATGTGCATGCGGATACAGCCGTGCGAGGCGGCGGTCCCGATAGAACCAGAGGCGTAGGTGCCGTGAATGCCCACATGCGGGGCCGAGAGCCCCATCCAGCGGGTCCCCAGCGGGTTGTTGGGTCCGGGAGGAACCGGTTCCAGCCCGTCCGCCCAAGGCGACGGCGGCGGTGACCAGGTCGGGTTCTTGGCCTTGTTGATGATGCGGAAGTTGCCGGTGGGAGTCGGGTACCGCGGCTGACCCACAGCCACACGGTAGCTCCTCAGCACCTGATCCTCATCGTAGAGCACGAGCGTGCGCGCGGAGATATCGATTACGATCCGGCCAAGCAGCCTTCTCGCGGTTTCGGGTTCGAGAATTAACTCACTCCCCAGACCCCGCTTTTCCTTGTACGCAACGACGGCAGCCATGGTGGCCTCGTCCAGTTCGCCCGTGTTGTCGCCTTTGTAGGTCCCCCTGCGCGCGAGCAGACTCTGCAACTGCTTGACGTCGGCGCCCCGAGCTCCCTCGATCATCGGTCGACTGCCCAGAGTGGAGGAAGAGTCCACCAGCAGTTTGCCCTGATAGCCCACCTCGTTGCCTCCGCGGTCCACCACCAACACTTCGAGTTGATGGAGACCTTCGGCCAGGTCCTCGGCCACCAGTTCGTAGGCCGCCGAAGTCGCTCCCCCAGAAGCCGCTTTGACCACTGCGGGGGTCACCGCGATCGGTTGACCATTCAACTTGGCCTCGACCTCGATCGATTCCGGGTGATTGTCCTCGATCTCCACGGGGAGTGAGAGGTCGCTCTCGGCCCAAGCGCCCTCCGGCAATTCCGGCATCTTTAGCACGGGAGCCGTCAGATCCACCCAGAAACGCCACTCACCCCCGGCGGCGTTCCCCGCCTCGTCATGCACTTCGACCACCGCGGTGTAGTGACCCTCGACCGGCTTCGGCTGAGCCACCAGCTCACCGCCTTCCGACGCCAGATCGCTGACCACGCCGTTCAGTCGCAGAGTACCTTTCACCGGTTCGCTGACCGCGAAGCGCAGAGACTCGGGAGGGGCGCCGGGACCGGCCGGCTGCCACCTCACCAATTGCACCTCAGGCGCGACGGTGTCTACCTTGACCGTGCTGGAAAGCTCGAGCAGGCGCGCGAAAATGTTCCGCGACTCCACCTTGACCAGCACCCGATGTTCACCGTCCTCGAGCGAGCGGGAGAAGAGAATCAAGCCGTCAGCCAAAGAGAGCTCACCTGGGGGTACCGGCTCGTTGTCGAGCACCACCAGGATGTCTTCCGGCTCGGCCCGCAGATGTGGGGCCTTGATGCGGAATGTGACCTCGGAATCGTTGACGGCCGCGGAGGGTTCGGGGGTTATGCCCGCCAGCGACGGCGCGGTGAGGTATTGCCCAAGCAGAAAGAGAGAGACGCCACCCAAGAGAATGACCACGCCGATAAGCGTCCACACCATGGCGGTCAGCTCGCCGGTTTCGCTCCGAAATCGAAGTCTCTTCCCGAGGTCGAAGTTCAAGCGCAGACTCCCTTCGCGCTTTCCTCACGCAGCAAGGCCACCGTCGCGTCCGTCAGAGCAACGCGATAGGCGAACAGAGCGCGGCCGCTAGCAACCAACCGTTCACGCACCGGGCCCTGCAACTCGTTCAAGGTCATCCACCTAGCTTCCGCGATCTCTCTGGTGTCCCTGGGTGCCAGCGCCGGCTCTCCCACGACTCTTGCTGCAATTATATGCGTCCACCAACGAATATTCCCACTATCGGGTTCGAGAAGTCCCGGAGGTAGGTCGTCAATCGGCCAAGATGCCGGAGGAGCGAAGATCGCCTGCACGCGAATCAAATAACGCTCCAGGCAGACGGTCAGACCCGTCTCCTCCAGGGCCTCGCGCCGGGCTCCGTCCTCGAAGCTCTCACCGGGTTCGACGCCGCCACTGGGTGCGCGGTACATGCCGGCAGCGAACTGGGGCTTACGTATGACCGCCACCCTCCCCTCGTGCAGAATGAACAGGGTGACGTCGTGAGTGCGCTGCCTGCGCAATGAGCCCGAAACCAAGCGCATCTCGTAGGGATTCAGTTCGGCGTGCAGGGTTATAACCCTCGGTTTGCCCAGTCGGGATTCGACCAGCGGAATCTGTTCCCGGGTCATCATGACCCGGCGGCCCGGTTGACTGCCGCCTGCATGCGGCTAGAAGCGGTTGGCGGATTCCGGCGTCGCCAAGCCGCGCCGCCGGTCGCGGATCAACACGTAGGCCAAGAAGGGCAGGTACGCGAAGAAGTCCAAGAAGAAGATGGCGAACATCACCCCGAACAGGGGCATGAAACTCATCCTGCGGCGAATGGTGTGCAAATAGGCGAGGGCCATCAGTCCCACGACGACCGAGAACTGCAGATAGGCCATCCAGGAGGCGGGCTCCTCGACGTAGAGATAAAGCAGGCGGAACACCGCGTCTCCTCTTCCAGGGTCCAACCCGGTCGAGTATAGAGGATGAAGCTGCTTTCGTTTACCGAAATCCCGCTGCCGCAAGCTCCAGCAGGCGCTCAGCCAGCAGTTGTCCCACCACCGCCAGGTCCTCGACGTGATGGAGATATCCTGCGCGGCGGGGAAAGAGGATGACGCAGGCGGGCGGCAGCGGGCTTTCTGCGGGGGCCAGCCTCACCACCAGCGGCAGATGCGGGAAGAAACGGAACTCCCAGAGGCCGTCGACCCTTCGGGTGCCGAGTGCGTCCGCTGCGCCGATCAGGCGCTCGGACTCCTGGTCGAGGCGCGCGGCCAGAGGCCGTTCCGCACGCGCCTCAAAGGCGCCCGCGTAGGCCGACGCGCCGGGGAGACCCGCGTAGCGCACCAGGGCATCCCCCGCCAGGGGGCCGGCGGCGCGCGCCAGATAGTGCAGGCTCGTCAGTGCGTAATCGGTGCCGGGAGCAGTTCCGTCCGGCCACGCGAGTTCCCCCTCGGTCAACTCCATCCTCAACTCCCGGTCGAGCACCGGTAGATGAAGGGCGGGTTGGGTGGTCGGGGACGGTTCTAGGCGGGTTTCCGACGGCGGGAAAAGCCGGGCACCCGAGGCCGCGCATACCTGCGCGAGGGGCATAGCCAGCACCTGCCGCCGAGCATTGGCAACTATGGGAGCGTAGCAATCCGGCGACGATGATGGCGAAACCACCGGTCTCCTTAGGCCCCCTGGGCAAAGTCGAGCGGACAACTGTAGCGGCAAACCGGGCCCTCTTCCATCCACCGCCGCAGATTCCCTCCCAGAATCAGTTCCAGCTCGCCCTGAGGTATCTCGAGCTCTTCGGCCAACTCCAGAAGATGGAGCAGGTCCTCGGCGTGCGGGTCGAAAGGCACATCCGAGCCATAGACGATTTTATGCGGATCGGCGATCTGCAGAAGCGACCGTAGCCTCTCCTTACCGATGCTCGAGGTATCGAACAGCAACCAGTCGCAACTCTCGCACCTCGCACAGCATTCCTTCAGCTCATAGGCGGCGGAGTGTCCGAGCACCAGGCGCAGCGCCGGGTGCTCGTCGGCCACATGGCGGATGTCGCGGACCACGTTCTCGATCCCCCTGCCCGTGTGGATCAGGATAGGGATGCCGTCGCGCTCGGCCCAACCATAGATGCGCATGGCCTCGGGCTGAGAGATGCTGAAGCTCTGCGAACGAGGATGGAGCTTGATCCCTTGAAAACCCTGCTCGAGTCGGTGCTCGTACTCGTCGCGCGAGGGGTAGTTGGGGTTCAGCCGGAAGAAGGGGATGATCCGCTCCGGAAAGGCCCGGTAAGCCTCCCAGACCACATCGTTCGGGTGGGTGAAGCACTCCCCCTGCCGGGGATCATCCATCGGAAAGACGACGGTCTTCTCGACGCCGAGCATCTCCATGCGTGCCAACAGTTCAGCCGGATCGAGCACGCTACCGTCATGATCGCGCCCAACGTGGGCGTGCATGTCCCAGATCCGAACGCCGCGGAGCTTTTCGCGGAAGCGCTCCAACGGCTCGGTTTCGCGGCGCAACCCGCCGAGCCTCTCGCCGTCCGGCTCGTGCCCGACGAGGTCGCAGTTAGCATGAGTTGTGCGGCCGGTCTTCGATGGCTCCATGGCTTCCGCTTCCCCTCGCGGCACCCGCTATAACCCCAGATCCCCGCTCACGGCGTGCATCGCGCTCAGGCCCAGCTGGAGAAACTCCTCGAGACCCAGTCCCAGCTGCTCGACGGTGGCGATATCCTCGCGGCGGGCCCCGCGGGCAAAGGCGGGCTCCTTGTACCGCTTCTTGAGGCTTTTGAGCTTGACCAGTTCGAGCTTCTTCTCGGGGCGGATGAGGGCGGCCGCCGTGATGAGCCCGGTGAGCGGATCGGCCGCGAACAGCGCGCGGCCCATGTCGCCCTCTATGACGGCGCCGTTGGCGGGGTTGTGCGAGGCGACCGCGCCGAGCACCTCGTCGTCGGCGAGTCCGGCGGCACGCAGACGGGAGATCGTTTCCCTGCCGTGGAGTTCTGGCCGTCCCGCAGTTTCTTCGACGTCGAGATCGTGCACCAGACCGGCAAGGCCCCAGCGCTCCGGATCGGCGTCAAGCCGAACAGCCAGCGCCTTCATGATCGCCTCAGTTGCGAGCATGTGCCGGACCAGGTTCTCCTGGGATACGTTCTCTCTAACCAGTTCCAGGGCGCGCTCGCGCTCCATGTCCGCCTCCTTGCGCTCTGCAGCCGTCTTCATCCTCGAGGTCCTGCGCGTCTATCGGTGAATCCATGAGCGTGTCCGCCAAAAGTGTCCCTCGGAGGACGTCGACTTCGCGCCACGGCGTCCGCCCTTGCCGCGCAAACTCAACCCACTCCTCGCGGGTAAACCAGCCCACATCGCCTACCTCCTCGTCTCCCCCCTTGGGCGCGTCCTCGTCGGCCGGCACTTTCTCCCCCAATACCAACCCCTCACCCATCGCTTCGGCGACCGGAGTCGCGGCCAGGCTCACGGCCAGTGTGTCCTCGCTCTTGTGCGCGACCAGCGCTGCGTAACAGGGACCGAGGATGCAGGCCTCCAGACCCACCTCCTCCAGGAGTTCGCGGCGAAGCGCCTCGGCCAGGGTCTCATCGAACTCCACCCGTCCTCCCACCGGCGCCCAACGCGATGGATCGTGGCAAGTCCGCACCAGCAGCCAGCGGCCGCGGGAATCCCGAAGCAGAGCCACCACGGCGAGGCGGGGATAGACTCCCCCCGGACGGCGGGCCGTGGCGTTCAAGATCGCTCCGGGCTCACGCGCTACCCCCGCCTCACCTGCGGCGGACCCGTTGCCGGCCCGCCGCCGCTTCAACCATCTCCGTCAGGGCATTCGCGATCACTTCGCCGGCCCGCTCCACCTCCGGGCGATCTACCCCCAGATGGGTGACGAAGCGAACGGTCTGGGCAGCCATGGTCCCAGCGCGCACGCCCCGCCCGGCCAGGACTTCGACCACCTCGGCTCCGGTCACCCCCAGCCCGCCGACCTCCGCCATAACGATGTTGGTCTCGACGGGATGAGGGATTACCACGCCGTCCACCGAGGCCAGCCTCTCCGCCAGCACGCGCGCGTTCTCGTGGTCCTCCGCGAGACGTTCGAGCTGATGGTCCAAGGCATACAGACAGGCAGCCCCCAGGATGCCCACCTGGCGCATGGCCCCGCCGTAGCGCTTGCGCGTGCGGCGAGACTCGGCGATGAATTCCTGAGAACCGCCGATCACGGACCCGACTGGGGCCCCAAGACCTTTCGAAAAGCAAACCGAGACGGTATCGACGCCCTGTGAGTAGCGATCGAGGGGAACGCCGGTGGCAACATGGGCGTTCCATAGCCGGGCGCCGTCCAGGTGCACGGCCAACCCGTGCTCTCGGGCCGCGGCCACGACGGCGTCCTGAGCCTCGAGGGGCCAGATCGTGCCGCCGGCCCGGTTGTGGGTGTTTTCCAGAGCGACCGCCGCCACCTTGGCGAAGTGCTCGTCCGGGGGGCGGACCGCGGCGCGCACGTCCTCAGCCGACAGGATGCCGTTGACCCCCGGCAAGGGATGCAGTTGGATTCCGGAAAGGGCTGCAGCCGAACCGCCCTCGAAATTGAGGATATGCCCCCATTCGTGGACGAGGACCTCGTCGCCCGGCCGCGTGAGATTCCGCACGCAGATCTGATTGCCCATCACGCCCGAGGCCACGAAGAGCGCCGCCTCCATCCCCAGAATAGCGGCGACGCGCTCCTCTAGCCGGTTGATAGTGGGATCCTCCCGGTAAACGTCGTCCCCCACCTCCGCCTGAGCCATCGCACGGCGCATGCTCGCGGTGGGCTGGGTCACGGTATCGCTGCGGAGATCGACGGGATCGTGAAGCTGGCGCACGAGATTCCTTTCCGATAGCTCTCTAGGCGGGTTTTTCGGGATTTCCCGGGGTAGCGGGCCTCGGCGAGCCGTCGGGGGCTGCCCACGTGGACCCGTCGGCGCACTCGCGTGACGGAGTGGAGATGCCGGCGACTCGCGCGAGATAACTCACCCTGGCCGAGGCCTCGAACGCGGTCGTCAGGCAGTAGGCTTCGCTCAAGGTTTCTCCGCGCACGAAGAGGCCGTGGCCGCGGAGCATGCAGAGGCGATACTCCAGCAGCGCTTCGGCGATTATATCGGCCATCTCCAGCGATCCGACGGGAGAGGCGGCGCTCAACACGGGCACTTCGCCGACCAGGTGGCAGCCCTCCACGTCAAGGGGCACGATTCGAGATCCAAGCAGCGAAAGGACGATCCCGTGCGGGGGGTGCGTGTGGAGAATGGTCCGAGCCGGCGTCCTGGAGTAAACGGCGCGGTGCGTCGGGAGTTCGCAGGATGCCTCTTTCGCCTCCCCCTCCTCGTCCAGGGACGCCTCCACCAAATCCTCTGGACGCAATCGCCCCAGCATGGCACCGTGCCGAGTGATGATGAGAGAATCCCCCGAGCGCACGGAGATATTGCCGGCGTGCGAGCTGATGAGGCCGGAACGGAAGCAGTCGCCTCCTATTTGGTCAAAGTCCTCGAAGATCGCTGGACCTCCGGTCGAGGGGAACTTCCCCGATTCTAACAAAGCGGATCGAGCAGGACGGACCGCGTAGTCCACGAATAGCAGCTTTATGAACGAGCACCCGAGGGACTGATGATGAAAGAGTGGGATCCGGAATCGAAAGAGCGACGCCGGGAGCGACGCTCCGCACGGAGCCGTCCCCAACAGAAATCCCGGCGCAATCCCCTGATAGCCCTGGGGCTCCTGCTGGCCCTTATCTCGGCCACCGCTTTCGTCCTCGTGCTCACGATGAGCGTGCTGTCCGAGGAGACCCCCGACCAGGTGGCGTCGAATCCGGAGAGTCCCGGGACCAGCGACGCGGCAACCGGCCTCGAAGACGAGGGCGCGACCGGGGCCGCCGGCTCCACCACGACCAAACCGCCGACCACCACCACCTCACTGCGTGAAGTGGTCGAGTTGCCGGTGGCGGACGTTCGGGCCTCGTCCTATATAGAGCCCTCCGCAGAGCGCACCTACGGGCCGGACAACCTCATCGATGCCGATCCGGCCACCGCTTGGAACGAGGGCGCCGAGGGGCTTGGCGAGGGCGAGTGGGTCAGGCTGCACTTCGAGACCCCGGTCATACCGGCCCGACTCGAAGTGGCGAACGGGTATCAGCGGGACGAGGAGCGCTACACCGGGAACGGGCGCATCGAGCAGATGACGGTCAAGTACTCGGACGGTACCAGCCAAACCGTGGAACTGGAGGACCGTCAGGGTTTCCAAGAAGTGCCGTTGGCGCCCAAGGAAACGGAGTGGCTACTGCTCACCGCGGAATCCGTGTACCCAGGGAGCACATGGGAGGACCTGGCGCTGTCCGAGATCCGGGTATTCGGCAGCCGCGGGCAGCTCCCCTAGCGCGAAACCTTCCCGCCGCCAGAAGGTGCCCCGCCGGAGCCGGGCGGAGCCGAAGAACTCTGCGCCGCGCCTCGGCGGATGGCGTTTCGCCCGTACTTTTCCCGAATGACATCGAGCTTGAGACCGAGTTCGCGCAGCAGCGGCAACTCCTGGTCAAAGAGATCGTCCTGCCAGCACCGCGGCACCAGATTGCTGACCCCCACCCCCACCAGACGGATGCGGTAGCGCCGCGTGCGGCCCTTGCGGAAGAGAGCCAGCACCTCGCGGAAGAAGACCTCATCCACATCCGCGGGCTTGCCCAGCGTGTGGGAGCGCGTGTGCGTGGCGAAGTCGGAGTAGCGGATCTTCACAGCAACGGTTCGCGCCTGCAGGCGCTGGCGGCGCAGCCTGCGGCAAACGTCTTCGGCCAGTTCAAGCAGCGACGATTCGAGTAGTCCGGTGTCGGTCACGTCCTCCTGGAAAGTGGTTTCCCGGGAGATGGACTTGACCGTCTCTCGCGGAGTCACGCTGCGCGGGTCGATTCCACGCGCCCGGTGCGCCAGAACCTCACCGGGTTCCCCGAAGCTCAAGCGCATGAGCTCCAACGGCACCTGGGCCAAATCGCCAACGGTGGCGATCCCTCGGTCGCGCAGCCGCCCCAGGAGCACCGGCCCAACGCCAGGGAGACGCTCCACTGCGAGCGGTGCGAGAAACGCGGCTTCTTCGCCCGGCCTGACCACGGTGAAGCCGTGCGGCTTTTTGAGGTCCGAGGCCACCTTGGCAGCCAGTTTATTGGTGGCGAGGCCGACCGAGATGCTGAGCGACAGGTCCTCGTCGACGCGGCGCTGGATTTCCCGGGCCGTCGCCACCACCGGACCGAAGAGGCGTTCCGTACCGGTCAGATCGACATAGGCCTCGTCCAGGCTGACCTGTTCCACCAGCGGAGAGTATCCGCCAAGCAGGGTCATCAGGCGCGACGAGTATTCCTTGTAGACGGAGTAGCTGCCCCGGACGTAGACGGCGTGCGGGCAGAGCCGCCGAGCCGTGCGCATGGGCATCGCCGAATGGACGCCGTACCGGCGCGCGATGTAGTTGGCGGTGGAGACCACTCCGCGCTCGCCGCCTCCCACGATCACCGGCTTGCCCTCCAGGCCGGGATCAAGCCGTTCCTCGACGCTGGCAAAGAACGCGTCCAGGTCGAGGTGGGCTATCGCGCGGCGTCCGCCGCCGGCCTTCTCCGGGGAGCGATCGGGTCGCTCAGTCGCTCCATTCATGAACATATGTTCGCACCGCTGCCGCCCGGAGGCAAGCCCAAGTCACTTCCGTTCGATCCGGTAGGGCGTCTTCTCGGGCACGTCGCCGCGGATTTCCGTGGCCAGCTCTTCGAAACCCGACCTCCCCATCAACGCGTAGGTAGCCTGCTTGCCCAGCTCCACCCCCGGCTGATCGAAAGCGTCGATGTCGTAGAGCTCGCCCATCACCGCTGTCGCCCCTTCGAGCAGGTAGAGCAACTGACCCAGGCTGGCTTCGTCGACACGGGGCAACTCAATGGTCACCGAGGGACGTCCGCGGCGGGCCAGAGCCCAGGCGGTCGCCCGCTGTTCGGCGTTAAGCAGCCCACCCATGGAGTGGCCGGCCAGGTAGCTGAGCTCCTCCGCGCCGGGATGAGCGTCGGGGATGATCAGGTCGTAGCCGAATTCACCAACCTTGAGGAAGGTAAAGAACTTGTCGTCCGGACCTTCGGCGTACAGCTGGACTTGGGAATGCTGGTCGGTCGCGCCCAAAGCTCTAACAGGGGTGGTGCCAGCATGGACCGTCCTCCCCCGCCGGTCGACCGCCTTGCCCAGACTCTCCGCCCAGAGTTGGCGGAACCAGTCGGCCACATCGCGAAGCCGTGCCGAGTACGGCATCATCACTGAGATGTCGCGGCGATAGCGCGTGTGCTCGAGAAACTGGAGCGCAGCGTAGACATAGGCGGGGTTGTATACCAGATCGGCCTCTGTGATCCACTCGTCCATGAAACGGGCGCCCGCCAACAGGCGCTCGACGTCGATGCCAACCAGGGCGGCGGGCAGCAGGCCCACCGGGCTAAGCACCGAGAAACGGCCACCCACACCCGCGGGGATATCGAACATCTGGATGCCTTCGGCCCGGCCGATCTTGCGCAGCACCCCGCCCTCGGGATCCGTGGTGAATACCAGGTGCTCGGCCAGTCTCCCCCGTCCCACCTGATCTTCGAGAAGATCGCGCATGATCAGATAGGCCGCCATGGTTTCGGCCGTGGTGCCCGACTTACTGACCACGTTGACCAGGGTCTTGCGCATGTCCAGGTGGCTGAAGAGGTCCTGGGTTTGATCCGGATCGACGTTGTCCAGCACGAACAGGCGGGGGCGCTGCGCCCGGCCCGAGGCAGGCAGCAGGTTGTGGTAGGGGTGGAGCAATGCGGTCGCCAGTGCGGTTGTGCCGAGGGCGGAACCCCCGATCCCCAGAACCACCAGGTTCTCAAAGCGCCCCTGCACCCGCTCCGCGTACTCGATCACTCCGCGGGCGTCCTTACGGGGGAGCTCAGTCCAGGCGAGCGTGCCCTCGCGGCGCCGCGCGAGCAGATGATCGCGGGCGTCCTGAAGAGGGATGCGCAGCGCTTCCAAGATATAGCGCGAAACGCCCTGCTTCTCCCCCAGGGCGTCGTCCATCGCCAGGGTGTAGTCCAGCACCAGTGACTCCATCTATGCCTCCCGCAATCGGCTCCACCAACTCCCGAACCCCGCCCTCCGTGTGCCCTCTTCCCATGCGCTCCACACTTCGCTGTCGTAGCGCGGAGCCATCACTCCCCAGTCGTACCGGGAGACCCAGGTGCGCTGCCAATCCTCGCTCCAGGGCCGGCCTTCCTGCAGCGCCCGCTCGAGCAACGGCACCAGCTCCCCCTCCCCGTAAAGCACCTCGCCATGGACCTCGGGCGGGATCAGCTCGGGATAGCTCAAGCGGTCAGGGAGCAGCGGACGACAGCCACAGTAGATCGCCTCGGTGACCGCGGCCCCAAAGAACTCATGCAGGGCGGTGGAGACCACCAGGTCGGCGCTCCACAGGAGCTCGGCGTACTCGGCGAAACTCGAGGCCATGCCCCAATGCACCACCCGATTGCCCAGCCGCTCCCGCGCCTCGACGAACTCGCGGGTGGGAAGACCGCGATTGGGACCGGCGACGGCAACGCGAAAATCCACGTTACGCTCCTGCAGGGCGTAGAGGGCGCGAAAGAAGTCGCCCGGCGCCTTGTCGTACTCCCAGCGCTGGTTCCAAAGGATCAACAGTGCTTGCTTCCCCGCAGTTTCGGCGGTTTCTTTCTGCCCGCCGCTGCCGACGCCGGCACCCCCGGCCCTCGCCGAACGAAACTGGTCGAAGCGGCGCAGATCCAGCCCCAACGGCAAGACCTTCGCCTTCGCCGAGACCGAGGCCACGGTCGCTCGGGGCGGTTCATCGGGCAGCTCGTCGAGCAGGGCGGAACAGGCCTCCAAGAACTCCCTGCGGTGAAATTCGCTGTTGAAGAGCAGGCGTTCTGCCGCCGCGGCCCCGGCCAGCTGCCGCACCCCGTAGGTCAAGTCGCGCTCCACTCCGGGAGGGAGGGGATAAGTCAGCTGATTCTCGTGCATGTAGAGCAGGCAGGGGGCGTGGAGAACTTCTGGCGGAGCCAGCATCAGATAGGTCGGCACGTCCAGCATGCCCGAGGCGAAGACCACCTGCGGCGGGAGCTCTCCCTCACCCAGGCGTCGCTCGGCCTCCTCGGCCAGACGCAGGGCGCCACCGTGCATCCGCCACTTCCAGTGCCGGCCCGGCAGGGTGTGCAGCTGCACCTGGTGCTCGCCCGCAGTCTGCCATCCTTCCAGAAATTGGCGGTGCGATCCGCCGAAATAGGGCTCTACCGCCCAGACCCGCAGCCCGGGAGGCGGCGGCTCGAGCCAGGGCGGGACGTTGAGGCGAGGGGTCATTGTCCGGGCTCTTCCCCGGCCGTTTCGCCAGCGGCCTCCCCGGGCCCTGATTCCCCGGGGGCCTCGGACCCTGTTCCGCCGTGCGTCCCGGGCTCCTGACCCTTGGGGGCCTCGGCTCCCTGCTCCTCGGCGATGAGCTCGGCCAGGCGGGCGGCCTTCTCACTGAGAAACACCAATTCCTCGCGGAGTTCCCGGCCCCCGCCGGAAGGATTCATCAAGAGGTTGATCGAGCGGCTGCAGGAGTTCCCCACCAAAAAACTGAGCTCCTCCCGTTCGCGGCTCTCTTCCGCCATCGGCTCCTCCTCCTATAGCCAGCTTCGTCCGGCCGTCAGTTCCTTTTTGCGGAAGAAGGTGATCAAGAGCGCACCCAAGATAAACCCGGCGGCGTGCACCCAGAAGGCCACGCCTCCCGTCCCCGCCGTGCCCGAGACCAGGGTGACCGAGCCCTGAAAGAGCTGAATGACGAACCAGAAGCCCAGGATGACCAGCGCGGGGATGGTGAGAAAAACCGGGAAGAAGAACACCGGGATGAGCGTGACCACTCCGGCCCGAGGATAAAGGAGCACGTACGCGCCGAGCACGCCGGCTATGGCTCCGCTGGCCCCCACCCCGGGAACACCGGAGTCGGGCGCCACCAACACCTGGGCCAGGTTGGCCGCCACGCCGATCAGCATATAGAAGACGATGAACCTCGCACTTCCCATCGCGTCCTCGACGTTGTTTCCAAAGATGTGGAGGTAGAGCATGTTGCCCCCGATATGGATCAAACCCCCGTGGATGAAAATCGCGGTGAAGAGAGTGAGCATCACCCGCGAATCGAAGCCTGAGCCCCCCAAGGAAGCAGTGATGTCGGCAGGAGTGAAGCCCCAACGGCCTATGATCGCGTGCGCCTCGAACGGGCCCAAACCGATCTGGTACAGAAAGACCAGAATGTTCAGGGCAATGAGCACGTAGGTCACGTAGGGGAAGCGGCGGGTGGGTATCGTGTCGTAGAGCGGGATCACGAGACCCATTCTAACCGTCGAGGGCCGCAATCAAAGCGAATGCGGGCAGGGCGTACGCCCCGCCCGGCGATAGAGCGGCGAGCTAGAGTCGAGAGTTGAGCGTGACGGCAGAACCCAGACCACTGATAGGAGCGCATCTACGAACCGGCGGGGGCCTGGAGATGGTCCCCGTTCGCGCGGCCGAGATCGGCGCCGAAGCCGCACAGATTTTCCCCACCAGTCCGCGCCGCTGGCAGCCCCACCGCTACAGCGACGCCCAAATTCAGGGGCTCGACCAGGGCCTGCGGTCGGGCGGGATTCCCCTATTCATCCACAGCATCTACCTGATCAACCTGGCTTCGCCCGACGAGTTGGTCCACAAAAAATCGGTGGAGGCACTGGCACACGCGCTCCTCTTCGGAGCGCGCACCGGAGCTCGAGGCGTGGTCACCCACGTCGGCTCGCACAAGGGGACCTGTTTTGCCAGCGGCCTGGAGCGCGCATTGACCGCAGTGCAGGCGGCACGCACGCTCGCCGCGGAGCAGGCTTCGCGTCCGCTCCCGCCTTTGCTCTTGGAATCCAGCGCGGGCGCGCCCAACTCTCTCGGCAGGACGATCGAGGAACTGGGAGTACTGGTAGGGGAATTGGGCCGGGGCACGGGGATCTGCCTGGATTCGGCCCATCTTTTCGCCGCAGGCTACCCCATCCATCAGGAAGCCGGGCTGGAGCAGCTGCTGGAGAAGGTCGAGGCCGAGGTCGGACTGGACAAGCTCGGAGTCTTTCACCTGAATGATTCACGGTTCGAACTGGGAGCGGGCCGGGACCAACACGCGAACCTAGGCGACGGCTACATCGGCTACGAAGGCATCCGCCGCCTGCTGCGTCATCCCTATCTGCAGAGCGTGCCCTTCGTGATGGAAATCCCGGGACTCGAGGGCCACGGCCCGGACGTGGCGAACGTGGAACGGGCCAAGCGCTTGAGGGAGGGGTAGCTAGGCCGGTTCCTTCAGCCTGCGGATGATCCCGTGGTACCGCAGCCGCTCGAGGGCCTTGGCCTCCAACTGTCTGACGCGCTCGCGGCTGATCTCGAGCTCTTTTCCGATTTCTCCGAGCGTTGCCGGCTCCTCGTCGTCCAGTCCGTAGCGGCGCACCAGCACCAACCGTTCCCGCTCGGGTAGTTCGGCCATAGCCAGAAAAAGCGAACGCACCTGCAGGCGGTCGCATACCGTGTCGAAAGGTGAGGGCTGGCGCTCGTCGATCACGGCGGCGATCAATTGGTTGGTCTCGTCCTCAGGGTCGGTGGAGGCGTCGAGGGACAGTGGCGACTGGGAGAGTTTGAGCAACTGCTCGAGTTCGCCGACGGTCGAGTCCATCACCTGGGCTACTTCCTCGGGCTCCGGTTCGCGCCCCAGTTCCTGACGCAAGTTGTTAGTGGTGCGGCGTAGCGCGTGCAGCCTTTCCACGATGTGAACCGGCAGCCGCACCGTGCGCGACTTGTCCGCGAGCGCCCGCGTGACCGCCTGCCGGATCCACCAGGTGGCATAGGTCGAGAACTTGTTGCCCCGGCGATAGTCGAACTTCTGAGTGGCCCGCATCAGGCCGAAGTTGCCTTCCTGCACTAGATCGGAGAAGCTCAAGCCCCGGCCGACGTAGCGCTTGGCGATGGAGACCACCAGGCGGAGGTTGGCCTCGATCATCCGGCACCGTGCCTCCTCGTCGCCGGCCTCGATACGCTTGGCCAACTCGACCTCATCCTCAGCGGTGAGCAGTCCGACCCGACCAATCGCTTGGAGATAGAGGTCGACAGAACCGTCGCGGAAAGCGTCGGAAGCCCTCGACCCGCGTCCGGCGGATGAGTTAGCCGCGCCTGAGGGAATAGACTTACTGTCGCCTCTCACCTTGGCTCCCGTTTTCCGAATGGAATTGCCCACTACTTAACCACATTCCTCTAGGTGTAACCCTGAAAAACCGGTCAGGTCAGAACAGCGGGATTGGATGGCGGAAGAGCGGAGGTGCGGCCGCCGAAAGGCGGGTCTAGCTGCGGGAAAAGAGCTGGGGCGGGTCCAAGCCGGCCAGGGAAGCGGCCTCCTCGCGCAACCGGTTGACCAACTGCAGGGAGATGGGGCCCGGCCGGCCATCTGAGATGGTTCGGCCGCCCACTGATTTGACCGGCATGACGTCGCGCGTGGTCGAAGCGACGAAGGCTTCGTCTGCCCCCTCGAGCTCATCCATGGTGAAGGCCCGAACTTCGTGCGGCACGTCCAGTTCCCCGGCCAGCCTCAGCAGCGACTGGCGGGTGATCCCGTTGAGGATGAAGTTGTCCGCCGGATGGGTCCGCAACACTCCATCGATAACCGCGAACGCGTTGGAAGAGCCACCTTCGCGCACGGTCCCGTCGGGGGCCACCCAGAGCACCTCGTCACGGCCCTGCTCCCGGGCGGCGCGCTTCCCTAGCACCGCAGGAAGAAGGTTGAGCGACTTGATGTCACAGCGGGCCCAGCGAAGATCCCCCCATGGTTGGAGCGAGATGCCCCGACGGAAGGTGACCTCGTCCGGGAAGGTCAAAGGCCGGATCAACGCCATGACCGTGGGCTCGAGGCCGCGCGTGTAATCGAAGTCGCGGGGAGAGACTCCTCGGGTCACTTGGAGGTAGACCAGACCGGCCTCAATTCCCGACTCCTCCGCCAACCGGGGCAGGATTTCCGCCAATGGATGCTTGGCCCAGGGAAACTCGAGGTCGATTTCCCGGCAGCTCTCCCCCAACCTCGCGAGATGCTCGCTCAGCCAGAGGCAGCGCCCGTTGAGGATCTTGAGCGCCTCGTAGACGCCGTCGCCGAAGAGAAAGCCGCGATCCTCGACCCCGATGCAGCCCTCCTCCGGCCGGAGGAACCTGCCGTTCAGGTAGAGCAATCCTTCGGCGCCGTCTCCCGGGTGGTTCAGTGTGGGGCCGAGCATGGCTGTCCTCGTTTCAGAGTTCTGCTAGATTCCTGACCGTGGCCTACGAGAAAGACAACCGAGGGCAATCCCCGAGGGCCCGCGAAGCCGGCAAGGGCGATGTCCGCGAGGTCGGCGCATTGCTCGTTGAGATCATGCGCGAGCACGGCATCGAGCCTCCCGCGCCGACCGAACTCGAAAAGGTGATCCGGAAGATCCTGGAGCAACCGGGGCACTCCTTCCTCCTCCTCGAAATCGAAGACGAGATCGCGGCGATGTGCGCACTCGTCCTCACCTGGAGCACCTGGCGCGCCTCTCTGATCTGCGAGCTCCAAGACGTGGTGGTCTCCGCCCCCTACCGCGAACGCGGGTACGGCCGACTGCTGCTCGGGGAGGCCGAACGAAGCGCCAGGGGCAAAGGCGCCACCCTTCTCTACCTCTCGGCGGAATCCTGGAATCTGCCCGCGCACGCCTTCTATCGATCTCTGGGTCTCAGCGAAAAGACGTCCCTCTACTTCGAACGGGACCTGACCCGAGGGAGTTAGGGCTCGCGGAAGCGGATGCGGCAGGTCTGACCCTCGACGACCTCTCCCGCCTCGTACCCGTGCTCACGCAGAGTGCACTGGATGGTGGTCAGATCGAGATTGTCGAAGTCCTGGAACATGTCGAATTCGACGACCTGCGCGTCCAGATCGGCATCGACGAAGACCGCCCCGGTGATCCCGCAAATTATGTTCCTGACCTCTTCGACCTGCTCCGGGGTTTCCAGGTTCGAAATCTTCAAATCCTCGTGCCGCATCGGACTCCCTTCGGGCTCGAGGCCGCGCTCACGGCCGGGTGGCTGTCGCTTGCCGTATGGCTAATTGCTGCCATCGTACCACCCGTGTAGAGAGCCTATTCCTCGGGGACAAGAACCGTTAAAGGAGGCGCTAGAACATGAAAACCATGTGGAAGGGGGCCATCCAGTTCGGGTTGGTGTCCATCCCGGTACGGATGTACGCCGGAACCTCGGACAAGAGCCTCGGATTTCATCAGCTGCACGACGAGGATATGGGGCGGATCCGCTACCACCGAGTCTGCCATACCTGCGGCCAGGAAGTGCCGTTCGAGGACATCATCAAGGGCTATGAGATCGAGAAGGGCCGGCACGTGCCCCTGACCGACGAGGACCTGGAAGCCGTCGAGGTCGCCTCGAGCCGCGCGGTGGACATCGCGGCCTTCGTCAAGAACGAAGAGATCGACCCCATCTACTACGAGCGCACGTACTACCTGGCGCCCGAAGAATTGGGGGCCAAGCCCTATCATCTTCTCCGACAGGTACTGCAGGAGACCGACCGGGCGGCGGTGGCGAAGATCACCCTGCGGGAGAAGGAGCACCTAGCCCTGATCCGGCCCATGGGCGAAGCTCTGGTACTGGAGACCATGCACTGGCCCGACGAGATCAGGGAACTCCCCCGAGAAGAACTGCGCGCAGACGTCAAGATCCGTGATCAGGAGCGGCAGATGGCCGTGAGCCTGATCGACAACCTCACCGAGGATTGGAACCCGCAGGAATTCCGGGATGAGTACCGCGAGGCCCTGATGACAGTCATCGAGCAAAAGGCTGCCGGCGAGACGGTCGAAGCGCGCAAGGCCGAGGAGCCCGCGCCGGCCATCGATCTCATGGACGCGCTGAAGGCGAGCGTCGAGGCAGCCAAGAAGCGTCGGACCCAGCGAGACGACAAGAAGTCGGGCGAAGAGCAGAAGAAGCAGAAGAAAGAGAAGAAAGAGAAAGCCGCCGCGGCCTCTTAGCGCTTGGTCGGCGCGGCCTCCACCACTCGGCGCTCGTAGGCTTCGGGCATGCGGTGCTGGAGCGCGGGCAGGTGGCGGCGAACCCTGGTCAGATAGTTCAGGTCCAGGTCGGCGAGGGCGACGCCCTCGCCGTCGCTCATGCGGGCGATAACCACTCCCCACGGGTCGATGATCATGCTGCGGCCGTAAGACTCCTTGCCCGCCCCGTGGGTGCCGTACTGATTGGCTGCCAGCACGAAGGCCTGGTTCTCGATGGCCCGTGCCCGCAGCAGAACCTCCCAGTGGTCGCGCCCCGTGGTTTCGGTGAAGGCGGCGGGGACCACCAAAATGTGCGCACCCAAGAGAGCCAGGGCGCGGTAGAGTTCCGGAAAGCGCAGGTCGTAACAGACGCTGAGACCGACCACCACCTCCCGGGGCGCACCGGTCTCGTCGGCCGCCTCAGCATCGACGCGGACCGCGACCACGCGATCACCAGGAACGCAGCCGTCGCTCTCCCGGTAGACGTGCCCCCCCACCTCAACGTCGAACATGTGCAGCTTGCGGTAGACCGCCAGTTGACGGCCATCCGGGCCGAAGAAGACGCTGGTGTTATAGGCGCGCCGCTCCCCTTCGGCCTTCTCCCAGATGCTCCCCGCGATCAGATAGACCTGGTGATCTCGGGCCGCCTCGGACATGCGCGCCATCAGCCGGCCGTCGAGGGGTTCCTTGTGCTCTTGGGCGCCCTCGGCCGTTCCCAGATAGTGGAACTTCTCCGGAAGCACCAGGAAGCGGGCGCCGCGCGAAGCGGCGCGCTCGACAAGGTCGAGCGCCGTGGACTCGTTGCGCTCCACGTCGTCGGTGGTGTTCATCTGCAGGACGGCGGCGCGCACCACCGCATGCTTGTCTGCGAGAGGAACCTTCATCCGCTCAGTCTTCTTGGCGCCGCAGAAAGGAGGGTATGTCCAGGTCTTCCTCTTCCTCGCCCGTGCTCAGCTCGGGGCCGGATGGCTGAGTCTGCGACGGCGCGGTCTCGCTGGAGGGCGGAGGCGCATCGGGCGCCGTCGGCTCTTCGGCTTCGGCACCCTGCATCACTCGCTCGGGATCGCGCTCGGGCTCGCGCACCGTGGTCCAGGCCGGCAGTTCCAGCTCGGGGATCTCGTCCGACCCACCCGTGGCGCCCCCGTCTTCGCCGCTCTCGCCGGGCCCGCCCGTCTCCGGTTGCTCGCCTTCCGCCACCGCACCGGTCTCGTGCTTGTGGCTCGGACGGGACTTACCTTCAAAACCCGCCGCCACAACTGTGACTTTCAGTTGATCGCCCAAACTCTCGTCGACCACTGCGCCAAAGATGATATTGGCCTCGGGATCGGCCGCCCTATTCACGATTTCGGCGACCTCATTGGCCTCGAACAGCGAGAGGTCGGAGCCGCCGCTGATATTCAGCAGGATGCCCCGCGCCCCTTCGATCGAGGTCTCGAGCAGAGAGGAGTTGACCGCCATGTCGGCCGCCTTTTCGGCGCGCTGCTCGCCGCGGGCCACACCGATGCCCATGTGGGCGGTGCCCGCGCCGGTCATGATGGTGCGCACGTCGGCCAGGTCCAGGTTGATCAGGCCGGGGACGATCACCAGGTCGCAGATGCCCTGCACGCCCTGGCGAAGGACGTCGTCCGCCACTCGAAAGGCTTCGACCATGGTGGTGCCCCGCTCGACCACCTCGAGCAGCCGGTCGTTGGGAACCACGATAACCGTGTCCGCCTTCTCGCGAAGCTCGCGGATGCCTTCCTCGGCTTGTTGTTGCCGCCGACGGCCTTCGAAGGCGAAGGGCTTGGACACCACGGCTATGGTCAAGGCGCCCACGCTGCGGGCGATCTCGGCGATCACCGGCGCGGCGCCCGTGCCCGTGCCGCCTCCTTCTCCCGCCGTGATGAAAACCATATCGCTGCCCTTGACCAGGGACTTCAAGTCGTCGTAAGCGGTGAGGGCCGAGTCCCGCCCGATGCCCGGATCGGAACCTCCGCCAAGTCCTCGCGTGAGGTCGCGCCCGATCCTCAGCTTGTGGTCGGCTTCGGACATCTGGAGCGCCTGGGCGTCGGTGTTCACCGCGATGAACTCGACGCCCTCCAAGCCGGCCTCCAGCATCCGGTTGACGGCGTTGGTGCCTCCGCCGCCGACGCCCACCACACGGATAACCGCAGGGAAGCTGCGGGAGGGTTGGAACAGGCGGCGTTCCCGGGACCGAGCCTCCGGCGGTTTGACCGTCGAGGCAGAGCCTTCAGCTTGCGAACCGCCTTCCGCGGATTCGTCCTCGGGATCTACGCGCCGCCGGGGTTCTTCGCGTTCCCCACCCCCGCGAAACAGGTCGGCGAGCCCGCTGTTCTTCAGACTAGACTTCTTCTTCATTGATGACCTCTCTAGCGAGGGCTCGATAGCTGTCGGCGGCTTCGCTCGAGGGAGCGTAGCGCAGGACGGAGGAACCCTGAACCGGTGCTTCGGCGAACTTGATCGTCTTGCGCACCACGGTGTTGTACACGAGATTGCCAAAAGTGCTCTTGAGCAGCTCGACCGCTTCGCGGGCGTGAATCGTACGGCCGTCGTACATGGTGGGCAAGATGCCGGCGATATGGACGTCGGGATTCAGGTTCTCCCGCACCAATTCCAGGGTGCGCTCCAGCTGAGCCAGACCCCGTAGTGAGAGATACTCGCACTGCGCCGGGACGATGACGGCGTCCGAGGCGGTTAGCGCATTGATCGTCAACAACCCAAGCGAGGGCGGGGTGTCGATCAGTATGAAGTCGTAGCGGTCGCGCACGCGGAAAAGGGCTTTGCTCAGAGCGCGCTCGCGCCCTATCACCGAGGCCAGAGCGATATCCCCACCGGCCAGATCGATGTTGGCGGCAGCGATGTGCAGTTCGCGCTCGAAGATCACATCCTCGATGTCCACGCCCTGCACCATGACGTTGAACATGCTGGGGTTGATCTCGTCGGGGTTCAGTCCCTGACTCATGGTCAGATTTCCCTGAGGGTCCAGGTCGACTGCAAGCACCCGGTAGTCGAGCTCTCCGAGCGCGACCCCAAGGTTCAGAGTGGACGTGGTCTTGGCCACGCCTCCCTTCTGGTTTGCAAGGGCTATCACCCGGGCCAAGTGCCTCTCCTCCCCGACAAGTAAGGCATTGTCAATTGTACGGACTCTCGCTGGACGAAACGAGACGGCCGGCGGTACCGGCTGTTCGCTTCTTCGCCAGGCCAGCGGGTATTCCTGCCGTCAGTTTACACGGTCGCGGCGGACCACCGGTCGGGAAGGTCAGACCGTGCGCATCGAAGGGGGCTGAGGGGTGTCCCGCGTGAAAACGCTGAGTTCTTTGAGGTAGGCCATGTTCTGGGGGACGCGCTCCCAGCCGCGGGAGATCACGAACCCCTCGAGCCGGTGCTTTAGGTTATGAGGGATTCGCGCCGGACTGTAGAAGCGCCTATGCGCCTCCAGCGTCGCGGCCTGAAGCTCCTCCGGCGACATGTGCTTGGGCCAGAAGACGACGTGGTGCCCGTCATAAAGACTCCAGTTGCGGGTGAAGAGCCGGCCTTCACGTTCCAACCGGGCGAACTGCCGGGTG
Source organism: Actinomycetes bacterium (assembly GCA_024637095.1). Lineage (GTDB taxonomy): Bacteria > Actinomycetota > Thermoleophilia > RBG-16-64-13 > RBG-16-64-13 > Soudan-30. The sequence goes on from JAGXFV010000028.1 coordinate 182,062, forward strand.
CCGGGAAGGGGGGTCAGCAGCAGGAACTGCGCCGAGCCCACCGGATGTTCGAGCGCGAAATCAACGGTCTCCTCGACGGTCTCCAGCGTGTCACTGTCCGAGCCGAACACGAACATGCCGTGGGTCTTGATCCCATAATCAGCGAGCGCCCGCAGGCCCCCGGCGATGTCTTCCACCGTCTGCTGCTTGTTGAAGTCCCGCAGGGTCTCCGGGTTCGCCGACTCGAGCCCCAGGTAGACCAGGTAGCAGCCGGCCTCGCGCAGCATATGCAGCATCTCGTGATCGGTGCGGCCATTGCGGTGGATCGAATCCACGCGGATCTGGGCGGAGAACGGAACATTCACGCCTTCGTGCAGCATGAGCGCCAGCAGACGCTTGGCCCGTTTCTTGTTGAAGATGAAGTTGTCGTCGTAGAAGAAGACGTTGCTGGGCTGGGCTGCCTTCATAGCCTGGATGATGCGCTCCGGCGCGATCGAGCGGACGCGTCGGCCAAACATCTCGATCACCGAGCAGAAGTCGCAGTCAAAGGGACAACCGCGGGAGGTGAGGAAGGGCGTCGGTGAAATGCGCTCGTGATGCTCGACCAAGCGCAGGTCGGGCATGGGGATGTCGTCCAACTCAGGGCGCTCGACGGGTGCCGGATTGTGCCGGGTCACCCCGGCCTCGTCGATATACGAGAGTCCCCGAATATCCTCCAGACGCCCCTCCCCCAGGAGGTGGGCCACCAGCTGCATCAGGGGGGCCTCGCCCTCGCCGCGGACCACGTAGTCCGCAAACTCGAGGGCTTCTTCGGCGAAGAAGGTGACGTGCGGTCCCCCCATCACCACGGGAACGCCCTCGGCGCGGACGGCCCCGGCGTAGCGGTAGGCCTTCATGGCCGTGGAGGTGGTGGTCGAGATACCCACCAGGTCCGAGCAGGCGACGCGACCCCAATCCACCCGGCCCAGACCTTCCACGTAGACGCGCACGTCGTGCCCCGCCGAGCGGAGCATGGCTCCAAGCAGCGGCAGTCCAAGCCTTACCTGCTTGGTGAAGCTATAGACGTGAAAGCCCGGCGGCGCGGGCTCCAAGAGGGTAATGCGCATGGGGCACTCCAAACGGTGACATTGTAGCCATTCCCACTTCTATTGCGGGCAAACGTCCCGCCCACTGAGGACTTCCGCGGCGGTCAGACTCCCGGCCGCCCTACGCACCGTTCAGGGATGCGCCCTCGATCGGAGTCTGAGCCGGGGCCAGGGACGACCGGGGGAGCCTCACCCTGAAGACGGTGCGCTCCGCCTCGCACCCGGCCTCAACGGTGCCGCCCAAGACTTCGACGATCTCCTTGACCAGGGGCAGACCGAGGCCAAAGCCTTCCGAACCGCGAGAGGCATCGCCCCGATAGAACCTCTCGAATACGCGTTCGCGGTCCTCCGCTCGCAGCCGGTCTCCGCCGTTGGTCACGGTCAGTTTCAGCGTGTCCGGATGGCCCTCGATCTCGACCAGTACAGGTTCGCCGCCACCATAGGTGACCGCGTTCTTCAGAAGATTGGCGATCACCTGCCGCAGCATGTCCCGATCGCTGGTGACCACCGTGTCGCCCTCTCTCTTCGTGTCGACACCTCCGGCCTCGGAGAGGCCCGCTGCCTGCAGCAGTTCGACTTCCTCGGTGACCAGATCGAAGGCGTCGACCGGCACCAGGCGGGGAGTGAACTCTCGGGAGTCATAGCGGGAGAGTGTCAGCAACGCGTCAACCAGTCGCCGTAGCCGGCCCGCCTCCCGGTAGATGGCGGCCGCCGAGCGTTGGCGCGAAACGGCGTCGGCCGCGGTGCCGTCGAGCAGCGCCTGACTGAAGCCGGAGATTGAGGTGAGCGGCGTCCTCAATTCGTGGGCGGCCGAGGCGACAAAGGCGCGCAAGGAGGTCTCGCTGCGCGTCACCTCGCGGCGCATCGTCTCCATGCTCGAGGCCAGATCGTAGAACTCCCCCGCGTAGTCTCCTTCGATCGGCTCGGTGTACGAGCCAGAGGCCATGCCCCGAGAGGCCGCGGCCAGCCGGCGAAGCGGGCGGTTCAACCATGCACCCAGACCCAGGCCGACCGCCACGGCGATGCCCAACGCGATGACTCCGGAGAGCAACAACACGCGAAAGAGACCCCAGCGGTCGGCAACCGCCTCCGAGGTAGGCAGGCCGATGGTGATCAGCGCCTCTTGGAAAGGAGTGGAAGGCGCCGGTTGCGGCATCTCTGCGGCGGCAACTATCAGCCGCTGCCCTTCTCCCGGAGCCGGGAGGTCGGCGACGCCGGATTCCCCATCAGAGACGAGTTCCGTCGCCTTCTGGTACAGGCCTTCCGAAGAAACCGCCTGCACCCAGGGCGGCCCTGCCGCCGCGATCACCTCGCCGCCCTCGAAGACCATGATCCCCGCCCCGGCCGGCAGAGCCTGGAGGTCCACCCTCAGCAGGGTGGCGAGGCCGCGGGGACTCCGCATCATTCCCATCGTGGGGAAGGCCTCGCCGATGCCCGCGACCTGCTCCGCGACCACCTCGACCTGGGAGAGCAGCTCATCCTTTTGCCGCTCGACAACATAGCGGCCCAGGAACCCGTAGAAGAGCACGCCCACCGCCAGCAAAGTGACCACAGCGACACCGACCACGGAGAGGATCACCCGCCGCGAGATCGAACCGGGGATGCGGCTGAGCGCGCTCACTACCCTGCCGGCGTCCCGCCGGCCGCCTCGTCCGATTGCTCAGTTCCGGATGCTCCGTCAGACTGCTCGGCCTCGGCCGCCGGATGTTGATTCGGGTCCAGCTTGTAGCCCACGCCCCACACCGTCTGGATCAGAGGACTCCAATTCTCCAGCTTCTTGCGCAGCTGCCGGATGTGGGCGTCAACCGTGCGTGCGTCGCCGTAGAAGGTGTAGCCCCAGACCTCCTCCAGCAACCGTTCCCGGCTGAGCGCGATGCCCCGGTTATAGAGGAGATATCGCAAGAGCTCAAACTCCTTGGGGGTAAGGTCTAAGGAGCGCTCCCCCACCCGGACCACGCGTTCCTCGGGCAAGAGCTCGACGTCTCCCGCCTGCAATGAAGCGCTCTCCCCCGACGAGGCGCGACGCAGGACTGCCCGGGCGCGGGCCACAAGCTCGCCCGGGCTGAAAGGCTTGGTCATGTAGTCGTCGGCGCCAAGCTCGAGTCCCAGGATCTTGTCGTGTTCGGCGTCCCTCGCCGTCAGGATGATGACCGGCACCTGCGAGAATGAGCGCACCTGCTTGAGCACGTCGAACCCCGACTGCTCAGGCAGCATCAGGTCCAGGACCAGTAGGTCGGGCCGTCCTTCGCGCACCATCTCGGCCGCCTTGGCCCCGGAGCTCTCCGTGTCCACGGTGTAGCCTTGGCCGCTCAGGTACAACTCGAGCAACTCCAGGATGGACGGGTCGTCCTCGACCACGAGAATCCGCGCCTGCTCTCCAGCAGATGGCATCGTCACCTCCCTCGAGTTAACCACTTGCACTATAGCGGCAAAGCCGCGAGGAGGGCGCCTCGCGGCGACCCTCCTCCGGCTTTGGCCGGTCTTCACCCATGACCCGGCAGTTAGACGCCGGTCTCCGAAGCCGACGGGGAACCGTCACCTTCCTGCACCGTCGCGTCTTCCCGGTCGATGGGCAGATAAGGTTCGACGAGATCCCGAACTTGCGAACCCATTTCCCTGACAGCCTCGCGGGCCTGGTCGAGCGCTTCGCGCCGCTCTTCCAGCTGACCAAGCAACTCGTCGAACTTGGCCTGATCCTCGGCGTTCATCTCCGCCCGTAGTTGAGCGTGGAAGGCGTCCCGGCGCTCCTCGATCAGGGCGCGGCGCTCCTCCATCTGCTCCTCCATCTGCTCCCGGAGGGCGGGATCGTCCATCATCGCGCCGGCCATACCGCGTCCCATTTCGCCCCCCATCCCGCCGTGCATGCCGCCACGTCCGCGGCCGCCGATGTCCTCACCCATCATGAAGCCGCCGCCGTCACCCGGTATGAATCCTTCGCTCTGGCTCTCGTCGAGCGCTGCCGCTTGAGTGTCGCCGCCCTCTCCTTCCACAGTTGTCGCCGCCCACGCCGCCGCCACCAGGCCAAAGGTGAGCACTGCGGCAAGAAGGCCGATCAGTCGTGCCTGACTCACTATGCGTCTCATCCGTTCCTCCGTTATCGATCTGCGATTGCTCATTCCGACATCCTCAGCATCTCCCGAACTTGTTGCCGAAGTGTGAGGCGCGCACGAAGATCCGGCGGAGTCGGCAGGGCATGCGGGCGTAGCACGCTATGTTCCGCGGGTAAGTACAGACGGAATTGCGACAGACTGCCGAAGGAAGGAGCAGCAGTGGCGGAAGACGCCTACCAAGCCTCACCGGAGCACCACTTGGCCCTTGAGGCCGAGCACGAGCGTCTGGGAGCCCGGATGATCGAGTTCGCGGGGTGGCGGATGCCGCTGTCCTACGGGTCCATCATCGAGGAACACATGTTGGTCAGGTCGCGAATGGGCCTCTTCGACGTGTCTCACATGGGCAAGCTGCTGGTGCGCGGCACGGGTGCCTTCCGCAGCGTGCAGGGGTTGGTCCCCACGGCCATCGATGACCTGGAACCGGGGCAGGCCCGCTACACCATGTTGCTGACGCCTTCCGGCGGAGTGCTGGACGACATCATCGTCTACCGTCGCGAGGACGGTTTTCTGCTGATCGTGAACGCGGCGCGTACCGAAGAGGACCGTGATTGGGTGGACGAACACCTGGACGAAGATGCCCAGCTGGACGATCTCACCATGTTCGCCTCGCTCTTCGCGCTTCAAGGCCCGCTGGCGCTCGAGTTCCTGCAGCGCCTGACCGAGATCGACCTGGGATCCCTGCCGGCCTTCACCTTCGCAAGCGGCGAGGTGACCGACGTCGAGGCCACAGTGATGCGCACCGGATATACCGGCGAGCGAGGAGTCGAGCTCCTAACCGACAACGCCGATGCCGCCGAACTCTGGCGAACTCTGCTGGCCGAGGGTAGCGCCGATGGACTCGCTCCGGCAGGACTCGGCGCCCGAGACACGCTGCGCCTGGAGGCCGGTCTGCTCCTCAACGGCCAGGACATGACCCAGAACGCCACCCCCTTTGAACTGGGGATGGCGAAGATGCTCGATCTGGAAGGCCACGACTTCGTCGGCAGGGAGGCATTGCTTGAGCTCAGGGACCGCCGGCCCGAACGATTGCTGGTGGGTCTCGTCGGGGAGGAGCGCGGAATTCCCCGCACCGGAACCCCAATCCTGGCGGAGGGCCGACCGATCGGCAGGGTGACCTCCGGCTCCATCAGCCCCGTTCTGGGGAAGCCGATCGCACTGGGCTTCGTGTCTCCCGAGCACGCCGAGGCCGGAAGGAAAGTCATGTTCCAGCTTCGGAACCGCACGGTTGTCGCCGAAGTGGTCAAGCCCCCGTTCTACAAGCGAAGCCAGACGCCGTCCACGGACTCGGACTCGCCCCTCACGTGATGCGCTATCTATCGCATACGGAGGCGGACCGGCGGCGGATGCTCGATGTCATCGGGGTTGATTCCGTTGACGTCCTCTTCTCCCCCATTCCCGAGGGTCTCCGCGCGACCGGCCTCGATCTGCCGGCGGGCCTCAGTGAGCTCGAGACCCGGCAGCGCCTGGAAGCGCTGGCGGGGCGGAACCGAACCTACGGCGGTGCTTCGTTTCTCGGCGCGGGCTCCTACCACCACGGCGTCCCGGCGGCGGTACGCTCGCTGACGTCGCGGGCCGAGTTCGCCACGGCGTACACGCCCTATCAGGCGGAGGTCGCCCAGGGCACCCTCCAGCACATCTTCGAGTTCCAGACGGCGCTCTGCGAGCTCACCGGGCTGGGGGCGGCCAACGCTTCCATGTACGACGGGCCAAGTGCTCTGGCCGAAGCCGCCTTTCTCGCATTGCGCCACAATCACCGCGAACGCATCCTGGCTTCGGCCGGGCTGCATCCGGAAGAGCGACAGGTAGTCGAGACCTACGCCTCAGGACCGGGATTCGAGGTTTCTACCCTCGACCTGGATGAAACTTCGGGCCGAACGCTGTCGCCGACGGCTTCCGATCTGGAGGGGGTGGGCGCTCTGCTGGTGCGCCAGCCCAATTTCTACGGCGTGATCGAGGACCTGAGGCCTCTGGTCGAGGCCGCCCACGAAGCCGGCGCCCTTCTGGTGGTTTCCCAGTACCCGGTCTCGCTGGGCCTGCTCGCACCGCCGGGACAGATTGGTGCCGACGTGGCGGTCGGGGACGTGCAACCCTTCGGCAACGCCCGCTCTTTCGGCGGACCTTCGGCCGGCTACCTGGTGTGCCGCGAGGATCTCGTCCGGCAACTGCCGGGGAGACTAGTGGGCCAAACCATAGATGCCGATGGGCAGATATCCTATGCACTCACGCTCCAGGCGCGGGAGCAGCACATTCGCCGTTCGAAGGCGACCTCCAACATCTGTTCTAACCAGGCCTTGAACGCTCTGGCCGCCACGATCCATCTGGCCCTGCTGGGGCCGAGAGGGCTTGCCGAGTTGGGGGAGATCTGCGTCCGCCGAGCCCACTACCTCTTTCAGCAACTGGTCGAAATGCCGGGGATCGAGCCGGTGTTCGCGGGCTCCTTTTTCAACGAGTTCGCCCTCCGCCTGCCCCGGCCCGCGGCGGAGTTCACCAGAGCCATGCGGGCGCGAGGCATAGACCCGGGGGTCGAGCTCGAGGCCGTCCCCAGCAAAGAAGGACGGGGGGGCGACCAGATCCTGGTAGCGGTGACGGAGATGAACTCGCCGGAAGATATCGGGCGTTACCTGACGGCGGCTCGGGCGGTCCTCGCCGGAGAGGAGACTCCCGATGCTTGAGATGCAACCTCCCATTTTCGCCCGGAGCCGCGCCGGCCGTCGGGGGCTCGATCTCCCCGCGGCAGGGGTACCGGCGACGGGCGGGTCCGAGGGTTGGTCCGGGTCCCTCGCGGGCCTACTCGGCGAGGTGGAGATGCGGGACGACCCTCCCCGGCTGCCGGAGTTGGCGGAACCGGAGGTGGTGCGCCACTACACCAAGCTCTCTCAGCTGAATCACGCGGTCGACACCGGCTTCTACCCACTGGGTTCGTGCACCATGAAGTACAACCCCAAGGTCAACGACGAACTGGCGGGTCTTTCCGGATTCGCCGAACTTCACCCCTATCAGGCCGCAGAGGACGTCCAGGGAGCGCTCCAGGCCATGTGGGAACTGGAGCAGCAGTTGCTCGAGCTGACCGGCATGCGCCGCGCCAGCCTGCAACCTGCCGCCGGAGCCCACGGGGAACTCGTCGGCATCCTCATGATCCGCGCCTGGCAGCGCGACCGGGGCGAGGGCCACAGGGACACCGTGATCGTGCCGGACTCGGCCCACGGCACCAACTTGGCCACGGCCAGCATGGCCGGTTACAAGGTGGTCGAGATGCCGAGTTCGGAGCGGGGACTTATCGACCTTGGCTCCTTGAGCGGAGCTTTGAGCCGCCACCAGGTAAGCGCGCTCATGCTGACCAATCCCAACACGCTCGGCCTCTTCGAGGAGGACATCCTCGAGATCTCGCGGCTGACTCACGAAGCCGGTGCCCTGATCTATTACGACGGCGCCAATCTGAACGCCATCCTGGGCAAGGCCAAGCCGGGCGAAATGGGCATGGACGTCGTGCACGTCAACCTGCACAAGACCTTCTCCACGCCGCACGGCGGCGGCGGGCCCGGGGCGGGTCCGGTTGCCGTGGGCGAGACCCTCGAGCCCTATCTGCCGGGGCCTCTAGTGGCCCGAAGAGCCGACTCCGGGGGCACCGGGGGCGCTGCGGACATCAAGGGCTCCGCGGACATTAAGGACTCTGCGGACACCGATGGCCCCGCCGAGTTCTACTTCGACCGCGAGCGGCCGAAGAGCATCGGCCGGGTGCGTGGCTTCTACGGTAACGTGGGCGTCCTCGTCCGGGCGCTCGCCTACATCACCTCCATGGGAGGCGACGGCCTGCTTCAGGCCGCCGAAGACGCCGTGCTGAACGCCAACTACCTGCGCGCGCGGCTGAGGGACACCTACGAAATCCCATACGACCGTTTGGTCATGCATGAGTTCGTGGCCTCGGCCAGCAGGCAGAAACTCTACGGCGTGAACGCCCGCGATCTGGCCAAGCGCATTCTCGACTTCGGCATGCACGCCCCGAGCATCTACTTCCCGCTGATCGTCCCGGAGGCCCTGATGATCGAGCCCACCGAGACCGAGAACCGGGACACCCTGGACGCGTTCGTCGAAGTCATGCGCCAAATCGACCGGGAGTGCCGGGAGAATCCCGAGTTGGTACAGACCGCGCCCCACACCACTCCCGTTCGCCGACCGGACGAGGTTCTCGCGGCCAGGCGGCCGGTCCTGCGGTGGAAGCCGGAAGACGACGTGAGCGGCTGAGGAAGACGACCGGACCTCACCTATGACTCAATCCCCAGCACCCGTCCGGTCCGATCCCTGGTCCCCAGCGGCCCGCGTCCTCTTGCTCGCGGCCGCCGCCGTGCTGGTACTGCTCGGGATGCGGGCGGCTTCGGACATCCTCAACTCGGTCCTGCTCGCCCTGTTTGTCAGCATTGGCTTCAGTCCCATCATGCATTTCTTGGTGCGGCATGGGTGGCCGGTGTGGCTTTCGCTGATGGCGGTCCTGGGGCTTATCCTCGTCGTGGCCCTCGTATTCGTGGCCGTGATCGTGGGGTCGCTAACCGGACTAGACGAAAACCTTGCCCAATACGAGGAGAGCCTCTCGGCGCTCGCCGGGGACATCCTGGGGCAGTTGGAGGCCTGGGGACTCGAAGTGTCCGGAATCCAGATGGACGAACTGCTGCAACCCTCCCGACTGATCAGCGTGGTCCAGGCACTCGCAGGAGCCATTCTCGACTCGATGACCTCCGTGCTTCTCATGCTCCTCATCATCGCCTTCATGCTCGCCGACGCGACCAGCTTCCCCAAGAGGCTAGGGATGGCCTTCCCAGAAGACAGCAATTTCCCCGAGGCCGCCGCCGAATTTGGCAAAGACATCCGCTCTTACCTGTTCATCAAGGGCTGGATCAGCGCCCTCGCCGCCGTTCCCATCACCCTGCTCTATGTATTCCTGGGCACGGATTTCGCCCTGCTCTGGGGTCTGCTCTTCTTTCTCTTCAGCTTCATCCCGAATATCGGCTACGTGCTCTCTCTGGTTCCACCGGCGGCCGTCACCCTCCTCGAGTACGGCTGGCAAAGGGCCGTCATCCTGATAGTGGTCAACCTGGTCATCAACACCGCGATCGACAACGTGGTCGCTCCTCGCTACATGGGCAGAGGCCTCGGTCTTTCCGCCCTGGTGGTGTTCCTGTCGCTTATCCTATGGGGATGGTTGCTCGGCCCGCTGGGTGCGCTCCTCTCCGTCCCCATGACGATCATGCTCAAGAGGCTATACCTGGAGCGCTACGAGGAGACCCGCTTCCTGGCACAGATGCTCGGCCAGGAGGTGGATCCCAGCCCGGCCGAGGCAGAACCCGGAGAATAAAGGCGCGTAGGCCCATTGCCTCCATCCGATAACACCCCTCCCTCGGACTCGGCCGCCGCCCCCCGAGGCACCGAGGCAACCTTTAGACGCCGCCAGTTGCGGCTGTTCTTGGCCTTCTTCAGGGTGGGCATGCTCGGCTACGGCGGCGGACCCAGTTCCATCCCCTTGGTGCACAAGGAAGTCGTGGACGGCTACAAATGGATGGATGAGGACGAGTTCGGGGACATTCTCGCCCTCGGGAACACCCTACCCGGTCCCATCGCCACGAAGATGGCGGGATACATCGGCTACCGGGTGGCCGGCCCCTTGGGCATGCTGAACGCGGTGCTCTCCACCATCGTGCCCACCATCTTCCTGATCGTGGTCCTATTGACCTCACTCGCCAGTTTCAGCGAGGAACCTTGGGTGCAGGGGATGACCAAAGCCGTGGTTCCCGTGGTCGGGGTTCTGCTGGCCACGCTTACCTGGCAGTTCCTCGAGCGGGCCGGAGCCGGCCTGGGTTGGCTCAAGGCCGGGCTTCTGCTCCTGGCGAGCCTCGTCATCATCGAGTACTTGGGCCTCCACCCCGGGTTCGTCATAGGCGCCCTGCTGATCTACGCGCTGGCGCGAAAGCCCGCCGAACCGCAAGCCGCCCAGGCGGGGGCAGGGGCCTCGGCCGATGGCGAGACCCTGGAAGAGGAACATCTAATCGAGGGGATGAGGCACCCGGACGAGCACGGCAAAACCGACGCCGAAGATATCCACGAAGCGCTGGAGGAAGATGACCCCGAAGCAGGTGAAACCCTATGATGTACTGGGACATCTTCCTCGCCTTCTTCATCCCTTCGATCATCGGCTACGGGGGCGGTCCCGCCTTCATCCCGCTGATCGAGAATGAGGTGGTGGGCCGTTACGGCTGGATGTCGGTGAGCGAGTTCAGCCGGGTTTTGGCCCTGGGCAACGCCCTCCCCGGCCCCATCGCCACCAAGATGGCCGGCTTCATCGGCTACGAGCAGGGGGGCGTGCTGGGCTCCTTCGTAGCGGTTTTCGCCACGGTGGCTCCCTCGCTCATCCTGATGCTCGCCCTGCTGGGGCTGCTATACCGCTATAAGGACTCGCCCCGAGTGAAGCGGATGACCCTGCTGATCCGGCCCACCATCGCCGTGCTTCTCGGGCTGATGGCCTACCGCTTCTTCGCCGAATCCTGGCACGAAGCCGGCGTGCCGCAAACGCTGGCTCTGGGCGCCTTGGCTTGGGTGCTGATGGAGCGTCTGCGCGTCCACCCCGCGTGGGTCATTTTAGGCTCGCTTGCCTACGGCGGAGTCTTAATGGGTTAGGAAGCTCGGCCCACACGGCGTAAGGCCGGAGGGGTGCCGGCGGGTCGCTATCCGACCGCCTGGAAGAGCAGGCGGGGCAGCACCCCGAGCACGACGGTCAGGCCGACGGTCAGTCCCAGCGCAAGCCTCAGCGGCCAGTTGATCTCATCAGCTCCCCCCGCCAGGAGCGGCTCGGCCAAATCCGCGGGCGCCGGCTCCAGATACATGCGCTGAATGATGCGGCCGTAGAAGCCGAAGGAAAGCGCGCTGTTGACCACCCCGATCACGGCGAGCCAGATCAGATCCCCCTGGACCGCTCCCCAGAACACCGAGAACTTGCCCCAGAACCCGGCGAAGAGGGGAATGCCGGTCAGAGAGATCAGGAAGACGGTCATGATGGTGGCCAGCCCGGGGTGCGTGCGTCCCAGCCCCCGGAAGTTGGCCAGTTGGTCGTCGAATCCGCGCCCCGCCAGCATGCTGAGCACCAAGAACGCCCCAACCACACCGGTGCCGTAGGCCGCAAAGTAGAGCACGGCGCCCTCCATCCCGGGCTGATTGCCCGCCGCGACGCCCACCAGCGCGTAGCCCGCATGGGCAACCGCGGAGTACGCCAGGAGCCGCTTGAGCGTTGTCTGGGCGAAGGCCACCAGCGTCCCCCAGAACATGGTGGCCGCGGCGAGCACGGCGACGCCGTAGGTCCAGGCCTCGCTCTGCCCCTCGAGCCCGGAAAGGATTCGGACCAGAGCCACCACCGAAGCCAGTTTGGGCGCCACCGAAAGAAAGGCGCCCACCTCGGCGTACGCCGCGTCGAAGACGTCGGGTAACCACTGGTGGAAGGGGAAGGCCGCGAGCTCGAAGGCAAAGCCGGCCAAGACCAAGGCGATGCCCGCAAGCAGCAGTCGCGAGGTCTCCACTTCGTTGGGGAAGGGGATGGTGACGCTGCCCACGGCCCCATAAATCAGGCTGAAACCGTAGAAGAGCAGGGCCGCGGCGAAGATGCTCATGAGGAAGTACTTGAGCGCCGCCTCGAAGCCGTTGCGGTCGGTGAGGCGAAACGCGACCAGCGCCCAGGTGGGGATGATCGAGAGTTCCATCCCTAGGAAAACCACGATCAGATTGCCGGCCGATGCCAGCACCGAGGCGCCCAGCAGGCTGAGAAAGACCAGCAGGTAGAAGTCCCCCGCGTCACCCGAGCGGCCCATCCCCTCGAGCCCCGCCAGGATGACGATGAAAACCAAAACTAGCAACACCATGTCGGTGAACACGGCGAAGCTGTCGATCACCAGCGCGTCCGACCAGAGACGCAGGTTTTCGTCCAGGAGCCAGAAGCTGTAGACGAACCCGAGCAGCGCCAGGGCCGCCGAGGTCAAGAGCAGCGCCCGGCGCACCACCGCGCTGCCGAACGACTCGATGGCCAGCGCCAGGGTGATCAGCACCAGCATGATGAGCTTGGGGAGCACCGCCGCGAACTCGCTCACAGCACCCTCCAGAGCACGGCCGCCAGGATGATGCTGCCCACGGCCATGCCCGTCACGTAGTCCCGCACCAGCCCGGTTTGCGCCCGGCGGAAGAGCGCGCCCAGCCCCTGCGTCAGGCGTGCGAAGCCGTTGACGGCGCCGTCGATCAGGCCGTCATCCACGGAGAATGCCAAGAATCCCGCCGCAGAGAGGAAGGGACCGATCACGGTGCGGTTGTAGATGGGGTCGAGGTAGTAGGCGTTCTCCGAGACCTGATAGAGCGGGCCCAGTTTGCGCCGCAGGACAACGTCCGCCTCGAGAGGCCGGTCGCCGCCGTACTGCCACCAAGCGAGGGCGATTCCGGCCACGCCCAGGGCCGTGGCCAGCGCCAGCAACCAGAGGGTAACGTGCCCTTCCTCCGCTGCCGGCTCCAGTTCCATCAAATCCTGAAGCGGGAACCCCAGAAAACTCACCCCGGCGAAGCCGGCCAGGACCGACATCACTCCCAGTACGAGCAGAGGAATGCCCATCACCGTGGGCGACTCGTGGAAGCGGGACACTTCTCCGTGGGCGAAGCGCTCGGGGCCGAAGAACACCAGGAAGATCAACCGGAAGATGTAGAACGCGGTCAGAAAACTGGCCACCAGCAGAATGCCCAGCAGCACCGGCTGCTCCGCCAGCAGCCCGGCGAAGATCTCCTCTTTGCTCCAGAATCCGGCGAACGGCGGAATGCCCGCGAGCGCAAGGCCGGCGAGCACGAACGTCCAGGCCGTAATGGGCATGCGCTTGACCAGGCCGCCGACGTCGTCGACAGAGACCGCGTGCAGCCCGGAGGCGTGAATCACGCTGCCGGCGCCCAGGAAGAGCAGCGCCTTGAACCAGGCATGGGTGAAAAGGTGGAACATTCCGGCTTCGGGCACCCCCGCTCCCAGAGCGGTGACCATGAAGCCCAACTGACTGATGGTGGAGTAGGCCAGCACCCGCTTGATGTCCCGCTGGCTGACGGCAATCGTGGCCGCCACCAACGCGGTGAGCGCGCCCACCCAGGCGACCACGGTGAGCGCGGCCGGGGCCAGTTCGAACAGGGGGAAGGTCCGCGCCACCAGATAAACGCCCGCGGCAACCATGGTGGCCGCGTGGATCAGCGCCGAAACCGGGGTGGGGCCCTCCATGGCGTCGGGAAGCCAAACCGAGAGTGGCAACTGCGCCGATTTGCCCACCGCGCCCGCAAAGATCAGCAGGGGAACGGCCACCTCCCAGCCGGCCCCCAGCATGCCCGCCCCGGCCGCCTCGAACACCTCATCGAAGCGCAGCGTACCCAGGTGGAAAAATATTGCGAAGATGGCAATCAGAAAGCCAAGATCCCCGAGCCGCGTGGTGAGGAAGGCCTTCTTCCCCGCGCTGGCCGCTTCGGGGCGGTAGTAGTAGAAGGAGATCAGCAGGTAAGAGGTGGCGCCGACCAGCTCCCAGGCCATGAAGAGCAGGAAGAAGTTGCTGGCGAGCACCAGCAGGAGCATCGCCGAGCTGAAGAGGGAGAGTTCGGCGAAGTAGAGCACGTAGCCATGCTCCCCCTTAATGTAGCCAATGGAGAACAGATGGACCAGCACGCTCACGCCGGCCACCACGATGGCCATGACGATCGCGAGACCGTCCAGCCGCAACCCGAAGAACACGTCCAGATCGCCCACCGAGAACCAGAGGGCCTCCACTCGGGGCGCGGACTCGCCCGCGGAAGAGACTCCCACGAGGGCCAGCACGAAGGGAACCGCGACGCCAAAGA